>JACCFC020000006.1 GCA_020830965.2 Neisseriaceae bacterium TC5R-5
ACAGGACAGTGAAACGCCTTAGCGCCGATGATAGTGTGGCATTCGCCATGTGAAAGTAGGACACTGCCAGACACCCATTCCAGCCCCGGTTATCTAAATTATTAGATAGCCGGGGCTTATTGTTTTGGTGCTAATCATTTACTTTGTCGGTGTCGGCTGCATCATTTGTCGTGTCGAGTTTTCGCTCAAATAGCGACGTAAAATTCGATGCATACCACCGTCTTTGTTCATGCGCTGGATTTCGGCTTGCCACAATACCGCTTGTTTTTCGCTGAAATCGCTGTGAGCCAGCACGAATCCTCCTGTAATCTTATCGCTTGGTGGAAATAAATCCAAGATTTCAATCTGGCCACTTATCCCTGGTGTGTTCAGCCTGCGCTCGTAGCTGTAAGGGTGAGCTAAGGCTCCTGTAATGATATTTTGAGCGAGCATATTGTATAGTTCATTCTCATTGTTAGCGACAATGACTTTATTGCGTTGTTTGAGTTTTTCAATAAATGCATCTTGTTCCGATCCATGGCGATAACCATGTATTACCCCCCATCTTACAGCTGGGTCATTCACTAATTCTTCTAGCGACCGAGAATGTACACTGCGAGATAAAAGCACCATATTTTTGCTGTACATATAGGGGAGTATCCAGGAGTATTTGAGTCGCTCTGGTGTAGGGATGGTGGACGTGCCTACATTGAGCTGACCATACTCTAGCATTTTTAGTATCCGAATTCTGGGATACTCTGCTTCCTGAGTAATTTTACAGCCAAGTCTTTTAGCCAGTTCTTTTACTAAATCAACATCATAACCTTGACCATTAATATAAGCAGCACCGATGGTGAAGTAACCTACTTTTAGGCCTGCAGCAGGACAAGGTGAAATGGTTTTGTCTGCTGCCCAAGTGGGTGAAATCAATGAGCTCAGGCTTAAGAGCCAGAAAATCCAGTATTTGAGCATGAATTTACTCTCCCTCATTCCTCTTTCAAGAACAGCTAGCCAATGCCACTTTTGTGTCTTTCTAGGTACAAAAGTGGTGTAAACAACAATCCTACCAATTGTTATTGATCAAGATAGTCAATATCAGCATAGACATGATTTCTTTGATTTTGGAGCAGCAATTATGAAAAGTCATATTGATTTTCTTGTTAGAAGAAGGTGGGTGTAGTGGGCTACATTTGCAATAAGTTTGATATATGAATTTTGTATTTATAATTAATTATAATTGCTGAAAATAAAATGATTTTTGGATTTTTTGATGATTGATAATATAAAAATCATACAAAAAATTTTTAAAAAATATCGAATGCAGAAAAGCAAAGGTGCTTGTGCTAGATTCAAATAATTTATGAGTCTGATAGCAGAGTGCTTTTAACATGGTTAGTCTTGGTGGATTGGCCTATTTTTGTGAGAGTGGAAAAGCATCTCAATCAAATAGCCCCTTCAGAATGGGTTTTATGTGCACAAATTAGTCAATTTCAATATTTTTAAGGTTTTCACATTTTGCCATGCGCAGTGGCTTATGGGCCGAGTTTTGTTCCTAATTATGCTGACTTTAGGCGGTTCGGCCAAAGCGGCGGTTGAGGTGATTGTGCTAGATATGCCGGGCTTTGCTGCAAACAATAAGGGTTGGATGGCTGATCTGCTGCATAGCATCAGTGTATTTGGACAGCCGCTGAGGCTTAATCTTCAGCCAGTAGTCCGTGCTACATCTTCATTTTATCAAGCAGGGAAGGGGGATGTTTATGCCGCTGATGTGTTGTGCTTACAGCCACATGTGCATTATCTGACCGTGGGTTTACGAGATTATGAAGGGTTTGTGGTGCGTAAAGGAAAACCTATTCCTGATCGTCTGGCCTTGCCGCCTAAGGGAAGTACAATTTTAGTGGTACGTGGCTTTGATCATGATTTTGTACCAAAGCATCTTGAATACCACTGGAAGGAGGCTTCCTCAATCCCTCAGGCCTTGACAATGTTGCGCGTTGGTCGCGTTGACTATTTATATACCTATCTCGAATTAGCTGAAGATGCCATCTCGCAACAGCATTTAGCATCAGAGTTTGACTATAGTATTAAGCATACTGTGGCAGATATCGTACCTGCATTAGTTTTTCGATCTACACCTCGCGGCCTGCTGCTGGCTCAGCAGATGCGCAAACAATTACTTAAACTGACAGCAACAGGTATTTATGCAAAAATCATGGCTAGCAATGGTTTACCTTCTTGGCACTTTCGAGATGGAGTGAGTGGTATTTTTAAGATTGTTAAGGAAAGTGATTGCAAGCCTTAATTGAGGGTTTTAATTATTGTCTGTGATGAAATAGGTGTTGCAACTTCATCATGGCAATGAAGCTTTAGCATTTTCTTAATCTAAACAGACTCATTTGTATGAGTAAAGAAGCTGTTGGGTTCGACGTGTTATTGATTTACTAGCAAGGAAAAATATGAGGCAGCAGACAAAGGGAGAAGGTAAACCTGTAATGGAGGTAAGTGCCAGCTATAGCGCCGATGTCATTTTGCCAAAACAACCACAGAAAAGGCCAAGTAGCAGCCAAACTATTATTGTGATTGGTTCATCTACTGGAGGAACGGAGGCTTTACGTACCCTGTTGACGGCACTGCCTGCTGAGATGCCACCGATCTTGGTTGCTCAGCATATGCCTGCAACCTTTACTCAGTCCTTTGCCAGTCGTTTAGATAGTTTATGTAAGCTTACAGTGAAAGAAGCAGAAGATAATGAGCTAGTGAGAGAGGGGACGGTATATATTGCGCCAGGGCATTCGCATCTATTAATCAAGCCTGTGTCCTCGGGGGCCTACGCAGTTAATCTGCATGGTGGGTTGGAGGTAAACCGGCACCGTCCATCAGTAGACGTATTATTTCGTTCTGCTGCGAATTTAGTTGGATCACATTGCATCGGCATCATTCTTACTGGCATGGGGCGGGATGGTGCTGCCTGTATGATGGAACTAAAAGAAGCGGGAGCTTGGAATATTGCCCAGGATGAGGCAAGTTGTGTGGTGTTTGGTATGCCTAAAGAAGCGATTGCCGCAGGAGGGGTGAATGAAATATTGCCATTAGGCAATATTGCCAACCGCCTGAGGCAACTAGTGGCTCAACGATCTGCTGCTGTTTAATGAGTAAAAATATAATGAAATGTTTGCCTATTTTAGTGGTTGAGGATGATGCTAGTTTACGTGAAGCAATTGTAGATACGCTTAATCTGGCAGGTTATCCCACTCTGGCAGCAGAAGATGGCACCGTAGCGCTACAGCAATTAAAAAAATTTCCGGTGGGTTTGATTATTTCTGATGCACAAATGACGCCGATGGATGGCTATGAATTGTTTGAAGCAGCAAAAAAAGATTTCCCTGGCGTGCCCTTCATATTGATGACTGCTTATGGTGTGATTGAACGTGCGATTGATCTATTGCGGGCGGGGGCTGCACATTATTTGTTGAAGCCCTTTGAGCCTGTGGCACTGATTACCGAAGTAGAAAAGCATTTATTACGTATGCCTAGTAGTCAGCTTGACGGTATCGTCGCTGAGTCGGCTGTTATGCGTCAGATCTTTGCCTTGGCTGGTCGCGTGGCAAATAGCGAGGTTAATGTGATGATTTCGGGGCCTAGTGGAACAGGCAAAGAGGTATTGGCTCGTTATATTCATCAGTACTCACGGCGCTCAGTTGGACCATTTATTGCCGTTAACTGCGCGGCTATCCCTGAAAATTTGCTGGAATCGACATTGTTTGGGCATGAGCGCGGTGCATTTACCGGCGCGGCACAAGCACTGCCTGGTAAGTTTGAGCAGGCACAAGGTGGCACAATCTTGCTTGATGAAGTGACCGAAATGCCCCTGGCCTTACAAGCCAAGCTGCTACGGGTATTGCAGGAGCGGGAAGTCGAGCGGGTAGGAGGGACTCGCACGTTAAAGCTAGATATCCGTGTGTTGGCTACGTCTAATCGTGATTTGCAAGCAGAGGTGGAGGCGGGTAATTTTCGCGAAGATTTGTTCTTTCGTTTAAATGTCTTTCCGATAAGGTTGCCGGCACTGGTGGAGCGCAAAGAAGACATCTTACCATTGGCACGAATCCTGCTTAAGAAATATGCAGAGGCTGCAGGTAGATCTCAGTTGGTACTTTCGGATGATGCGGAATGCCATTTGACGGCCTATAGTTGGGAAGGTAACATCCGCGAATTGGAAAATGTCATACAGCGGGCGGTCGTTCTTGCCGGTGGGATGGAAGTTATTGCCGCAGACTTGCTGTTGGATCACGTTTCTGAAATCGCTAGGGAACCCCCTGTCATATCTAATAATGCAGGTTCTTTCATGTCTGACGAAAGAGATATGAAGACAATTGAAAAATGCCATATTCTGGATACTTTGACCGCAGTTGGCGGGGTAAAAAAGCTGGCAGCGGAGAAACTGGGCATAAGTGAGCGGACTTTGCGTTACAAATTGCAGCGCTATCGTGATGAAGGTGTTGTCTCTGAATGCGCTAAAGCTCCAGAAGAAGGCAGTAGGGAGTAACTATGTCGGTATCCAATATTGATCAATTGCTGGGTGAGCTAAAAACAGCATCGGCACTTGCAGCAGGGAAACCTGCTTCATCGCAGTCTCAGGATGCCCCGCAAGTAGAGTTTTCCGATGTACTTAAATCAACAATAGAGCAAGTCAATTCTGCTCAACAGGCTTCGCAGGAGATGCAAAAGCAATTTGAGTTAGGAGAGGAAGGCGTTAATCTGCAGGATGTCATGGTCTCATTGCAGAAGGCCAGCCTGTCTTTCCAGACAATGGTGCAGGCACGCAACAAGCTGGTTACCGCCTATCAGGAAATCATGAATACTCAAGTCTAGCGTTGCCGGTAGTCATGAGCCGGCGGCGGTGGGCCTAAACCAAAAACCACTGTATGGCTGATCTGGCAGAAGAAAACGCTCCTCCGATTTGGCGAGCTCGCCTTAATGAAGCAAATGATCGCTTCAAGACGCTCCCCAATAACAAAAAAATCCTATTTTTAGCAGCACTTGCTGCTATTTTTGCTGTGATTGTGGGGGCGGTGATTTTGAACCGTACTCCTAACTATCGCGTGTTGTTCTCTAATGTTGCTGATCGTGATGGTGGCCAAGTAGTCGCCGCATTACAGCAAATGAATATCCCCTACCAATTGGGTGAGGGCGGCGTCATTTCTGTGCCATCGGATAAGGTGTATGACGCACGTCTCAGGCTGGCAGTGCAGGGTTTGCCTAAAACTGGGGGTGTGGGCTTTGAACTGATGGATAACCAGAGGTTTGGTATCAGCCAGTTTGCTGAACAGGTCAACTATCAACGTGCTATTGAAGGTGAGTTGGCGCGTACCATTGAAGCCGTCGGCTCAGTGGAGAGTGCGCGGGTGCATATTGCTACCCCGAAACAAAGCGTGTTTGTACGTGAGCAGCAGCCACCAACGGCATCGGTGATGCTGACGCTATTTCGTGGACGTATGCTGGATGCTGGTCAAATCGCGGGTATCCTGCATCTGGTTTCCAGTTCGGTGCCCAATCTACCGCTGAAGAATGTCACTGTTGTTGATCAAGAAGGAAACTTACTATCTAAGCAGGCCGGCCTAGATGAAAATTCAGGACTAGATCAGCGCCAGTTAAGCTTTGTGCGACAGATTGAAGAGAGCTACGTCAAACGTATTGAGGATATTCTCGAGCCTATTTTTGGCAAGGGTAACTCACGGGCACAAATTACCGCTAATGTCGATTTTTCCGAAGTAGAGCAAACTTCGGAAACCTTCAAACCTAACTCTACTCCTAGCCCATCAGCGACGCGTAGTCAGCAAATCAGTGAAAGGCTAGCCAATGGTGCAGCCTTGCCGTCTGGGGTGCCGGGGGCGTTGTCCAATCAGCCGCCATCAGCTGCGTCAGCCCCCATTACTCTACCGCCAGGTGCTGCACCAGGTACCGCTACGCTTTCCGGGCAGACAGTTGGCCCGAATGGCGCTTTACAGCGTGATATCACGACTAATTATGAAGTGGATAAAACGATTCAGCATACCCGTTTGCCACAAGGTTTGGTCAAGCGCTTATCGGCAGCGGTGGTGGTGAACTATCGGCGTATGCCCGATAAAAACGGAGAGTTGAAACCCACGCCGCTCACGACGCAGGAAGTGCAGCAAATTAATAATCTGGTTAAAGAGGCAATGGGTTATAACGTACAGAGGGGCGATACGTTAAACGTGGTGAACGCGGCTTTTGCTGATGCCGAAATTCCGTTGACGATGCAAGAAAAAGTCACCGATTATGTTAGTAATAACGCGCCTAATTTGATTAAGTACACGCTACTGAGCATCGCTGTTCTCTATTTGTTATTCGGTGTCGTGCGGCCCATTATGCGCGACTTGACTAAGTCGCCTCCGGCTGTTGCTGGGGAAGGCGGTGTGGATGCCAATGGACAACCCATTGCTGGTGGGGGTCGTTTGTTGGGCGTGGCAGGTGAGGACGGTGAAGTAGGGACAGCTGGTGCCGCGCAGATGATGGATGAGGTTGGGGCCAATAGTGCGTTGCGTGAAGCGCAAATTCGTCATTACACCAGTAATCTTGAGGCTGTGCGTGATATGGTGAAGACCGATCCGCGCATGGCTGCCCAGATCATTAAGGAATGGATTAACGCTGATGAGTGAGAACGGGGTACGTCGTAGTTCCATCTTGCTGTTCAGTTTGGGGCAGGCCGAGGCGGTCGAGGTCTTCAAATACCTGGGGCCAAAAGAGGTACAAAAAATCTCTCTGGCTATGGCAGCTATTAATAATCTGAGTTATGAGCAGATTGACGAAGTGGTCGCTGACTTTCGCAAAGAGTGTGCGGCCAGGGTGAGTATCGGTGCCTCGGATGAGTACCTGCGTAATGTGTTGACCGAAGCTTTGGGGCCCGATAAGGCGGCCAATCTGCTTGATAAAATCATGCAGGGTAATGACCATAGTGGTATCGAAAGTCTGAAATGGATGGACCCTTCCTCCGCTGCAGATTTGATTCGTAATGAACATCCACAAATTATTGCGACTATCCTGGTGCATTTAGAGCCAGACCTATCCAGTTCTATTCTGTCTTTCTTCCCTGAGCGGATGCGTAATGAGGTTCTCATCCGTACCGCCACGCTGGAGGGGGTGCAGCCGCAGGCTTTACGTGAGTTGAATGATGTATTGACACAGTTGTTGTCAGGCTCTGACCGCATGAAGAAAAGCGCTGCGGGTGGGGTGGGTATGACCGCAGAAATTCTCAATTTCATGGGCTCTAATGTGGAGGCTACGGCATTGAACTATATCCGTGAGTATGATCCGGAACTGGCTCAGCGCATTCAGGACAAGATGTTTGTATTTGAGAATATTCTCGAAATTGATGATCGCTCTATTCAGACTATTTTGCGAGAGGTACAGTCTGATACGCTGGTGATTGCTCTAAAGGGTACCAGTGCAGAATTGAAAGAAAAAATCTTCCGAAATATGTCACAGCGTGCCGCCGAAATGTTACGTGACGATCTGGAATCTAAAGGGCCGGTTAAATTGTCGGAGGTGGAGGCAGAGCAGAAAGAAATTCTCAAAGTGGTACGTAAACTAGCTGACGATGGGCAGATTATTTTAGGTAGTAAGGGTGGGGATGAAGGTCTTGTCGAATAAGACCATTATCTCGGCCGATGAACTGGGCGAATGGCGCAGTTGGCGACCAGCCGTGCTGGATGGTTTTAATGAAAAATTAACGCCAGTGCAGTTGATGACTCTATCTAGACAACGGCGTGATGAGCTTGAAGCAAGTAAGAGTCCTGCGCCTAGCCAGCAAGAATTAGATGATAGCAAGCAACAAACACTGTCAGTAGAAGAAAACCACGAGGTGAGTACTTATCCGACGGCTGCGGAACTGGAAAGCATTCACCAAGAAGCTTGGCAGGCTGGCTATGATGCAGGCTCGGAGTCGGGTCGTACCGAAGGTTACGATCAAGGATTACTCGCCGGGCGTGAACAGGGTTTGGCTGAGGTGCGTGCTGAGCAGGAGGCTCGTTTTAGCGAGGCTTGGCAACCACTACAGCAGATGGCGGCACAATTTGCTAATGAGTTGTCCCGTGTAGAGCATGAGTTGTCACAAGATTTACTCAACTTGGCGCTAGCACTAGCTAGTCGGTTAGTGCAGATGCAAATACAAACGGATAGCAGCGTGATTGCGGCTTTACTCGGTAGCGCATTAAATGATTTGCCTGCCACTCTGGGGCAGGCGCGTTTGCGGGTCAATCCGGCCGATGTGGCGGTGGCGCGCGAGTTCCTGTCGCAAGAAACCCCGGAAACTCAATGGCAATGGATAGAAGACCCGGCGATTGAACGTGGCGGCTGCCTCATTGATACTGCTGCTTTGCGTTTGGATTTGACCTTGTCATCAAGGTTAGCCACATTGCAGCAGGCATTGGGGTGTAGCAGTAATGAGTCAGAATCTACTTGAACGGCAGCGTGCTTGGCTGCAAGCCTGCACTGCTACCGCAAATGAAACCAAACTATGGCAGCCTTATGGACGGCTAGTACGAGTCACTGGCATGGTAATGGAAGTTGTCGGCGTCAAGTTACCCGTGGGCAGTGCCTGTCAGGTGTCCTTGCTTGATAGCCAGATAGTGGATGCTGAGGTCGTCGGTTTTGCCGGTGACAAAACCTTTTTAATGCCTTTATCGAATGTACAGGGTTTGTTGCCAGGTACGCCGGTGACGCCCTTGCGGTCACAACATCCCCCGCAATACGGCCAGGCTGGGCCGGTACAGCTTGATAATCAGCAGACTGGGCGACAGGTGCCGGTGGGGATGAGTTTACTGGGGCGGGTGCTTGATTCGCTAGGCCGACCACTAGATGACAAAGGCCCTATTTATCCGGAGGCCTGGTTTCCACTCTACAGCCAACCGCTGAATCCCCTGAGTCGCTCACCTGTGCATGATGTTCTTGATGTCGGGGTGCGGGCAATCAATGGCCTGCTTACAGTGGGTAGAGGTCAGCGTTTAGGTTTGTTCGCCGGTTCCGGTGTCGGTAAGTCGGTATTGCTGGGCATGATGGCCCGTTTTACTCAGGCAGATGTGGTGGTGGTGGGTCTGATTGGTGAGCGCGGTCGCGAAGTGAAGGACTTCATCGATAATATCCTAGGAGAAGAAGGCATTGCCCGGGCGGTAGTGGTGGCGGCTCCTGCCGACCTACCTCCTTTGATGCGTTTGCACGGAGCTGCCTATGCCACTGCGCTGGCCGAATATTTTCGGGCTCAGGGCAAGCAGGTACTGTTGCTGATGGACTCCGTTACCCGCTATGCAATGGCTCAGCGCGAAATTGCCTTGGCGATTGGTGAGCCGCCGGTCACCAAGGGTTATCCTCCCTCCGTATTTGCCAAGCTCCCGCAATTGATTGAGCGTGCAGGTAATGCCACCGCAGGTGGGGGATCTATTACTGGTTTTTATACTGTGTTGTCTGAAGGTGATGACCAGCAAGATCCAATCGCAGACTCAGCCAGAGCGATTCTGGATGGGCACTTTGTTTTATCGCGAGAACTGGCCGAAGCAGGGCATTACCCTGCCATCGACATTGAGCAGTCAATCAGCCGAGTGATGGTGGATGTCGTGCCACAGCAGCAGACTGAATGGGCGCGCCATTTCAAACAGCTTTACTCTCGTTACCAGCGTAACCGCGATCTCATCAGCGTTGGTGCCTATGTCCCTGGCTCCGATCCTATCCTTGATGATGCCATCCGCCGGCAATTACCTATGGTGAGCTTCCTAACACAGCCTATGAATGAGTCGCATGATTATCGCTCCAGTTGTGAGCAATTGCACAGCGTTCTGATTTAGGCATGAATCATGGCTGAGAGCAAATATCTACTGCTGATACATTTAGCGGAAGACAAACAGAAAGCCGCCGCTGAGCGCATGAATAATGCGCAGAATAAATTAAACGAAGCCTATGCACGTATGCAACAACTAGAGAATTTTCGTGACGAGTATCGTACCCGTCTGACCACTCATGCTACACAAGGTATGGGGGTGCTGCAGTATCAGGATTTCCAGCGTTTTCTTGGACGATTGAATGAAGCAGTCGTACAGCAGCAGAGTGAGATAGATCGCTGTACTCAAAGGTTTTTGCTGGAGCGACAGACCTGGCAGAGTGAATATAAAAAACTCAAAGCTTTTGGCAAACTGTTAGAGCGCGAGCAAGAGCGTGCATTACGCAAAGAAATTCGCCTACAACAAAAAGTGACCGATGAGTTTGCTGCTCGTCAGTTTTGGGATGCATCCCAGCAAACAGAAGATTAGCCTTTCTACTTGCTGGCATGTTCCTTGCTTTGCTAAGTATAACGTTCACTTCTGTGAGTTTCTGATGACTATGAATATCAATACTGCAAGCAGTGTGGTGGCTAATAGCAAACCCAGCATGCCTGGTAGCAATGTGGCTGAGGCCTCGGCTGCTGCAGGCGGTGGCGATCTATTTGCCAGTCTGTTGGGCCTGCAAATGAATATGAGCACTTTGGGGGCTTCGTTTTTGCCTAGTGCCGATACTAATTTTTTAGCGCCAGATAAAAAAGCAGACGATGCCAAGCCTATTCAAACCGGAGAGTCTGTATTGCCGGACTCTTTGCTGCTGGCGGCGCTACCTGCTGCGATTCAAGCGCAATATCAGGTCAGCCCAGACTCATTAAGCAAAGTGGTTGATACCGCTGACAGTGCTAAATTGTTGAATCTCAAACCGGACGTGCAAAGCTTATTGGGTGCGGATAATAAGCCAGCTCATTTGTTGTCACAAGCGCAGCAAGATTTGCCGGATAGTAGTCAATTGGCCGTGCAATTTTTGCCGACGCAAACTCAAACCATGCCACAACAGGAAGTTGCCATTAACAAGCCACTCAATCTGGCCGTGGCGCTACCGGTGAATGATCCGAACTGGGGTAAGGCAATGAGTGAACAAGTGCTGGGGATGGTGAGTCTGAAAAATGATAAAGCGCAGATTCAGCTTAATCCACCGCAAATGGGCCCGATAGAAATTACCCTGAAGATGAATGGCAATGAACAAGCACAAGTATTGTTTGTTGCAGCGGTACCGGCTACCCGCGAGGCTTTGGAAAGCAATATGCACCGACTGACTTCGATGTTAGCGGCCAGCGGTATTCAACTGACTGATTCGCAAGTATCCAGTGGGCAGTCTGGTCAACAGCAACAGGCGTTCCAGCGCGGTGCTGGTAAGCAAGCAATAGCGGAAGTCGAAGTCACCACATTAGATGCTTTAGCACCATCGAAAACAGGCAAAGACAGTTTAAGTATTTTTGCTTAGCTGGTGTATTGAAGAAGAGGGCTGACTGTGTTCAGCCTTGCCGCACTACTTGTATTGTCTGCGTCTGTGCACCTTGGTTTGGGTACTCTTCGAGGTTTTGTTAGCGGCTCTAAGCCACGCGTAGTTTTCTCTGGATAGTGACTAGAAAAACGAGTTGAATGAGTCAGCCATGCCTTTTTGAGAAGGCATGGCGATTAGCTCTTAAGAAACGTAGTTAAGCAAAGAGAGTTGCATAACTTTTGCATATGTTGCCTGCGTAAACTTTAGTGAAGTCTCTACCATCGTGAAGTTACTGATGGCTTGTGGCATATCTAAATCCTGTAAATCACTGATGGCACTCGCATACTGAATATTCAAACTGCTACCCATATTTTGCACATTATCATTTTCTTGGCCTCTTGCTCCGATTGACGCCAAACCAACCGACAACTGCTGTTGTGCACTATCAACGGCATTGATTGCATTATTCAAGTCGGAGGCAAAAGTGGCTGGTTTGGGATTTTGGCCTAATAAATTATTGAGCTGCACTAAAGCATCAAAAGCCGCTGTGGGACTGCCGCCCGGCTGACCAAATACGGTACTGCCTGGATCAGAGATGGTGAGTAAACGTGAGGAGCTAATCTGCATATTACGCTGACCAGTGTCCCCCTGATAGCTTGCTACAGGTGTTGCTGCCAAACTAACCGCAAAAGGGACAGTATCAGTTTTATTGCCACTGAACAGATACTGGCCACGACCATCTGTGGCATTGGCATATCCCGTCAACTCGGTGAGACCACCTTGGACCTGGGTTTGTATCGCTTGTAGCTCTTGTGGCCCTAAGGCACCATTACCCGCCGAAATGGCCAGACTCTTCATGCTGATTAATAAGTCGGATGCACTCTTGACCGCTGTTTCTGATAGGGACAGCCACGAACTGGCCGCCTGTGTATTGTTGACAAACTGACTATTTTGCCCTTGAGACTGATTTAATTCTAGAATTCGTGCTGCTGCCACAGGATCATCTGCCGGAGTTAATACTCGCTTTTGGCTATCAATCTGCATATTCAGCTTGAGCAATTGAGACTGCAGGCTTTGCATATTGCTCGGGCCGGTTTGATAAATAGTATTAGAGCTGATTCGCATTTTTTTTTCCTTAACCAAGCATATTCAAAACGCTATTAAAAATGGTCTGTGCGGTTTGAATAACCTTGCCAGAAGCTTGATAAGCTTGTTGGTAGATCAATAAATTTGCCAATTCTTGATCGAGATTCACTCCGGTCACATTAGACAAATTGGTCGACACCTGTTGCAGAGTGGTCGTTGCAGCTGTTGCCTGTAATTGTGCGGTATTAGTTTGGTTGCCCACTGAGGCTACCAAGGTGGAATAGTAGGTTTGATAGGATTGACCATTCACCAAGGCGGTATTCTGCTGATTGATCAATTGTTGCAGATTGGTATTGTCGCCGGGCGATGGCGTTCCTACTGGAGCAGGTCCTACAGTGAAGGTTTGTCCTGCTGTTGGCGCGCTGGATAATTGAAAACCAATACCTACGTCAACTGGAGGCGTTCCTATTGTTTGCAATTTAAAACTATTTGAACCCGTAGGAGCATTTGAATCCACCACCACATTATATGGGCCACCACCGTTGGTTCCTGCAATTGTGGCAGTCATGGTTACCGGTATTGTGGCAGAAGCAGTAATCGTCATGCCCGTCATACCGATTGATGGATGTGTTGCAGCACTAGGAAATACCGGTGGTACGCTATTGATACTGGCGGCATAGCCGCCAGGTAAACTGGCCCATACCCCACTCATGGTTGCCGTACCGCCGGCTCCTCCAGTCGAGACCATATTAGAGGCGGTACTCAGCTTGGCGGGGTCACCCATGATGACTCGCAAATTACTGGCTGCATTCTGCGGGTTGCTTGTGTAAGCGGACAGATCATTAAACATGGGTTGCCCAGGATTGCCGTTTGCATCCATACCCAGCTGACTTTGATAATTCATTGTCGCCGTAAAATTGATCGCTAAAGTCCCTAGCTGTTGGCGTGACTGCAAGAGTGGGCCATCGCGGAAGGTGAGTAAGCCTCCCAGTTGACCGCCAGTAATCAAGCTATTTGGAATCGGTGTCACTGTACCGTTAGGGTTATTAAACACTAACTCCAACGTGGTAGGGTCTGTCGCTAAAGGCTGTGTAGCTAAGGTATTGACTTGCTGGCCGGCGACTAAGGTCTGGCCGCTACCAATATACACAATATAACTACCGTCAGATTGCGGTACTGCTTTTGTTGTGACTAATTTATTTAGTTCTAATACTGCTTGGTCGCGTTTATCCAATAGGGCATTTGGCTGAGCACTTGCTGGATTCGCTCCGGTTAGCGTAGCAATCTCAGTATTAAGGCTGGCAATCTGGGTAGCTAAGGCATTGATGCTATCGACCGTGGTTTTGATTTGCCCATTGGCACCTGTTTGCATTTGCTGCAATTGATCACCAACTGCATTGAATTTGCCGGCTAATGCTTGGGCCATGTTCAAGGCAGCTTGCCTGCTTGGTTGTGAGTTGGGTTGTTGTGACAGAGTTTGCAGGGCGCCAAAAAAATCTTGAAAAGCAGGGCTCAGACCAACTGAATTATCGGCCATCAAATTATTAATCTGGTTGAGCTGATCAACCTGGGTTTGATAATAGCTGGTGTTCGCTTGAGCATTGCGTACCTGGGCGGTCAGAAACTGGTCATAAGTACGCAGCACATTGGTAATATCTACGCCTTTTCCCAAGAAGCCAAAACTATAATTTTGGGGGGTACGGTCACCTTGCGTAACGTACTGAGCGTTATAGCCTGCAGTAGAAACATTGGCCATATTATTACTGGTGACTGTTAAGCCCGCTTGGGCGGCATTCAGTCCGCTAACACCTATTCCAAAAATACTGGAGCCCATGTTCTCCTCTCCCCTTCATTAACTAATATATCGGTTATTAGTACCAAAACTTGATAGCCAATAGAATTTGCAAATCTACCAATACGATTCAGCTACGCGCCATCTGCTGAGCCAGCGATGCCGCTACATCTACGAGTTTTCGGGCATAGCGTGGATCTGTGGCATAGCCCCCGGTTTGCAGACCCTGGGCGAAGCCATACATATTCTGCCCTTGGTTCAGCACATTTTTGTAGCGCGGAGAGTCTTTCAGTAAATTGGCGTAGTCATTGAATGCGGCGCTGTAAGAGTCATATGAACGAAACTTCTCTACACGCTTTTGCGCGACGCCGTTTTCGTACTCAGTGGTCATCACGCTAACGGTTTTGCCTTGCCAGGCGGTTGTTGCTTTAATCCCAAACAAATTGTGGCTATTGCTGCCATCCTCGTGCCGGATAGCTCGTTTGCCCCAGCCACTCTCCAAGGCCGCATGGGCGACTACCGCTTCCGGAGCGACGCCCAGTTTATTGGCCGCTTCACGAGCGTGTGGCAGCATTGCATTAACAAAATCCCGATTGCCCCCGGTGCTAATCGCGGGAGCTGCCTGTGTTTTACTACTACTAACTGCCGTGCCTTCGTTGAGCTGTTGCTGCGTTTGCTGATAAGCCAAGAGGGCTTTAATGCTATTTGGCCGTACTTCCAAATGAGGGGAAGGGGCCAGGCGCACGACTTTATGAGCATCATCATCCGGCGTGAAATTAGATTGTTTGGCAATTTGGCGATACAACATATCTCCTAAGCCCATGCCGCCACTTGCACTCAAAGTCTGCGCCATTTGCTGATCGTACATACTTTGATAGGTATTAAGATCATTCGACTCCGGATCAGTATCAAACTTGGTCTCGCGCATACTTTTCAGCAAAGTGCTCATAAGTAAGGCTTCAAATTGAGAGGCAACCTGGCGAGCGGCCCCCTTGGGGTCCTTAATTGCCTGCGCTTTGAGATTACTTAACTGTTGCGGATCAACTGCCAGTTGCTGATTAAGCAAGTCGCTGGAGCTAATACTGGGGCTAGTAGATGGAATCGCCATTTATTTCTCCTTCATCCTTTGACTTAAAGCAAAATCTGCGCCAATAATAAGAGCCGCTAACAAAACCTCGAAGAGTTCCTGAGCCGAGGTGTGCCGACGCAGACAGTACCAGTAGTACGGCAAGGAGGCACAACGCGGGATCAGGGGTTTTGTTAGCGGCTCTAAGGGCGATTACAAGTCGCCCTTAGAGCTATGGATATCTTTTAAGGTAACTAGATAATCTGCAAATCTGCTTGCAAAGCACCTGCAGATTTCATCGCTTGCAGAATCGAGACAAGGTCCTGCGGTGTCGCGCCCAAAGCATTTAACGCACTGACTACGCTGGAAAGATTACCGCTACCA
The DNA here is from genome assembly GCA_020830965.2 of Neisseriaceae bacterium TC5R-5. Lineage (GTDB taxonomy): Bacteria > Pseudomonadota > Gammaproteobacteria > Burkholderiales > Chromobacteriaceae > Chromobacterium. The sequence continues at coordinate 15,636 of JACCFC020000006.1, forward strand.
GGTACGTTCATGACGCGGCCACCAGCACTACTGATATTGATATTGGCCTGATTAGTCGTCGTTGTTTGTCCTCCGGACAGAGCATTAGGCTGACTAACCTGGGGCGTATTATTGACTGTTACTGATAAATTGCCATGGGAGACTGCACAAGGAGCCAAAGTGACTGCTCGATTCATCGCAATTGACCCGGTGCGTGCATTGATAATAACTACAGGGGAGACTTCTGCCGGATCAACGGCAATATTTTCCATTCTTGATAAAAACTGTACCCGTTGATTGCTATCAAAAGGAGCGCGTACCTCAATCAAACTCCCATCTATTGCTCGCGCGGTACTTGGACCAAATTCTTTATTAATTGCCTGCATGACGCGATTAGCTGTAGTAAAGTCCGCCTCGCGCAGTTCAAGATTGATAAATTCGCCATCTCCTAATGCAGTTTGTACTTGGCGCTCAACCGTCGCTCCGGCTGGAATTCTACCGACACTTAGCTGATTGATCTGGGCGGAGCTTCCACCTGCGGCCGCACCCGCCCCCCCTACTACTACATTGCCTTGTGCCATGGCATAAATCTGGCCATCAGCGCCTTTTAGCGGTGAGAGTAGCAAGGTGCCACCACGCAAACTTTTGGCATCCCCTATCGACGACGCTGTCACATCAAGTGCTTGTCCTGGGCGGGCAAAGGGGGGCAAGGTAGCGGTTAAGGAAACGGCGGCAACATTTTTGGGATCCAAGCGCGTACCCGGTGGAATTTGCACACCTAACTGATTCAACATATTTGCCATGGCCTGACCCGTAAAGGGTGAGGAGGTTACCTTATCACCACTGCCATCCAGCCCTACCACTAAACCATAACCAATTAATTGGTTAGGTCGTACGCCTCCGACATTGGTTAAATCTTTCAAACGCTGTGGTGCCGCCATTAGGGGGCTTATCCCTAATAGTAAGGCAATAGCCAGAATAAAATATTTCATATGTTTGATCCGATTTCCAAGAGGTCGATAGGGCGTTTAAATAGGTAAAATACTCAGGAAAAACCGCGATAACCAGCCCGGCTCATTGTAAAGCCTATTATTACCCTTGGTTTGCTGCTCTATGCGAGCATCCGCCAATTTAAGTGATGACAAAGATCGATCAGAACCGATATCGCGAGGATTTGCTACGCCAGATAAACGAATAGACTCTGTATCGCTATTAATCCGGACCACTTTTTCGCCGCTTACTACCAAGTTACCGTTGGCCAAGACATCAATCACCGTGACGGTAATCGAACTGATAAACGAGGTAGCCACTTTATTGTCGCCCTTGCCCGTATTATTTGCCGAGCCGTTTCCGGTAAAATTAGTTCCGCCGAATTGATTGGCAAGACCGCCCGGCAAGAACGGAATTTTCATCCCGGCACTAATGCTGCTATTTAATGCAGAAGTACGCGTATTGGTGGTTTGCTCAGTAGCGGAGGTAGTGGAGCGTTCCTGAATATTTACTGTCAAAGTATCGCCAACATAAGCGGGCACTCGATCCTGAAATAGAGGCCGATAACTTACTGCCTGATAGATGGAACCATTATTAGCAATGCTGACAGCTTGTGGTTGGGGGCGGGCGCTGGTAGGTTGCTGTACCAGTGGTGGCTCTTGCACTACACAAGCGGAAAGTAGTGCAAGTAGAGTCGCTGATAATAATATTTTCTTCATTCTGTACCTCTTTCGTAACCATTTATTGCAGGGCATTAGACCACTTATAATTGGCTCAGCTTTTGTAACATTTGATCTGCTGTAGAAACGCCGCGTGAGTTCATTTCAAATGCACGCTGAGCTGTAATCATATTTACTAATTCTTCAGTAACATTAACGTTAGAAGCTTCTACAAAACCATTTCTAATCGCTCCCCGACTATCGGTTTGTGCATCACCATCTTGTGGGTCACCAGAAGCAGCCGATTGTAAATACAGGTTGTTGCCAATACTTTCTAAACCTTGCGGATTAATAAAAGTGGTTAACTGCAAAGTGCCTGCGGTTTGCGCTGCTGGATTGTTGGGCAAAAAATATTGCACTACGCCAGCAGTAGAAACTGTTATCTGAGTGGCTGTGCCAGGAATATTGATATTTGGGTTCAGCGGGTAACCATCAGGGTTGACAATGTCGCCGTTAGAGTTACGCGTGAATTCTCCATTACGGGTATAGGAGGTGGTGCCATCCGGCAATAAAATGCGGAAGAACCCCTCCCCAGAAATCGCCATGTCTAAAGGTTGCCCGGTCTGAGTCAGGTTGCCTTGTGCGTGGATACGCTTAGAGGCGACTGCGGCAGCCCCCGTACCAATCTGTAAGCCGGTCGGTGTGGTATTGCCATTCGCTAGTTGTGCGCCTGGTTGACGTAAAGTCTGGTAAAACAAATCCTCAAACACTCCTCGGCTGCGTTTAAAACCGACGGTATTAACGTTAGCTAGATTATTGGTAACAACATCCAGCTGAAACTGACTGGCATCCATGCCGGTCTTAGAAATATACAGGGCGCGCATCATGGCTAGTTACCTGAAATGGGCTAATTCATCGATAGTAGTTGAGTGGCTTGCTGATCATCCTGCTTTGCCGTCTGCATAGCTTGAATGTTTAAGTCGTAGTGGCGAGCATGAGAAATCATTTGTACCAGGCTTTCCACCGAATTGACGTTACTTGATTCTAAAACTCCCGAAACCAGTTTGACATTAGGGTCCGCTACACCGATACCACCGGCGTTAAGGCGAAATAAACCATCCTCACCTTTGTAGACTTCTTTTGGACCTGGATTAATCATTTTGATCTGACCCAGTAACTGTGGTGTACGTAACGTCCCACTAAGAGGTATCGCAATAACAGAGCCATCGGCGCCGAGTTGAATGCTGGAGCCGGTTGGCGCGGTGATGGGGCCACCATCACCTATGATTGGCAAACCAGAACTGGTTCGCATCATACCATTGTTGTCCAGTACATAACCGCCGTCACGGGTATACGCCTCACTACCATCTGGCGCTTGTACCGCGAAGAATCCCGGTGAGCCCAAAGCAAAATCACTGACGTTTCCTGTCTGTATTAGGCTGCCTTGGCTTAAGTCATGCCCAACAGTATTGTCGACCACATAGGTACGTGTTGGGGCTCCATCCCCAATCACCGGCAAGGCTCGAAAAGCGGCTCGATCGGCCTTAAAGCCATTGGTGTGTACATTTGCCAGATTATTAGCGGTGGTTGCTTGCTGCAGCATGACATGCTTAGCACCATTCATTGCCAAATAAAGTACCCTATCCATTGGCTAGCCTCTTTTTACGATCAAATATTCAGTAGGGTTTGTACCAGAGTGTCCTGGGTCTTAATGGTTTGTGCATTTGCTTGATAGTAACGCTGCGTTGTGATCATGTTCACAAGTTCGCCGGTCAAGTCCACATTTGAATCTTCCAATGCGCCCGCTTGTACCGTGCCGACGTTGCCGGAGCCAGGAGCATTGTATGAAGCCGCGCCGGAATCAAAAGTTTGCGACCATAAGTTATCTCCAATCGGCTGCAGACCTTGTTGATTGATAAAGTTGGCTAATGCAATTTGTCCTATCGTTTTGGTCTGTCCATTAGTGAAAGTGGCTTGTACTATGCCGGTGCTGGAAATGTTGATGCCTTTCAACGTTCCTGGTGCAAAACCATCAATCGTTGGTGGAGTGGTGACGCCAAAATTCTGACCCACCTGGGTCGAACCGGTAAAACTGAGCGCGACAGTTTGCGGGATTGCCGAGCCATTGACTGGATTAGGCGTAAAGGTAATATTGAATGGCGTGGTATTAGTTAATACCCCAGAGGTATTAAAGTCCAAACTGTAGGTGTTGGGAGTCGTTGCTGGAGAACCGTCAACATAAGCCGTTGCGGTCCAAGAGTTACCTGTCGCTGTAGGCGTGCCAGCTACATAGTACAAAGTGACTTGGTGCGGATTGCCCAATGAGTCATAAACAGTATTGGTATTGGCCCAGTTGTAAGAACTGGCATTGGTAGGGTCCAATGGCGTCACTGTGGGTGGCGACACGCGCGAATCCAGGTTAATGCCTATCGTTCCTTTGGTGGATGCCTCTGGCGATATCAAGTTGGTATCCAAGCGCAGATTAGTTAGCTGGCCTTGAGTCACCACGCCAGCAGAGTCGGCCTGCCAGCCTTGTAACTGATTGCCATCGTTGACAATATAGCCTTGATTGCTAACCTGAAACTGGCCATTCCGTGTGTAGGCCAAGGTGCCATCTGGCCTAGCAACGGTAAAATAGCCGCTGTTATTGATGGCAATGTCCAGACTGCGCCCAGTGGTAGAGACATTGCCATTACTCATATTCTGCGTGATGGCCGCTACTCTGACACCAATCCCCGGCGAGGTGCGAGCAATACCATATAAAGTATTGCCATAGATATCGGCAAACTCTGATCTTGAACTTTTAAAGCCATAAGTATTGGCATTAGCAATATTGTTGCCAATTGTGTCGAGTTGGGTCGATGCTGCATTAAGACCGCTTAAACCTTGTTGAAAGCCCATTTTATTAATTCCTCATTATCAAATGCAATTTAAATTTCTTTGTTTCAGGCGGTCATTTGGGCGACATCACCTAAGCCGACGCGGCTGCCATCGGCCAAGACCAATTCTGGTACCCCTTTGTCCCAAGCAACAGCATTAACTGTTTTGGCGTTGTAAGGTGTCGCTTTAGTTGTGCCTCCGCTACTGGCCTGGGCGACGTCGGCGCTAAAGCTGTACTGGCCAGGGGGCAATTGATTTCCGTCATTATCCGTTCCATCCCACTGAAAGGTGTTGACTCCGGCGACGGGCTGCGGGATGGTGATGTTTTTGACTACATTGCCGTTGGCATCCTTAACGCTAACCGTTAATGACTGGGCTGGGCCATCCAGCAATACGCCGCCTTGGCTGTTTGAGCCCTCATTTGCTAAGGTTAAGTCCTTACCTTCCACCATCACATTTTTGCCAATCATTCCTGCGGCCATTAGCGATTGGGAGGCCGCTTGTGCTCCAACTAGACTCATCATCGATTGATTCAACTGCTGAATACCACTCACCTGGCTGATCTGTGCCATTTGGCTGGTGAGCTGGCTGTTATCCATAGGGTTAAGAGGATCTTGCGCTTGTAGCTGCGCCATAAACAGTTTTAAAAAAGTACTTTGAATATCCTCGGCACTACTGCCGCCCAAAGGGCTTTGAGCTGCGGTGTTTGCGGCACTGCTGCTTGCGGGGGTGTTGATCACATCATAAGGGTTAGAAGCCATCGCATAGTCCTTTCAAGGTTTATTGGCCAAGTTGCAATACTTTTTGTTGCAAGGTTTTAGCGGTGTTCATGACTTCAACATTATTTTGATAGGCACGCGAAGCTGCAATCATATCCGCCATCTCTTCCACCGGATTCACATTAGGTAACGTGACAAATCCTCTCTGATCGGCAAGAGGGTTGCCGGGGTCGTATTTCAAACGAGGTGGTGTCTGATCCTCTACTACCGCGGTAACACGTACACCAGCTACTTGTGGCTGAGCGGCAGAAACCGGTATGGCCGTAAATACCGCGTGGCGACCCTTGTAGGGCTGGCCAGTTGAACTCGTGCTGCTTTCAGCGTTCGCAATATTGCTGGCGACTAGATTTAGACGCATTGACTGGGCGGATAAACCGGAACCCGCAATGGTAAAGACATTAGATAAAGACATGATTAGTTACCTCCCTGTCCCTGAATGGCTGTATTCAGGCCGCTTATACGCTTATTTAGGAACGTCAGTGTCGATTGAAACTTGATTGCGTTGTCAGCAAACGCAGCACGTTCTACATCCATGTCCACGGTATTGCCATCTAGGCTAGGTTGCACTGCCGTGCGGTATTGCAGCTGTGCGCGAAGACCATTGCCACGGTCATTGTTGCTGAAGTGGCGTTCATCGGTTGCCTGCATGGCCAAGCGCCCTTGCGAATCCACCTGTGACTTCAGCGCTTGTGTAAAGTCAAAATCCATAGCCTTGTAATAAGGCGTCTCATTATTGGCAATATTGCTGGCCAGTACTTCGGCACGGTAGGAGCGCAAATTCAGTGAGCGCTGCTGAAAATCAAAATGTTTGGCAATTTTGTCTAACATGGATAGCTCTCCTCAATACCGATATACAAGCACAAACTATGCCAGTATTTTGATCCCTAGCAATGCCTTGGTTTTCAGATAAACAATACACAGGGAAACCGGCAAACCTGCCTGCCAACGCCGGCTTGGCGGCAAGTTTTGCCGTTAAATCCCCTGCGGCTATCGGCAATAACAACAGCGCCAATGCACTTTTACCTTGATGCGCTGAACAATTCGTGCCAAACCATCATATAGAGCGGCGAATTTTAGTAACAGGTATTGCCAGAAGTCTCGGTGGCAAACGCAAGGGGAAGGGTATGTTAGAAGTACAGCATTTGATCATTTCATTGGCAGAGCCTTCTACTATGCAGGCACACGTTATCTGCAAGGCATTGGGGGAAATGGGAATTTCACGCATAGAAGTACACGGGAACGGACAAGAACTAATAGAGCATGCCCGGCATTACCCGCCAGACTTGGTGATCAGCGCCTACTATCTACCAGACATGACCGGCCATGATCTTGTCACAACGATGCGTGACAGCCAAGACTTGAACAATATGCCATTTATTCTGGTTTCCAGCGAAACCAAAGCTGAGCGTCTGGAACCTATCCGCCAGGCAGGCAGCTTGGCTATTTTGCCCAAACCTTTTAGCTATCAGCAATTGGATGCCGCCTTGGGCAATGCCTTGGACTTTATCAATGCCGAAAGCCTGGGGGCTGAAGTGGATAGCGATCTGGCTACCCTGAATGTGTTGATTGTGGACGACAGTACTACTTCACGTCATCACATACGGGCGGTGCTGGAAAGGCTGGGCTTTGAGAATTTTGATGAGGCAGTTGGTGGGGCAGAAGCTATTCTGTTGCTTGAAGACAAGCACTTCAACCTTATCGTGATCGACTATCACATGCCGGAGATGGACGGTTGTGAACTCGCTCGCCATATACGCAATCACTACTCGCAAGCTGAAGTTCCTATACTTATGGTGACGAGTGAAACCAATAGTCAGCGTTTAGCCGAGGTAGAAGCGGCTGGTGTATCTGCTCATTGTGATAAGCCATTTGAAACCAGCAAGATACGTTCCATTATTAAAGATCTATTACAAGAATACTGAGTATTAAAAATATTCATGGTAAGCATGAGCCCAACTTACTTCTGATTTGTCGGTTTGTCTTCGATAATTCCTGAATACAGCCATTTGCGAAAATGGTTCCGTGTCATCGGCTTGCTAAAATAAAAGCCCTGCAAATAAGGGACTCCTCTTTTGCTCAAGTAATGGTGCTGACCTTGATTTTCTACTCCTTTGATTATCAGCTCGGCGCCAAGTTTTTGGGCGGAGGATAGTAAAATGTCAAGGGAGTTATCCTGGAATCCTGGCTGACCCCAACTGGAAATATAATCTTTCTCGACTTTCAAATAATCAAATGCCCACTTCAGCAGGTGATAGGGATTGGCTGTCGTCGCCAGATAATTGTCCAAGGCTAGTTTTATTCCCAGTTGCCGTAGTCCCTCAGTGACTAACTGCGCCTCCAGCTCCTCCGGTAAGGGTAAAGTTGCGGGGACTTCCAGCACTAATCGCGCCTGTTTGCTCTGTAAGATGGCTAACAACTCATGGCAGTCTTCCAATAGGGCTGGCATTGTCAAATACTCTGCAGGAATATTCACGCTCACTATGAAATGGGGAGGCAATGCGAATTGTTTAAAGTCCTCCGCTACACGCTGCAATATATAACGGCTGAGCTCTATCATTAAATGGGCATCAAGTGCTGTGGGGATGAATGACTCGGGTAATAAATGGCTATGCCCTAAACGCCAACGAGCCAACGCCTCCACTCCTATGCATTCATCGGTAGCGGCCCTGACGATGGGCTGGTAATGCGCACAAAACGCGTTTTCATGCAAACCAGCGATAAATGCCTCAGCACTGACCTCGCTTTTGCTGCGCCCCCAGCGTAAGGCCCGGGAAAACCACTTCTCCAAACCTGTTGTTATGGTTTCCGAAAATTTTTTCACAGAAGCAATCTATCCGATAAGCCCACCAGGATCTGACCAGCAGTAGCTAATCACCTTATTTACCAGTGTAGTACAAGCAGGCAAGGTACTAGTAATAGCAAAACCTTCACCAGTCTGATGCAAAGAGTTACCATCAAGTAGATACTGATTATGAATGAAGGGAGCATGCTGTGTTTGATATCGGATTTGCTGGCCTTGGCTTAATGGGCCAACCCATGGTCCGCCGTTTACTGGCTGCAGGCCTATCGGTGCAGGTGTGGAATCGTCATGCGGATAAGTGCTGTGCGCTGACATCTGCCGGAGCTTCTCCAGCACGCAATCTGGCGCAATTGGCCGCGGAGAGCAAACTTCTCATGCTTTGTCTGAGGGATACTGCGGCGGTTGAAAGTGTTGTGTTTGGTCGTGATGGGTTAGCTAGCCATAGTAAATCGGGACAATTACTGGTTGATTTTTCCAGTATTTCACCACGCGATACTCAATGCTTTGCCGAGAGATTAAAGCAACAAAGTGGTGCGCATTGGGTGGATGCGCCGGTATCTGGTGGTGTAGGTGGCGCCGAGAAAGGTAGCCTCATCATTATGGCCGGTGGTCTGGCGAGCGATATTGAACAGCTACGCCCAATACTTGCCCATCTATCGCAACGTGTTAGCCATATGGGGGCGGTCGGAACGGGGCAGGTAGCCAAGCTCTGTAATCAGTTGATTGTTGCGGCCAACGCCGTCTTAATTGCTGAAGCTGTGGCCTTGGCGGAAGAAAGCGGGGTGGATGCTACACAGCTGGCATCGGCGCTGGCAGGTGGTTTTGCCGATTCTCTTCCCTTGCAGATTCTGGCGCCACGTATGGCGGGACGGCAATTCCTGCCGGTGCAATGGAAAGTAGCAACCTTGCTTAAAGATTTGGATAACGCGATTCAGCATGGTGAGCTCTGTCACAGCCTGACACCATTAGCACAACAAGCTGCGCAAAGACTGCGCGAGCATCTGAGTCATGGCCACGCTGATCATGATCTGAGTAGCCTAATTCTCTTGTACGAGAGCGTGAAGGATTAAGAGTAAATCGCATTACACACCAATAATGCCCACTATGATTTTTATAATTTATTTAAGATCAATGATTTAAGGTAATCGTCTTTAAAAAGACTATTGCCAATTAGTGTCATTTAGAGTACATTCCACGTCTCAAAAAAATAATTCTGTCGGGCACCAAAATTAGTAACATGCCTAGCCCGAACGAAATTGCTTCATCGTCCCTGACCCATTCCAGGCATCGTCCACGCTTGATGTCGTAGCAGACCGGATTGCTGTTCGCCGCTTGTCAGGTTAGTGCCGATGATTTACGGCTTCAAGGCGCCGTATAACCCACCGCCACCAACCTGGCTATAAGTGACGCCGGATTCATCCGGTTTGAAAGGACATTATGCATTTTTCCGATCTGGGCATCGCCCCGACTATTCTGCGCGCGTTAGAAACCGCTGGTTACACCTCACCGACTGGCGTACAAGCTGAAGCCATTCCTGCTGCTATCGCTGGCCGTGACCTATTGGTTTCGGCTCAAACCGGTAGTGGTAAAACCGCAGCCTTCCTGCTGCCTGCACTGACTAAACTTTCCGAGCGCTCCACTGGCAAGGGCCAGGGGCCGCGCGTATTGGTTCTGTGTCCAACACGAGAGCTGGCTCAGCAAGTTGAAAAAAATGCGCTGGAATATGGTAAAGATTTGCGCTGGTTAAAAACTGCCTGCTTAGTAGGCGGAGCCTCTTTTGGTTTTCAAACTCGTGCTCTGTCACGCCCGATTGATCTGATCGTTGCCACTCCTGGCCGCCTGATGGATCACATGCGCTCAGGGCGTATCGATTTCTCCCGTCTGGAAATGCTGGTGCTGGATGAAGCCGACCGCATGCTGGACATGGGTTTTATCGAGGATATCGAAACCATCGTTAAAGCCACCCCTGCTGAGCGTCAAACTGTATTGTTCTCCGCCACGCTGGATGGCACAGTGGGTCGCATGGCTGAAAAAATGACACGTGAGCCGCTACGCATTGAAATCGCCCGTAGCGAAACCTCTGGCGGTACTATTGAAGAGCATTTGTTATACGCTGATGATTTGAATCATAAACACCGTTTGTTGGATCACATATTGAAAGAGTCTGGTTTTGATCAGTGTGTGATCTTCTCTGCGACTAAATCTTATAGTGAAGAGTTGGCCGACAAGCTTTCTGATCAAGGCTACTCAGCCGCCTGCCTGCATGGTGATATGCCGCAAAGCTGGCGTAATCGTACTTTGAATGATTTGCGTCGTGGCCGTATCAAGATTCTGGTGGCTACCGATGTTGCTGCACGTGGTATTGACGTGCCCACTATCACTCACGTTGTTAACTTCGACTTGCCCAAGCAGGCGGAAGACTATGTACACCGTATTGGCCGTACCGGCCGTGCTGGTCGTGATGGTACCGCTATCACCTTGGCTGAATCGAAAGAGTCGCATAAGGTGCGTCGTATTGAGCAATACCTGAAGCGCAGTATCACTGAAGGTGTGATCGAGGGGATGGAACCTACCCGTCGTCCATCTAAAGGTGGCCCACGTCGTGGCGGCAATGGCAAACCAGGTGGTTATGGTAATCAACGCCGTCCAGGTAGTGGTGGTGGCAATAGCCGCGGCGGTTATCAAGGTAACCGTGGCCCGCGCAGCAACGAGCGTAGCGCACCGCGTAGTACTAGCTCACAGTAAACGACGTTGTTATCGTCTTACCAAAACGCCACAAGCTTGCTTGTGGCGTTTTTGCTGCTTGCTCAAGGCATCGTTATACTCGGTGTTCCTTTCAACATAAGAAATTACGACTATGCGTACGCTTGTTACCACCATCGCACTCACCCTTGCTGCCTTTGGCAGCCAAGCGGCCACCTTGTATACCGGTGATAAAATTGATGGAGTACCGGTTATCAGCCAGTTGGATATTAAGGATCTGCCCGCCGGTAAGCTGCACCGTTTTCTGTTTCGTGGTGCCAGCAATGGGATAGGCCAGTACTTTTACCTGCCAGTACAAGTAGCCAAAGGGAGCAAGCCCGGTAGCCGGCTGGTGTTGAACAGTGGCAACCATGGTGATGAGGTCAATGGTATTCGTGCGGTACAAAATATTATGGCCAGCCTGAACCCTGAGCAGCTCTCTGGCAGCGTACTGGCTGTTACCGGTTCTAATCCGGATGCCATTAATCGCATCAGTCGGGAATGGGCTACCTACAATGATGGTCTGAGTACCAGTAATTTCAATCGCCTCTTCCCAGGCAAGGAAAACGGCACCGCTCCTGAACAGCAAGCTTGGCTCATGTGGAACAAGCTCTGGCAAGGCAATGCTGACTATGTATTGGATTATCATACCCAGTCCAGTGGCACCAGCTTCCCCTTTTTCATTTATGCCGACTATCGTCAGCCGCGCATACAACAGCTGGCTGAGCTGTTCCCGGCAGACCAGATCAAAAAAGACCCCGGTGAAAAAGGCAGTACCGAAACCACTTTTGTCGAAGCGAATATCCCAGCCTTGACTTTGGAATTGGGTACTCCACGCAGTCTGGATGCGGATATGATCGCCCGCGCCGAAGAGGGTACCCACAATGTGATGATTACGCTCAAAATGCTGGAGGGGAAGCTAGGTAGAACAGCTAGCAGCGTGAATACCTATATTGGCAACGATATGGTGACGATCCGTGCGGAACAGGGGGGCTACGCCGACATCTTCGTCAAGCTGGGTGACAAGGTGGAAAAAGGTCAGCTTCTCGCTCAACAGCGTAATATCTTTGGTGACATCATCAAAAAATATAACGCCCCCACCGCTGGCAAAGTGCTCTCTGTTGGCACCGATGCCGTGCGTGAACCACGTGCCACACTGGTCAGGTTGCTGTTGCAAAACCCAGATCCAAAATGTCAATTAGGCTGCTAAGTTGGCCAGTAGATATCGGTATTGAGCGCTGTTGCCTGGCATAACACTATGTGTGTCGGTGAGGTGCCAGTACAGAGGCTGGCCCTGTTGTTTTGACTGTGTGGCATCATATTGCACTCAGAAAGAACCCAGCCAGCCTCCCAGCAAGATCACCAGCGCTAGGGCCAGCACTGGGCCGATAATCGCAACCATCACGATATCGCGGTAGCTTTCCTTGTGTGTGCTGTTGCACACCGCCAATAGCGTCACTACTGCACCATTGTGCGGCAGGCTATCCAGTGTGCCGGCGCTCATCACGGCGATGCGGTGCAATAAGGCTGGGTCTATATTCAGCTCATGGGCTAAGTTCAGATATACCTCACCTAGTGCTTGCAGGGCGATGGTGAGGCCGCCCGAGGCGGAACCGGTAAGTGCTGACAATATATTGGTGGCTACCGCCAGTGATACCAGTGGGCCGCCTTGCAAGCTGAGTACCCAATCGCGTACATCGGCAAAAGCGGGCAGTGCAGCCACGACCGCGCCAAATCCTACCAAGCTGGCAACACTCAGTGCCGGTAGTACAGATGCATTTGCACCTGCATCTATGCTGCTGCGTAGTTGTGGTAGGCGTTGATGATGCAGTAGCAGCAGGCAGAGAATAGCACTGAAAAGTGCCAGCAATACCGACCAGACCCCACCTAGGGCGCTCAAGCTGGTATTGCCCCATTCAGGTGAGGCTAAAAAGCTGGCATCCCAGCTTGGTAGGATAAAGAGCGTGACAACCAGGTTAACCACTACCACCATCACCAGCGGTAGCAAGGCACGCCATAGCGCAGGCGGTTGTGGGCTATGTGTACCGTGGTTGAGCTCGGCGGCATCAAAATGATGGCTGGTACTGGCACGTTCACGCAGTAATTCATCTTCAGCGATCTCTTCCTGCTGGGCCGTTGCCTGGGCGATAAAGCTTTCATGACTAGCCAGTGCCAGCCCTTGCTGTCTTTGCAGCCACCATAGCCCAAAACCCAGCATGACTGCTGCTGCCAGCATACCCAGGCCTGGTGCAGCAAACGGCGTAGTACCGAAAAAGGGCATAGGAATAGCGTTTTGAATAGCAGGCGTGCCCGGTAGGGCAGACATCGTAAAGGTCGAGGTACCCAGCGCAATGGCTGCTGGCATCAGCCGACGTGGAATTTGTGCTGCGGCAAACAGTGCCTGTGCCATCGGTGCCAGCACAAAGAAGGCGACAAACAGACTGACACCGCCGTAAGTGACTAAAGCGCCGGCCAACACGACGGCTAGGATGGCGCGTTTGGGGCCTAGTTTGCTGGTCATGAAGTTGGCAATAGCGGTTACCGAGCCGCTATCATCCATCAGTTTGCCGAATAGGGCGCCGAGTAGAAACAAAGGAAAGAACTGCGCCAGAAAACCGGCTGCATTACCCATAAAGGTTTGAGTCCAATGGGCAAGCAGAGGTTCTCCGGCAGTAGCAGCGGCGAGCAGGGCTGCTGCCGGAGCTAGCAGGAGAATGCTCCAGCCACGGTAAGCCAGCCAGATCATTAGCAATAGTGAAACCAGAATCCCCAGTAAGCCCATGAAGTTTCTTCCTATAGCAGTTGTTCAAGATCAAACGAGGAGCGCTGTCCCAAATCGATGCCATATTCGTTCAAGAACGTGCTGGCAGACTCTCGCCCTAGGTCACGCAGCATGCACAGGAATTCCCATTCGGCATTCAGTTTGGAAGAAGAACTGAGTTTGCTCATCTCTTCGCTGGTGACACGGTGAATGCGCATCTTGGCCCAGCGACCCCCTTCACATTCGCCAGGAGTGGTCACTTGGCGTAGCAGAGCGATCATGCGCAGTTCTTTGAGTAAGGTGGCGTTAAACGATACTTCGTTGAGCCGGTTGAGAATTTCCCGTGCACTACGAGGTGTTTCCCGACGTTCTACTGGGTTGACCTGGATCAGAATAGTGTCATGTGACTGGCACTCCTGTACTAATGGCGTAATGGTGGGGTTGCCCGTATAACCACCATCCCAATAGGCTTCGCCATCAATTTCTACGGCCTGAAACATGGTGGGTAAACAAGCAGAAGCCAGTAGTACATCTGGGCTGAGTTCATGATTACGGAACACGCGACCTCGGCCGGTATGAACATTGGTGGCAGTAACAAATAGACGGATATCAGCCTGGTTCAAGCCTTTAAAATCGATGGTCTCAGCCAAGATTTGGCGCAAGGGATTAAAGCCGGTGGGGTTGAGGTCATACGGAGAAAATAAGCGCGAAGCGATATCAAGGCCGATATACCAAGGTGAGTATTCTATGCTCCAACCACCTAGGAGAATGTCCAATGGGCCACGACGAAACGGACTCAAGTCCGCTGCCTGTGACACTCGTCGCCAGAAATCTTCCAGCGCTGCGCGGGCACCGGCAGCCCCACCTTGTCTATGCCCGTGTACCAGAATGGCCGCATTCATCGCGCCAGCCGATGTGCCGGAAATGCCGTCGATCTTTAACCAGGGTTCTTCTAGCAGCCTGTCCAGCACTCCCCAGGTGAAGGCGCCATGAGCACCTCCACCTTGCAGTGCTAGGTCAACCAGTATGGTGTCGCGTGGAGCAGGCTGGCCGGGCACGGCGGAATCTGCGGAGACATTCATTTTTCCCCTGTTCTTTGCCATATCTATACCTAATGTATAAAAGGGTTCGTCAAAAAAACGGTGTGCTACTGTCGCAATGGAGAGGCTCTATGTGGTGAACCAAGCTGTTTCTTTATGGTTGCTGCACTGCAATTAGTAAATAAATTATTCATAACGAATGTTATTTTTGACCAAAAGGCACTTTTACTCTTTGGTGCCCTCGATTTGTATGGTTTTAATGTTGAAAAACTATTATTTGAATGATGGTTTTGTTAAATGGAATATTGATTGCTACAATTCAGTCCGCCTCTTCTATGATGAATAAACTAAGCGATAGAACAGTAGAATGATGCGGCTACCATTCGAAAAATCACCATGACAGGACGTTGACGCATGTTTGTTGGGATTGGTTATCTAATTATTTTAGGCTCGGTGCTGGGGGGCTTTGTCGCCGCAGGCGGCAGCCTTGGCGCTTTGATGCAGCCTTTGGAAGTGGTGATGATTGGCGGCGCGGCAATCGGTGCTTTTGTGGTGGCTAATGGCGGTGCTCCGCTCAAGGCTACGCTCAAGGCTATGCCTAGCGTGTTTAAGGGCAGCGCCTACAGCAAAGCGTTTTATATGGATTTGTTCTCGCTGCTGTTTGAGATTCTGTCCAAAGTGCGCAAAGAAGGGTTGATGTCCATTGAAGCAGATGTGGAAAATCCAGAGTCCAGCCCGGTATTTTCCAAGTATGCTACCGTGCTGCATGATCACCACGTTGTCGAGTTCATCTGCGATTATCTACGCCTGATGGTGGGCGGTAATCTGAATGCCTTTGAAATTGAAAACCTGATGGATGTGGAAATCGAAACCCATCATCATGAAGGTGAAGTACCGGTGAATGCCGTAAAGGGGCTGGCCGATGGTTTGCCGGCCTTTGGTATTGTCGCTGCGGTGATGGGGGTGGTACATACCATGGAGTCAGTGGGGGCGCCGCCTTCCGAACTGGGTATGCTGATTGCTCACGCGTTGGTGGGAACTTTCCTGGGGATTCTGTTGGCTTATGGCTTTGTTGGCCCGCTGGCGACTATTCTGGAGCATAAGCTGGGCGATGGTACCCGCGTGTATCAAACTATCAAAGTCACCATCCTGGCCAGTTTAAACGGCTATGCGCCGCAGGTGGCGGTGGAGTTCGGCCGCAAAGTCTTGATCTCGCATGATCGTCCTTCTTTCAAAGAACTGGAAGAACACGTTAAACAGGCCAAGAAATAATAACGCTTTTAAGAGGCTGCTATGGCAGATGACTCACAACGCCCCATTATTGTAAAACGCATCAAAAAAGGCGGCCATGGGCATCATGGTGGTGCCTGGAAAATCGCCTATGCCGACTTTGTTACGGCCATGATGGCGTTTTTCCTGTTGATGTGGTTATTAGGGTCAGCCTCACAAGGTACCCTCAATGGTATTGCGGAATACTTTAAAACCCCACTTAAAGTCGCTTTATCTGGCGGTGCTGGTGCTGGTGATGCGACTTCGGTTGTCAAAGGGGGTGGTAATGATCTGACTAAGCAAACTGGGCAAGTGAATCGTTCCAGCAAGAGTTCGGATGAGGTCATGCGCAAAGAGCAGGAAAAAAATCTGTTAACGCAAATGCAGCAGACTATTCAGGACCGTATCGAACATAGTGAGTTATTGAGCGAGTACAAAAACCAACTTAAAGTCGAAGTGACGCCGCTTGGGTTGAAAATACAGATAGTTGATGAACAAAACCGTCCAATGTTTGATTCAGGTAGTTCACGCATGCTGCCACATACGCGCGTTTTGCTGCAGCAACTGGCGAAAGACTTAAATACCCTGCCTAATAAGGTCAGTATTTCCGGGCATACCGACGCCAGCCCTTTTGGGAGTGGTCAGGGTGGTTATAGTAATTGGGAGTTATCGGCCGATCGTGCCAACACTGCGCGACGCGAGCTAATAGCCGGTGGTTTACAGGAAAATAGAATCTTGCGGGTAGTGGGGGTGGCTGCGGCTAATCCGCTGATCAAAAGTAATGTTTTCAGTCCGGAAAACCGTCGGATCACTATCATGGTACTCAATAAAGATACGGAGAATACCATTTTGAATGATGGGGAAAAGCCGCAAATGAATCGAGAGGTGATTGGCGGACCTGCCACTCCCGAAGGTAGTGCCGGGCAAGCCAGCCCGTCAGCTCCATAAGCGTTAGTGTTGCGTGAAACGGCTACTCAGCGCTTTACGTCATGGTGGCTTGCAGCTGCTGGCTGCTGGGACGGCTTTGTTGCTATTTGCCCCGGCTTTACACCCATTACGCTGGGCTATGCTGCAAGGTGCTGCTGCTTGGCTATTGGCCAGTTTGTTACGTTTGCCCGTTTGGCAAAGGGTGATTCATCTGTTGTTTATGCCACTGGTGGTATTCATGCAGCAGCAGGCCTTCTCTCCCGGCTGGTATCTGTTGGGCTTACTGTTTACCTTGGCTATAGGGCGTAATGCTGTAGTAGAGCGCGTTCCCTTATACTTGTCGTCGCAAGAGGTGGCGCAGCAGTTAACATGGCTGCTACCGCAGCGAGGGCGCTTTCTGGAGGCAGGGTGTGGTGATGGCCGCTTGGCGCTACGCTTGTTCCAGCAGCGCCCGGATGTGCGTATTTGTGCCTTGGAAAATGCTTGGGGTAGTTGGTTACTCGCTTGGGGCCGCTGGTGTGCACAGGGCCGTCCGCAGCGTG
The DNA here is from genome assembly GCA_020830965.2 of Neisseriaceae bacterium TC5R-5. Lineage (GTDB taxonomy): Bacteria > Pseudomonadota > Gammaproteobacteria > Burkholderiales > Chromobacteriaceae > Chromobacterium. The sequence continues at coordinate 33,004 of JACCFC020000006.1, forward strand.
TCCGCTTTGTCTGCCGTAGTTTCTGGCAGGTGTCTTGGAGCCATTACGACGTGGTGTATGTGTTTTTGTCGCCTGAACCCATGGCGCGTATCTGGCAGAAATTTCTGGCAGAAGGGCAGCCAGGTAGCGTGCTGATAAGTAACACTTTTACGATTCCTGATATTCCGGCTGATCAGGTCATCCTCTTGAGTGGCACTTTGCAAACCGAATTACTGATCTGGCGTCATCCTTATGGAGCTAGTTAACTGGTGTCAAGATCTGGCTAGCAAACGCTGGCCGATCTTGCAGGATACTCTGCCGGAGCTTAAGCAGATTTGTGCCCGCCATAGTGATTTGATTAGTTTTAGCGATCTGGCCAATCTTTGCTTATCCGACCCACTGTTATTGCTGGACCTATACCGGGTGGTGGGAAGCTCACGTGCTTTGCAACGTAATGAAAGTATTCCTTCGGTAGAGCAAACTTTGATGCTGATGGGGCTGGAAGCGGTTACGGGCCGCTTTAGCAAAGTCATGGCGATTGAAGTCGTACCCGATAAATTGGATGCGCCGGTATTGGAAGCGATTGGTGATTGGCTGGGCCGTAGTCGCACTGCTGCCTTCATTATCAAGGGATGGTTGTCTTTGCAAGGGCATCCCAAGGTAGAGGACTGCTTTGTTGCTGCATTGCTGTATAACTTGCCTGCTTGTCTGTATATGATGCAGCGTAACGAATTACCGGATAAGCCCCTGCTGCAAGCAGTGGCCGAGGTTTTTCAGTGTGATTACTCGCAGGTGCTTAGCCAATTCATTCAAAGCATGCCCTTGCCGGCTGGGCTCAACACGCTGTTAGGACCGGGCAAGATGAGCAAGCGTCGTCAGTTGTTACGTCTAGCGATTGCTACCGCTAATTCATTGGAGCAAGGTGCCTGGCGTTCTACCTGGCAGGTGGGGGTAGAGGCGGCCGCCAAGCTGATGTCCTGTTCCGTACAGGATACTTATATGGTTGTGGTGCGTGCTGCGATCGCCACGGCGAGTCAGCATCCGCGTGCGATTGGCTATAGTTTCCCGGTGCGCTCTCTACTGATGTTGAGCGGCGAATACAAAGTGGCGAGCATGAAAAAAGTTGCCTCTCTGAATGACCCGGAACAGATGGCTACCGCCATTCGCGAATCTATTCGCCACTTGGCTAATGACCTCAAGTTTAAACGGGTACTGTATTACCATTACGAGCCGGCTAGCCAGCAACTTAAGTTGCGCTATCAATTAGGTTTGCCCGAAAATCATGTGTTGCGCCGTTTGCCTCTAGCGCTGGAACCCGGTTCTTTCCTGACGTTGCTGACTAGTAAGCCACAGAGTTTTCACGCTCCCGAGGCGGTGCGTTTACAATTAGCCCAGCGTTACCACGATGTTTTCTTCAACCATATTGGTGACAGCGAATTTGCCATCATGACGCTGTTTAGTGGTCATAGCTTGTCTGGGGTGTTCTATGTTGATCATGGTCACGCCGGCCCGCCAATCAGCGAGCAGAGCTATCATCACTTCAAAGACTTGGTGACCCGTTTGCTGCATCACTAGTCGCACCGAGCACGTATCTTGTACAAAATCATCACCTCTGCCCACAATGACGAAATCAAGTCCCTCTGCCGCCTCATTCAGCACAGCCGCGAACGGCGTGAGCAGGGACTAATCGTGCTGGAGGGCATCCATCTTACCCAAGCTTGTTTACAGGCGGGCGGCCATTTGCAACGGCTCTATCTTAATGAGCGAGCCCGGCAGCATCCGGAAGTGCAAAACCTGCTGAGCAGTCTGCCTGCTGTAACAGTGGTGCAGTTGTCAGCCGCAGTCAGTAGCAAGGTGAGCACGCTGACTAGCGCTGGCGAGTTGCTGGCGGTGTGTGCACGCCCATCGGCACCGACAGCTGAGGCCACGGCGGCTCGCCTGCTGTTGGAAGATATTCAGGACCCCGGCAATCTGGGCACCATTCTGCGTGGTGCCGCTGCGGCCGGGGTATATGAAGTAATGCTGTCAAAAGGCTGTGTCGATGTTTACTCTCCCAAAGTATTGCGTGCTGGTATGGGGGCGCACTTTGTGCTGCACCTGCATGAGCAGGTGGATTTGCGGCAATCGCTACAAAGCTTTACGGGTCGCAAACTGATTACTCATCTGGAAGGTTCTACCTCGCTGTATAGCCAGGATTTGAGCGGCGCTGTGGCCTTGGTATTTGGCAATGAAGGGGCAGGGGTAAGCGATGAATTGCTAGCGCTGGCCGATGCCCGTATCCGCATTCCGATGCCGGGGCATGCTGAATCCTTGAATGTGGCAATGGCGGCAACGGTTTGTTTATTTGAGCGGGTACGGCAGGGGCTGAGCCTGGGGGAGTAGTGCCTACCCTTGCTTAGCTGGAAAGTATGCATGACGGTTCAAGATTCACCATTAAATGCCAGCATGCCGCGAGTCACTGTTTTATCTTTATGTTGAATGCGGTAAAGCATGCGACTGAGCGGAGGTAAGTCCACCTGCACCTCGGTTACCGCGCCAGACTGTAAAACATCCGCCACCACACGTCGTGATAGGCAACTTACTCCCAAGCCAGCAGCTACTGCATGCTTGATAGCTTCTGAATGGCCCAACTCCATACTGAGCTTCAACGTGGACAGATGTGGCAAGAGTAAGCGGTTGACTTCCTCGCGGGTACCTGAGCCGCTTTCGCGCAATATCCAGTCGGCTGCGGCTAATTCCTGCCGACTGATTTGTCGGCCTGCCAGTGGGTGGGTGCTTGCCACAAATACTAGTAATTCGTCTGCTAGCCAGGGCAGATTGATCAAGTCGGGATGCTGGCAACTACCTTCGATAAAACCGAAATCCACACGTAGTCCAGCCACTGCTTCGATAATCTCTCGCGTATTCCCCACCTCCAGCTCTAGGCGACTATCGGGCCAGATACGGCGGAAAGCAGCCAATTGATGCGGTAGCAGGTAATTCGCAATCGTACTACTGGCTCCTATTTTGAGCGATAAAGCCCCCCCATCAAATAAGCCCTGAATATCATGGGCGGCATCCAGCAGTGCACGCGCTTTAGGCCATAGTAGGCGACCATGTTCATTCAACTCTAAACGCTTGCCTATGCGATCAAACAAACGTACACCTAGCTGGTTTTCCAGTTTGTCCAGTGCCTGACTGGCTGCCGACTGGGTCAGCGCGACGGCAGCGGCGGCACGTGTTACTGAACCATACTCGGCAATAGCACTGAATACCTCCAATTCCCGCAAGCTAAGCCGTAGCTGCATGATGATACCCTTGCTTATTAATTTTACTGATCATATATATTTATTTTATTTGTTTTTTTTCTGATTTTTAGTGGCATATAGTGGAAATGTCTTCTTTAGGTCAAAAGCAAATAAATGTATGTTACCGCTATCTGAAAAACTACCTGGTGTCTTACTGGCATTGGTTCTGGCGCTTCTCTCGCTGTATCTGGCAGGTCTGCCTGTGTTGCAGTCATCAGGCTTATCTGGGCTTACTATTGCCATTGTCTGTGGCCTAGTACTAGGCAATAGTCTCTATCGTTTTATCGCTAAGCCCTGCCATGCCGGCATTACTTTTTCCAAACAGTTTTTGTTGCGTGCCGGCATTATCCTGTTTGGTTTCAAACTCACTTTTCAGGATATCGCGGCGGTGGGCGGCGCCGGTATTTTGATTGATGTGCTGGTGTTAAGCTCCACTTTTTTTCTGGCTATCTGGCTGGGCCGCAAATATTTTGGTCTGGATGAGCAAACCTGTATTTTGATTGGCGCAGGCAGCTCTATTTGTGGTGCCGCTGCCGTATTGGCTACTGAGCCCGTGATCAAGGCACAGGCGGAGCAGGTAACAGTGGCGGTGGCTACTGTGGTTATCTTTGGTACGGTAGCGATGTTTGTGTGGCCGTTGTTTTACCCCTTTTTACATCGCTTGGGGGTGTCTGAGTTTCATTATGGTGTATTTGCTGGTTCTACCATTCATGAAGTGGCTCAGGCGGTTGCTGCGGGCAAATCGGTTAGCGATCAGGCGATGAATACCGCCGTCATCACCAAAATGTTACGAGTAATGATGCTGGCTCCTTTTCTACTGCTGCTCTCGGCTTGGCTGGCCCGTAAACACAGCGGTGGTCAGAATAGACAAAAAAACCGTCTCACTATTCCCTGGTTTGCGCTGGTTTTTCTGTTAGTGGCGGGTTTCAATTCTTTTAATGTATTGCAGCATCCGCTGGTACAGATGATTATCTCACTGGACAATCTGTTGTTAGCGATGGCCATGGCGGCATTAGGAATAGGGACGCATTTTTCCACGATCCGCCAAGCGGGTAAAAAGCCCATATTGTTAGCCATGGTCTTATTTGCTTGGTTACTGCTTGGGGGTGGGTTAATTAATCTGTTAGTCGGTCTCTGCAGTCACTAAGAGCCGCTAACAATCTCCCTGATCCAGCGTTGTGCTTCCTTGCCATACCACTGCTACTGTCTGCGTCGGCGCGCCTTGGCTCAGATGCTCTTCGAGGTTTTATTAGCGCCTCTAACCCTGCTACAAAACCAAACCGCCCAGCGAAAGCTGGGCGGTTATCGGCGTTAGTTTTAGTTTGTTAACACGGGCACTTTTTCACCGACTTACCAGCATAGCGTTCGCTCTGACAGTGACGGAAAAAGTCCTCCCGGCTCATTACTGGCGCTTGCGGGTCAAAACGACGACGGCTGCTAAGATAAGCATCGTAGTCTTTCACACCCACCATCAAACGCGCCACCTTTACCCATTGCAACCAATAATGTTTCATCAGGCACCTTCCTGGCGATAAACCGCTGGTACTTCCTTACTGGTTATCCATTTCACCGCCAGCGCTTTACGAATCACGCCAATGGCAAACAGCAGCATGGCGATCACTACGGCCATGAACATAACGGTTAACGTAGCATCCACGTAATCATTAAAAATGATCTGCTGCATTTCTGCCATGTGTTTTGCCGGGGCCAGCAACTCGCCTTTCTCTGCTGCTGTCGAGTAAACTTTAGCGTGTGCCAGAAAGCTGATCTTAGGGCTGGCAGCAAACAGTTTTTGCCAACCTGCCACCAGCGTCACAACCAGCAACCAGAGCATGGGTATCGCCGTTACCCATACATAACGAGTCTTCTGCATTTTCACCAGTACTGTCGTGGCCAGAATCAGCGCAATACCGGCGAGCATCTGATTGGCGATACCGAACAACGGCCAGAGCGTATTGATGCCGCCCAAGGGATCGATCACACCTTGGTATAGGAAGTAACCCCAACCGGTCACTGCTAGCCCGGTGGCAATCAGGTTGGCTGGCCAGGACTCAGTATTACCCAAAGGCTGATACACCAGCCCCAGTAGGTCTTGAATCATAAAGCGCAATACACGGGTACCGGCATCAATTGTGGTGAGAATAAACAGGGCTTCAAACAAAATGGCAAAGTGGTACCAGAAGGCCATCATTTCCTGACCACCCAGGACTCTAGACAGAATATGCGCCATACCGACGGCTAGCGTCGGTGCCCCCCCTGCGCGTGACAGAATAGTGCTTTCGCCCACATCTTTTGCCATTTGCGTCAGCATGTCCGGGGTAATTAAAAATCCCCAACTGGAAATGACCTGCGCCGCCTGATCTGCGGTAGTGCCTATCAGCGCTGCCGGGCTGTTCATCGCAAAATAAATACCCGGATCCAGCACACAGGCGGCAATCAGCGCCATGATGGCCACAAAGCTTTCCATCAACATGGAACCATAACCGATCAAGCGTGCCTGGGTTTCATTTTCCAGCATCTTGGGCGTTGTACCAGAGGCCACTAGCGCATGAAAGCCAGAAACCGCACCACAGGCAACGGTAATAAACAGAAAGGGGAATAAACCGCCGGCAAAGACCGGGCCGCTACCATCAATAAAGCGGGTAAGCGCTGGCATTTGCAGATGGGGTGCCACAAACAGAATGCCTACCGCCAGACCAACAATGGTGCCGATTTTCAGGAAAGTGGATAAATAATCGCGTGGTGCCAGTAATAACCATACCGGCAGTACCGATGCAACAAAACCATAACCGATCAGTACCCAGGCTAAGGTGGTGCCATGTAATGTGAACAGCGGAGCCAGCATTTCGCTCTTGGCCACGTCGCCACCATAGACGATGGCTAACATGAGCAGGATAAAACCGATAACTGAAATCTCACCAATCTTGCCGGGGCGTATATAGCGTGTATAAATGCCCATAAACAGCGCGATAGGAATGGTGGCCGCGATGGTAAATGCCCCCCATGGGCTGCCAGTCAGTGCTTTCACCACCACCAGCGCCAGTACCGCGAGCAGAATGATCATGATCATCAGAATGCCAATAGAGGCAATCACACCCGGAATCGGCCCGAGCTCAGAACGAATCATCTCACCCAGTGATTTGCCATCGCGGCGGGTAGACAGGAATAGAATCAGGAAGTCCTGCACGGCACCGGCCAGCATCACGCCGACCAGAATCCACAAAGTACCGGGCAGATAACCCATTTGCGCGGCCAGTACCGGTCCGACCAGTGGCCCGGCGCCAGCGATAGCAGCGAAATGATGGCCAAACAAAACCCACTTATTCGTGGGCACATAGTCGAGACCATCATTAAACTTTTCTGCCGGGGTCAGTCGTCTGCTGTCTAGTTCCAGCACTTTATTGGCGATGAAGCGGCTATAAAAACGATAAGCAATCGAATAAACCGACACCGCTGCTACTATCAGCCAAACGGCATTCACCGTCTCGCCACGATTGAGCGCTATCATAGCAAAAGCTGCAGCTCCCAACAGGGCGACACCCAACCAGAGTGCCCATTCTCTTATCTGTTGCATCAATATGTTCCTATTTTTCCAAATCAGATTTCTCAAGACTTTTTTAAGAAAAGTGTCAAAACCTTTAGAAGCTACCCATAACAGGGCTCAATTTTAACTGTCAAGTAATACGCCCCGACTGGGTTTTGTTACCTTTTCCGCCGAACACTGTCTCCTTAGGTCCGCTAACAAAAGCTCGAAGAGTCCCTGAGTCGAGGCGCGGCGACACAGACAGTACAAGTAGTACGGCAAGGAGGCGCAGCGCTGGATCAGGGGTTTTGTTAGCAGCTCTTAGGTCATCAAGCATAGCGGCAAGACCTTCATTTGTGTAGTGGTCTAGCAACAGTGAGGTAAACATCAATTAGGTCTATCTCAGACAATGTGCTTAGTTAGACAGAGCGAGAAAGCATCTAGGCATGTAATTTACTCAAGCACCAGTAAATTTGGTCGTCGTTGATCAGCAAGCTGCTATTGGAGTGGCCTTGAGATGCGGTGATAACTGTTCTGGAGCGCTTCAAGTACCGCTAGCACCGGGCAAGATACATTTACTTTTTGCTGGCATCTGCTGTATGGCGCTCAATAATTTTGTCGATTTCACCTGAGTGGCGCATCGCTTGTAAGGTCTTAGCTAGTTTGCCTGGGATAGAGGCTGGGTCCAGCATAACCGGATAGTTTTGTGGGGATAGGGGTAAATCGGCACGGTAGCTCGGGTTTTTAACGGACTTGTAAAGCTTGGACTGCTTGGAAAAGCCCATGTCCATAGGCTGCCATTTTTCCAATGAAGAATTCAGTCGCAACTCGGTAGGATGTAATTGTGACCAGTAATAATGCAACGTTGTTTCATCATAAAGATAAAAGTCAGCTTTGCCGAGGGCGAGCATTTTCAGCGCCTGCTCACTGCCCAGTTCAGCAATTTCAATAGTCTTGACGGCTTTGTCCCATGGTGGCGGGACACGGCTAGGGTTGCCCATATTGCGTATTTCAGTGAGTTGAGCCAGGTCTGCATAGCTCTTGATAGCAGGGCGACTCATGCGGCTGACAATCGTAGAGCGTTCGTCTAAACCATTGGATACAAATAAAACGGTAGGCTCGCGCTCTGTATTAAATGCATAACCAGGATAAAAGTCTATCTCACCCAGCGCGAGGGCCATGACAACCCGTTTCTTGGGGAGACGAACAATTTTCAAATTGACCCCTAGGCGCTGGCAGGCGGCACTATATAGTGCTTTATAAATTCCCTCATTGTTCTGGTCATCAATGTAAGGCAGACGCTCATTGGTGCGATAACCCATTACCAGTTCTGCTTGTGCCCAACTTAAGCTGCTAAGCAATAGCAGACAACAAATCATTAAACGATACATAAGGCCAAGCTCCTTATAGTGCTACTTCAAGTTCATACAGCTCATGGGCAGAATAACTGTAGCTTAGAAGAGTGGCCGGCTTAATGAAAGAAACACTTAGTTGTGCATATCAGAGCTGCTGTGACTGGAACCATACCACTTAAGTCAGTAGCTGAGTTACCCATGATGGAGCAATAAAATAGCATCGTAATAATTTGATTTTTATTGATTATTGCAGCACAGCATTCATCCGGATAATTTTCTGCATCAGAAAAAGCGATTAGATTTAACGACATCACCTCACTTACTGTTAGCGGCGGCAAGTAAATTGCCGTCACAACAATGAGGAGAATGCAATGAATGAGGACAATGTGCAGAAAATACAGGCCAGTCCACAGTTTATCGAACTGGTTCACAAAAAAACTCGCTTAGGCTGGCAGCTTAGCGCCATCATGTTGATTATCTACTACGGCTTTATTCTGGTACTCGCTTTTTCCCCCGCGACATTGGGTCGTCCGCTATTCGCTGGGGGCGTCATGACGGTGGGCATTCCCATTGGGGTTCTGATTATTCTGTCTGCCTTCATCCTTACCGGTATTTATGTGCGTAAAGCTAATACCGAGTTTGATCAGCTCAATCAAGCCGTCGTCGAGGAGTTCAACGCATGCAACAACGCTTAATTTCCAGCTTGGCTTTGGGCCTGCTACCTGGCCTGAGCCTAGCGGCCGATGCGCTGACAGGCGATGTTAAACAGCAAGCCACCAATTGGCACGCGATTATCATGTTCTTCTTGTTTGTTGCGTTTACGCTAGGCGTTACTTATTGGGCGGCACGACGCACCAAATCCACCAGTGATTTTTATGCAGCTGGTGGCGGTATTACCGGTTTTCAGAATGGCCTGGCGATTGCCGGCGATTTTATGTCTGCCGCCTCCTTTCTGGGCATCTCAGCGATGGTGTTTGAGAAAGGCTACGACGGCCTGATTTACTCAATGGGCTTTCTGGTGGGCTGGCCCATCATCCTGTTTCTGGTGGCTGAGCGACTGCGTAATCTGGGCAAATACACGTTTGCCGATGTGGCTTCTTATCGGTTGCAACAAACTCCAGTGCGCTGCTTTGCCGCCACCTCAACCTTGGTGGTCGTCACCATCTATCTGATTGCTCAGATGGTAGGGGCGGGTAAGCTGATTCAGCTCTTGTTCGGGATGAGCTACAGCTCGGCAGTGTTGTTAGTTGGCGTGTTGATGGTGTGCTATGTCCTGTTTGGCGGCATGCTGGCCACCACCTGGGTACAGATTATCAAGGCAGTATTGCTGTTATCCGGCGCTACTTTTATGGCGCTGATGGTGTTATCCACTGTCGGTTTTAGCCCGGAGCGTATGTTTGAAAAAGCGGTATCACTGCACGCCAAGGGCTTGGCTATCATGTCGCCGGGCAAGGCTGATCCAATCGACTCCATCTCGCTGGGTCTGGCGCTGATGTTCGGCACGGCGGGTTTGCCACATATCCTGATGCGCTTTTTTACCGTGTCCAATGCCAAAGAAGCGCGTAAATCGGTGTTCTATGCTACGGGTTTTATCGGTTATTTCTATATCCTCACCTTCATCATCGGCTTTGGCGCCATCATGTTAGTGCTCAATCAGCCGGGCATGATGGAAACCGTGCTGAAGGGTGGCAAGGAAGTACAACAATTAGTCGGTGGCAATAATATGGCTGCGATACATCTGGCTAAAGCAGTCGGTGGCGATGTGTTCCTCGGCTTTATCTCGGCGGTGGCGTTTGCGACTATTCTGGCCGTTGTTGCTGGCTTGGCATTATCGGGCGCGTCGGCGGTGTCGCACGACCTCTACTCTAGCGTCATCAAGAAGGGTAAAGCCGATGAAGCCAGTGAATTACGCGTTTCCAAACTGACTACCCTGGTGCTGGGTGTGGTGGCGATTGTGTTGGGGCTGGTCTTTGAGAAGCAGAATATTGCTTTTCTAGTGGGCCTGGCTTTCTCTATCGCGGCTTCGGCCAACTTCCCGGTACTATTTCTGTCGATGTTCTGGAAAGGTCTCACCACACGTGGAGCCGTCATTGGTGGCTTTATTGGTCTGGCCAGTGCCGTATTACTGATTGTGCTCGGCCCCACCGTCTGGGTGGAAGTGCTCAAGCATGAGCATGCCATCTTTCCTTACAAAAACCCGGCTATCTTCTCTATTACGCTGGCTTTTCTCGCGACCTGGTTATTCTCGGTACTGGATCGCTCGCCACAGGCAAAACAGGAGCAAGCCAAGTTTGATGCTCAGTTTGTCCGGGCGATGACGGGTATTGGCGCAGCTGGTGCCAGCTCGCATTAAGCACAATATTGCCCGGCCTAGCGGGTCGGGCAGAGATCATAAATCCTTAACTCTGGAGATTGTTTATGTCCACGCTGGAATCCATCCTCAAAGAAACCCGCAGCTTCAGCCCTAGTGACGACTTTCGCCAAAAAGCCATTGTCTCCGGTATGGAAAGCTATAACACCCTGTGCGAACAGGCCAATCAAGACTACGAAGCCTTCTGGGCCAATTTGGCGCGTGAACTGATTACCTGGCATAAACCCTTCAGCCGGGTATTGGATGACAGTGCCGCGCCCTTCTTTAAATGGTTTGACGATGGCGAGCTGAATGTCTCCTACAACTGTCTGGATCGGCATCTGGCTCAGCATGGCCATAGTACGGCCATTATTTTTGAAGCTGACGATGGTAAGGTCAGTCACGTCTCCTATAGTGAGTTGCATCGCCGCGTCTGCCTGTTTGCCAACGGTCTGAAAAGTCTCAATATCGGCAAAGGTGATCGCGTCATCATCTATATGCCAATGGGTGTGGAGGCGGTGGTAGCGATGCAGGCTTGTGCCCGTATTGGTGCTATTCACTCCGTTGTTTTCGGTGGCTTCTCTGCTGGTGCCGTACGCGACCGCATCGCCGATACCGCTGCCAGGCTCGTCATTACTGCCAATGAGGGTTTGCGTGGTGGTAAGAGTGTGCCGCTCAAAGCTACCGTGGATGAGGCATTGACGCTGGAAGGTTGTGACACAGTCGAACACGTGGTGGTGTATCAGCGCACCAATGGCGGTGCTCATTGGCAGGAAGGACGCGATATCTGGTGGCACAAGCTGATAGAAGGCCAAAGCGAACAATGCGAGCCGGAGTGGATGAATGCAGAAGACCCTCTGTTTATTCTGTATACCTCTGGCTCTACCGGCAAACCCAAAGGTATTCAACACAGCTGTGGAGGTTATCTGCTGGGGGCCACCAACAGCTTTCGCTGGGTATTTGACTACAAGCCCGGCGATGTTTACTGGTGTACTGCCGATGTGGGCTGGATTACCGGCCACAGCTATATCTGTTACGGGCCACTTGCTAATGCCGCTACCCAAGTGATTTTTGAAGGCATCCCCACCTACCCGGATGCCGCTCGTTTCTGGCGTATGATTGAACAGCACAAGGTCAGTATCTTCTACACCGCCCCCACGGCGATACGCTCGCTGATTAAGCTGGGTGCTGATTTACCTAAAGAATATGACCTATCCAGTTTGCGCCTGCTTGGTACCGTGGGTGAGCCAATCAATCCTGAAGCGTGGATGTGGTATTACGAGACAGTAGGGGGAAGCCGCTGCCCGATCGTCGATACTTGGTGGCAGACTGAAACCGGCTCTATTCAGATTGCACCGCTACCTGGCGCGGTTGCCACCAAACCTGGCTCTTGCACCCTGCCACTGCCAGGGGTGATCGCCGACATTGTCGATGAATCCGGCGCGCCAGTTGAACCGGGTAGCGGTGGTTTTCTGGTGATCAAGAAGCCCTTTCCCAGTCTGGTACGCACCATTTGGAATGACCCGGAGCGCTTCAAAAAAACTTACTTTCCGGAAGAGTTCAATGGCCAGTACTACTTGGCGGGCGACTCTGCTCACCGCGATGAAAACGGTTACGTCTGGATCATGGGCCGCGTCGATGACGTGCTCAATGTTTCCGGTCATCGGTTGGGAACGATGGAAATCGAATCAGCGCTGGTAGCTAACCCGCTGGTAGCGGAAGCCGCCGTTGTTGGTAAACCACATGATGTTAAAGGCGAGGCCGTTGTCGCTTTCGTTGTGTTAAAAGGCGCACGTCCCACCGGCGAGGCGGCAAAGAAAATGGCCGCTGAGTTAAAAAACTGGGTAGCGCATGAAATCGGTAAAATTGCGCAGCCGGATGATATTCGCTTTGGCGAGAACTTACCGAAAACCCGCTCTGGCAAAATCATGCGTCGCCTATTGCGCTCCATCGCCAAAGGCGAAGCCATTACCCAGGACACCTCCACACTGGAGAATCCGCAAATCCTGGATCAACTGGCCGAACCGTTGTAACACTAGAAACAAGCCACCTAGGGGTGGCTTGTTTCAATATTGAGTGGATGGAGTGCGGTAGCGGCTCTTAGTCTGCTGCTGTGTACTCTGCCAGTAGGGTTTTGAGGTGTTTTGAAGAAGGTGGCAGTATTTTTCTTTTGATGATATCCCGCCGCAGGTTTGGCTTGGCTCCTATCCGCCAGATGTTGCGGTTTTTGTCAGTTGGAGACGGCCTTGTTCAGATGACAAAAAGAGGGCTTGCCGCTATGCTAGGCGACCTAAAGAGGGTTTGGCCGTTGCAAGCTTAGCCAACCCTTGGTGTAGGTTTTAGCCTGGCATTAACTACTATGTCCGGCCATTTTTTGAGTTTAACCACTTGATAATCATGAGATAGCCCGATGCCCGGATTCTGCGCTGGCGCTTTGCCTGCATGCTGATGCGGTAAAAACTAGCAGGAGAGGCGGCTAAAAACTTTTCTATCAAGACTGTGCTGTTGCAGGTATGTTTGCCATGCTGCGGCCTCGTAACGGAATAATTTCCTCCATGCAAGCCATTCATAAGTCACAGAAACTGGCCAATGTCTGCTACGACATTCGCGGCCCCGTGCTGGAGCACGCCAAGCGGATGGAAGAAGAGGGCCATCGCATTATCAAGTTGAACATTGGGAATCCGGCACCCTTTGGCTTTTTTGCTCCCGATGAAATTCTGGAGGATGTGATCAGTAATCTACCCGATGCATCGGGTTATTCTGATTCGAAAGGTTTATTTGCCGCGCGCAAGGCGATTATGCATTATGCGCAGCAAAAGCAGCTACCTGGCGTGACGATGGATGACATCATTATTGGTAATGGTGTGTCTGAGCTGATTGTGCTGGCGATGCAAGCACTGTTGAATAATGATGATGAGGTGTTAGTACCGTCACCGGATTACCCCTTATGGACGGCCGGGGTGAGTCTGGCGGGTGGCAAAGCGGTGCATTATTTATGTGATGAGGAGCAGGGCTGGTTGCCAAGTATTGCGGATATGCGTGCCAAGATCAGTGCGCGTACACGTGCCATTGTGGTGATTAACCCTAATAACCCGACTGGGGTGGTGTATCCGCCGGCCTTGTTACAGCAGATTATCGATCTGGCGCGCGAGCACAGACTGATTGTGTATGCGGATGAGATTTACGACAAAGTGCTATTCGATGGTATCACGCATACCTCAATCGGTTCCCTAGCGGCCGATGTGTTTGTGGTGACGTTCAATGGCTTATCGAAAAATTACCGCGCTTGCGGTTATCGTGCCGGTTGGATGATTTTGTCCGGTGAGCGTAAGCATGCCAAGGGTTATATCGAAGGCCTCAATATGCTGGCTTCGATGCGTTTATGTGCAAATGTGCCAGCACAGTTTGCCATCCAGACAGCGCTGGGTGGTTATCAGAGCATTGACGATTTGGTTGCGCCGGGGGGGCGTTTAGCTCGGCAGCGTGATTTGGCTTATCAGTTGTTGACAGCGATTCCGGGAGTGACTTGTGTCAAGCCGCAAGGAGCGCTGTATTTGTTTCCACGTTTGGACCCGCAGCTTTACCCTATTGCTGATGATCAGCAATTCATTCTGGAGTTGTTACAGGAAGAGAAAGTTTTGCTGGTGCAGGGTTCTGGTTTCAATTGGGTGACACCCGATCATTTTCGCGTGGTTTTTCTGCCTAATTCTGATGATTTGCAGGAGGCCATCGCCCGAATAGCTCGTTTTTTAGAAAATTATCGTAAGCGATATGGCGCATTAGCTTAGCGATGGCTTTGGCCAGGCTGGATTGATGAATGGTACTTAGACGTGAGTGGGTGTTCCTTGCGCAACAATCATGAATGATATTAGTGGAGAGAATATGAAGCCGATCAATATAGGTTTGCTGGGTGTGGGGACAGTCGGTGGCGGTACCGCCACCGTTCTTAAGCGTAATGCAGAGGAAATCAGCCGCCGGGCCGGCCGGCAGATCCGCTTACTACAGGCAGCAAGTCGCGATGTGGCCCGGGCACAGTCGGTATTGGGCCCAGACATCGCTGTGCTGGCTGATGCCATGCAGGTGGTTAACAACCCTGACGTGGATATTGTGGTGGAGTTGATTGGTGGTGACACCGTGGCCAAAGAGCTGGTGTTACAGGCGATCGCTAATGGCAAGCATGTGGTGACGGCCAATAAAAAGCTGTTGGCTTTGCATGGTACGGAAATTTTTGCCCGTGCCCAAGAGCAGGGTGTCATGGTGGCGTTTGAGGCGGCGGTAGCCGGGGGGATTCCCATTATCAAAGCCTTGCGTGAGGGCTTGTCGGCTAATCGCATCGAGTGGATTGCCGGCATTATTAATGGTACGTCCAATTTTATCCTCACCGAAATGCGGGAAAAAGGTAGTAGCTTTACCGAGGTACTGGCCGAGGCGCAGCGTTTAGGTTATGCCGAGGCGGATCCTACTTTTGATATTGAAGGTCATGATGCCGGGCATAAGTTGACCATTATGGCCGCGCTGGCGTTTGGTATTCCGATGCAGTTTGCCCGTTGTTATCTGGAAGGAATCAGTCAGTTGCAAGGGCGTGATATCCGGTATGCCGAGGAGTTGGGTTATCGCGTCAAGCTGCTGGGGCTGACACGTCGCACCGCTGCGGGCGTGGAGTTGCGGGTACATCCCACCTTGATTCCAGAGCAGCAATTAATCGCCAATGTGAATGGGGTGATGAATGCGGTGCTTGCCAAAGGCGATGCCGTTGGCCCGACTCTGTACTATGGTGCCGGGGCCGGGGCTTTGCCAACGGCTTCGGCCGTGGTAGCCGATATTGTCGATGTGACTCGTCTGCTGACGGCAGATCCTGAGCATAGGGTGCCACATTTGGCTTTCCAGCCGGATCAGTTGCAGGATTTGCCTATTCTATCAATTGAAGAAGTGGTGAGTTCTTACTATCTGCGTATTGGTGCGGCAGATCGTACTGGGGTACTGGCTAATATCACGCGTTTACTGGCCGATCAGGGTATTTCGATTGAAGCGCTTATTCAGAAGGGCTCAGTTGCCGATGGGACGGCTGAGATTGTTATCCTCACGCATAAAGTACAGGAAAAAATGATCAATACCGCCATTGTGCAAATCGAGGCTCTGGAGAGCACCGTGGGCAAGGTGGTACGTTTACGCATGGAGCAATTGCATGGTTAAGGGCTGGCTGTTGCTAGCGCTGTGCTTGGTGGCCAGCCTGGTGCAGGCGGCTGCTCTGTCGGCCAGCCAGCAACAGCTATTGCAAGGCGTGCTGTTGCGTGGCTGTTTAAAGCGCTCACCGGCAGATAATGGCTTTGTTACCGAGCCTTCTGCGCAACAGCTAGAGCAGTTCTGTGACTGTGCCAGTCAGCATCTGGCCCCCACTTTTAGTTCGGAAGAGGTGATGGGGGTGTTGACTGGTCAGATTAAAAAAGATGATCCGCGTGGCAGGCAACGTTTAAAAGCAGCGTCTACCGCCTGCGCGCAATTTTTGGAATGAATCAGAATGCGTTATATCAGTACCCGTGGCGGCATGGCCCCACAAGCGTTTAGCGATATTTTGCTGATGGGCCTGGCACCGGATGGTGGCCTGGTCTTACCCGAGCAGTACCCGCAGATCAGTCGGCAGCAACTAGATAGCTGGCGTGGCCTGTCGTATGCCGAACTAGCTTTTGAGATACTGCGTCTCTTTGCTACCGATATTCCTGAGAACGATTTGCGCACCATGGTGCAGCGTACTTATACCGCCGAGGTGTTCGGTAGTGCCGCAATCACCCCGCTCAAGCGCTTGAACGATGGCCTGTGTATCTTGGAGTTGTCGAATGGTCCGACGCTGGCCTTCAAAGATATGGCCATGCAATTGCTCGGCAATTTGTTCGAATATGTGTTGGCCAAAAAAGGCGAGCAGTTGAATATTCTGGGCGCTACTTCAGGTGATACCGGGAGCGCGGCAGAATATGCGATGCGTGGCAAAGCCAATATTCAGGTGTTTATGCTCAGCCCGGATGGCCTGATGAGCCCGTTTCAGCGCGCGCAGATGTTTAGCCTGCATGATGCTAACATCCATAATATTGCGATTCAGGGCATGTTTGATGATTGTCAGGATATTGTGAAAGCGGTGCAGAATGACCATGCGTTTAAGAGTCAGTACAAAATTGGTACGGTGAACTCAATTAACTGGGCGCGTATCGTCGCGCAAGTAGTGTATTACTTCAAAGGCTATTTCAATGCTACCGCCAGTAATGATCAGCTAGTCAGTTTCTGTGTGCCATCCGGTAATTTTGGCAATGTCTGTGCCGGACATATTGCGCGGCAAATGGGCCTGCCTATCGGTCGATTGCTAGTGGCAACGAATGAAAATGATGTCTTGGATGAGTTTTTCAAAACCGGTGCTTATCGCCCGCGTGGCACGGCTGATACCTATGTGACATCCAGCCCGTCGATGGATATTTCCAAAGCTTCCAATTTTGAACGGTTTGTCTTTGATCTGTTAGGGCGTGACGCGACCAAACTCAAGGCATTGTGGCAGCAGGTAGAAGCAGGGCAGGGCTTTCAACTGAGTGCGGAGCAGCAAGCCGAAGCTGTGAACCGCTTTGGCTTTGTCTCTAGTAACAGTAGCCATGCAGATCGTCTAGCTACTATTCGTCAACTGGATGCCAGCGATAGCGTGGTGGTGGATACGCATACTGCCGATGGCATCAAGGTGGCACGTGAGTTACGTTTGCCTGCAGAAACGGTGGTGTGTCTGGAAACGG
The DNA here is from genome assembly GCA_020830965.2 of Neisseriaceae bacterium TC5R-5. GTDB lineage: Bacteria > Pseudomonadota > Gammaproteobacteria > Burkholderiales > Chromobacteriaceae > Chromobacterium. The sequence continues at coordinate 50,265 of JACCFC020000006.1, forward strand.
CGCTGCCCGCCAAGTTCGCCGATACTATTCGTGAAGCTTTGCACCGTGAGCCGCCGCGTCCGAGCAACCTAGATGGAATTGAGCAGCTAGCGCAAAAAGTGCAGGTGTTGGCTGCTGATGCCGAGCAAGTGAAAAGCTTTATGAGGACAACGTTAGAATAATGTATTTTTTGTTGGCTTGATTAGCCGGGGTGTTTTCGGTTAAAAGTTCGTCTATGCTTTACAGCAGATGAATGAGCATAAGAGCCGCTCACAACCCCCCTGGTCCAGCGTTGTGCCTCCTTGCCATACCCCTTGTACTGTCTGTGTCGGCGCGCCTTGGCTCAGGGGCTCTTTGAGCTCTTGTTAGCGGCTTTAAAGCTATTTAACTAGGGATAAAAATGGATACCGTTGCGCCTTTGTGGTTATGGATGACTTTTGTAGCCATTGTACTGGTTTCATTATTTATTGATTTTGTCGTACTGAAAAAGCAGGGTGCGCATGAAATTGGTGTGCGAGAGGCGCTCTACTGGTCATTGATATGGATTGCCTTAAGTTTTTTGTTTAATGGCTTATTTTGGTGGGCGGTAAAGGGGACGACTGGACTGACCGAGTTAGCGAATACCAAATCACTAGAGTTTCTTACTGGTTATCTAATAGAAAAGTCATTAGCTGTCGATAATATCTTTGTTTTTCTGATGATTTTTACCTATTTTGCTGTTCCTCCTCACTATCAAAAGCGTGTATTGATGATAGGGATTATCGGCGCGATTGTGTTGCGCTCTATCATGATTCTGCTTGGAGGATGGTTGCTGGCTCATTTTCATTGGATTTTGTACGTTTTTGGGGCGTTTCTAATTCTAACCGGTGTGAAAATGTGGTGGGCTGCCGGCAAGGAGCCTAGTCTGGATGATAATCCGGCTTTAAAGCTGTTACGTCGAATTTTGCCAGTGAGTAAGCACTATGACGGGGAAAATTTCTGGACGGTAGAGGATGGTAAGAAAATTGCCACACCGCTCTTTATGGTGATCTGTCTGGTTGCCCTCACTGACATTATTTTTGCCGTCGACTCCATTCCTGCAATATTTGCTATCACCGAAGACCCTTTTATCGTTTTGACGAGCAATGTGTTTGCGATTTTAGGATTGCGTGCGATGTATTTTCTGCTGGCGGCTGTGGCAAATAAGTTTCATTTGCTCAACTATGGCCTTGCCGCCGTTTTGGTGTTTATTGGCGTGAAGATGTGTGTGGTTGATCTTTATAAAATTCCAGTATCAGCCTCTCTAGCTGTGGTGGTGGCTATATTGGCGTTAACGATGTTCTTGAGTGTGCGGCTTAGTAAACAGACAGGCGATTAGCAGTTGCCTGTCTGCTTGAGTCAGCTAGGTTTAAAATGAGAAAATTACGCCGATATTGCCGCTGCTTTGGCTACCACTACGACGGCCGCTGATGGTGGTGAACTGGCCATAAGCGCTGATTGATTGATTGAATTTAGCACTCGTACCTAGCGTCCATTCCTGCCAGTTGGCATCCGGGGAGCCCAAATTGATGCTGAAATCCCCAACAGTTGTGACCAGACCCGCCGTGACGGAGTGGTCACGGGCGCGGAATTCATGTGCCAGGCTGACTCTGGCATAAGGGCTGAATCTGCCGATATCAGCGTCCAACTGCCAGCCAACACGTCCTATCAGTGAACTGAGGGTTTGTTCTGCAAAGCTCATGCTGCTGCTATTGCCGCCCTGCTCACTAAAACCGGCGACTTTAACGGATGCATAATCCAGACCGGCGACCGGCCCTATCGAGTAAGACCCCATATTGAGACGGTAAGCGCTAGTAAGCCGCAAGCCGTACTGGTTCTGGCTGGTGCTGCCAGGCAAGACTATCTGTGTTGGCCCCAGCGTGACCCGACGCTGGGTATCCAGATTGCCGGAACCGATATGAATATCGGCATCCAGCCAGAATGGGTTTTGCTGATAGCTGAATAAAGCCGTTAACAATGTGCTGCGATCATTCACACTGCCAGGGGTACCACCCTCAATATCAGTCTTGCCAAGCTGGCGTGATATAGCGAACCCCAGGCTGCTGCTGGGGCTGGCCTGATAATCGATTCCCAGGGTATACAGCTGACCTTTGGGCTTGAGGGATAGATTGCTATAGCCCACTTTGTCATTGTTGAACGCGCCATTACTAAACGCACTGATGCTGCCTACGTTGCGGTTTTGCGAACGCAGTGCCTGGTAACGACCATCCAGCGCACTGCCAAGCTGACGCGCATTATTGAACGCCGATTGTGGCAGCGCGGCGGCAAAATAAGGCGCTTGCAGTACACCGTAAATATACTGTCCGACGATCTGGTGGGCCGCAGGGGTGGGGTGTAGACCATCGGTAAAAACATAGCTTGCTGGATAAGTCGCAGCAGCACAGCTGATAGCGCTTTGTGCGCAGACCGAGCCCGTGATATTGCTGAAGCCATACCGATTGGCTTGGGCGCTGATTTCGCTGATCAAAGCCGAGATATTGGGCCGAATGACACCATGTTGTGCATTGTTATGCAGTAAATCATTGTCGACTAGGCTGTTATAAGCATTGCTAAGCTGCTGTAAGCCAGTGATGGTTGCCTGATACTGTGTGCTGAGGGTAGTGACAGCATCCGGCTGGCCCATGGCGGCATTGGCCGCAGCCAGTGCCTGCTGAATCAGTGCCGTTTGATTGCTCTGATTGGCCGGGCCACTGCTAAGTGTTTGCCAAGCAGCTTGAACGGCTCCGTTAATATAGCTGTCTAACACCGCGCCAGATAAGCCCCCGCTACTACCGACTGCGTTGGCGACGCCAGCGACTGTCTTATATAACGCAGAAGGCGTCAGGGCCAGATCCGGCACATTAGGAACAATAATGAGTTTGGCCCCGGAGGTTTGTAGTAATTTGATCTGCGCGGTCGTGACGGTAGCGGCTTCGCTAATCGTTTGCAGCGCAGTAGCCGAGTTGCTGGCCGCTGCACCAATATCGTTACCGCCTATCCAGACTGAATACAGCGCGTTCGGGTCGGCACGACCACCGGTGCGCTGCAGGTAGAATCCGATCTGTTGTGGCAATTCCTGGATAGCTAGCCCGCCGGCTAAATCGTCAGGGCCGATACTGACATTGACAACTGATGACTGGGCCTGGGCACCACCTTGGGCGTAGTTATTGCCGGTGCTGGAAGTGCGGCTGTTAAGTGGATTGTTAGCGATAGAGGATAAGCCGTAGTAGCGGCTTAGCACATTGGTCCAGTTGGGGCCATTGGCGGTGGTCCAGCGTGCATTGTCAGGAAAACCGATCTGGCCGCCAAAGGCACCCACATCAGACAAGCTATCGCCAAAAAAGTAAATCTGGTCATAGGCTTTAGCAGCAACAGGCAGACAGAGAAGTACCGAGGTGAGAATGGTCATGAGTTTTGAGTGCATGCTATCTTCCTGCAAGTCGTATGATGGGGGATGAACATGACAGGTACGAGAAGGTTTTAACCTGTTGGGGGCAATTATTTGAATTGCTGATCTGGCTTGTCAATTGAAATTGGCATATTAATCTGCATGTGGGATACGATTAGGCAATGCGATATCTATGGATGGGGCTGTACTGTTGGACACTGGTTTCTTCTTGCTGGGCTGCCGGGGCGCAGGATTTAAGGCAATTGGAAAAACTGGCGGAAGGTTTTCTCAAGCGAGAATTGTCATTAAGGCCGGCTACTTGGACATTAGGTCAGTTGGATCGTAAGCTGGTTGTTCCCGCCTGCTCGCAGCCTAAAGCGGATTGGGCCAATTCAAACGTCACAACGGGTTCGACTTTTATCGTGTTGTCGTGCCCAGATCTGGGGTGGTCTTTACGTCTTGCCGTGCGTATCAGCGAAAAAAAAATGGGTGTCGTGTTGAATAGAGCGATGACCGTGGGCGAAATATTAACTGAAGCCGACGTCCGTTTGGTCGATATTACTAATCCGGCTTTAGCGCAGAATGTGTTGAGCGATCCTGCGCTGCTGATTGGTCAGAGTATGCGCACAGGCGCGCCTGCTGGCGCGTGGGTACGCAGTTTCATGGTACGCCCACCTTATCTGGTGAAGAGTAATCAGCGAGTGAAAGTTATCGCACAGGGAGAAGGCTTCACCGCTGTCGCTGATGGTATGGCGATTGCTAATGCGAGCCTCGGTGAGCAGGTATCTGTGCGTCTGGGGTCGGGCCGGGTTATTCGTGGGCAGGTACAAGCCGATGGCAGTGTCGCGGTAATTTATTAAGCAGATGGCGTATGCCATAAGTAGCCTGAGTGGCGAGCAGGCGAAAAATTAGCAGGTCTTAGTAATAAAATTTTCAAGATATCGTTTTTTCCGTCGATAATAGAGTTAATCCAAATTCCAAATTGGGAAGGTAAAGCCATGAAAGTAGATAATTCCGGCCAGCTCCCTGCTAGTTACAGTAGCACGCAAAACAAGGTTGCCCCTCGCGATAACGCTGGCACCACTGGGGTTGCCAGTAGTCGTAGTGACAGTGTCAGTATTAACCCTTTGGCTAGTCGCATTAGTGCGGTTGAGCGTCAGTTGAGTGGCAGTACAGGGTTTGATGCACAGAAAGTGGAGGCAATTAAATCAGCTATTGCTGCTGGAACATTTTCGGTTAATCCTGAAAAAATTGCAGATGGGTTGATCAGTTCTACTCAGGAATTGTTATCTCGTTAATACACTGTTTTGTAGCTGAGTAAGCATAATGGCTGCTGAAGTATTTATCGAATTATGCCGGGCCGAGATTGATCTCGTGACCCGGCTTGTTTCTTTGTTGCTAGAAGAACAAAAGGTGTTGATTCAAGGTCTTGATGAAAGGCTAACTGCCTTATCCGATGAAAAAAATGCTGTGCTAAGTTTGCTGACTAGGCAGTCAGCCAAGCGCGGTGCATTTATGCAGCAGCTAGCGTTGCAGGATAAGGAGGCGGTTTACTGTTGGCTGGCTGATAAGCCGATAGCGAGCAAAGTCTGGACTGAACTGGAGGAGGCGCTACGCCATGCCCAGAGTATCAACCAGCTAAATAGTGGTTTTTTAGAGCAGCGCCTCAGTGTGGTTGAAAAAGCCTTGGATAGTTTGCGCACCGCTGCCACAGCCTCTCTAGGCTATGACAAGGAGGGTCAGCAGGCTGAGGTTCAGGGCGGGGGACGGTTTCTTGGCTCTGCTTAGCCATGTCTTTCCGAGTTTGTCCAAGTATTGAGTGGGAATAGCACAGGCTTTTGTGGTATCTTCCTGCTGGCCTGAGTAAACCATTACCCACAAGCTAATGACCCTGATTTCCTTGATTATCGCTCTGGCATTAGAGCAGCTTCGACCACTCGGTAACCGCAATCGAGTATGGTTGCTGTTTGCTGATTATGCTCATTATCTGAAGTTCAATTTGAACGCCGGCTTTTATCGCCATGGCGTCCTCGCTTGGTTGCTGGCGGTTATTCCTCTTGTCCTGTTAAGCCTGTTGATTTATTACGCCTTATATACCCTCAGCCCATTTTTTGCACTGTTGTGGAATGTGTTGATGCTTTATTTAACTATGGGTTTCCGCCACTTTTCCAGTGCGTTTTCCGGCGTGTCACAAGCTTTGGTAGAAGGGCGGGATGTGGACGCCAGAATGGCATTGGCTAGTTGGACTGGTCTGCCGACCGCTGAACTGTCTACGGGCGGGATGGCACGCCTAGCAATAGAGCAGGGGGTAATTGATAGCTACCGCCATGTTTTTGGAACGATGTTCTGGTTTATTGTCTTGCCTGGCCCTAGCGGGGCCTTGCTATATCGCCTCTGTTCCATCCTGCAGCAAAAGTGGGGTGGCGCTCAGCAGGACGAGGGATTATTCGGTCGCTTCGCTGCAAAAGTACTGGCTTGCCTCGATTGGATTCCCGTTCGTCTAACGGCGATAAGCTTTGCTGTGATGGGTGATTTTGAAGATGCAGTCTATTGTTGGCGTTCTCAAGCCAAAGCCTGGGGTAACTACGCGAACGGTATTCTGTTAGCTTCCGCTGCTGGTGCGATAGGCGTGAAATTAGGTGATCCACAGAGGCAGGACTACAATATTTATTTCCGGCCAGAATTAGGGCTAGGGGATGAGGCCGATTCCAGTTATCTTAAAGGTGCAGTCGGCTTGATCTGGCGTTCGGCTTTATTGTGGTTAGCTGCTGGTTTATTAATCAGTATTGCCAGTTACATGGGCTAATTACAGATAACAAACTTGTCACGACAAGCGTTTTCGCTGTTTTTAGCCATGTTTTCGAATTTTATGGGGGTGTGTTGCAAGGTTTTCTTTTGCGACACACCCCTTTAGTAATGTAGGAGTGCTTTAGATGCTGTTTTCCGAGCTTGGTTTGTCCCCAGAAATTCTACGTGCGATAGAAGAGCAGGGGTATACCCAACCCACTCCTATCCAAGAAAAAGCGATTCCCTTGGTATTGTCTGGTAAGGACTTGCTAGCGGCAGCACAGACCGGTACCGGTAAGACTGCCGCTTTTATTTTACCTATTTTGGAGCGCTTGAAAAAATACGCCAATAATAGTGTCTCTCCTGCTATGCATCCTTTAAGAGTGTTGGTGTTATCCCCCACTCGTGAGTTGGCTGATCAAATTGGCGAAAATGCCAAGGGCTATACCAAATACCTGCCATTGCGTTCTGCCACAGTGTTTGGTGGTGTCAATATGGAGACGCAGGTTCAGGAGTTGCGCCGTGGTGTCGAGATATTGATCGCGACGCCGGGGCGTCTGCTAGATCATATTCAACACAAAGCTGTTCAGTTGAGTAAAGTCGAGGTGCTGGTACTGGATGAGGCTGATCGCATGCTGGATATGGGCTTTATTCAGGATATCCGCAAGATTATGAGTTTGCTGCCCCAGGAGAGGCAAACTTTGCTGTTCTCTGCCACCTTTGCGCCAGAAATTAGACGTCTTTCGGCAGATTTCATGCGTTCACCGCAATTGGTGGAGGTGGCTAGACAGAATGCAACCAATGACCAAGTTGAGCAAATTGTTTATGCCGTAGAGCGCTCGAAGAAGCGTCATTTGTTGACGCACCTTATTAAAACCCGTGAAATGAGCCAGGTCATTGTGTTCTGCAAGACCAAGCTGAGTGCAGATCAATTGGCGCGAGATTTAAAGCGTGATGGTTTGCAGGTTGAGGCGATACACGGTGATAAGGCGCAAGGAGCGCGACTGGAAATTTTATCAGCGTTCAAAGAAGGTAGCTTGCGTGTATTGGTGGCGACTGATGTGGCCGCGCGCGGCCTGGATGTGTCTGAATTGCCCTATGTCGTCAATTTTGAAATGCCCAATGCCGCAGAGGATTATGTCCATCGTATCGGTCGTACTGGCCGGGCTGGCGCGACCGGGGTGGCTATTTCCCTGATGAGCCCGGAAGAAACCCGGCAACATGCTGCCATTGAGAAACTGACCAAACAGACGCTACCCCCGCAAACAGTGGAAGATTTTTGGCCATCGGTATCACATATAGAGCGTTCGGTGGCAAGCAGCCATCCACGGGAGTCGGTCTTGCCAGCCTTGATGGCCGGCGGGGAAGGGATTAAAAAAGCTGGAATATCACGGCGTAGGCGTAAAGCCCAACGCGAGATTCCGGCATTATTATTGCCCCCACGCTATAAAGTAGAAGTGAGTCACTAGTCTGGTACGGGCTGCCTAGGAGGGAAACGGAGTGAAATTATTCGTCTGTTTAATACTAGTATTGGTAAGCGCATGCGGCACGATGCCAACCCGTGAAGCTTATGCTCAAAAGGTTTCGTCTTGGCAGGGGCGGGACGTGAATGAGTTGCTTTCCAGTTGGGGAGTGCCGAGCCAGACCCTACAAATGCCGAATGGTAATACCTTACATACTTATATCAGCCAGTTTACTCAGCAAAGCCCATTACAACAGAATTCTTTTTATGAGCCTGGCGGACGTATGGTGATCAATGACAAAGACGGTCAAAGTCGCACAGTAGACTTACCGGGGCGCTGGGTAAATAACGGTTTTATGGGTGGCGGCACCATGCATTTGAGTTGCCGTACCAACTTTGTGATTAATGCACAGACACAGTTGGTAGAGTCGGTTAGTTTTGATGGTAATAACTGTGTTGCCACGCCACGTAATAATTAAAGTGACTAATAAAACGCTTGGAAGGTCGGGTATTAGTCGCTCTTAGTTTTGCAAAGACCTCCTTAACTGGGTAGTTTCCATTCTCCTTTGCTGGTGAATGGAACGTCTGCCAGACCATTCACTCCTTCCAATGTACCGGAAATCTGGTATTCCAGTGCTGGTCCTCCTCCTTGTTCCATTCGCTTACCCACCTGTTGTAACCAGCTTATTAAAGATGTGCGTAGTGATACCGTAACCACTGCCTCCCCTTGTGCGGGGAGTACGATTGCTTGTTGACTCTGCCCGTGAGCCATTAACTCCCCTGCTACCGCCAAATCAAAAGCAAGGCCTTTGGCGTTGAGTGCCAGTTTGTTCGGGTTAGTGATGCGTAAACTGATATTAAAATTTTGTTCAAACAGATTCGCTTTGCCGGGCTGAATATCAGTAACGCTGACTCGGGGTTTCTCATAGCCTAGACTGGAACAACTGGTGAGTAGTAATAACAGTAAAGTAAAGAGTGTGCGCATTGCTGATCCTATCTGTGCTTATGGGGCAGCGTGTGTGGATGGGCGTGGGATTGTGTGGCCTGCTCGAAAGGAGTGTGGCAAACACAAGCTTCACCTTCTGCTGCACTGATTAAGGTTTGCAGTATGCCGCATTCTGCTGTGCTGTGTTGCTCGTGGCAACGCTCGCGTAGGGCAATTAGCTGTTGTTCCAACAGATTCAAGCATTCTAGTTGCTGATGTACTTTGCTGATTTGTTGATCTATCAAAAGGTTGATGTCGTCACAGGCGGGCGACTGGTTGGCTTTGAAGGCGGCTAGATGGCGGATGTCGCTCAGAGACATGCCTAGTGAACGACAGTGCAAAATAAAATTCAGCTCACCTAGCTGTGCCGCGGTGTAACAACGATAACCAGCGGCAGTGCGCTGTGCCGGAGTGAGCATACCTTCCCGTTCGTAATAACGTATGGTTTCCACTTCGCAGCCGGTTTGGCGCGCTAATTCACCAATCAACATAGCGGTTTCTCCAAAAGACCTTGACCCTGAAGTGACTACAGGGTTTTTAATGATCTTAGCTTATCAATGGAGAGTGCTATGTCAAGGCTTGAGTACAAGAAGCATCCCGATAATCGTTCTGATTGCGCGTCTGATAAATTGCCCCGGTTTTCTTTCTCGTCCACAAAGTGTTGCGCACCTTCTCATGGTCATGACCATGCTAAGGTGATCAGTGTAAGCCTTGGCAATGTTGCCGGCGGTCAGCTTGTGCGCCTACACATTCAGGCGATGGATTGTCCCACCGAAGGAAAGCTAATTGAAAAAGTATTGACAAGGGTGCCTGGGGTGATGGCTATGGAGTTCAATTTTATTGAGCGAGTATTGTTGCTAAGGCACGACCAGGCTGATTTATCCGCACTGAAAAAGACTCTGGTGAATATCGGAATGCCGGCGGTGGAGTTAACGCCCGATGTTAGTACAGTATTGCCGGCTGCTCACCCATCACGTCGAGCGAATCTTCTGCTGGCCTCAGCTGGGGTGCTAGCGTTTGCTTCTGAAGCTGTGGCTTGGTTTAGCGGGGCTGAGCAGACTTGGTTAATGGTATTGCTGGCGGGCGCATCCATCTTGGCAGGTGGCCTTCCCACCTTACGCAAAGGCTGGGTGGCTTTATCAAATGTTACCTTAAATATTTACTTTCTGATGTCGGTAGCGGTATTGGGTGCCATCTTGATTGGTCAATGGCCTGAGGCAGCGATGGTGCTATTTCTGTTTGCGATTGCCGAACGTCTGGAGGCAATGTCTTTGGCTAAAGCCGGGGAGGCCGTACGCGCGTTGATGGCGTTGGCGCCAGAGCTGGCTTGGGTCTGGCAGCAAGGTGACTGGCAAGCACAAGCTGTTGCCAAAGTGGCCGTGGGTACACGGGTGCGGGTGCGGCCTGGTGAGCGTGTACCGGTGGATGGTGTCATTCGTGTCGGGCATAGCGCATTCAATGAGGCGCCCATTACGGGAGAAAGCCTGCCACTGGACAAAGGGCCTGGCAGCCAGGTGTTTGCCGGGAGTATTAATGGTGGTGGGCTGGTGGAAATCGAGACCACTTCGGTAGCAAGTGGCAGTGTGCTGGCCCGTATCATTGCAACGGTACGTCATGCTCAGGCCAGCAAAGCGCCTACCCAGCGTTTTATTGACCGTTTTGCGGTGGTATATACCCCAATAGTCGTTGTGGCGGCCTTGTTGTTTGCAATTTTGGTGCCAAGCCTAGGTTGGATGCCCTGGTCACAGGCTATTTATACCGCGCTGGTTATGCTGGTGATTGCCTGTCCCTGTGCGTTGGTGATTGCGACACCGGTGACGCTGGTGAGTTCGCTGGCGGCAACTGCCAAGTATGGTGTGTTGGTCAAAGGTGGTGGCCCGTTAGAAATGGCGGCCAAAGTCGACACGATATGTTTTGATAAGACCGGCACTATTACACAAGGGGAGCCACAGGTAACTGAGGTGATTGCCTTGTCTGAGCTCGATAAGCTGCAGGTCTTGGCTTGGGCTGCCGCTTTGGATGCACATTCAACTCATCCTCTGGCTAAAGCCGTGTTGGTGGCAGCCGCTAAGCAGGGTGTGAGTGTGCCGGAGGCGAGCCAGCTTAGCGAGCAGGCCGGGCGTGGAGTACAGGGGCGCGTGGCTGGGCGCGATTTGGCGCTGGGCAGCAGTCGCTTGGCTAAAGAGCAAGGTGCGTGGAGCGAAGAGCTGCAGGCGGTGTTAGGTAAGTTGGAAGCAAAAGGGCAGGGTACTTTGGTGTTGCTGGATGGCACTAGGGTATTGGGCGTGTTGGCGGTGGCTGATGTGATGCGAGCTGAGGCTGCGGCGACGCTGACGAAATTGGCGCAGCAAGGTATCGCTACGGTGATGCTCAGTGGGGACAATCCACAAGCAGTGCAGGCGGTGGCGGCACAGGCGGGTATTGCCATCGCTTATGGTGGGTTACTACCAGAAGAAAAGCTGGCTCATATTCTTGTGTTACAGCAAGCAGGACATACGGTAGCGATGGTGGGTGATGGTGTTAATGATGCGCCTGCCTTGGCACAAGCGGATTTAGGCATTGCCATGGGGGCTGCCGGTTCAGATAGTGCTCTGGAAACCGCAGGCGTAGCCTTGATGGAAGATAGATTAGCCAAATTACCTGGGTTGCTTAGTCATGCACGACGTACCATCAAGATACTGCGGGTGAATATTATAGTGGCCTTGGCAATTAAAGCACTGTTTTTTGCTTTGGCCTTGCTCGGCTTGGCCAGCTTGTGGATGGCCGTGTTTGCCGATGTGGGAGCCAGCTTATTGGTGATGGTTAATGGTCTACGGCTAGCGCTAACTGTCCGCCGAGAAGATTAAGTCTGGTTCAAGCATAGGTATCGATATTACTGCCTAGGCCCTGAGCCTGTTGCTCGGGTTTCTGACCTATTGCCGAGTCTTGTAATGTTGATAGCCTTTGCTTGTTGGCGGGTTGGCGGCTTTGCGCTGTTCTGGCTTGTTGTTCCAATTGTGCGGCAGCAGCAGCTACTGCTCTATCCTGGCCGGAAGGCTCGCTGGGTGCGAGTGCGGCTCTTTGTACTGTTTGAGCATTTGCGATGGTTTCCTGCGGGGTGCTGCCCTTGGCCAGACGGATACTGACTTCCCCGCCGATGGCATACTTTTTGCCATCGGGTCCGGTCTGGTAGCTATAGCTGGCAGCGCCACCAGTCAAGCTCCCTCCTGCTGCCAGATGGGCTTGTTCGTGACGGTGTACCTCAGCATCTCTGGCTTTGAGGGCGGTCACCTGCTGTTGTTGTTCTTCAGTTAAAGGCTTGCCATTACTGGCGGTTTGCGTACTGTTAGATAGTGAGGGGCTAGCAGCATTAGCTGTGCTGTTTGAGGACTGAGTGTTTCGAGTGGCCGCCGGATAGTAGCTATTGCCCGAAATATTAGAAATATTCATAAACGCAGCTTGTTAGTGCACTGTATCTAGTCTAGTCGCTATTAATGGATTTTACCTAATCGGTGTGCTGGTCTTATGGCTTGCTGGTAATTGATGACAACGCAGGAGTATGAACATGGAACAGCAGCTGGAGCAAGGCTGTCAGCGTGAGTTAAGCATGTCGGTACTGATGACGCCCGACATGGCTAACTTTTCCGGTAATGTACATGGTGGGGTACTGTTAAAGCTATTGGATCAGGTGGCTTATGCCTGTGCCAGTCGCTATGCAGGGTGCTATGTGGTGACCTTGTCGGTTGATCAGGTTCTGTTCAAACAAGCTATTCGGGTGGGGGAACTGGTCACATTCTTGGCTTGTGTCAATCATGTGGGACGTACCTCAATGGAGGTCGGGATCAAGGTAATTGCAGAAGATATTCAGCACCGTTCAGTACGCCATACCAATAGCTGCTATTTCACCATGGTGGCATTTGAGCAGGGTAAAGCGGTACCGGTGGAGCCTTTATCCCTAGAAACCATAGAGCAAAAACGACGTTTCCGTGGGGCAGAAATCCGCAAAAAAATGCGCATGCAGGCTGAATTAAGTGAAGCGGAGGCGATGTCTTCTGATCCGGAGTAAGGACAGCTAAATAGAATGTATGTGAAGAGTATTGTTTAAATACCTCGCAGGTATGGAGTTCTTGCTAAGTTATTCATCCAGCAAATACTCAAAACAGGAGCTCCTTACGGGGCGAGAGAAAGCATGATTAACAAAACTGTTCCCTCCCTTGACGAGGCGGTGGCTGGCATCTTTGATGGTGCAACCGTCATGATCGGTGGCTTTGGTACGGCCGGACAGCCGGCTGAGTTGATTGATGCCCTGATTGACCATGGTGCATGTGATCTGACCATCGTTAACAATAACGCCGGTAATGGTGAAATTGGCTTGGCGGCTTTGCTGAAGGCTCGTCGCGTCAAAAAAATGATTTGTTCCTTTCCACGGCAGGCGGATTCCCAAATATTCGATGCTCTGTATCGTGCTGGCGACATTGAACTGGAACTGGTACCACAAGGTAATCTGGCCGCGCGTATTCAAGCCGCCGGTGCCGGCTTGGGCGCTATTTTTACTCCCACCGGCTATGGCACTTTGCTGGCGGAAGGTAAAGAAACTCGCGAGATAGATGGCAAGCACTATGTGCTGGAATACCCGATCAAGGCCGACTTCGCCTTGATCAAAGCGCTTAAGGGCGATCGCTGGGGTAATCTCATTTATCGTAAAGCCGCACGTAACTTCGGCCCGATTATGGCGACTGCCGCAGCTATTACCATTGCTCAGGTCAATGAAATTGTCCCCTTGGGTGAATTAGATCCTGAAACCATTGTGACTCCGGGTATTTTTGTGCAGAGCCTGGTTGCGGTTCCCAGCCTGGCTGTGGCTGCTGTTGCGTAAAGAAAGCTGGTGCATATGTATAAAAAATTGAATCGTGAGCAGATGGCTCAGCGTGTGGCGTGTGATATCCCGGAGGGTGCTTATGTCAATCTGGGTATCGGGCTACCGACCAAGGTGGCAAATTATCTGCCTCCAGAGCGTGAAATTTTTCTGCACAGTGAGAATGGTTTGCTGGGTATGGGGCCAGCTCCAGAGCGTGGTGCGGAAGACGCGGAATTGATTAACGCCGGTAAAGAGCCGGTAACCCTGCTGCCTGGTGGCGCCTTTTTTCACCATGGTGACTCGTTTGCGATGATGCGCGGCGGGCACCTTGATGTGTGTGTACTGGGTGCTTTTCAAGTCTCAGCCCAAGGTGACTTGGCAAATTGGCATACTGGCGCACCGGATGCTATTCCAGCGGTAGGCGGGGCGATGGATTTGGCTATCGGCGCTAAAAAAGTGTTTGTGATGATGGAGTATCTGACTAAAAGTGGTGAGTGCAAATTAGTGCCGCAGTGCACCTACCCGCTGACGGGTATGCGTTGCGTGGATCGTCTCTATACCGATCTGGCTGTTATCGATATGACGCCAGCCGGTTTAGTGGTTGTCGAGATGGTGGACGGTTTGGATTTTGATGAGTTACAGCGCTTGACACCGGTACCGCTGATCTTGGCGGAACAGCCGATGCCTGCCTGAGAAAAAAAGGATACTAATGGAAAATGCTTATATTTGTGATGCCATTCGTACCCCGTTTGGACGTTATGGCGGTTCCCTGTCCTCGGTTCGGACCGATGATCTAGGCGCCTTGCCGCTTAAAGCGCTTCTTGAGCGTCACCCTCATGTGGACTGGGAGGCATTAGATGATGTGATTTATGGCTGCGCCAATCAGGCTGGCGAGGATAACCGCAATGTAGCCCGTATGTCTGCGCTGCTGGCGGGTTTACCGTCAACGGTGCCTGGCAGCACGGTGAATCGTCTGTGTGGTTCCAGCCTGGATGCGCTAGGCAGCGCAGCGCGTGCGCTTAAGAGTGGTGAAACCGGCTTAATGATTGCCGGTGGTGTCGAAAGCATGAGCCGGGCACCGTTTGTGATAGCTAAGGCAGATACTGCTTACTCGCGCAGTATGAAGATGGAAGACACCACCATAGGCTGGCGGCTGATCAACCCCTTAATGCGGGCACAATATGGTGTTGATTCGATGCCGGAAACGGCCGAGAACGTCGCAGCCGAGTTTAAGGTCAGTCGTGCCGATCAGGATGCCTTTGCTCTACGTAGTCAGTTGCGTTATGCCGCTGCTGATGAGTCAGGCTATTTTGCTGAGGAGCTCATCGCCGTTAGCCTGCCACAGAAAAAAGGCGAGCCGCTGCTGTTCAGCAAAGACGAGCACCCGCGCGCCACTTCGCTGGAGACATTGGCCAAACTCAAAGGCGTGGTGCGAGTGGATGGCACTATCACCGCAGGTAATGCCTCTGGTGTGAATGATGGTGCTTGTGCATTATTGCTGGCCAATGAGGCTATGGCCGCCCGTTATGGCTTAACGCCGCGTGCACGTGTTATCGCAATGGCGGTTGCCGGCGTGGCACCGCGCATTATG
Source organism: Neisseriaceae bacterium TC5R-5 (assembly GCA_020830965.2). Taxonomy (GTDB): domain Bacteria; phylum Pseudomonadota; class Gammaproteobacteria; order Burkholderiales; family Chromobacteriaceae; genus Chromobacterium. Next base: position 65,312 of record JACCFC020000006.1, read on the forward strand.
GGGTTTGGCCCGGCGCCGGCTATCCGCAAGGTATTGGCTAAAGCAGGGCTCAGTCTGGAGCAGATCGATCTGATTGAGCTTAACGAAGCATTTGCCGCCCAAGCGCTGGCGGTAACTCGTGACTTGGGCCTGGCCGATGATGATGCCAGAGTGAACCCCAATGGCGGAGCGATTGCGATTGGTCATCCGCTGGGTGCTTCTGGCGCGCGTCTGGTGACGACGGCGATGTATCAGTTGGCCCGTTCTGGCGGTCGCTATGCTCTATGCAGTATGTGTATTGGTGTTGGGCAGGGCATTGCTGTGATTATTGAACGTGTTTAATCGGCGGAGGAATCATGCCTTATCTCAATCTTGGTGGTCGACGTCTACATTATTGTCTTGATGGCGTTGCCAATGCGCCGGTGTTGGTATTGTCTAATTCACTAGGCACCACATTAGCGTTATGGCAGCCACAACTTGCGGCATTAAGCCGTGAGTTTCGAGTGCTGCGTTATGATACCCGTGGTCATGGTCAATCTGAGCTTGGCTCTGGCGCGGTGACGCTTGCTGCGCTGGGTGAGGAAGTGCTAGCACTGTTGGATGCGCTTGATATTGAGCGCGCCCATTTCTGTGGTATCTCCATGGGAGGGCTGATTGGGCAATGGTTGGGGATAAATGCCCCACAACGTTTGCATAAGCTGGTGTTGTGTAATACCGCTGCTCGTATTGGCAACGAAGAGGCTTGGCGTACACGTGCAGCCTTGGTGCGGAGTAGCGGTATGGCAGAAGTGGCAGCAGGATCAGCCGGGCGCTGGTTTAGCGGTGACTTCACGACGGCAGAACCAGAAACGGTGGCGGGCATGGTGCAACAACTGCAAGAAGTCTCTCCCGCTGGCTATGCTGCTTGTTGCGATGCCTTGGCCGAGGCTGATCTGCGAGCAGAACTAGGTAAAGTGCATGCCTCGACGCTGGTAGTTGCTGGTTTGCAGGATGGAGTAACTACGCCAGCCGAGGCGGATTTTATCGCCAGCCATATCGTTGGGGCGCAACGTGTTGATTTACCTGCGGCCCATTTGTCCAATATTGAAGCCGCCAAACAGTTTAATGCAGCCATTACGCTGTTTTTGCGTGACTAGATATTGATCTTGACTCAAGACCGATGATCTTCCGCAGACTTTAGTGGCGGATATATTCAATATTATCTTCTTCATAAATGCGGTAGATCATTTTGATTAGCAACTCAATTTCTTTGGATTGATCCAATAGGCGGGTGCTGAGAATGATGGGAGAGACCATTTTGCGCTCGCTTAATGGCCGGTAACAGATATCTTCACGTTTTAGTTGCTGGACACTGCCCGGCACCAAGGTCAGCCCCTCTGCTGCGGCGACCAGGCTCATTGCCACCTGTAGGTCGCGTGCGTCATAAATTTTTGTCGGTTCCAGACCATAATCACGAAATCCTGCCAGTACCTGATCGGCAAAATTGGGACTAGGGGCTTGGGGGAAGAAGATTAGTGTCTCGTTGAGGATGTCCAGCAAACTCAGTGTGGCCTTACTGGCCAGCGGATGCTCCTGTGGTAGCGCAACAACCAAGGCCTCCTCGCGCAGTACGATGCGTCGCACATTCGGGTCTTCATAGCGGATACGGCCAAAGCCAATATCAATTTTCCCCTCCTTCAATGCGCTGATTTGTTCAATAGAACTCATCTCGTGCAAGCTCAGGGCGATAGTGTTGTGTTCAGCACGAAAGCGCCGGATGATTTTCGGCAACATACCATATAAAGCTGAAGCAACAAAACCAATTGACATGCTGCGTTTGATGGTGCCAATTCGCTTAGTCATGCTGGCTAATTCACGTGTCTGCGACAGCATTTGCCGGGCATGTGAATAAAAAAACTGTCCAGCTTCCGTTAATGTCAAGGGGCGCGAGCCTCTTACCAGTAACGAGACACCCAGCTCCTCCTCCAATTGTTGAATCTGACGGCTTAGCGGTGGTTGAGCAATGTGCAGCCGCTCAGCCGCACGGGTGATGTTGCCTTCTTCTGCGACGGCAACAAAGTAACGCAAGTGGCGTAAATCCATTTCTATACCTCCTAAGTATAAAAAGCATACTAATTAAGTGTTTGTAGATAATATTTTTGTAATGTTATTGTTGATTTCCAAAATCTACCACTCATTCCAAACCTAGAAAATATGATTCGCTCAATAGAAACTATTCTTGCTGATGTGCCTACCATCCGTCCCCATAAACTGTCGATGGCGACGATGAGTATTCAAACGCTAGTGCTAGTACGTATTCTCTGTAACGATGGTATCGAGGGCTGGGGGGAGGCGACGACTATTGGCGGTTTGCGTTATGGAGAGGAAAGCCCGGAAAGCGTAAAAATTAATATTGATAGTCATATCGCACCGCAGATTATAGGCATGCCTGCCGATCAGGTGGCTGTCATCATGCGCAGAATAGACAGGTCGGTGCAAGGTAATCGTTTCGCCAAGTGTGCGATTGAAACTGCCTTACTGGATGCTCAGGCCAAGCGTTTGGGTATTCCGCTGAGTGAGTTACTGGGTGGGCGTTTGTGTGATGCCTTGCCAGTAGCCTGGACCTTGGCCAGTGGTGATACCAGCAAGGATATTGCTGAGGCAGAACAGATGCTGGAACGACGGCGTCACCGTATTTTCAAACTGAAAATTGGTTTGCGCAGTGTGCAGGAGGATGTCGCTCATGTATTGGCCATCAAAAAAGCGCTGGGTGATGCGGTGAGTGTGCGTGTAGATGTGAATCAAGCGTGGAGTGAATTGGAAGCCATGACCGGTATTGCTGCATTGGAGGCCGGTGGAATCGACTTGATTGAGCAGCCGGTTAAGGCCGAGCAGCCACAGGCGATGGCTAGATTAGCGGATCATTTTAGTGTGCCTATCATGGCCGACGAAGTTTTGCATGGTCCGGCTAGTGCTTTCGAACTGGCCAAACATCATGCGGCTGATGTTTTTGCGGTGAAGATTGCTCAGTCTGGCGGTTTGCGCCCGGCTCAGTTGGTTGCGGCGATTGCGCAGTTGTCAGGTGTAGCGTTGTACGGCGGTACCATGTTGGAAGGGCCTGTTGGCACCATCGCATCTGCTCAGTTGTTCGCTACTTTTCCAGAGCTGGGCTATGGCACCGAGCTGTTTGGCCCCTTGTTGTTGACTGAAGATATTCTGCTTGAACCCCTGGTTTACCGCGACTTCATGTTGCAGCTGCCAAGTAAGCCTGGCCTGGGTATCGAGCTGGATCGAGATAAGCTGGCACGTTTACGTCGTCAGTAAATGTTTGCGACCGAAGGAGAAGAGCGGATGTTATTTCACGTAAGAATGGATGTCAGATTACCGCACGATATGGCGGCCTCAGTAGCAGCTGATTTGAAGCAGGTAGAAAAAGAGCAGGCGCAAGCTTTGCAGCGTAGTGGAAAGTGGCGCCATTTATGGCGGGTAGCGGGTCAGTATTCAAATGTGAGTATTTTTGATGTGAGTGATGCCGAGGAATTGCATCAACTGCTTTCCACGCTGCCCTTGTTCCCTTATATGGCGATACAGGTGCAGCCTTTATGCCGTCACCCTTCTTCAGTACATATCGATGACCGTTAATTTTTAGATGTTTAGTGGTGCAAGGCAAGTTGAAATAAAACCCTGATGTTGAAATAGCAATACTCACAAGAGAGGCTGTCATGACACATACAGAAATAGACGCTTTGGTAAAAAGCTTTATTGTTGATACTGCCACAGGCGAGGTAAATCCGCGCGTACAGCAGGTGGTGCTCCGCCTGACCAGTGACCTTTTCAAGGCCATTGAGGATTTGGATTTACAGCCCAGCGAAGTTTGGAAAGGTCTGGAATATCTGGCTGAAGCAGGGGCAACACATGAGTTGGGCTTACTGGCTCCTGGTATCGGTTTAGAGCGCTTTATCGATATTCGCCAGGATGAAGCAGAAGCCAAAGCGGGCTTAACCGGTGGTACGCCGCGTACTATTGAGGGGCCTTTGTATGTGGAGGGCGCACCGCAGAGTAAGGGTTTTGCACGGCTGGATGATGGCAGTGAGAGCGAGCAGGCCGAAGTATTGTTTATGCAGGGAACGGTGTATGACGAGGATGGGAAACCCTTGCCAGGTGCACGGGTTGAGGTGTGGCATGCCAATCTGATGGGGAATTACTCCTTCTTTGATAAGAGTCAGTCAGCTTTCAATCTACGTCGAACCATCATTGCCGATGAGCATGGGCGTTATCAGTTCCGCAGCATCATGCCCAGTGGTTATGGCTGTCCGCCACAAGGAACGACACAACGTTTATTGACGCAATTAGGTCGCCATGGCCGTCGCCCGGCACATATTCATTTTTTTATTTCCGCCCCTAGTTATCGCAAACTGACTACACAAATCAATATCGATGGCGACAAGTATTTGTGGGACGACTTTGCCTTTGCCAGTCGTGAAGGTTTGGTACCAACGGTTAATCGTATTACTTCAGCGGTGGAGCTGGATAAGAAGCAACTGAGCAAGCCTTTTGCTTCTATCGACTTCGATTTCCATCTCCATGCTGAATCAGCAGCAGCACCTGTGGCGGAGGTAGAGCGTAAGCGCGCCGTTGCTTGAGTTGTGTGTTGAGTTGTGTTAAGGCGCCTGGTAAGCCAATCAGGTTGTCCTTATCTGTTCGCGTCATTATATAAGTTGATAAAAAGGAGATTGAGGATGAGTACAGTGAAAACGCCAGAACAGTGGCGGGACTTTGTGCAGGATTGCGTAGATTTCCGTCCGGCAGAGGGGGTGTACCGAGTCGCTCGCCAGCTTTTTACTGAGCCCGAGCTATTCGATTTGGAAATGGAGTTCATTTTCGAGAAGAATTGGATTTATGCCTGTCACGAGAGTGAATTGTCCAAGCCCAATGACTTTGTCACTATGCAGGCTGGTCGTCAGCCTATGATCATTACTCGCGATGGTAATGGCGAGCTGCATGCGCTGGTGAATGCTTGCCAGCATCGTGGTGCGACATTAACGCGAGTGTGCAAAGGCAATCAGTCTTCTTTTACCTGTCCTTTCCATGCCTGGACGTATAAATGTGATGGTCGTCTACTCAAGGTAAAAGCTCCTGCTGAATATCCCAAAGATTTCGACTTGAGTACACGCAACCTGAAAAAAGCACGTATCCAGAGTTATAAGGGCTTCGTGTTTATCAGCCTGGATGTGGAGGCTAACGACAGCCTGGAAGATTTTCTCGGTGATACGCGGCTGTTCCTCGACATGATGGTAGCGCAGTCCCCGACCGGGGAGTTGGAGGTGCTACCGGGTAGATCGACCTATACCTATGACGGCAATTGGAAATTGCAGAATGAAAATGGCCTTGATGGGTATCATGTCAGTACCGTGCATTATAACTATGTCGCGACAGTGAATCACCGGCATGCAGTTAATCGCGATAAAGGTAAGGAGGCAGTGGCGACACTGGACTACAGTAAACTTGGCGCTGGTGATGCTAAAACTGACGATGGCTGGTTCTCTTTTAAAAATGGTCATAGCGTACTGTTTAGCGATATGCCCAACCCGGAAGTACGTCCCGGCTACAGTACCATTATGCCGCGCTTGGTGCAGGAATATGGTTCACAACGAGCCGAGTGGATGATGCATAGGCTGCGCAATCTGAATGTTTATCCCAGCTTGTTCTTTATGGATCAAATCAGTTCACAGCTGCGTATTATTCGCCCACAGGCTTGGAATAAAACTCAGATCATCAGCCAGTGCATTGGCGTTAAAGGCGAGTCAGCAGCGGATAGAGAAAGCCGTATTCGTCAGTTTGAAGATTTCTTCAATGTGTCCGGAATGGGGACGCCGGATGATCTGGTCGAGTTTCGTGAGGCTCAACGTGGTTTCCAAGCGCGTCTGGAGCGTTGGAATGATATTTCCCGAGGTCATGAAAACTGGCTAGAAGGGCCGACCCAAAATAGTGAAGTGCTAGGTATCTCGCCATTACTGACCGGTAGCGAAATCACGCAGGAAGGTCTGTATGTGAAACAGCACGGTGCTTGGCAAAGCTTTCTGCTACAAGGCTTGGCACAAAAGCAGCAACAGTTAAAGCAGGGGTGAGGGCGATGAATTCAGAACTACAGTATAAGGTCGAGCAGTTTCTTTTTAATAAGGCTGAGCTGTGTGACAGGCAAGCTTGGGATGAGTATCTTGAGTTGTTTGACGAGCAGTGCGAGTTTCATATTCCGCAATGGGATTCGGAGCACCAGTACACGGCAGATCCGAAGCGTGAGATGTCACTTATCTACTATGCCAACCGCTCAGGTTTGGAAGATCGGGTTTATCGGATACGGACTGGTAAATCTGCTGCCTCCACGCCTATGCCGCGTACTCAACATCAGATCAGTAATGTTCGTATTCGGGCAGGGGGTGCGGATGGTGAGCTGCAGGTGCAGGCGAACTGGAGCACGTTGTTTTATCGTTTTCAGGCTTCAGGGCATTTCTACGGTTATGTGACTTATCAACTCAAGCCGCATCAGGATAGCTGGAAGATTACGCGTAAACACATCGTACTATTGAATGACACCATTAACGCAGGGCTGGATTTTTATCATGTCTAGGCCGTGCCGAGATTGTGTGCCATCGATATAATGCCTCTCTAAGGCATCCTGAGTTGAGAATGAATCATGACGTATAAAATTGCACTTAATTTTGAAGATGGCGTTACCCGTTTTGTTGATTGTCAGGCAGGTGAAACGGTAGCGGATGCAGCGTATCGGCAAGGAATTAATATTCCTATCGATTGTCGTGACGGTGCTTGCGGTACCTGCAAATGCTTGGCTGAGGCTGGTGAGTTCATTCTGGGTGACTATATCGAAGAAGCTTTGAGCGAGGATGAGGCTGCCAAAGGCTATGTACTGACCTGTCAGATGCGGCCAAGTACTGATTGCGTCTTGAGGGTGGCGGCATCGTCTAGTGCTTGTCGCACACAACAGGCCAGTTTTGCTGCGTCTATTCGTGAGGTGCATCAGCTTTCTGAGAGTACGTATAGCTTGAGCATTCAGGGTGAGCAACTGAGTCATCTGTCTTTTCTACCTGGGCAGTATGTGAATCTGCAAGTGCCAGGCACCGATCAGTCGCGTGCTTACTCATTTAGCTCAATGAATCGACAAAATGAGGTGTCTTTTCTGATTCGCAATGTCCCAGGGGGGGTGATGAGCACCTTTCTTGGGCAGCGGGCCAAAGCAGGCGATGCGATAGAGCTGACCGGCCCTCTGGGGAGTTTTTATCTGCGGGATATTAAACGGCCAGTATTGATGTTGGCTGGTGGTACCGGTTTGGCTCCCTTTATGGCGATGCTTGAGAAGATGGCTGAGGGAGGGGGAAGCAGCCGACCTATACATCTGATTTATGGTGTCAATCATGATACTGATTTGGTGCATATGGAGAAGCTACAGTCGTTTGTAGAACAGCTACCCGCCTTTACTTTTAATGCCTGTGTCGTCAGTGCGGAGAGTGCCTATCCACATAAAGGCTATGTTACTGAGCATATTACTCCTGCTCAGCTTAACGATGGCGATGTAGATATTTACTTGTGTGGCCCCCCGCCCATGGTGGAGGCAGTTCGGCGTTATCTGGATCAGCACGGCATTGCACCAGTCAATTTCTATTACGAAAAATTTGCCGCTAGTGCTTGAATACTAAGCAGTAATAGCTAACAAGGCTAAAGTAAGGCCAAGTCATTTTTAAATAAATGACTTGGCCTTTTTGTTATTTTAATCAATATGGCATGACTTGCTGGCTCTTCATGTGTCACAATATCGTTCCAAATGTTTAAAATATTTGACGGGCTGCTGTAACGGCCCGTATCCGTGTTAATGGCGCTAGTCTGCCGAATCGTTATTTATATCTCGCTGTTCAAATTACTTTGCGCGTTAGTGTACTTGCTCGGTGCAGTTGGGCTTAATACATTAACCGTCTTATAGGCTAGGTAGGCGGCCGAGCCACTTGGGTGTTCTGATTTTGCCGTCTAAGCTATAGATGGTTACGACTAAAGCGTGCTAGGTATAGCTTATAAAGTCTTTTTTGTATCGGTCATCAGCAAGTGAAGAGGCTGTGGTGTTAGCTTCTAGAGAGTTGATATGTTATCGAACCCAGTTGCGAGTTTTAGTTTGTACTCTGATTTATATGCCTGTTATCGGCCAGATTATCCGGAAGCGTTGTACCAATGGCTATTGCCGCTATGTCCTGGCACCGAGCGGGTGTGGGATTGCGCTACGGGCAATGGCCAGGCTGCACTACGTTTGGCTAAGGATTTTGCTCGCGTAGATGCTACTGATATCAGTTCGGCACAGTTGGCCCAAGCGGAAAGGCATAGCCAAGTGTTTTATCGGGAATGTCCGGCGGAAGTTACGCCGTTTGATGATGAGTCATTTGATCTCATTACGGTTTCCCAAGCCTTGCACTGGTTTCACTTCCCTTCTTTTTGGCCGGAGATGGTGCGAGTGCTGAAGCCGGCTGGCATTTTTGCCGCTTGGGGATACCATGCTTTTTCGGTGAATCCGCAAGTGGATAAGGAGGCTGAGGTATTTAACGCTATCATCGAGCCATTCTGGTCTAGTCGAAATCGCATATTGTGGAGCGATTTCAGTTCTGCGGGCTGTCCATTAGCGACCTTGCCCACACCCAAGTTCACTCTTCACAATGATTGGTCCTTACCGCAGTTTTTGGGGTATCTGGATACTTTGTCGGCTAGCCAGATGTGCAAGCAAACCTTGGGTGATCTGGTGTTGCATGAAGCCTCGCAACGAATTGGGCGCGCCTGGGGGCACGAGAGCACTATACGCCAGGTTTCCATGCCGCTTAGTTTGCTGGTGGCCAGAAAACCGGGCAAAGACGCCAGCAGGGTCTTTGCTTAGTTGCAGCGATCATATTCTGCTTGCAAATCAGATAGTAGAATATTTAAGGCATCTGATGAGCGCACCAGCTCAAATAGAGAAATAGCCAGGGAACCGATCATACATAATAGGCTGGCACCAAATACCAACTCCCCGCCAGTTTGCCAGCCGGCATAAATTTGAAACATGGCAATGGAGCACATGAACAAGCTGGTGATACCTAAAAACTGCATCCATTTAATTAGTGTGATGCGAGTACGCAAATTGCCGATCTGGCGCAAAATTTTAGGATTCTGATTATTTTGATAATCGTCGTACAGAGTACGAATGATGCTGGCCAGGCCAAGAAAACGGTTGGTGTAGGCCAGCAGCAGTAAAGATACGGTAGGAAATAGTAAGGCAGGTGTTGTTAAGCTTAGCGCGGAAGTCATCATTAAATATTCTCATCAATTAGTACATCAATACCCGTTTGGGTGGCGTTAAATAGTTCAATTACATCTAGGCTTTTCATGCGTACACAGCCTAATGAGCTCGGGCTGCCCCAGGGTACATGCTCGCCAGCACCGTGAATATAAATCGCGCGCTTATAGCTATCGACCATGCCGCCCTGGTTTTTACCCGGTTCGGCCCCACACAGCCATAAAATACGGGTGAGTATCCAGTCCTTGTGCGGAAACTGGGCATGTAAGGCCGGGGTGTATTTCGAAGGGGTGACCTTACGTCGGAAGATAATGGTGTCAGGTGCGGCATCATCGCCAATACGTTGGCAAATCGTGTGCCAGCCACGTGGAGTCTGGTAGCTGTCGCTATTCTCGCCTGGGCCATTACGTGCGGTAGAAATCGTATACTGTTGTCGTTCAATACCCCAGCCGTCGTATAAGCGCAGGCTTTGACTTTTGATACCTACTAGAATCCATGGCATACCGGCATGCTGCAGATTGGGTTGGCCGGTTTGTAAAGGGGCGAGTTGCTGCGCCTGCACGGTAAAGTCAGCCGCTGCTGATGGATTGAAGGGGTTTAGGTCTGCATTGCTTACTTCGCTGTGAGCATTAACGTAGCAGCTGCTCAATAAGCCGCAAAATAGCAGAAAGCGCATGATTTCAGCCTTTTTTTCTACGGTTTTGAAAGAACATAGAGAGTTGCTGTGCACATTCTGTGGCGAGTTCGCCACCAAATACGCTGGTGTGATGATTAAGCTGCGTGTTAGCAAATAGATTTAAGACACTGCCCGCTGCGCCTGTTTTATTATCGCTGGCACCATAAATCACTCTGGCAAGGCGTGCGTGCAGTATGGCCCCACTACACATCGCGCAAGGTTCCAAGGTGACATATAGGTCGCAGTGCTCCAGTCGGTAATTGCCTAGCGTCAGGGCGGCGGCGCGTAGCGCCTGCATCTCAGCATGAGCAGAGGGGTCGTGCAGGCCAATCGGTCGATTGTAGCCGCGTCCAATAATGGTGCCCTGTCGCACGACTACAGCACCGACTGGAATCTCCCCTTGCTCCGCTGCTTGAGCGGCCAACTCAATCGCACTATGCATATAGTGCTTTATTTCTATCTGGCTCGGTGGTGGCCGCACCGGTGGATGGGCCGCCAATTGTTGTAAGAGCTGGCTACGTATGCCGCTATCCAGTTGCTGCCAGAGGATGCCTCTGTTGGCGGCCTCCAGTGCAAACAACAGTTTTCTGGTGACAGTATGGCCATTGGCTTTTAAGCGTAAAAACGCCGTGACGCTGCCGACTTCTTGCAAGTGCAGCCGGGTATGAATACCTAGCTGAGCTAGCCAGTGCAGCGAATTCGGTGGCAGTGGTGGGGAGTTTAGGGTCATGAGCGTTTACTCGGCATGACTGATGAGTAGCATAAATACAGTATAGATTTAGGTAGCAGGATATCGACAAAAAACAGACAGAGGCGGGTAAGGGGCTGCTAAACAGAGATGGCGTATGGCTTAGCGCCACTAACAAAGCCCCTGATCCAGTGTTGCGCCTCCTTGCCGTACTACGTGTACTGTCTGCATCGGCGCACCTTGACTCAGGTGCTTTTCGAGGTTTTGTTAGCGGCTCTTAGCGGCTTAAGACTGTGGAATTTATTTCAGCGCGTAAATAGCCGGCAGGTTACGCCATGCGCCGCGTACATCCATGCCATAGCCAAAGACATAACGATCCGGCACGTCCATGCCGATAAAGTCGGCGGTAATCGGCTTATCTTTCTTGATCAGTTTATTGGCAAAGACGCCACTGAAAAACTGTTTGGCTCCCATTGCCATCACCTTGTCACGGATGGCTGCCATGGTTTCGCCTTCATCCAGAATATCATCCAGTACCAGCACCACTCGGTCGCGTACATCTTCTTTCGGGGCCTGCTTCCATACCAGTTCGCTGCCATGTATCTTGTCGCCATAACGGGAGACGTGTACATAATCAAAATCCAGCGGAAACGCGAGGCGTGGTAATAATTGACCGGTAAAGACAACGGCTCCCCCCATCACGGATAGCACTAGTGGGTAGGTTTCACTGAGCTTTTCTGTGATCTCCAGCGCCATCCGGTCAACTGCCGCGTCAACTTCTTCGGCGCTAAACAGGATATCTGAGCTATTGATCAAGCCACGGGCTTCGGCAATATTGGGCATATTCACTCCTTAAGAACAGGGTCGTTAGTGTTTGGCAAATTGTTGCAAGTAAGCAGCAAACTCATCTGCTACTTCATGATGTTGCAAGGCATAGTTCAGCGTGGCTTTGAGATAACCGATTTTAGAGCCACAGTCATAACGAGTGCCTTTGAACGGCAGGGCCAACACTTGCTCGTCTTGTAGCAAGGCAGCAATGCCATCGGTTAACTGTATTTCACCACCGGCACCGGCAGTGGTATTGATCAATTTGTCAAAAATACGGGCAGTTAAAATATAACGGCCAACCACGGCCAGATTAGAAGGGGCTTGTTCGGGGTGGGGTTTTTCCACAATATGATCGACTTGCTGATGACCCAGCTTGTCGGTGCTGACTTTGACTATGCCATAAGAACCGGTATCGGCAGGGGCAATGGTTTCCACGCCCAGGATTGAAGTATGGGTTTCATCAAACAGCCGCACCATTTGCTCCATCGCCCCGGGCGTACCATCAATTAGATCATCCGCTAGGATCACTGCGAAGGGCTCATCGCCAACTACCGGGCGGGCACAGAGTACGGCGTGGCCTAAACCCAGTGCTGCAGTCTGGCGGATATAGATGCAGGAAACGCCGGGAGGAATAATTTCTTGTACTGTTTCCAGTAGCGCTTGCTTATTCTTGTTCTCCAGCTCGGTTTCCAGCTCATAAGCTTTGTCAAAATGGTCTTCTATTGAGCGCTTATTGCGACCGGTGATAAAAATCAGCTCAGTCATACCGGCAGCAATGGCTTCTTCTACGGCATATTGAATCAACGGTTTATCAACAACCGGCAGCATTTCCTTGGGGCTGGCTTTGGTGGCAGGGAGAAAACGAGTGCCTAAACCTGCGACCGGAAAAACCGCTTTAGTAATTTTTTTCATAATAATCCAAAGACTGATAACAATCAGGGAACATGAAGTGATGGCGCATTCTAGCTGGTCTTGCCGCTTGATAAAACCTGCTTCTGTAATCTAGATAAGGCCTGTTTGACATCTTCGAGTACCGGCAGCCAGTCCCCTGCTTGTTGTTGCCGCCAGACATGGGCGGAGGGGTACCAGGGGGCTGTTTCGCCACTGGCCATGAAAAAGGGGGCGCTTTCTGCCCGCATCAGAATCCATACTGGTTTACCCATGGCACCGGCTAAGTGAGCTACGGCAGTATCGACGCTGATGACCAAATCCATCGCAGCGATCCAGGCAGCGGTATCTGCGAAGTCGCTAAGTTCTGGATGGTGCAGCAGTGCTTGTAAGGGGGCTGGGGTGGCCGAGGGTTGTAGCGAGATGAAGTCAATATTGGCTACTTGGCACAGTTCGGCAAATAAATCAGGAGGGATAGATTTGTGTTGGCGCCAGTAGTCGGCTTTACCGACGCCCCAATAACCGCTTTCCCAAACCACACCGACCTGTAAACGTTCTGATCTTGGTGCAATGGGGGTGATGGTGTTGCTGGCCTGTAAATAAGGGCTTAATGGCAGGTTCTCCAGCGTGATATCCAGTACTCCGGGTAAGGACATGATGGGCAACTGATAATCAAAGTCGGTGGTTTGCTCTAAACTCAGCAGTTCAATACCGGCAAATTGTTGAAATAGACGATGAAACGTTGCCGGACAGGCCAGCATGATTTTGGCGTCCGGATGGCTGGTTTGCAGCAGGGGTAGAAAGCGTACCATTTGTAGGCTATCTCCTAAACCCTGTTCTGCCCAGAGCAGTAAACGGCGGCTAGCTAAAGACTCACCCTGCCAGCGTTTTTGCTGATGGCGCGCAGTTAATATGGTGTCCCAACGTGCTTCGTAATAAGGCCAGGCATCGCGGTAGCGACCAGCCAGTAAGAGTGCGATGGAAAGACTAAAGCGCAGATTGGCATGCTCGGGCTCCAGTTCCAGCCCCCCTTGCAGGATGGCGATTGCATCATCCAGTAGTAGTGCGCTGGTACAGGCATTGCCAAGATTGTTGTAGCGTGCGGCGCTGGGGCCGGCTAACTCCAAGGCCTGCAGGTGGCAGCGAATGGCCTCTTGATATTGCAACTGGTGCTGGCAGACCACGCCTAGATTACTCCAGGCGTCCACATGTTTGGGCTCAGCCTGTAAGACCTCGCGTAGCATTGATTCGGCTAAAGCCAGTTCGCCAAGTTCTTTCAAAAGCACGGCCAGATTGCATTTGATACTGATCGACTGTGGGTTGAGGGTGGCTGCCGCTAAATAGTCATCTAAAGCCTGTACATTGTTGCCCAGTTTCAGGCAGGCATTGGCGCGATTGCTGAGTGCTTGCCAGTCTTGCGGATTGGCGGCAATACATTGATCAAAGGCGTGTATGGCTTGTTGCCAGTTTTCCTGGGCTGCAAACTGATTGCCCCGTTCAAATGCCTTGTCTGCATTACTCATATATGGGCTCTTAATTTTGTTTAGGGCGTTTGTGTTGCCAGCAATGTCTGTAAGCCTGTTTCGTCTAGGATGACAATGCCCAGTTCTTCCGCTTTGCTCAGTTTACTACCTGCTTCAGCCCCGGCTACGACGTAGTCGGTTTTTTTAGAAACACTGCTGGCAACCTTGCCACCAGCCGCTTCTATCAAGGTTTTGGCCTGCTCCCTGCTCAAGTTAGGTAAGCTGCCAGTCAAGACCAGCGTTTTGCCAGTTAGAGCAGCGGCCTGCTGCTGTTGTGGCAAATGACTGAGTATTTCTGCTGTTAGTTTAGCTAGTTGGAGCAGGTTTTCCCTATTACCCGCCTGCTCTAACCAATCTGCTAGTTCATTGATCACTTCTGCGGGTAGGGTCAAGTTCAATATGGCACGTCGCTCTAGACTAGCCAACTTAACTAAATCATCTACCTGCGCCGCCAGTTGTTGACTGCGTAACTCACTTAAGCGTGGAATGCCCATCTTGCTTAAGAGTGCAGCTGTTTGCAGGCGTTCGAGTAAGCTGGCTGCAGGAGGGTGTTCATTGACTGGCCTGACATGCTGTAGCAGAGCATCTAGCGCAGCCTGATTGTTGGCTTCGGCAAAAAAATTGGCTAGCGATTCGGCAACAACATCGCCAATATCGGGTAAAACAGCAAACAGTGTGGCAGGAGCACGGCGTATCAGGGTGAGGCTACCCAACCAGTCGGCCAGGGTTTTGGCGGTGGATTCCCCTACATGACGAATACCGAGCGCAAATAATAGCCGGGCAAGTGACGGCTGCGTGCTGGCGGTAATACCCGCCAACAGGTTTTCAGCCCATTTGCTGGCAATCTGGCCTTTTTGTACGCTTTCCGGCGTGACGCCATCGCGTTCGTCGGCGCGGCGTTTCATTTCCAGTAAATCATGCAGCTTGAGTGTGTATAAATCAGCGACACTATGCACATAACCCAGATCGACCAGATTATCGATATAACGTTCACCCAGGCCGTCAATATCCATCATGCGCCGCCCGGCGAAGTGTTGAATCGCCTGGCTGCGTTGTGCCTGGCATACCATGCCGCCGGAGCAGCGTGCTATCGCTTCACCGGCTTCGCGTAGGATGGGGCTGTGGCAGATAGGGCAGTGGCTGGGTAGCTGATAGGCTGGGTATCGTGGCTGTTCGCCTGGGCTGAATAGATCGGTACCCATGCCCGCTTGCATGGGGCGCTGCGCTAACACCACCGAGACGACTTCGGGAATGACATCACCAGCACGACGCACAATCACGGTATCGCCCACGCGTACATCCTTGCGTTTTATTTCGTCTTCGTTGTGCAGCGTGGCGTTGGTAACGGTAACACCGCCGACAAAAACCGCTTGTAGGCGGGCAACCGGAGTAATGGCACCAGTACGGCCCACCTGTTCTTCAATTGCTTCGACGATGGTTAGCGCCTCTTCTGCTGGGAACTTATGTGCCAGCGCCCAGCGTGGGGCACGTGATACAAAGCCTAGCTCGTTTTGCTGTGTGCGTTGGTTAACTTTATAAACAACACCGTCTATATCGAATGGCAAGTCGGCGCGCTGTGCTAATACATGCTCGTAATAGTGGATAAGGCCGTCCACTCCGTGCACAACCGGACGTAATGCTGGTGCAACCAGCGCAAAGCCGAGAGTCTGCAACCAGTCCATTTCAGCTTGATGGCTGCTTGGCCAGTTGACACCTTCCACTTGGGCGATGGCATAAGCAAAAAAAGATAAGCGTCGACTGGCAGTAGTGCGGGAATCAAGTTGCCGCAAGCTTCCCGCTGCCGCATTACGCGGATTTGCAAAGATTTTCTCTCCGCGTGCCGCTTGATCTAGATTGAGCTGTTCGAAGTCACGCTTCAGCATCAGCACTTCGCCGCGTACCTCCAGTAAGCTTGGGGCAGCGAGCAAATTAAGCGGAATGCTACGTATTGTGCGGATATTTTCGGTCACATTTTCGCCCGTTATGCCATCCCCTCGAGTGGCAGCATAACTGAGCAGGCCGTTTTCGTAGACCAGTGAAATAGCCAAGCCATCAAATTTGGGTTCGGTGGCGTATTCCACCGGGTTGCAGGCCAGTCCTTTTACGACGCGCTCATCAAACTGTAATAACTCAGCGTGCCTTTGTTCGCGGGTGCTTAGCTGCATATCCGAGAAAGCGTTGGATAGCGATAGCATGGGTACTTTATGCTTGAGCGACTGAAAGGCACTTAGGGGGGCCGCACCGACACGGTGTGTGGGTGAGTCTAGTGTCACCCATTGCGGATATTGCTGTTCCAGTGTCTGTAGTTCACGGAACAAACGATCATATTCCGCATCCGGCACCGAGGGAGAATCCAGCACATAATATTCGTGGCCATAGCGATTCAGTAAAAGTTGTAGCTCAGTAATGCGTTGTTGTGGCGTGTTGGTAGTCATTTGTTAATTAAATGTAAACTAAAAGGCCGACAGCAGTCGGCCTCAGGAGGATAAGGCGAGAGGAAAGCAAGAGCGGACGTTGATGAAGCCCGGCCTTACGGCTAGGCAAACAGACGTAGTGCGGCAACGCTACCCGGTGCGATTCCCCTGTCATCCATACTGCTGTAAATATGCAGCAACTGCTCTCGAGTTCTTTGCAAGCCTGCATCAGACAAGGGTTTGCGGTTATCGTCCACTAGTTGGGCATCGAACTCTTTGGCTAGTTGTTGTCCAAAATGGACGGTGCGGTCAAATACATCCACCCCTCCCGCC
This sequence comes from Neisseriaceae bacterium TC5R-5, assembly GCA_020830965.2. GTDB lineage: Bacteria > Pseudomonadota > Gammaproteobacteria > Burkholderiales > Chromobacteriaceae > Chromobacterium. The sequence continues at coordinate 81,945 of JACCFC020000006.1, forward strand.
ACTCTGGGTACATCAAATAGCAATGTTAAAGCAGGAAAGGATTTATCCAGCAGTGTGTGGAAAGTCAGAGGTGTTTGATCGGTGGCCATCAGTGAATACAGGGTATTGCCGGAATCAGCCAGATAGTGAAACGCACCATCGGGTTCTAATTGCAAGCCTGCCGCCTCAACAAAGCTGCGTAGTCGTGCTCCTTCAATAGGCTGGCGCGGCACAATATTAATACCGATCAAGACGTCGACATCAGCACAAAAGCGATCTAGCTCTCGTGCTGCAACCAGTTTTTGCTGTTGCTGCGGGAAGCTGACGGCGGCCTGGTGTTCTTCAGCAAAACGGGCGACTTGCTGACAAAAGCTGTTCAGCTCCTGTTCGGTCACTGCGCCACCGCGATCCACCATCTGCATGCTGATGTTCATTTGTTTGTAGCGGGTTCCCGGTACGGTTTCTGCCGGTTTCCATAAGCCTTTTTCGGTACGTCCAATCAGTTGAGTACGTTTGCTGACATTGAAGCGAGGGATAGTGAGCAGTTCATGCGGCGAGTGAAAAACTAGCTCGGCAATAAAGTCTAAGGAAGGGTCCAGCATAGCCGTCATCAGAGCCTGGTGATCTGCTGAACTCATAAACGAGACATCTCTGTTGTCATCAAGAGTTGAGTTGCTCTCCTCTCGCTCTAAGACGGCATGAGCATGTGCCGAGGAAGTCGCTGTAGAGTGGGCGTCAAAATGACTATTTAGCGATCGATTATTAGCTAGCGTGTTATCGGCCAGGATGGGTTCCATACGATCCTGCTTGATGCCATCACGAACATGATTCTTGGGAACGTCCAGCAATACGTCGTTGTGTGGGCGTACAAAAGCCTGGCTGGTTTTCCTGCGAAAGCGCCATTCTTGGAAAAAATTGAAACCATAGACCAAGGCAATGACGACCCCCCCCAATACTAAGACACCAATCTGCAATTCGCTCATCAACTATTTCGCATCCAGACGAGTAAGCAAGGCCGCCAGCTTATTATCAGTCAAGCGCTGTTAGGCTGTGATCTAACAATACTGGCGTGCGGCCACCTTAATTATTTGTTTATAAATTGTTCAATATAGAATCATTTTTGTCTCTGCCAGAGACTGATTGTTTAACCGTTTGCTGCAATGGCACCTTATCGGTAAGGTACTTTTAGTAAGGTGAAAACTATCATAAAACAATGGCCGATCATATATCTGGCTCTTTATGGTTATTGAGCTAGCTAAATAGCTTTTGGCCGCTTCACAAAGGTGGCCCAAGCTGCACACTGGCTATGAGTAGAGCCTTGAGTTTACAGCTTCTTAATTTAGAGCTGACTATCATAGCAAAAAATCTTACTTTATAGAGAACTAGTCTATTGATCAGACTTTGATGGGTAAATAGACACCAACACTTTTATTTAGTCAGAGCGCTTTGGTAACTTACTTGGCTCACTGAGATACAAAACATGACTAAAGCTTGATTGCCTGCTGTTAAATAAATGGGCTATTAAATGTGGGTAATATCTACCTAATTGCTAAATTAGCACCTTCTGTTTTGGTTAGATTATTAGCATATTAGTGATCGATTAAGTTGAAAATTTAACTTAGTAAATTAATGAGACTTATAAAATGAAGCGAGCTCATGCTTTTAATTATTGCTTTCTTTGTGTAAGTCTATAATTTTTAATCACTAAAGCGGATATGCTTTAAGATGTCATTTTTGACAGGAGCCAACAAAAACATCTCATGCAAGAATATTGCATGCTCATGCGAATGAATTGCATAAACTCTTTTTAAGTAGTATTCGCTCAAAACGGCACTATTAGGGGATATATTAATGAAAAGTCTTTCTCAAGCTAGTTTTCTTCCGGTTATTCATGAACTGGCCCGCACCTACCAGGCCTTTGAGCAGTTCTCTAGCCAGCACATCCGTCAACTGGGACTAACCCCTCCCCAATTCGATGTGGTTTCAACTCTGGGCAATAGCAAGGGGATGAACTGTAAAGAGCTGTCTGATCGTACCTTAATCACTAAAGGCACCCTTACTGGTGTGATTGACCGCCTAGAAGATAAAGGCTTGGTGACACGTACTATGCAACCTAATGATAGACGTAGCGTGTTCATTACTTTAACTGGCCACGGTGAAAAATTGTTTGCCCAAGCTTTTCCTGCCCATCTGGATTATATGAAAATTGCATTTAGACGTTTTGGTGAGAGTGATTTGTCTGGCTTTTGCCAAGAACTGGGCCGTTTAAGGGAGGGTTTCAGTTTGGCTCTTGAAGAGCAGGAAGAGGCGGTTGTCTAAAATAGCCCCCTGCCTGATGGCAGGGCAGTTCTGTTGTGAAGCAAGGTCGGTAACAGGTTCTTTTGCCACTAGCTTTTGATGTAGATGGTTGAGGGATAACAGCGCCATGTAAGCATGAGGTGTTATCCCTCTGATCTTTCAGACATTGCTTACATCGTGGTGTATTTCGCTATTCCGTAGGATTTCTTGTGCCCAGATGACGGCATCCATGTAGTAGTGGTTAACCAGCTCCAAGTCAAAATTCAATACTCGTACCAGCTTGGTGACTTCCGCATCATCCCCTTGCTCATAGGCAATGCTGAGTGCCAGATGAGGAGCAAATAATCCTTTGTTTTCAATTACCGCCTCACATATTGGGGGGGCTAGTGCCAGTGGGTCCAAAACAGTAGGGAAGGGTACTCCCAATAAAACATCCAGCAGGGAAAACATACCGGTAAGAAACAGGTGCTCTGACTCGACTTTATTACTGCGATAGTGGCCGAGTTTTTCGAGAAAGTGTGCTCGAATAAGTGATTTCTCTAGTAAGGCAATGGCCGCCCCGTCGTCTTTTCGGGAGGTGAACAATAGCATCGACAACCATTTGAACAGGGTTTCCCGCCCTAACAGTAATAGCGTGTCTTCTATGGTTTGCACTTTGCGTGATAAGGCATGTATTGGCGAGTTGATAAAACGCAACAACTTGAATAACACAACAGAATCAAGCTTGAACTGGTTTTCTATTTCCTGCGAATTAGCATTATTACGCAGCATACGCATAATTTGTAACACCCGGCTCTGGCTACTATCGACTTTTCCTCCTTCCAGAGGAGTGGGTGCGGCAGTGACAAATAGACCGTGAAATAAGGCGAAGCGCTCATGGCCGGGCCCGCGTAGGCAGACATCCAAATCCTCTGCGGTACCAATATTGCGAGCAAACCAACGTGCATTGGGGTAGCGTTTGGGGAGCTGATCCAATAAGGGCGCCAGCACGCGTGACGATGGTGCCGCAAAGTCTAAGATCATGTAGTCCATCCTACGCAGTAACTCATCATGCAAGGGTTCGGGTAAGGAGTGTTGATCATAAGCAGCGGGTTCAATGGCGAAACGCATGCCTTTCTGTCGCAATTTGTCTAACAACTGTAGTTGGGTCTGATCAATCGCTTGTGAAGCGGAGGGCTTTAACACGAAAATAATACTTTCGGTGGGTAGGCTCAGTAACAGAGGATCGGTCAGGGTTGTGATAGAAATATGAATGAATGCACGCCGATAAGCTAGTAAGCGAAAAATATTGATGTTATGCAAAGTGCTTAGCATCAGAAGGTCGAACTCCTGTTGCTTACCTTCTGTCTGATTGTGTTTACCTTGGCGAATAAAAAAATCATAGGCTACGATGCGATGCTGTTTATCTAGCACTGGTTGATAAGAGACAAAGCCTAGCGCCAAGGGTAAATCCAAGGGGTTGTGTTCTGTTAACTCGATGTTTTCTGCGTTTTCTGTTGCGTATTCGATAGCGATATCGGAAGAGTTGGAGGAAACCTCGGTGTCCAACGTCTTTTTCTGGCGGTTGGCTAGGCCACCCAACAGGTTTCTCAGCATCTGTCACCCCTTGTCTATGCCGAATAGTTTCGGCTTCCCGTCTAAAGTCTAGCTGATTTATCAGGGAATTCTGGGAGTATCTACGCTTACGTCACCACATTGAGCTTGATGACGTAAGGCATGGTCAATCAGCACCAGTGCCAGCATGGCTTCAGCAATCGGGGTGGCGCGGATGCCAACACAGGGGTCATGGCGGCCATGGGTGGCAATTTTGACAGCATTACCTTGCTTATCAATAGAGCGGCGTGGCTGTGCAATAGATGAGGTGGGCTTGATCGCGATCGATACTTCAATATGCTGGCCGGTAGAAATTCCTCCCAGAATGCCGCCGGCGTGATTGCTTGCAAATCCTTGTGGTGTTAATTCATCGCTGTGTTCACTGCCATGTTGAGTAACACAGTTAAAACCGGCTCCTATTTCCACGCCTTTGACCGCATTAATGCTCATCATGGCATGGGCAATATCCGCATCTAAGCGGTCAAATACGGGCTCACCCCAGCCAACCGGTACATTTTCCGCTATCACCCGTAAACGAGCGCCTACTGAGTCCAGGCTTTTGCGGATGCTATCCATATAGTTTTCCAGTTGCGGTACTACGCTGGAGTCGGCGGCAAAGAAAGCGTTAGTGGCAACATGGGCCCAGTCTTGAAATGGGATAATGATTTTGCCAATCTGAGTCATGTGCCCGCGAATGAGAATGCCATATTGCTGCTGCAGCCATTTTTTGGCGATGGCGCCAGCGGCAACACGGGTGGCGGTTTCTCGTGCCGATGAACGTCCGCCACCTCGGGGGTCACGGATGCCATATTTGTGCCAGTAACTATAGTCGGCATGGCCTGGTCGGAAGGTGTCCGTAATATTGCCGTAGTCTTTGCTGCGCTGATCGGTGTTGCGAATGAGTAATCCGATTGGTGTGCCCGTGGTTTTACCTTGATAAACGCCAGAGAGAATTTCTACGATGTCCGGCTCGCGGCGTTGAGTGACATGGCGACTGGTGCCTGGCTTGCGCCTGTCCAGTTCTTGTTGAATGTCTGCTTCGCATAAATCTAGTCCCGGCGGGCAACCATCGACGACACAGCCAATCGCTGGGCCGTGGCTTTCACCAAAAGAGGTGACTCGAAACAATAGACCGCTGGTATTTCCTGACATTTGTTTATCCTTTGTTGCATGACTATTTGGCACTGAATTCTATCATGAGCGTTTAAAAAGACCGGGTATCAGAGGTGGATGACAGATTGTCTTCGTCGAAACCATCCGGTAATAGAAAGGCGTTGTCGTTGCGCGGGTAAGACCTCATGCCAAAAAATGTCTGATAAAAACAACACTAACGTACCACTATTAGGATAAATATCCCTTGTTTCTGTGCCATCTTTGTCCAGAAAGAGGCGTAATTGCCCACCAATATCGCTAGACCAGTCCTGATTAAGATAGAGAACACTACTGATGATACGAGCGTCATCATCCTGAAAGCGGTCTAAATGCTTTTTATAGCGAGCACCTACTGGATAAACAGCAAAGTGAGACTCAAGCTCTTCTAGTCCGAGAAATAGTGAGCAATTAATAGCTTGGCGAATATGTTCAAGCTTATCGAAATAGCGGCTAACGGCAGGTGAAGCCTGTTCTACATCTAGCCAGGCTACTGAGTCAGAGCGTATATCGCTACGTAGATGTTGGGTTTGCGCGTGGCCAATGGCCGCCTGATGGAATGCACCATGCTGCCAGCTCTCTAGGCATTCCTGGCGTAGTGCAACCATTTCTTCTTGGGTAAATAATTGATCTGTCACCACCCAGCCCTGGTCGGCAAGTTGGTTGATGATGTGCTCTAGCGCTTGTTGGCGGTGATGATTGATAGGTTTGTCCAAATGATTCTCTAATTAAAAAAAACCGTGCTGATGATGCACGGTTTGTCTGACTATGTTCCGGATTAACTGGCTGATATTTTAGAAACCATTTCGTAGGCGTCTTTTGACAGCGGACTGTTGGCCAAGCGTTGCAGTTGTGCACGTATTAAGCCCTGTCTTTGTGGCTCTAGTTTTTGTAAACGTCTAAAGCTAGTCAGCAAGCGGCTGGCAATCTGCGGGTTAATTGGGTCAAGGGCGAGGATTTGATCGGCGATAAAACGATAGCCACTGCCATCGGCGGCATGAAAGTGCCGTATATTATTCGCAAAGCTGCCGATCAAAGCCCGCACCTTATTCGGATTTTTCAGGCTAAATGCCGGGTGCTCCAGCGCTGCCACAACACGCTCCAATGTGCTTGGTAGTTGGCAACTGGCGAGCAAGGCAAAAAATTTGTCCATCACCAGTGCATCACCTTGCCAGCGTTCGGCAAAATGCGTATAGCAAGTATCTCGTTCTGTGCACTGTCGATCTCGCAGGGCCAGCATGGCACCCATCTGATCGGTCATATTATCGGTTGTCAGGCATTGCTTGACAGCAGCTTCGGCTGACCAGGCTTCATCTAGGCGATTAAGCATGAAGAGTGCGCGATTTTTGAGGTCCCGTTTGCCGGCATCTTGTGGTTCATAGTGGCGCGTTGTGTGCAGGTCGTAGGTTTTACGCCACTCGGCACGCAATGTTTGGGCCAGTTCATCCAACACAAAATTGCGTACTTGGTGGATGAGTTCAGGGTCCGCATCATCGATTAATTCCAGAATTTCCGCTTCTGATGGCAGGGTTAACATTAAAGCTTTGAAGGCTGGATCGGCGGCATGGTCGTTTAAGATGGTGCAGAAGGCATTGATGAAGCTTTGCGGTAGTTGTAGCGCGCTGTTCGCGGAGGCGTCAGCGATCAACTGCTGAAATAAGCGTTCGGCAAAAGTTTGTCCGGCTTCCCAGCGGCTGAAACTATCGCTGTCATTCGCCATCAGGAAGACCAATTGCTCGTCCTGCCAATCAAATTCCAATTTAATGGGTGCCGAGAAGCCGCGCAGTAAGGAAGGAACGGGTTCCTGCGCAATATTGATAAAGGTAAAAGACTGTTCCGTCTGTGTGATATCCAGCACACGTGTATAAGCGGCGCTCTCTGTTTCATCGGCTAATTGCAAAGCCAGATCCTGGCCATCCGGGCCGAGTAGACCTATCGCTAGCGGAATATGCAGTGCTTGTTTTTCTGTCTGCCCCGGTGTTGCCGGGCAGGATTGCTTGATATGTAGGGTGTAGCTTTGTTGGCTGCTGTCGTAGTGAGCTCGAACGTTGAGGACAGGGGTGCCGGCTTGGCTGTACCACAAGGCAAACTGGTTAAGGTCGACTTGGTTAGCATCGGCCATGGCTTGGCGGAAGTCGTCGCAGCTCACAGCCTGACCATCGTGACGTTTGAAATATAAGTCCATGCCGCGACGGAAACCTTGTTCGCCGAGCAGCGTGTGATACATGCGCACAACCTCGGCACCTTTTTCGTAAACAGTCATGGTATAGAAATTATTCATTTCAATATAACTGTCGGGGCGAATAGGGTGGGCCGTCGGGCCAGCATCTTCCGGGAATTGATGGATGCGCAAGGCTTTGACATCTTCGATGCGTTTTACCGCCCGGCTATGCATGTCGGCACTGAATTCCTGATCACGAAAGACGGTGAGTCCTTCTTTCAAGGAAAGCTGAAACCAGTCACGGCAGGTGACGCGGTTGCCTGTCCAGTTATGAAAGTATTCGTGACCGATAACCCGCTCTACTCCCTGAAAGTCGCCATCCGTTGCGGTATCTTGTCGGGCTAGTACATATTTAGTGTTGAAAATATTGAGGCCTTTGTTTTCCATTGCCCCCATATTGAAGTCGCCTACCGCAACAATCATGTAGATTTCTAAATCATATTCCAGACCAAAGCGTTGCTCATCCCATTTCATTGATTGTTTCAGAGAGTTCATCGCGTGTTGGGTTTTGTCCTGATCTGCCGGTTCGGTCCAGATCTCTAGGGCCACTTCACGGCCATGTGAGGTGATGAACTTGTCTTTTAGTGCAAGCAGTTTGCCGGCGACCAAGGCAAATAAATAGGCGGGTTTTTTGTAGGGATCTACCCATTTTACCCAGCGGCGTTTTTTGTCCAGCATGCCTTCGCCTACTTTATTGCCATTAGAAAGTAGGACGGGAAATTTCTGTTTGTCAGCCACAATAGTCGTGGTGAACTTGGCCATTACATCCGGCCGATCCAGATAGTAGGTGATCTTGCGAAAGCCTTCGGGCTCACATTGAGTAAACAGATTGCCACTGGATTGATACAAGCCCATCAGGCTAGTGTTGCTGGCTGGCTTAAGTTCGGTTTCTATTTCTAAAATAAAGCTGTCGGGTACCTGTAATATCGTCAGGCTTTCCTCGAGTAGCTGATAGCGTGGCTCCTGTAGCCGTTCTCCATCGAGTGTCACACTGAGCAATTTGGCGCTGCCATCTAGGACGATGTCGTGCGGCAAAGTGCTTTTGGGGTTGCGTGTGATGACCAAGCGTGAGCGTACTCTGGTCAGTTCATCTTCGATGTCAAAGTTCAGATCGACACGGTCAATCAGAAAAGCCGGGGCGGCGTAATCTTTCAAATACTTGACTGGCGGCTGTTGTGGCATTGCTAAGTCTCCATGCCGGCTGCGCCGGTCTGTTTGCTAGAGGGGAAGGGCTGCTTATGTATCCATTTGCCACCGTCTGGGCCTAAAGATAGATGACATACATCTGATTCGCCAGCTTGCAGGCGTACTTTGACTGTGTGTAATTCGTCACGCCGGAAAAAATGCAGTTTTACTTCATCGCCGATGCGGTAGCGACACAAGAGTTGGTCCAGATCTACCGCTTTTAGATTGTCTAGTGCCACTATGGTATCGCCTCCCGCTAAACCGGCTTGTTGCCCGGCTCCGCCATCGTAAACATGAATCAGGCGCAGCCCTTGTGTTTCAAGGCTGGCTTTAATTCCCAAGCTGGGGAGTGGTGTCCTGTTTTCTGTGCTGCTGGTTATGCCACCGCGATCTGCCTGTTTGCGGGCAGGGGCGAAATGCATAGTGATGCCTTGGCTCGCTAGTAGCTCTGTCAGCGGCAAATCCTGGGTGGAGCGTAGGGCTTGCTCAAAAAAAGCACTTAAATTTAAGCCGGTAATCTCGCTCGCTAGTTGTTCCCACTCTTGTTCTGCCAGCCCCTTGCCATCGTCCAAGTATTTCTGCCAGATGGCACGCATCACATCATCTAATGAGAGTTTATTTTGACTTTCACGGCGAATATACAGATCCAGAGCCAAGGCCACTAGTGCACCTTTGGTATAGTAGCTAACTAGACTGTTTGGGCTGTTCTCATCCTGGCGATAATATTTAGTCCAAGCTTCAAAGCTAGATTGTTCTAGATTCTGTTTCAAACGGCCTGGCCCGCGTTGTACGCTGCTGATGGTTTCTGCTAATAAGGTCAGGTAGCGTTGTTCATCGATCAGGCCACAACGGGCTAATATCAAATCATCATAGTAGGAAGTGATACCCTCAAATGCCCACAGTAGTCGCGTGTAAGCTTCCTGATTCAGCTTATAGGGCGTAAAGGCCGCAGGTTTGATCCGTTTTACATTCCAGCTATGAAAATATTCATGACTGATCAGTCCCAGCAGCTTGAGGTAACCCTCGCTAATGTCTTTAGCGCCGGGGGCCGGTAGATCGTCCCGATTAGCCATCAGGGCTGTGGAGTTGCGATGTTCCAGTCCGCCGTAAATATTGTGGCCAACAAATAGCATGAATACGTAGCGGGTAAAGGGGGCGGGCTTGCCAAACAGCGTGATCTGGTATTCACATATTTTCTTGATGTCGCGTACCAAACGCTTGAGGTCGGCGCGGTGACGTCCGGCAACCACTAGTTCATGTTCGACGCCACAGGCTTTAAAACTCAGGTGTTCAAACTCCCCCAGCTCTACCGGATGATCAATCAGTTCTTCGTAGTTGGCCGCCTGATAAGTACCAAACCCGGTTTTTTTCTTGATGTCTATTGCGGCAAGGCTGGTGGCTACTTTCCAGTCTGCGTAAGGTTTACCTGTTGCAGGCAGGATTCTTACCGTGCAACTTTCTTGCTCGTAGCCGCTCACGGCCAGGAAAACACTGCTGCCATTGTAGAAACCACGTGTGCTGTCTAGGTAGGCGCCACGTACCGATAAATCAAAAGCATAAACCTGATAATGCAGTGTAATCGCAGCCTTGCAGGGCGCTGCTTGCCAGCTGTTCTTGCTTAGTTGTATTAACGTTACTGCCTGACCGGCGGACTCTGCCCGCATGGTCACAATATGTTTGGAAAATTCTCGAATCATGTAACTGCCGGGAATCCAGGCAGGTAACGAGAATATCTGGCCGGTTTGGGCTGGTTGTAATACCGTGACAGTGATGTCAAATAGATGAGCTTCTGGAGAACGTGGGCTGAGGGTATAGCTAACGGGAGTGGTCATAATTAGCCTGTGAGCGTTATCAAACCGCTTAATTCTATCACTTGGTCATGCTTTTCGAGAGTCGATAGAACAGTCTTGATAGAAGTCAAGTAGGTGATTTGTTGTCTTAATATAATTGCAGTCAAAATGTAAATCAGTATCCGTAAGCTAATTGGCTCGCGCCGAGTAATTGATTTAGAATGCTGGCTTGAATCGGTCGAGTTTGTGGCACTGCAACATTAGTTGCCTGTTTTGCAGCATGCTCAAGAGCATGGTATCGCTTGCTTAGTCTGTTGATTTTTCAGCGTACCCAAATTTTGCGGTTTGATCTGCGTGTTGTCGCCTTCCTAGATGTGGGGACGGCTGTTAAGACTTCAAGCCGCTATAGTTATGTCTATTTCGAGTTAGCAACTTTGGAGAAACCTTAAATGGAAACGCAATCCACTTATAATTATAAGGTGGTGCGCCAATTTGCCATTATGACCGTGGTGTGGGGCATAGTCGGTATGTTGGTGGGGGTCATTATCGCGGCCCAATTGGTATGGCCGGAACTTAATTTTGGACCCTGGTTCCATTTTGGCCGTTTACGACCCTTGCACACCAATGCAGTGATTTTTGCTTTCGGTGGCTGTGGTTTATTTGCCACCTCATATTACGTAGTGCAGCGTACCTGTAATGTGAGATTGATTTCTGACAAGCTAGCAGCCTTCACCTTTTGGGGGTGGCAACTGGTGATTGTGTTGGCGGCAATTACCTTACCGCTGGGCTTAACCACTACCAAAGAGTATGCCGAGTTGGAGTGGCCGATCAAACTGTTGATTGCGCTGGTGTGGATTGTTTACGCCGTGGTCTTCTTCGGCACTATTGCTATCCGTAAAGTTAAACATATTTATGTGGCGAACTGGTTCTACGCCGCGTTTATTCTAGCGGTTGCCTTGCTACATATTGTGAATGGCTTAGCCATTCCGGTGTCGATGTGGAAGTCTTACTCTATATACTCCGGTGCTGTTGATGCGATGGTGCAGTGGTGGTACGGGCACAATGCGGTGGGTTTCTTCCTCACGGCAGCCTTCCTTGGCATGATGTACTACTTTATTCCTAAGCAAGCTGGTCGTCCTGTCTATTCTTACCGCCTCTCTGTTGTTCATTTCTGGGCCTTGATTTTTACCTATATGTGGGCAGGTCCACATCACTTGCATTACACCGCTTTACCGGATTGGACGCAGTCGGTTGGTATGGTGTTTTCACTGGTGTTATTGGCCCCCAGCTGGGGTGGGATGATCAACGGTATCATGACGCTGTCTGGTGCTTGGCATAAATTGCGCACTGATCCGATTTTGAAGTTTCTGGTGGTGTCCTTATCTTTTTACGGCATGTCGACCTTTGAAGGCCCAATGATGGCAATCAAAACAGTCAATGCTCTTTCGCACTACACCGATTGGACTATCGGGCACGTACATTCCGGCGCTTTAGGTTGGGTAGGTTTCATCACTATCGGTTCGCTGTACTATCTGCTGCCGCGTCTGTTTGGCCGTGAAAATATGTATAGCGTTAAATTGATTGAAGCTCATTTCTGGCTGGCAACAGTCGGGGTCGTGCTTTACATCTCTTCATTATGGATTTCTGGGGTGATGCAGGGCTTGATGTGGCGCGCGCTGAATGCGGATGGCACTTTGACTTATGCGTTTGTGGAAGGTGTAAAAGCAACTTACCCTTACCATTTTGTCCGTTTTGTCGGTGGTTTCTTATACCTGCTGGGGATGTGTGTGATGGCCTATAACACTTTCCGTACCGTGATGTCCGGTCGACCGGTTGATGCCAAAATTCCGGCACTTAATGCCGCTGCTCATTAAGGTGCCGAGGAAAAATCATGGATAAGTTACAGAAGTTAATTGAAGAGCATGTTGGTTATCTGATTGTGCTCACATTGTTAGTGATTAGTGTGGCTGGTCTGGTGGAAATCTTGCCGTTGGCCTTTCAGAAATCGACCACACAAGCGGTGGCTGGTGTAAAGCCTTTCACTGCGGTGCAACTGGCCGGACGGGACATTTATATTCGTGAAGGTTGCCATGTTTGCCATACCCAAATGGTTCGCCCTTTCCGCGCAGAAACTGAACGTTATGGTCATTACTCAGTAGCCGGTGAGTCGGTGTATGACCATCCTTTCCTATGGGGTTCCAAGCGTACCGGCCCAGATTTGGCTCGCGTTGGTGGCCGTTATTCCGATGAGTGGCATCGTGTGCACTTGAATAATCCGCGTGATGTGGTGCCGGAATCGAATATGCCGGCTTTCCCTTGGCTGAGTAAGGATCTGGTCGATGCCGATATTATGCCGGCTAAGATGGAGGCCTTGCGTCGCGTAGGGGTGCCTTATACCGATAAGGATATTGCTGAGGCGAAGGCGCAAGTAGAAGGTAAGTCTGAGCTAGATGTATTGATTATTTACTTGCAAGGCTTAGGTCTTGCTTTAAAGAATGTTCGCTAAGCTATGGAATGGATCACAATTGCGCGCTCGCTGTTCACGGTAGGATGCTTTGCTTTTTTTATCGTGGTGGTATTGCTGGCTTACAGCAAGCGCGCCAAAGCACGCTATGAGGAAGTGGCAAACCTGCCCTTTCTTGATGACGATAAGGTGCAGGAATCTGAATTAGATCAGGCTGCCAACGGAGCAAGAAAATGAGTGATTTCGTTAGCGAATTTTGGAGTATCTGGATTACCGTGATCGTGTTGGGTGGGCTGCTTTGGCTGGCTTATCTGGTGTTTTCCCAATCTAGAATTAAGGTCGCAAAAGACCAAAAAGTAGAGATTACCGGTCATGTGTGGGACGGTGATTTGTCTGAATATAATCATCCGCTGCCACGCTGGTGGATGATGATGTTTTATCTCACTCTGGTTTTTAGTGTCGTTTATCTGGTGCTCTATCCTGGCCTGGGTAGCTGGAAAGGTGTGCTGGGTTGGAGTGCGATTGCTCAGTATCAGGCGGAGCGCGCTAAAGCAGAAGCTCAGTTTCAGCCGATGTATGATCAGTATCTGAAGCAGGATGTCAAAACGGTAGCGGCCGATCCCAAGGCTCAGGAAATGGGTAAACGATTGTTCCAGACATACTGTATTCAATGTCATGGCGCTGATGCTCGTGGGGCTAAGGGCTTCCCCAATCTGACTGACAAAAAATGGTTGTGGGGTGGGTCGGTTCAGGACATTCATGCCACCATTACCAATGGTCGTCATGGTCAGATGCCAGCGTGGGGCGCAGCCTTTGGTGAGGAGAAGGTAAAGGATGTCGCTAACTATGTGCTGTCTTTGTCTAATCGCAAGCACGACACGGAGCGAGCCAGCCGAGGCAAGGAAACTTTTGCTGCGGTATGTGCTACTTGTCATGGACCGCAGGGCAAGGGTAATCAGCAGTTAGGAGCCCCTAATCTGACAGATAATAATTGGCTGTATGGCGGAACTGAAAAAGTGATCATTGAGACCATAACTAATGGACGCAATAATCAAATGCCTGCCTGGAAAGAGTTTTTGGGGGATGGCAAGGTTCAGTTGTTAACTGCTTATGTTTGGAGTTTGTCCAATAATCCCAAAGAGCAGTAAGGTTGGGAACCCAAGCGTATCGCCTGCTATTGCGGGCGATACGCTTATATAGCTGTGGCCACTTCGTCTGGTTGCGATCAAATGCAAGTATTTGCTGCCATCGCACCCATATCTTTTGTAGTGTAAAGCTCTCCCTGGGAAGTCCATCATGTCAAATCCGTTCGAAAATATCCCCATCAAAGTAGAGACTTATAAAAAAAATTCAGATCATCAGCCTTCTGCGGTGAGTGAATCCTTATACGAGTCCCACCGCAAGATATACGTCCGTGCGGTCAAGGGAATTTTCAATACGGGGCGGGTTTGGTTTGTGTGGCTTACTCAGCTGGTGTTCTTAGGTTTGCCTTGGTTGATGTGGGATGATCGTCAGGCAGTACATTTTGATCTGCTTAATCGTAAGTTCCATCTGTTTGCCCTCACGATCTGGCCACAGGATTTTGTCTATTTGGCGGCTTTCCTTATGTGTGCCGCATTCGGCCTGTTTGCTTGGACGACGATTGCTGGGCGTTTGTGGTGTGGTTATACCTGTCCGCAGACGGTGTACACCGAAATCATGATCTGGATTGAGCAATGGGTGGAGGGGGATCGTAATAAACGTATTAAATTGGACCAGTCCCCATTTAGTCTGCGTAAGTTCAGGCTGAAATTTACCAAGCATGGTTTGATGGTACTGTTCTCCTTGTGGACGGGTTTTTCCCTAGTTGGTTATTTCACACCGATTCGTGATTTGAGCCTTGCTTTACCACGCTTTGATTTCAGTTCGTGGGAAATTTTCTGGATGCTGTTTTACGCCGGCTTCACCTATTTGCTAGCGGGAGCGATGCGGGAACAGGTCTGTAAATATATGTGTCCCTATGCGCGTTTTCAGAGCGTGATGTTTGATGCGGATACCCTGATCATTTCTTATGATGAACAACGCGGTGAGCCGCGTGGTGGCCGTAAGCGCGGGGTAGATTATCAGTCTGAGGGGTTGGGCTCTTGTATTGATTGCAGCATTTGTGTGCAGGTTTGTCCGGTGGGGATTGATATTCGTAATGGCCTGCAATACGAGTGCATCGGATGTGCCGCCTGTATTGATGCCTGTGATGATGTGATGGATAAAATGGGCTACTCGCGGGGCTTGATTCGTTACACTACCGAAAATGCATTAGCAGGTAACTACCCGGAGAAAGAAATTTTTTCGCGGATAAAACGCCCTAGAGTATTACTGTATTCACTGTTGTTGTTGATTATTCTAGGTGCTTCGGTAGTGTCACTTATCTTGCGTAAGCCCTTTAAGGTAGATGTAATCCGAGATCGTGCAGCGTTAGTACGGGAGACCGATGAGGGTTGGCTGGAAAATACCTATATTCTGAAAATCATCAATACGACAGAGCAGGCGCAGGATTTCCGTATCACCGCTGATGGTTTGCCACAACTGAAAGTATTGGCGGATAGTAAAAATATTCAGGTAGCACCAACGGAGAGTGCCAGTGTTACCGTACGGGTGCAGGCTGACCCGCAATATGCAACAAAGGGTAGCCACGCCATTCATTTTGTCATTGCATCGACTAACCACCCTGATTTGTCTGTAGAAGAAAAATCTAGTTTTATTGGAGAGTAATATCGTGCCGCCAATGCTTGATCCGCTGATGAAGCCACCCAGACCCTGGTATAAAGAACCTTGGCCATGGATTTTGTTTGGCTTGCCACTGATTTCGGTCATCGTCGGGCTGGCTTTTTTGTCCGCAGCTATTGTTTCTGATGATGGCATGGTCACGGATGATTACTACAAACAGGGCAAGGCGATCAATATGGAGTTGCGCCGCGATCAAGCGGCGGCTGAGATGGGGCTGAGTGCGCAAGTTTTGATTGCTCAGAACGGGCGCAGTATACGAGTGTTAACTGCGAGTAAGGTGGTCTTGCCTGAGAGTATTGAGCTGCACTTTAGTCACCCCTCTCAAGATGATTTTGATTTGCAAGTCACTTTACAGCGTAGTGGTAATCATCTCTATCAAGGTGTATTGCCTACTATGCTTGCTTTAGCTGACCATTGGTATTTGCAACTGGCAGATAAGTCGAAGAAATGGCGTCTGCAGGGTACTTGGCGTCCGGCAGAAGGACAAGAATTAGAGTTGATCCCACCCGATCTTAGCCCGGTGGAGGGCTGATAATGGTTGCGGGTTTAGCTGTTGTTGTGCTCGGCGCTAAAGCGAGTGATTTTAACCTCATATTGCAGGCATAAGTCCTCAAATGCGTCGCTGGTCAGATAGTCGTACTCCAGCGCGCGGGTAGCATTGCTCGGATCGTCCGGGTCTGTGGTTGTATGGCCAGGATGGCACATTATCAAGCTTTGGTCGGGGCATTTTTTTAGCCAGATTGGCATAAGTTCGGCAAAGTTCGCTCCTGTGTTCAGGGTACATAAACCGGCAAACCAAGGTGGGGTGTTTATGTCAGCTTGGTTTGCCAGTTGGGTAAATCCCTTTGTTACGGCTCGCAGGATTATCGCTTTCAAGCGACTGTCGCCAGTATGGCCGAGTTGCTCTGGTGAGCGCAGGTAGGGCGCTACGTTTGTTGGCCAACGTAGGGCGATAGCTGCTAACAGGGCATTTCGGATGATAGGTAGCGCGTGCACATGCTGATGACCATCAATAAAGTCGGGTAAGCGTCCAAAGTATTGGCAGAAACGATCAATTTGCGCCAGAGCGCTATCTTGTATGCTTTGCGGTGATAGCTGTCGCAATTGACTAAGTAGTAGCCAGTGGA
Organism: Neisseriaceae bacterium TC5R-5; assembly: GCA_020830965.2. GTDB lineage: Bacteria > Pseudomonadota > Gammaproteobacteria > Burkholderiales > Chromobacteriaceae > Chromobacterium. The sequence goes on from JACCFC020000006.1 coordinate 98,514, forward strand.
GAAGTGGCCTGGCATCTGCATCGAAGGGGTGAGTCAGGTTAAAATGCAGGCCGATATCGGCATCTCCATCAAAGTGTTTTAACGCAGTAGCCAAACTAGGCCAATGTGGTGATTGGCTCATCACGCTGGTGGCCGATAGCCGTCGTTTGTCGAGTAAATCCAGGATGCCGTTACTGATGTTGCTGGATTGTGCAAAGTCATCCGCGCACAGCGTAAGTCTTTTTATCATAAGTGCCATCAGATTTAATATTGCGGTGTGCCAAAGGCCCAGAGCTTACTCAGCACAAAAGTCAGTATGGCCACGCTTAGCAGCACCAGCAGTAGTGCAAGACGGCTATCCAGTGAAGTCTGCTCTAGCAGCAAATAGTACATTCCTTCATTCACAGCAAAACTCAGACAGGCAATACCAAAAAAGCGTGGCAATGCTTGGCGGTGTGGGATGTGCTTGGCACGGAAGGTTTTGTGTCGATGTCCCCAGTAGCTCAACTGAAATGCTATTAAGAAACCCAGGGCATTGGCCAGCAAAGGATCAACACCCCAAGGGATGAGTAGGCCGGCGGCGATAATAAAGTGTAAGAGCATCGCACTTATGCCAACCAAGCCAAACCAGAAGAGTTCGGTGCTGATTAGCGTTTTTCTAAGCATCGGTAGCACGGGTAGCGGGTGTCGTTGAGTGCTCATATTGCTGTTTGTCCTCTGCCGATTTGGCTGGATGAATATGGCTAATCAGGTAGTGAGGACGTCGTTTCACTTCTGTAAAAATACGACCGATGTATTCACCTAGGACACCAATAGATAGCAGCTGTACTCCACCGAGAAAAGTGATGGCAACCACCAGGGTCGGCCAGCCACGCTCTGGATTACCATAAAGCAAAGTCTGCAATAACTCCCAGCCACCATAGGTCATTGAGCATAGTGATATGGTACTGCCGATCCAGGTCCAGACTCGTAGCGGCATATTGGAAAAGGCGGTTAAACCGGTGAGTCCTAAATCTATCAGGCGTCGATAATTAAAGCTGCTTTTTCCCGCACGTCGGTGCTGGGTTTGTGTGGCTATTGCTCGTTGAGTAAAGCCAACCCAGTGATACAGTCCCTTCATAAAGCGGTTGCGTTCCGGCATCTGTCGCAAGGCGAGCACAACACGGCGATCTAAGACACGGAAGTCTTGTGTATCAGCGGGCATTTTGTGTTGGCAGCCACTATTGGCTAGCTGATAGAACGCATGGGTGAAGAGTCGTTTTAGCCATGACTCATCGGTACGATCAGCGCGTACGCTATACACCATATCGTAGCCTTGCCGCCATTCCTCTAAAAATACTGGCACCATATCAGGGGGATGCTGAAAGTCGCTGTCTATCAAGACCGTTACATCACCATTGGCATAATCAAGGCCTGCGGTAAGGGCAATCTCCTTGCCAAAGTTTCGTGATAGCTGGATCAGTGTTACAGGCAGGGTTTGACTACAAATCAGGACTTTTTCAACAGTACTGTCTTTGCTGCCATCATCAACCACAATAAGCTCGTGTTTAAACCCAGCTTGCTTGAGCAGATGGTGCAGTGTTTCCAGCATAGGGCTGATATTTTCGGCTTCGTTATAGGCCGGAATAATACAGCTCACTAGTGGCTGACTAGGGCGCTCCTGAGCACGTAGTGCCAATAAATAAGGAGGAACGAAAGCATCAGTCATGTGACTTGATCTCTCCAAGAGCAGGTTGGGTGATGGCAAGAGGGCGATAGTGCAGTAATAGCATAGTCTGCTGCATGACCTGATAGCTTTGTATTGTTGTCAAATGCTGGCGAATAGCACTGGGCAGGCTGCTCTCATGTTTTGTGTCAGTGACGACAAATTGGGCTTTGCCATCTGCCAGCCAGCGAGTCAATTGCTGTGGGTTCAAAGTGGTTTTTACTCTTCCTTGTGAATAAAACTCAGCCGAGAATTCACGCCTGTCATGCCAATAAATCAAGACACTATCCGCTGCCGGGTGTTGTGCGTGCCAGCCAGCAATCACTGTTTTTTGGGTACGTAAATAAGCACTACTGTTATAAGTATTGATCAGCAAAAATATGCCGAGCAGCATGCCGGAAAGACTAGCGATCCACGGTAAGCTGTTGCCGCTAGGTTGATGACGAGCACGTTGCCATAATTCGGCAAAGAGCAAAGCACAGCCAGGCAGCATGGGTAAAGCATAGGGGAAAATAATATTACCGGACAAACTGAAGAAGAGCAGAGTCATGCTCGTCCAAAGTGCTAGATAAAGTAACCAGCCATCGTTATCTTGGCATAGTTTTGACAGCACACGGCCATGCCGACCCAGCCATGGCAGCATGGCAATTGACCAAGGAAGAATGGCGCCCAGTGCATATAGCCAGATCATGCCGCGGGGTGTCGCATGGGCAAAACCATATTTGTCACCGTGCCAACCAGAATCAAGAAAACGCGCGATATGCTCTCCCATAATATAATAACGCAAAAAGCCGGGAGTGCGATATTCCGCCCAATAGTACCAGGGTAAGGCAATCGCCAGCAGCAAGATGGTGCCGTAAATCCAAGGTAGTCTGTACCATAGCTGGCGCCATTGTTTGCGTAACAACACCCAACAGAAAATCGGCATGCCGACCAAGACAATAGCTAGTGGGCCTTTTGCCAGCAGACCTAATCCCAGACCGACAAAGAAGAGATAAGGCCAGTAGCGGCTTTGCTGAGTGAGTGCGCGCCAGAATGCTACCTGGCTGAGGGTGACGCAGAATAATAAGGCCGGGTCGGTCATGACCGTGCCGGCCGCAGCAAGGAAGAGCAGGCCGCTGCTGAGTATTAGTATCGTAGCAAGGCTGGCATCGCGGCCACTGTGCTGTCGCATAACGGCAGCAGTCAGCCACAAGGTGAGGAAAGCCAATAGCAGGGCTGGTAGGCGAACAGCAAATTCATTGATGCCAAACACCCCCATTGAGGCTGCCGACAGCCAGGTAGACAATGGCGGTTTGGCCCAAAATGGGACGTGGTAATCATGCAGTAGAGTGACCCAGTTGCCTGTTTCCAGCATTTTGCGGGCAATCTCAGCATAGCGTGCTTCTGTTGTATCGGTAAGTGGGATAAGCAACATGCTTAGCAGTCGCAATAGCAATAAAAAGAACAATACGATTTTGGTAAACTGCTGCCAGGACAGGCGAAGAAATATTTTCATTCAGAGATTAAACCAAACAGCCAACGCAGTATAGATGTTTAGGCAGTGTTAAACAGGGCTGTATGATATAGCTTTTGCTTCTGTGGATACTAGCGTTTCCGTGAACTGAATTGTCTGTGTAATGAATAAATAAAGAGAATTGATTGTTTTGTGTTGAGACTCCGCTGTTGATTTGTTCCTGATCAATGGAAAGTTTGACGACTTGTCATATTTCTGTAACCACAGCTTTTTATCCTTAGCCGCACTAAACAAACGGGGAACATGTCTATGGCAGCGAATATTTTACTAGTTGAAGATGAGCCGGCTATTCAGGAGTTAATTGCTTTTAACCTCGTGCAGGTTGGTCATCAAGTATTACGTGCCAGTACCGGAGAGGCTGCTTTGGTTTTAATCCGAAATGTGCTTCCAGACCTTATCCTATTGGATTGGATGTTGCCGGGAGTAAGCGGCGTAGAGGTAGCCAAGCGTTTACGTAGTGACGAACGTACTCGCCATATACCGATTATTATGTTGACCGCACGCTCAGATGAGCAAGACAAGATTACCGGCCTCGAATTGGGGGCCGATGACTATATAACTAAACCATTTTCGCCAAGGGAACTACAGGCACGTATTAAAGCGGTATTGCGTCGCCGCGCCCCGCAGATCACAGATGATACCGTTGAGGTGCAAGGCTTATGCCTAGACCCCGTCACGCACCGGGTAAGCAGCAACGACAGCATTGTGACGCTTGGCCCTACCGAGTTTCGTTTACTACATTTCTTTATGACCCACCCGGAACGGGTACATTCCCGAACGCAGTTACTGGATCAGGTTTGGGGCGATCATGTTTTTGTTGAAGAGCGTACAGTTGATGTGCATATCCGCCGCTTACGCAGCGCCTTGGCTGCCACAGGGCATGCCGCATTGGTGCAAACCGTACGTGGTACGGGTTATCGTTTTTCCTCTCGTTAGAAAGATGGCATGCACGAGTTTTTAAAGCGCACCTTGTCCTTGTTATTCAGCATCCTGTTATTGGCTCTAATGATGGCTTGGTTTGGGTCAGTGGAGTTGGGTTTGATCACAGTGATTGCTGGCCTTGCAAGCTGGCTGGCGGTAAATCTCTATCATCTGGCTCTATTATTACGCTGGTTACAGAGCCCCACCTTGGAACGCATGCCAGATGGCTTTGGTGCTTGGCATGCTGTATTTATGACCTTGTATCGAAACCGGCGTAGCCAACACCATAGCCAGAAAAAGCTGACTAATGTCTTGGAGCGTTTTATCAATGCCGGTGAGGCGATGCCGGATGGTGTCGTGGTTTTGGATGAAAATGATCGTATTGAATGGGTAAACCCTATGGCAGAGCCCCATTTGGGGCTCGATCGTAAACGGGATGTTGGTAATCAGATTCTTAATTTAGTCCGTCAACCTGCTTTTCATGCGTATATGCAGCAGGAGAGTTTTAGTCAGCCTCTAGTGTTACATTTTGCTCAGCCGCGCGAATTGGTCATCTCCTTACAATTGGTGCCGTTTGATTCGACGCGTAAATTATTACTCAGCCGAGATATTACCCAACTGGAGCGGGTGCAAACGGTGCTGAAAGATTTCGTTGCTAATGTGTCTCATGAATTGCGCACGCCTTTAACGGTTGTTGGTGGATTTTTAGAAACACTAGGTGATATGCCGAAGGTGGACGAAGCTACTTTTCGCCAGTTTCTACCGATGATGCTTGAGCAGTCTAGACGGATGCAAACCCTGGTAGAGGACTTGCTTACCCTGTCACGTCTGGAAAACAGTGCCAAAGTTGAGATTGTGGAGAGAGTGGATATGCAGCTTATGCTGGACAGTTTGCGAGTGGAGGCTGAGGGCTTGTCGCAAGGGCACCATGAAATTGTTCTCAATAATTGTAGTCATGCCGTCTTATGGGGTGCAACGCGCGAACTGCATTCAGCATTTAGCAATCTGGTTTCTAATGCCGTGCGCTATACCCCACCTGCAGGACGCATTACTTTGGCTTGGCAAGAACATGACAATGAATTACATTTTTCGGTGAGTGATAGTGGGATCGGTATTCCACGTGAACATATTCCGCGTCTGACTGAGCGATTCTATCGCGTTGATCGTGGGCGCTCTCGTAGTAGTGGCGGTACGGGTTTGGGGTTAGCCATTGTCAAGCATGTATTGGTTCGCCATCAAGCGCGGCTAGAAATCAGCAGTGAACCAGATAAGGGTAGTACCTTTGTCGTGATTTTTGCTCGAGATCGACATGGCGACAGATAAAAACATTTTGACATTAATGGTGATTTAATTTAAACGATATAAGATAAATTTCTGTTTTTTATTAGAGCACAGCTCGTTTGTGAATAAGTGCCCGTTTCTGTAGTCAGCAAGGAAAGTTTTAGTATAAATAAAACTACGTTGGCTATTGTCACTTATTCTTGCGTACTTTCTCTACCTGAGTTGAGTTAACTATGTCGCTGCGCCTGAAAACTATACTGGGTATCATGCTGATCGAAGCACTCAGCATTCTTTTGTATTTTGCTCTGAGTGTGATCTACGACTCCAGCTTTCAGGAATTAATCAAGCGTACGCAAGAACAAGCCTCCTTATTAGCTTATGCCAGTCAAGGTGCATTAAATAATAATGATCTCGTTGCGCTGCAACAACTTGCAGATAAAACAATAGCATCACAAGATATTGTTCTTGTGAGAATTGACGACCCGAAAAATAAGCCAGTAGTACAAGCCGACAATAGAGTGATAGCAGCTGAAAATATGACGTTGCAGGAAAAAATGTTTAACTCATCAACGGCAGATATTTATCGGGCGCAACGAGCTGTTATTGTTGATGGTAAGTTATTAGGGTATGTCGTCATCGGTGCCTCATTAACACCATATCAGACAGTAATGGATTATTTAAGGCATTACTCGGTGATATTGGTCTTAGGTAAGGTTTTATTGTCGATCTTGTTTTCTGCCTTATTGGCAAATTATCTGGTGCGACAACTGAAATCTTTGCAACAGGCTACTCAAGTGATGAGCACAGGAGCAGTCGGTTATCAAATACCTCTTTCCGGAAGTGATGAATTCACGTCTACTAGAGCTTCATTTAATCTGATGTCAGAAAAACTAAAGGAAAGCTATACCCAACTGAAGCAGGCTTTGAATAAATCAGAACATAATGCGGCTACTTTATTATTGCGTGAACAAGAATTGTTGATCAAACAAAAAATGTTAGATGCTATTAATCAGTTGCAGTATTTGTATATTAGCAATAAGGAATCTTTGGTTTTGTTTGAGTATGCACGAGATGTTGTGCTGGATATTAGTGGTGCACATTATGGATTATTCGCGGAAGTTATTTATGAAGTTAATGGGAAGCTACAATTACATATATTAGGTTTGTCTGATATTGACGTAGAGAAGGCTGGTAGTGAGTTATTTAAAAAATATCAAGTTGATGGGGCGGCATTGTTAGCCTCGCTGAGCAACTTATCAAAGTCTTCCGTCCTGCAGCGCCAGCCAGTTATTTATAATCAACCCGTTACCGATCTTCCTGCGGGCTCACCTCCTTTGACTAATTACTTAGGTATGCCCATTATTATTGGTGATAATGTGGTGGGAGTGATTGTCTTGTCTAATCATCCTTTTGGTTTCTCACAACAACATATTGAATTATTTAAACCACTATTGAATACCTGTGGCCAGTTGATTATCGCTAGTCGGGGCCGACGAGAATTAGAGCAAACCCGCCAGGCTTTGGCTAATAGTGAGTCCCAATTACGTAATATCGTTGATACTTCATTCGATGGCATTATCACCACTAAAGAAGGTGTTATCAATTCGGCAAACCAAGCTGCTGAGTTGATTTTCCAAATACCCTCAGGGCAATTGCAAGGTAGAGAAGTGCTTAGTTTATTGACAGAAGAGAGTCTGCCGGATTACCAATGGTTGTGTAATGCTCAGCTTAGTACGGACCAAATACTTGGTAAGCAGGCTGATGTGTTGGGGAAGCGTGCGGATGGTTCACTATTTCCAATGGAATTGGCTGTAACTGAGATGGTGCTAGGTGAAAGGCTCTGCTTTAACTTAGTGGTGAGAGATATTTCAAAAAGAAAGTTGGCTGAAGCGCAGATTGAGAGCTTAGTGCGTGAGTTAGAGGCCAGCCGTGATTTGAGCCCTAATGGCTTTGTGGCGTTCGATTGTCATGAACGCCTACGTCTTATTAACCCTGCCATGTTGAATATTTTGGGTAAAAGTGCCAGTGAAGCCACTATGTTGACTTTGCCTGACTTCGATTTTTTATTGTCAAGTATGAGTCAAAATTCAGAACAGTATCGTGCTATTAAAGACTTAAAAGATGGCGAGTTTGATTTGTTAAATTTACACTACCCACAAAAACAAACTCTGAAACGTTTTCTGCGCATTCAGTATTCTGATGATGGGGTGTGTGATGGCTATTTGATTTATTTTCGTGATATTACTCAAGAAGCAAACTTGGATAAAATGCGAACTCAATTTTTATCAACAGCCGCTCATGAACTACGCACTCCAACAGCAAGTATTGTTGGATATAGTGAATTGCTAAGTAAACATGAATTTAGTGAAGATGCCCGTAGTGAAATTGTTAATACTATTTATAGGCAGTCATGTAATTTAGCCTCACTAATTAATGAACTATTGGATTTGGCTAGACTTGAGGCTAGGGCTAATCAGGATTTTGTTTATGTTTCAAAAAACTTGTCGGTTCTGGTTCAGGAGCTCTTAGAGAAGTGGCCTACTCCATTAGGGCGTATGTCTCCAAAATTATTAAATGAAATTGATGGAATGGGTGTGGTAGTTGATCAAGATAAATTCAAAATTGCATTTAATAATGTTCTTTCTAATGCCTACAAATATTCAGATAATCAGCAAGAAGTAACCGTGGAACTACTGACGCGAATACATGAGGGCATACAACAATATGGTGTGCGAATTCATGATCGTGGAATAGGTATTCCAGAGCATTTGCATGGCAGAGTATTTGATCCTTTTTTTCGTGTTGATGCCTCATCGTCTAGATCATTGGGTAATGGGCTAGGTTTATCCTTAGTAAAAGAAATTATGAGTCTTTTAAATGGACAAGTAGAAATTTTTAGTCGGCCGGGGAAAGGAACTCAACTTACTCTTTGGCTACTTGCAGATAATCATTTTGTAGAATATATGGAAGGTTATCTACAATAATCGCCTGTTTCTATATTTCAAACTGTTCTCGAATAAGATTTTTTAGCTTATTAAAATCAAGTGGCTTGTGCATTAATACGATACTGTCGGGTAAACCACCCCTATCTTTGACATCTTCAGGGCTAAGGGCGGTGATAGCAATAATAAATGGTTGTTTTGATAGCCTATGTTGCTGTAGCGCTTCTAACATGGCGAAGCCATCCATATTGGGCATAAGTAAGTCTGTGATAATAATATCTGGTTCCCACTCTCCTGCGCGGAGTAAGCCTTGAAAGCCATCGTTAACTGCATCCAGTTGTAACGGTAAGCCAAAGCTTTGTAGCTGTAATTGATATAAGCGATTTAAATCGTGATCATCTTCTATGATTAATACTTTACAGGTATTGTCTTTGGGTTTGATTACATCGGCTTGTTGTGTCGCCATGGCCTCTACCTCGCTTCGAGAGAGGCGCCGATGTCCCCCTACTGTTTTCCAAGCTCTAAGAGTATTGCTCTCAACCCAAAGTTGAATGGTGCGCAAGGAGACGCCAAGTAATTTTGCTGCTTCACCGGTACTGATTAAATCTGGATTGTTATTTGACACTTAAAGCCATTCCATATTGGTTGACGTTATGGGGGGATTAAATTTTGTGTGTATTTATCATACTTTGCATATTATTCAATTACAAGGCATATTAGAATATTCGAAATAAACTGTAGCTCAATGCGTGTATTCGATTCTGTACTGTCGCTCTTATATTTTAGCTGAAGGCATGCATTCTTTTAGGGCCGCTAACAAAACCTCGAAGAGTCCCTGAGCCTAGGCGCAACGCTGGATCAGGGGGGGTGTTAGCGGCTCTTAATATAGCTAATAGATATTATCGTCAGTAATAATACTCTGCAGTTTCTCTCAATCAATCCAGCCAGGACGAAGTGTCATTTCTTCGTGGCAAGTCCCCATTAGTGCCCAGCCAGAATGATGTTTTTGCGTATTTAGGATCATCACCATTCTCAAAATAATAGTGTAGTTTGTTTGCGTTATCTGTCGGTTTTTCCATCGTCTACTGTTCGTAGTTGGTCAAGTACTTGCTCTACCCCTCGCTGCCATGCAGGCAATTCCATACTGAATTGCTTAATTAACTTGCTGCAATTTAGTTGTGAGTTGTTCGGACGTTTAGCCGGTAATGGATATTGTGCGCTGGGTATTGGCTGTATAGCGTTAGCGGAGAGCTGTAATGCAAAGCCTTTTGCTATCGCCTGACTGACCACATATTGTGCATAGTGATACCAACTGCTGGTGCCTTGTGCCGTCAGGTGATAGGTGCCATAGGCAGTACTGCTGTTGAGGAGGTGGTTTCTGATTATTTCGGCGCTGACATCAGCAATTAAGGCTGCTGAAGTTGGTGAGCCAATCTGGTCAGCGACGACGCTAAGGCTATCTCGCTGTTGGGCCAGGCGCAGGATGGTCTTAAGAAAGTTGTTGCCATGGGCACCAAAGACCCAACTGGTGCGTAAGATCAGATGTTGCGGATGAGCGGCGCGGATAGCTTCTTCGCCCAGCCATTTGCTCAATCCGTAAACCGATTGTGGGTTTGCCGGGTCATCTTCTGTGTAAGCGGTGTTTTTGCTACCGTCAAACACATAATCCGTTGAGTAATGGACAAGCCGCACCTTATGCTTGGCCGCCCAGTTGGCCATGATGGCCAGGGCGTGATGGTTTATCGCCTGGGCTTGTTCTGGTTCATTCTCTGCCTGATCGACGGCGGTATACGCAGCGGGGTTGATGATGATGTCTGGCCGAACGGTATTCAGTGTGTCGAGTATGCCGCGCTCTTGGGCCAAGTCCATTTGCTGACGTGTGCAGGCAATGACTTCTCCCAGTGGCGCTAGCGCTCGCTTGAGTTCAAAGCCAAGTTGTCCATTAGCGCCGGTTAGTAGTAAACGAGTCATGGTGTGCCTGCATATTGTTTGTTGACCCAGTCGCGGTATGCGCCGCTGCTGACATTCGCTACCCAGGCTTGATTTTCCAGATACCAAAGTATGGTTTTGCGAATACCACTGCTAAAGGTTTCGTCTGGCTTCCAGCCAAGTTCCCGTTCAATTTTTCTGGCATCAATTGCATAACGGCGGTCATGGCCAGGGCGATCGGTAATATAGCTAATTTGTGCAGCGTAGCTACTGCCATCAGCCTTGGGCTTGAGTTCGTCCAGAATGCTGCAAATAGTCTGTACTACTTCAATATTAGGTTTCTCATTCCAGCCGCCGATATTGTAGGTTTCACCTAGACGGCCTGCTGCCAGAACCCGTCGAATGGCACTGCAGTGGTCTTTGACATATAGCCAGTCGCGTATTTGTAGGCCGTCGCCATAGATAGGTAAGGGTTTTCCTGCGAGTGCATTGAGAATAACCAGCGGAATCAGCTTCTCAGGGAAATGATAGGGACCATAATTATTACTGCAGTTGGTGGTAAGTACCGGGAGGCCATAAGTGTGATGCCAGGCCCGTACCAGATGATCGGAGGCTGCTTTTGATGCGGAGTAGGGGCTGTTCGGTTCATAAGGGTGCTGTTCGGTAAAGGGTGCAGCATCATTCGCCAGTGAGCCGTAGACTTCATCGGTAGACACATGCAGTAGCCGGAAAGCTGATTTTTGCTCGGTTGGCAGGGCTTCCCAATAGCGTCGTGTATTTTCCAACAGTTGAAAGGTGCCAACGATATTGGTTTGGATAAAGTCAGTTGGGCCATGGATGGAGCGGTCAACATGGCTTTCGGCGGCAAAATTGACCACAGCACGTGGCTGATATTGCGTTAGAAGTTGTGAGATGAGCGGCGCATCACCAATGTCGCCTTGTACAAAAATATGATTTGGGTTGTTTTGCAACGATTTGAGCGTATCGAGATTACCCGCATAGGTGAGGGCATCCAGGTTGATGAGAGTTTCGTCACTTTGTGCCAGCCAATCGAGCACAAAGTTGCTACCAATAAAACCGGCTCCGCCGGTGACTAAGATGCTCATAATATTGCCTTTTGTTTAAAGCTAATTGTCCGTCAAGGTGTCTGTAATTAACAAATTTGTATTATTTTGCCATGATTAGCGGGGCAAGTTTGTACGATATAGACATTCAGAGTGTTTTTATTAAGTTTCTATTGTCTATATTTCTGCAATTTTGTCGCAGAAATAGTGTCATATCGCAGAGTTTAATGCTGTTATTCTGAGCTTGAGTGAGAGAAAACAAGATAAGCTGTAATGCGTATGCGGGCTCTTGATCAAGCGGTACCGTGTATCATCTGACTTTATATTTATCTACATAATCCCCAAACCGAGTCTTGCGTATGGTGTCTGTTACCCGTCCTATGGCTGATACCTTGGCCGATGCGTCAAAGCCGCAACAATGGCTGGCGCAGCTCTCTGCTGCCTTGCCTGAGTCCGAACGTACTTTATTGGTATGTGCTTTTGAGGAGGCGCGCCAGTTATATGGTGGCAAAGTATTGCCCCATACCGGTGAGGATATGTTTAGTCACGCGGTAGCGGCCGCAGCGATTGTGGCGGACCTCGATTTACTACCTGATGCCATTATTGCAACGCTGTTGTTTGCTGCCCCTGACTATCTGTCTGACTGGCAATCCCGATTAAGCGAGCGCTTTGGTTCGTCTGTGCGAATCTTGCTTGAGGGAGTGAATGGTGTACGCCGTATTACTGAGCTAGCGCGCATCGATCAATACTCTACGGCAGAGGACAGGGCTCTGCAGGCAGAAAGTATGCGCAAGATGCTGCTGGCGATGGTGGCGGATATCCGGGTGGTGCTGATCAAGTTGGCTTGGCGTACGCAGACGATGCACTATCTGGCTAAAGTCACGGATGAAAGCGTACGTCGGCGTTTGGCAGCAGAAACACTCGATTTGTTTGCGCCATTAGCCAACCGTTTAGGGGTGTGGCAGTTGAAGTGGGAACTGGAGGATTTGGGTTTTCGCCATACCGACCCTGAAAACTACAAACGTATTGCCTATCTGTTAGATGGGCGACGCTTAGAGCGTATTGATTATATTGGTCGGGTGCTCGATTCTTTGCGCCAGGCCTTGCAGCAGGCCGGTATTAAAGCGGAGGTAGCGGGCCGACCCAAGCACATCTTCTCTATCTGGAAGAAGATGAAGCAGAAGAAGCTCGATTTTTCTGAGTTATATGATATTCGTGCGGTGCGTATCCTAGTGGAGAAACTACCTGAGTGCTATACGGTGCTGGGCATTATCCACGGTATGTGGCAGCCGATACCCGGCGAGTTTGACGACTATATCTCCCATCCTAAGGGGAATAATTATCGTAGCTTGCATACCGCCGTGATTGGACCGGAGGATAAGGCGCTGGAAGTGCAGATTCGTACCTTTGAGATGCACGAGCATGCTGAGTTTGGCGTTGCCGCCCACTGGCGTTATAAGGAGGGGGGCAAGGGGGATGCCATTTATGAAGAGAAAATTGCCTGGTTGCGTCAGTTGTTGGATTGGCGTGAAGAGGTGGCCGACCGTGAGGGCTTGGCCGAAGCATTTAAAACCGAGTTATTTGCCGACACCATTTATGTGCTGACTCCTCATGGCAGAGTGCTGGCCTTACCTAGTGGCGCAACCGCCATCGATTTCGCCTACGCGGTTCATACCGACCTAGGGCACCGCTGTCGGGGTGCGAAAGTGGAGGGGCAGATTGTGCCGCTGTCGACTCCTTTGCAGAATGGTCAACGTGTCGAAATCCTGACGGCAAAGGAAGGCAAACCTTCGGTTAACTGGTTGCATGATGGCTGGGTCAAGAGCCGGCGTGCCATCGCTAAAATTCGCCAATATATTCGTCTGCTGAATGCCGATACGGTGCGCGAAACCGGCAAGAGTTTATTTGAACGCGAATTGGCGCGGCATCCGGATAGCCGTCCTAATTTGTTGGCGCTGGCGGAGAAGCTGGGGTATGCCAGCTTAGAAGATTTGTATGCGGCTTTAGGGCATGGGGAGTTGACGACGCGTAGTGTCGCGAAAATGTTAGCGAGTTTTGCCGCACCAGTACCTGTTGCTCTACCGCCAGCCAGCCTGGTTAGGGCTAGTAAAGCCGCTTATGACAGTGGCGGGATACTGATAGAGGGGGTCGATAATCTGATGACGGTGTTGGCCAGATGTTGTAAACCGGCACCACCGGATGTGGTGTTGGGTTTTGTCACCAAAGGCCGTGGCATTTCGATTCATCGCAATAATTGTTTGACCCTGAAAAAACTATTGCAAGCCGCGCCAGAACGGGTGATTACTGCAGAATGGGGGGAACAGAAGGAGAGTGTGTTTCCTATCGATATTGAACTTGTGACAGATGATCGCCCTGGCTTATTGCACAATTTATCTGATGTGTTGTCGCGTGAGAAACTGAACCTGATTGGGATGCATACCTTGGTGCGCCAGCAGCGTACTAAATTGCGTTTCACCATAGAGGTGCGCCAAGTGCACGATATTGGGCGTATTTTATCGCGCCTGATGGAGTTGCCGGGTGTTTACGAGGCGTGGCGAGCATGATGTGAAACGCCTGCTTGTCTTTCTGGGTGACGAGTTCTACCATGGCGGCCTTTCGTTGTTAGTAAGAAGCGTGGGGTGTTTATGACCGTCTCTTTAATATCAATGGCACAGCGGGTGCTGTCGCTAATCGATTTAACTTCCTTGAATGATGACGATACTGCGGCCGATATCATGGCCTTGTGCCAGCAAGCGGGTAGCCGTTTCGGGACGGTGGCGGCGGTGTGCGTTTATCCTGCTTTTGTCGCGCTGGCCAAGCAAAGTTTGCAGGAGCGCGGGCTGGCTCAGGTGCGCGTAGCAACGGTGAGTAATTTCCCTGCCGGCGGGGACGATATTGCCCTAGCTGCGGCGGAAACCTCGGCGGCCATTGCTGCCGGAGCGGATGAGGTAGATGTGGTGTTTCCTTATCGTGCCTTGCTGATGGGTAAGGGCGGGCTGGGGGCAGATTTGCTTGCTGCTTGCAAGCTGGCTTGTCAGGGTAAGACGCTGAAAGTCATCATCGAGAGTGGTGAGTTAGCTGATGAAAAACTGATTCGCCAAGCCAGTGTGTTGGCGATGGATGCTGGAGCAGATTTTTTGAAAACCTCAACAGGTAAAGTCGCGGTGAATGCGACTTTACCTGCGGCCAGAGTGATGCTGGAGGCGATTCGTGATGCGGGTGGACATTGTGGTTTCAAGGCGGCAGGTGGTGTACGCACCTTGAGCCAGGCTTTAGCTTATATTGAATTGGCGGAGAGCTTGTTAGGGGCAGACTGGGTCAGCGCACAGCGTTTTCGTTTTGGTGCTTCTGCCTTATTGGGCAGTGTGCAGGCAGTGATTGCGGGCCAGGCGGCGGATTCTGCTGCTCAGTATTGAAGTGTGGACATATTTAAGAGCCGCTAACAAGACCTCGAAGAACCCCTGCGTCAAGACGCGCCGGCGCAGACAGTAAGACAGTGCCAGTGGTACGGCAAGGAGGCACAACGCGGGGTCAGTGGGTTTGTTAGCTGTTCTAAAGAAAAAGTACTTGTTTTGCCGGGCAATAGCTTGTGATCGGCAAAAGGTTTAGAGGTAACAGTGTGATGAAGCGAGTGATTATTTTGGTATTGGATTCGCTGGGCATTGGTGCAGCGGCGGATGCAGAGAAGTTTGGTGATGTTGGTAGCAATACCTTGGGACATATTGCGATGGCGGCAGCGGCGGGTAAGGCCGATATCGGGCGTAGCGGTTGTCTGCATCTGCCCAATTTGTCGCGCATGGGGCTTGGCCATGCCTGTCAGCTTTCCTCCGCGTATTTTCCCGAAGGAATGGATGCCAGTGCACCACTGGCTGCCTATGGTTATGCCCGCGAGTTGTCCAGCGGCAAAGATACGCCTTCGGGGCATTGGGAAATTGCCGGCGTGCCGGTTTTATTTGATTGGGGTTATTTTGTCGATAAGACCAATAGCTTTCCGCCAGATCTGCTGTCTGAGCTGGTAAAACGGGCGGGCTTGCCGGGTTATCTGGGTAATTGTCATGCATCCGGTACCGAAATTCTTGATCGTCTTGGTGAAGAGCATATGCGTAGTGGCAAGCCGATCTTTTATACTTCGGCCGACTCGGTGTTTCAGATTGCCTGCCATGAAGAAACGTTTGGTCTGGAGCGGTTGTACCAATTGTGCCAGCTCAGTCGCGAATTGCTGGAACCTTATAATATCGGCCGGGTGATTGCCCGGCCTTTTGTCGGCGATGCTCGTGGCTTGTTTGTCCGCACCGGCAATCGTCGGGATTTGGCTTTGCCACCGCCGGCGAAAACGGTGTTGCAAAAAATGGCCGAGGCGGGTGGTCAGGTGGTGTCGGTAGGCAAGATTGCCGATATTTATGCACATATTGGTATTACTGAACAGCGTAAGGCTACCGGTTTTGACGAAATCTGGGATGCAACGCTGGGGGCGATGCGCGAGCATGCCGGCCCGGCCATTATTATGGCCAATTTTGTCGATTTTGATTCCAGCTATGGGCATCGCCGTGATCTGGCCGGTTATGCTCGTGCTTTAGAGCAATTTGATACACGCTTACCGGAAGTGATGGCGGCGTTAACTGAAGAAGATATTCTGATTCTGACGGCGGATCATGGGTGCGACCCTAGCTGGGTGGGCTCTGAGCATACCCGTGAGCATATTCCTGTGCTGTGTTATGGCCAGCAAGTGCCGGCTGGTTCAATAGGTGAGCGTGCTACGTTTGCCGATATCGGTCAGACCACAGCCCATCATTTGGGCTTGTCAGCGATGGATTATGGCACTGCCTTTTTATCGTAATTTAAATTGAAACTTTAAGGATGACTTTATGGCTACGCCACATATCAGTGCTAATGCAGGTGATTTTGCCGAAACAGTATTAATGCCCGGTGACCCGCTACGGGCCAAGGTGATTGCCGATGCTTTCTTGCAAGATGCCCAACAGGTAACCACTGTGCGCAATATGCTCGGCTATACCGGTACTTATCAGGGCAAGCGTTTGTCGGTGATGGCGCACGGTATGGGCATTCCTTCAGCCAGTATTTATGTGACTGAACTGGTGCAGCAGTATGGGGTGAAAAATATCATTCGGGTAGGGTCCTGTGGTGCGGTGACTGCGGATGTCAAGTTGCGTGAAATCTATCTGGCGATGGGCGCCTCAACGGATAGCAAGGTCAATCGTCTGCGTTTTATGGATCATGATTTTGCGGCGCTGGCGGATTATGAGTTGTTGCGCACCGCCGCGGACATCGCAGCCAAGCAGGGCCGTGCTATCACCGTGGGCAATGTATTCTCTACCGACTTATTTTATGGCGTACAGCCTGATTTGCTGACCGTGTTGGCCAAAATGCAGATAAAGGTCATTGAAATGGAGTTGGCCGGGATTTACAGCGTTGCTGCACAGTATGGTGCTCGTGCACTGGGTATTTTGACTGTGTCAGACATTATCCCGACAGGTGAGGCCACTTCGGCGGAAGAGCGGCAAACTAGTTTTACCGAAATGATGGAGCTGGCGCTAGCGACAGCGTTAGAGTTGTAAATAGCTTAATGGACAGGCATTTTTGCCCGCAGTGTTGTTTTTTGTTGCGCCGCACAAAAAAAGCTTGTCAAAAATAAAACCCATGTGAATAATGGTGAATGCATCAAAACGCCGTGTGCATGGTGTGCGTTTTGGTGTTGTCTCCTCTATCCACTATAACTGGTGGAATTCAGCGCAACACAGTCTGTGTTGCGCTTTTTTTTTATCGAATCGATAAGTTATGTGTGATAGTCGCAAAAAAACCGGCCCTATTGGGCCGGTGAGATGCTCAATCGTTCTTTTAAGAGAGTAAGTGATTATTCAATTCACGCATGCCTGCGGAGAGCATGGCTAAGTCGAGATTGCTGAAAGACTGTAACTCGGCAAACATCTGCGCGCAGACTTCCACCGCCGGCTGTCGATGTTGCAGCCAGAGTTCAGCAAAATTGGCCGCGTCGTTCCCATTCTGTCGGGCCAGCTTGCTCAAATTGCTATGTAGTCGATACAGGTCATCGCGTAAGGCTGAGCGCGCCAGTGATTGCCAGCGATTATCGCGTGGTAAACGGGTAATGGCATCGCGCAACCAGTCCAGTTGCAAGGTGCGACCGAGCTGGAAATAATTCTGCGCAACCTGCTCCAGCGATAGCTTGCTGTTGTCAGCAATATCGATGATATCCATCAGCGGTACCGCAAACTCGAGTCTGGCCAGCAACTGTGTCAAAGCCGCTGGCATGCCGGGCTGATTGAGTCGTTCTTCCAACTGTGCGACACCGGCATAGTCTACGCTGGCGATGAGTTGTGCCAGGTTAGTCAGTAACAGTTGCACCTTATTGGCATACTGTTCGATGACGGCATTGACTGAGCTAAACGGACGCTTGCTGCGTAGCACCCAGCGGGTAATGCGTTCTATCAGCGTGCGCACCAGCACCATTAACTCCACTTGTTGTTCCGCCGCAATCTTATTGTCCAGTGCCTCAATTTGTCCCCATAAATGCTCGGCATCAAACACACGGCAGGCTATCCACCAAGCCCGGGCAATGTCGCCAGCGGAGAAGGGGGACTCTTCCTGCATGCGGAAGACAAAAGTGGTGCCCATGCGGTTGATGATCTGGTTGGCCAGTTGATTGGCAATGATTTCGCGCTTGAGCTGATGCTGTTGCATCTGCTCTCCAAAGCGTTGCTGCAAAGGTTTGGGGAAGTAGTTCAGCAACACCGATAGAAAATCAGGGTCATCTGGCACATCGGTGGCCAAAATAGCTTGGTCGAGCGAGATTTTGCTATAGGACAGCAAGACGGCAGTTTCCGGTACGGTGAGGCCTTGTCGAGCCAAGCGCCGCTCATTGATTTGCGTTTCCGAAGGCAGGTATTCGATTTCGCGATTCAATTCGCCGGTTTTTTCCATATGGGTAATCATGCGGGCATGGGTACTCAGCATCGCGGCTGACTCCTGGCGTTTGATCGCCAGGATTTGCGTTTGCAGGACATTGTTGCGTAAGACCAGTTGACCGACTTCAGCGGTCATGTCAGCCAGTAAGACATTGCGTTGTTTTAGGGTCATATCGCCGGCTTGTATCACTGCGCCTAGCAGAATCTTGATATTCACCTCGTGGTCGGAGCAGTCGACGCCAGCAGAATTATCAATCGCATCGGTAGCGATACGGCCTCCGGTGGCTAGTTCGAATTCGACGCGGCCTAATTGCGTACAAGTCAGGTTACCGCCTTCGGTGACTACTCGGGCCTGTATATCGCGGCCATCCACCCGTACCGGATCGTTAGCGCGGTCACGGGCATCGGCATGGCTTTGTGTGGATGCCTTGACGTAAGTGCCGATACCGCCGTTGTAGAGCAGATCTACCTTGGCCTTCAGCAGGCAATGGATCAATTCATTGGGGGCCATGCTGTCCTGTTCGGTTTCCAGCCAGGCTTTGATCTCGGCGGATAGCGGAATGGACTTGGCCGAGCGTTCGAAGACCCCGCCACCTTTGGAAATCAATTCACGCTGGTAATCATGCCAGCTGGAACGCGGCAGATTAAAAAGCCGTTTACGCTCGGCATAGCTCTTTGCTGCATCCGGGCTAGGATCAAGGAAGATGTGCAAGTGATTAAAAGCGGCTTTCAGACAGATATGTTCGGATAGCAGCATGCCGTTACCAAACACATCACCGGCCATATCGCCGATACCTACGACGGTAAAGTCTTGCTCCTGAGTATTAATGCCCAGGTGGCGGAAATGGCGTTTGACTGACTCCCAGGCACCGCGAGCGGTAATTCCCATGCCTTTGTGGTCGTAACCGGCAGAACCGCCGGAAGCAAACGCATCACCCAACCAGAAACCATACTCGGCGGATATCCCGTTCGCGATATCCGAGAAGGTGGCCGTGCCCTTGTCGGCAGCGACGACCAGATACGGATCATCTGCATCCAGGCGACGTACATCGCTTGGCGGCACCACGGTGCCGTTGACCAGATTGTCGGTAACATCCAGCAAGGCGGAGATAAAAATTTTGTAGCATGCCACCCCTTCGGCCAAAAAGGCTTCTCGATCTGCCGGGGAGGGGAGTTGTTTACCGACAAAGCCACCCTTGGAACCCATAGGAACGATGACGGCGTTTTTGACCATCTGCGCCTTCACTAGGCCGAGCACCTCGGTACGGAAGTCTTCCATGCGGTCTGACCAGCGCAGCCCGCCACGCGCGACTTTCGAGCCGCGCAAATGCACGCCCTCTACTCGTGGGCTGTAAACCCAGATTTCAAACATGGGGCGGGGTTGTGGCAGGAAAGGAATTTCATTGGAGGCCAGTTTAAAGGCCATAGATGGCTTGAAGTCACCAGCAGCTGTTTTTTGCCAGAAATTAGTGCGTCGAATGGCCAGAATCAGCGATAAGAAGCCATTGAAGATGCGGTCTTCATCCAGATTGGCAACATTGTCTAACTGCTGCTGAATCTGATTCAGCAGTTTGCTGACTTTTTGCTCATCAAGCTGCTTGGGGTCTAGGCGATGAAGAAATAGGTCAACCAGTGAGCGGGTAATCAGCGGGTAGTTGACCAGGCATTGCTCAATATAGTTCTGGCTGAAGGTTAGCCCACCCTGGCGTAAATACTTGGCCAAGGCGCGTAGTAGCGAGATTTCACGCCAGTCCAGGCCAGCCAACAAGGCTAGGCGGTTAAAGCCATCACTTTCGCAGTGCTTGGCGAGGACGTGAGTGAGTAGCTCCTGGAAGTCATGCTGTACTTCATCACTGGCCATTTGTTCTTCGGCTTGGCCTACATCCAGACCGAAGTCGCTAATCCACGCCACGCTACCATCGCTGCGCTGTATGCAGTAAGGATGTTCGTCTCGTACCTTGATGCCCATGTTTTCCAGGATAGGCAAGCTGGCCGATAGGCTAAGTGCTTGTGATTCATGGAATAATTTCAGATTAAACGGGCTGGTGTTGCGGTGGAACGGGCGGTACAGCTTCATCGATAACGGTGATGTTGGACTGAGTGTTTCCAGATTTTGAATGTCGGATAGCGCATTGCGTATCGAAAACTCTTCGCGATAGGCGGTGGGGAAGGCATTGCGGTAACGATTAAACAGCACATTGCCCTGTTCTTCGCCATGCGTTTCTATCAGTAACTGGTGTAATTGCTCCACCCAGCCACGTGTTAATCGGGCAATTTCTGTCTCGATTTCCGAGACATTAAACTCGACCAGTTTGACGGTATCGGTGCGGATAATATAGTGGACGCGCGCTAGTGAGCTATCGCTGATTTGCACGCTAAACTCGGCATGGCTGCCTTGAAACGCCTGGAGTAAGGCCTTTTCGATTTTCAGGCGTATTTCGGTGTTAAAGCTGTCGCGTGGTACATAAACCAGGCAACTGACGTAACGATGGTAACGGTCAGTGCGGACAAACAAACGCACTCTAGGACGCTCCTGCAGGCTGACAATGCCTTCGGCTATAGGGCCCAAGACCTCGACAGGTATTTGAAATAATTCATCACGCGGATAGTTCTCCAGTACAAAGCTCAGTGTTTTGGCCTTGTAGCTATTGTCGACATAATCACAGTTACGGATAACGGCAGCGATTTTCTGTCGGAGAATTGGTATATCTTTAGGCAAAGTCTGGTAGGCATGCGCTGTGTAGAGGCCCAGGAAGCGGCGTTCTCCAATGACCTCACCCTTGTTGTTAAAACGTTTGATACCGACAAAATCAATGTAGGCGGAGCGGTGGATATTGGAGCGGGTTTGCGATTTGTTGAGGATGATCAGTAGCGGCTGATAGGCGAGTTCGCGTAGTTCAGGAGGTAGCTGTTCAAAACTGGCGGAGTATTCCTTATCACCTTGATCACGCAAGATGCCGAGGCCGGAGTTTCTGACAATTTTCAGACTGTCCTGACCATCACGGCGTAGTAGATCGTAATCACAATATCCCAAAAACAGAAAATTACGTGAATCCATCCACTTGAGAAAATCGACTGCTTCTGACGGCTCGGTTTGATTGGCATCCGCTCCTTGTCGTTGGGCCAGTTCCTGGCTGATGGTGCTCAGCCTTTCACGCATTTGTGGTTCGTCGCTTACTACCAGTCGAATGTCGGTCAGTATCCGGTTAAGATCCGCTTCCAGATTTTTAAGAATCTCCAGGTCGCTGACGCGATCAATCTGTACGTGAATGAAAGACTCCAACGGCAGGCTGCGATCCTGGGTACGTTTCACCTGTTGTATCAAACCGGATTTATCCCGTTCTACCGAAAGTACCGGGTGAATCAGCAAGTGCAGGTTCAGGTTGTAACGGCTAAGCAGCATGGCGATGGAGTCAATCAAGAACGGCATATCATCGTTAATGATCTCAATCACGGTATGGGTGCTTTGCCAACCGTCACGTTCAAAGTCGGGGTTGTAAATACGGGCTTTGTGCTGACCGATACTTCGCTTGGCACTAAAGCTATAATGCGCGGCCATCGCACCAAACAAATCTAATGAAGAAAATTGTCGTAAATCTGCGTGCTCGGCTTCTTCAAAATAGATAGGGAAAAAAGAGGAAAGCTGCTGTTTTTCCTTGGCTGAAAGTTTGTTTTCAGCAATAGCCTGAATATCGGTAATCAGGTTTGCCAGCTCGGTTTTATTGGTCAGCGACATATCTCTCTCACATGCTGTAGGGCGTTATTGGTGTCAGAGCCGGCTTCGGGTATGAGTCAAAGCAGCGCTGACAGGCTGTGTAAGTGAATGAATGAGCTCTGGATTAAGAACCGCTAACAAAACCGCTGCTACTAGGCTGCGCCAGCTGTTGATGCCGGTACACCTTGTTGTAGACATTGTGCTGAGTTTTGTTAGCGGCTCTAAAGTCATTAAATTTAAGATAAGCAATTGAAGACAGTTTTAAAGTGTAGTCTGCCTGTAGCTATTTGATTTTTTGGATAATTATATACCAAAAACATAGAAATGGCTAAGATGTTGATTTTTATGGCATTCTACATCCTGACGGAATGTCAGGTAAAATACCCGCGGTTTTATACCTGAGTGCTTTGCTTGACCCTTGTGTAAAACTTGCACCTTGCACCGTTGATTGACTGTTTTGCTAATCAGCGAGACAGCAATGAAAGGTAAGGTCAATCTCTTTGTCAGGCTTGATCTTGCCTGTAGACTGACCCGAGTTCCCTCTATCTAAAGATAAACAGAAATACCGCCCAATGAAAAAATTTTTGCTTGCTACTGCTGCTATCGCCACATTTACCGGTTTCACTGCTCAGGCAGAAACCTTGCGTATAGGTGTCGATCTTAATTACGCGCCTTTCTCCAAGTTAGGTACCGATGGTAAGCCGCAAGGTTTTGATATTGATATCGCTAATAGCTTATGTCATGCGATGAAAGTCACGTGCAAGATTGTGCCGCAAGACTGGGATGGTTTAATCCCTGCGCTGAACGCCAATAAATTTGATGCCATCATCGCGTCAATGCAAATTACCGATGAGCGTAAAAAAGCGGTCGATTTTTCCAATAAGTACTACAACATTCCCAGCCGTATTGTGGCCAAAGCGGGTACGCCGGTCGACCAAAACAGTTTCAAAGGTAAAAAAATTGGTGTGCTGCGTGCCAGTACGCAGGAAAAGTTTGCCAAAAACTATTGGGGTAAGCAGGGTGCGAATATCGTAGCCTATGCCAAGTCACCAGAGTCTTTTCTTGATTTGAAGTCTGGCCGCTTGGATGCCGTCTTTGTCGATGGCGCAGTGGGGGATTATGAGTTTCTTAGAACGCCTAATGGCAAGGGTTATACCTTTGTCGGGCCTAACTACACTGATGTAAAATACTTTGGCTTGGGTGCCGGCGTGGCGGTTAAAAAAGGTAATAAGGCGCTGCTGGACCGTTTTAATAAGGCGATTCAGCAGATTCGTCAGGACGGCAGTTACAAGAAAGTGCAGGACAAGTATTTTAATTTTGATGTGTACGGCGGTTAATTCCCGCTCAAGTGGCTAGCTGCAAGCTGTTTGCTAGCATGACGAGCGCTTTCCCCGACTCGCTGGTTTTGGGTCGGGGAATTTGTTTATGACTGATCACGCCAGCGAGCCTAGGTTTGCGGCCGGTGTATTTGCAGGGCGGCTGGTGTTCAGGCTCTGTCCAAGGTGGGCATATGTTTTTACAGGGTTATTTCCCCAGTATTTTGCAAGGCACGCTGCTGACTTTACAGTTAGCCGGCCTAGCTTTGCTGGTAGCGATCATTTTGGGGCTGATAGGGGCTTTGCTGAAGGCTTCCTCTTCTAAGTTATTGGTTTTGCTGGCTGATCTCTATTCCACGGTGGTACGTGGTGTTCCCGATCTCGTCTGGATGTTTTTACTGTTTTTTGGTGTGCAGATGCTGATTAATGATGCCTGCGCCCGTTTGGGCTGGCCCAGTCCGAATATCGACCCGTTCTCTGCCGGTGTCTTGACCTTGGGCTTTATCTTCGGTGCTTATATGACCGAGACTTTCTGCGGAGCGATGATGGCGGTGCCGCATGGACAATACGAAGCCGGGCTGGCCTATGGGATGAGCCGTATGCGGGCATTCTTCCGCATCATTTTGCCGCAGATGGTGCGCTTTGCGCTGCCGAGCTTTTCGAATAATTGGCTGGTGCTGGTGAAGTCCACCGCGCTGGTGTCGGTGATTGGGCTGAATGACGTGATGTATCGGGCCGATGCTGCCAAGGCGGCCACTCAGCAGCCGTTTACGGTGTATGTCGTTGTCGGCCTGTTATTTTTATTGATTACCGGCCTGTCCCATATCTTGCTGAGCGCGGTAGAGAAACGTTACTCACTCGGGGTGAAAAAGGGAGCCTTATGATTGATTGGCAATTGATGCTGGACAAGCTGCCCTTTTTTCTCGGTGGCGGCGATGGGCAAGCAATTTTCAGCAGCAGCGATGGCCTGCTGCTGACTTTGCAGCTATTAGGGCTGGCTTTGCTGTTTGGCTTGTTATTGGCTATTCCGATGGCGTTGATGACGGTTTCAAATAAACGGCTGCTGGTCTGGCCGGTACAGGTATATAGCTATTTATTTCGCGGTACACCTCTGCTGGTGCAGTTATTTATTATTTATTACGGCCTGGCTCAGTTTGACTGGGTGCGGCATAGCTGGGCGTGGAATTATTTGCAGGAGGCGTATTTTTGCGCCTTGCTGGCGTTTACCCTCAATACGGCAGCGTATACCACGGAAATCATTGCCGGACAGATTCGTCAGACCCACTGGGGTGAGCTGGAAGCTGCCCAGGCTTTGGGGATGAGTAAATGGCTGATGATGCGTCGTATCGTGCTGCCCGCTGCGCTGCGGCGGGCATTGCCTGCCTATAGCAACGAAATCATCATGATGCTGCAAAGCACGGCGATTGCCGGCCTGATTACCCTGGCGGATTTAACCGGGGTTGCCCGCCGTATTTATAGTGATAGTTATGTGGCGTTTGAGCCTTTCTTGATTGCGGCAGCCTTCTATCTGCTTCTGACTTTTGTACTGGTCTGGATCATGAAAAGAGCGGAGAAGCGCTGGCTGGCGTATTTGGCACCGCGCAAGCATTGAGCTTGCCAAAGGAAATCTGTGATGAATCCCCCCCATCTTCAGCTCAAAGTGAGTGAGCTGTATAAAAGTTACGGTGCCCACGAGGTGCTCAGTGGTGTCTCCCTTACCGCCCATGCCGGTGATGTGATCAGTATTATCGGGTCTTCCGGTTCCGGTAAAAGTACTTTTCTGCGCTGTATCAATTTGCTGGAACAGCCGCAGCGGGGGCAGATTTTTGCCGCCGGTGAGGAACTTAAATTGGTGCCTGACCGTAAAACCGGTAATTTGATGGCCGCAGATAACAGACAGTTGGCGCGTATTCGTACCCGTCTGGCCATGGTGTTTCAGCACTTTAATTTATGGGCGCATATGACGGTGCTGGAAAATATTATTGAGGCACCGGTGCACGTACTGGGGTTGGCACGTGATGAGGCTAGGCAGCGTGCCCGTGCTTATTTGCAAAAAGTGGGCTTGCAGGGGGTTGAAGATAAATATCCGGCTCATCTGTCCGGTGGTCAGCAGCAGCGGGTGGCGATTGCACGCGCTTTGGCGATGGAACCGGAAGTGATGTTGTTTGATGAGCCTACCTCGGCCTTAGATCCGGAACTGGTGGGTGAGGTGCTGCGAGTCATGAAGGATCTGGCGCAGGAGGGGCGCACCATGGTGGTGGTAACCCATGAAATGGGCTTTGCTCGTGAGGTTTCCAACCATCTTATTTTCCTGCATCAAGGCAAGATTGAAGAGCAAGGTCACCCGCAGCAGGTGCTGCTGAATCCAAGAAGTGAGCGTCTTTTGCAATTTCTTTCGGGAAATTTAAAATAAAATCATACAATTAACAGTAAGCCGCAAGGCCATGTCAGATGCTTATCGGACATGGCCTTGTTTTTGTGATGATCAACCAACGATGAAGATCAATGGATCAGCTATCACGCTTTACTGCTACTTTACGTTATGGTTTTCTGCTGTTGCCACAGGCATCAATGGCTGATCTGGCGATTGCGATTGAGGTATTGTTACAGGCAAATCGGTTGGCGGGTCGGGCGCTGTACCAGACTTTGCTGCTGACGCTGGATGGTCAGCCGGCCAAACTCTCCAACGGCGTTGAACTCAAAGTGGACTGTGCACTAAGTAGTTGCCCCGAGCTTGATTGCTTATTGTTATTGAGCGATAGCATCAGTCCCGGCTTTGATTCTGAGAGCCTTAGTGCTGGCATTGGCCGTTATCAATCGGCGCAGATCAAACTGGGCGGTATCGGTTGCGGCAGTTTCTGGCTGGCTCATGCTGGTTATCTTAATCAGCGACGGGCAACGATTCACTGGCGTGAAATCAGTCGTTTTGCCGAGGCCAGCGAGGAGGTGATTGTGTCATCCAATTTATACGAGGTGGATGCCCAGCGACTGACTTGTCCTGGCGGTGCGGCGACTTTTGATTTTATGCTGGCCCAGGTGGGCGAGCGGCAGGAGCGTGAGTTTATCGCCCAGCTTTCCGAACAGTTCACCATGGAGCGGATTCGCTCCGGGCAGGAGCGCCAGCGTATTCCGCTGGCTTCCCGTTTTGGGGCCAGCCAGCCAAAGCTGACCGAGGCGGTACGTCTAATGGAGGCGAATATTGCCGAGCCTTTGTCCACCGACGATATCGCCCATTATGTTGGTTTCTCCCGGCGCCAGCTTGAGCGCTTATTCAAGCAGTATCTGCAAACGGTGCCATCCAAATATTATTTGGAACTACGCTTAAACCGCGCCAAACAACTATTGCAACAAAGTAGTAAACCTATTATCCAGATTGCCCAAGATTGTGGTTTTGCCAGTGGCCCTCATTTTTCCAGTAGCTATCGTAATCATTTTCGTCTGACACCGAGTCAAGAACGTATGCACATTAGTAGATTGACTGCTGCTAAGTAGTTGGCTACCAACGATCTCGGTTTCTGAAGCAGCAGTGTGTCTGGTGCATAAGGTGGTGGCGCAAGGGCTTGTTGCCCTGCCTTGTGAGGCTCATTTGGATTAATGTGTTAATTTTTCTGCTTTGCTTCTAATCAAAAAGATTTTTTCTTACAGTAGCGCAATTTAAGGTTGAATGATGCCGTCCACCCCTGCCGTTTTATCGGTATCTGAATCTGTTCCTGTTATGCCTAGCTGGCTGGTATTTTTCCTGGCCTGTGTTTGCGGTCTGATTGTTGCCAATATCTATTATGCCCAGCCGCTGATTGGCCCCATTGCGCGGACGCTGGGTATGAGTGCCTCTGCCGCCGGTTTAATTGTGACGTTGACACAGCTAGGTTATGTGGTGGGGCTATTGTTTCTTGTGCCGCTGGGTGACCTGTTTGAAAATCGTAAACTAGCGATTACCGTCATGTCAGTGAGTGCTGTTGGCTTGCTAGCGTGCAGCCTGGCATCTAGCCCGGGCTTATTTCTAGGCGCCTCATTGCTGGTGGGTTTAGGTTCAGTCACCGTGCAGATTCTGGTGCCCTATGCTGCGCATCTGGCTCCAGAGGCCATGCGTGGGCGTGTGGTGGGGAATGTGATGAGCGGCCTGATGCTGGGAATTATGCTGTCCAGGCCCGTTGCCAGCTTCATTACCGACTTGAGTTCTTGGCGTGTGGTCTTCGTGCTGTCCTTCGGTTTGATGGTGATTCTGGCCTTACTGTTACGTCGCTTATTGCCGCCGCGCCCGGTGCATGCCAAGTTACATTATGGCGAGCTGCTGGCTTCTATGTTGCAACTGGCCTTACACACTCCCGTTTTGCAGCGGCGTGGGCTTTATCATGCGTGTATGTTTGCGGCGTTCTCCCTGTTTTGGACGACGGTTCCTTTGCTGTTGGCGGGGCCGCTGTTTGGGTTGAGCGATATTGGTATCGCGCTGTTTGCGCTCGCCGGTGTCGCGGGGGCGGTGGCCGCACCTCTGGCAGGGCGGGTGGCGGATCGGGGCTGGACTCGTGCGGCTACCGCGTTTGCTTTGCTGAGCGCTAGCGCCGCGTTTCTACTGACCCATCTGGGTACTTTAGGCTCAGGCTTTTCCTTGGGCTGCCTGGTGGCGGCGGCTATTTTGCTGGATTTTGCGGTGTCGGCCAATCTGGTGTTGGGGCAGCGGGTGATTTTTACGTTGAATCCTGCTTATCGTGCACGATTAAATGGCCTGTATATGGCGACCTTCTTTTGTGGCGGCGCGTTTGGCTCAGCCGTGAGCACCTATATATTCACCGCGTACGGCTGGCAGATTACTTCGCTGGTGGGCATGTTGTTCCCGGCGCTAGCCTTTGTCTATTTTTTGACCGAACGTCGGGGATAACGCGCTTAAAGTCAGATAAGCCGATATTTTCTGTTGGCGGGCTCAGGGCGTGTCAGGCAATTGCGTTAAGATGGCGTCCGTTCACACTTGAGATGGAGATTCAGCATGCGTCGCATTCTGGTATTGCATACGGGCGGGACGATCGGTATGGAGGCAAGCCCGGCAGGTTTAGTGCCGGTACCGGGTTTAGTACCTAGTTTGTTAGAACGTTATCGGCGTCCGGGTCTGGATCTGACTGTGTTGGAGTTGGCCGAACTGATTGACTCATCGGCGATTACTCCCCGGCATTGGAACCAGATCATTGCGCAATTGGCTGAGCACTATCACCATTATGATGGTTTCGTATTAACGCATGGCACCGATACCATGGCCTATACCGCCAGCGTACTCGCCTTTGCCTTGCAGGGTCTGGCCAAGCCAGTCGTGCTGACCGGAGCTCAACTGCCCTTGCTACATCCGCGTTCAGATGGCTGGGGCAATCTGGCTGACGCCTTAGAAGCTGCTTGCCAGTCCGATCTACATGAGGTAAGTATTGCCTTTAATCGCCTCCTGCTACGTGGTTGCCGTGCCCGTAAATTAAGTGCCGAGCAGTTTGCCGGTTTTGATTCACCCAATTGCCCACCACTGGCACAGTTTGCCATACAAACACATTGGCAGCGCCAGCACTGGCGTACAGCACAGCGCCCTTTCCAAGCGCAAAGTCTCAATGACACTTTAAAGCTGGCCTGTTTGTTTTTAACGCCTGGTTATGGGGCGCAACTGGCCGGCCAGGCCATGCTGACACAAGAGCTAGATGCGGCAGTAGTGATGAGTTTTGGTAATGGCAATGCGCCAGCCGATCCGCTGCTGTTGGAGGGAGTCGCCAATATGCATCAGCGTGGCGCACCGGTGGTGAATATCAGCCAGGTATTACAGGGCGCGGTAGCGGTAGGGGCGTATGCTGCGAGCCAGGCGCTTGCCGGTGCCGGAGCCTTATCTGGCCGTGATTTAACACCGGAGGCGGCACTGGCGAAATTGCACTACCTCTTATCGACCGGCCTGTCGGCACAGCCTTTATTGGCAGCATTGGATTGCTCATTAGCCGGAGAAATGAGCGACTAGTCCTATACCGACGTGGTTGCTTAAAAAATAGGCTGATAGGTTTTTTTATTTATTTTCAATGGATTAACTGCCTTGTCCACAGCTCACCCACATAGCTGTGCTGTTTGAGTGTGGGCAAGCTGGTGTTGGTGCCCAAGATTTAAGCAGTCAAGAATAGCGCTTTGCCGGCAAGGACTTAAGCGCTTTGTCCACAAGCCACACACAAGGCTATCCCGATAGATGGTGAGTAAGCCGGTGATGTGGCGGCGATCTGACTATCGTTTTTGTGAGTAATCTGGGCAGCAGCGTATAATCAAGCGCTTTTAAAGATTGGCGACGATGTTACTGCTGTGCTTGAGGGGGTCGGTGAGGTGTTTAAGCCGTTTGCCGATAGTTTGCCGCTCTGCTTTGCCTATAATTTAAGCTTAGACAGAAAAGGTCAGCGAATTCAGCTAATTGAGTACACTATCCACAGTTGCCTCACAAGCTTGTGCCTAGCCGTGGTGGACAAGATGCACGGACTGCCTAAAAAATGAACTTTGCTAAAAAGTAGCGTAAAAATAAAGCCTTGCATGTCTTTTCCACAGGCCGCTCACAGGTCTGTCCTATATGAGTGTGAAGAAATGAATGAAACCTTTCAGTTGGCCGGTGAATACATTGCATTATGTGATTTGCTCAAGCGTTGTAGCGTATGTGATTCCGGTGGTGCCGCCAAACATTTCATTGCCGAAGGCAATGTGCAGGTGAATGGTCAGGTAGAACAACGTAAAACCTGTAAAATCCGGGCGGGCCAGCAAGTAAGTGGCACCGGTTTTGTGATTAATGTTGTTGCGGCATGCTAGCAGATGATTTTGACCCCCCGCCGGAGGCACCAGAGCCACCGGCAGACGATGCTTGCTGCGATAGTGGCTGCGAGCCCTGCATCTGGGATACCTATAATGCGCAATTAATGGCTTACCGCGCGCAACTAGCCGCCTGGCAACAGCGTGAAGCTGTGCGTCTGGCGGCTAAGGATAAATATTAAGATGGCCAGTATTGATCTGCACTTCCATTCCCATGCTTCAGATGGTGCCCTCTCCCCCGGACAGGTGATACGCCGTGCTCACCATCGTCAGGCTACCCTGTTGGCCTTAACCGATCATGACGGAACCAGTGGTTTGGCATTGGCGCGCGCCACCGCCGCCCAGCATGGCATTGCTTTTCTGGACGGTGTCGAAATATCCGTCACCTGGGGCAAGCACACCGTGCACATCGTCGGCTTGGGGATAGACCCGGAGCACCCCGCACTTATCGAGGGTTTGCAATCCTTGCGGCAGGGGCGGGTACAGCGGGCACAAGACATGGCAGCTGCATTGGCCAAGGTGGGGATAGCCGGTGCCTTTGAGGGCGCGATGAGCTGTTGTGATAACCCGGAGATGATAGGCCGCACACACTTTGCCCGTTTCTTGGTAGAAAGCGGCCAGGTCAAAGATGTCCGTACGGTATTTCGCAAATTTCTCACCCCCGGGAACCCTGGCTATGTCGAGCATGAGTGGGCCAGTCTGGCCGATGCCACCGGCTGGATTGTCGCCTCCGGTGGTGTGGCGGTCATTGCTCACCCCGGGCGCTATAGCATGGGACGCACCTTGCTGGAACGTCTGATTCTGGAATTTAAAGAAGCAGGTGGGTGTGGCATTGAAGTCTCCACCGGCAGCCATAGCCTGGACGACAGGCATAAATTTGCCTTGCTGGCGCAACGTCACCAACTATTAGCCAGTGCGGGCAGTGATTTTCATGCACCGGGTGAGGGCGGCAGAGATGTCGGCTATACCGATGATTTACCACCTGTTTGCCAACCCGTTTGGGAAGCGCTAAGCGAGCGCATTATCCATCCACCGATTAACAAGGCTTAGGTATCATGGCGCAGTTTTTTATGATTCATCCGGATAATCCGCAAGCGCGTTTGATTCGTGATGTTGTGGCTATTCTGCAAGCAGGTGGCGTGGTGGTGTATCCCACCGACTCCTGTTATGCGCTCGGTTGTATCTTGGGTGATAAGCAGGCGATGGAGCGAGTGTTGGCGATCCGGCAACTGGATTTGCGTCATCACCTGACACTGGTCTGTCACAATCTTTCAGAACTGGCCAATTATGCCCGCGTGGATAATAGCCAGTTTCGTCAGCTCAAAGCCGCCACACCAGGTAGTTATACCTTTATCTTACAAGCCACCAAAGAACTGCCCAAGCGTACCCTGCATCCCAAGCGCTCGACTATCGGCCTGCGCGTGCCTGATCATAAAGTGGCACTGGCGATGCTGGCAGAACTAGGCGAGCCAATTTTGTCCTGCACTCTGATGCTGCCGGGTGAGGAAGAGCCACTGACCGACCCTTATGAAATTCGCGAGCGCCTAGAGCATAGTGTGGATGCGGTGATTGATGGCGGCTGGTGTGGTACCGAGCCGACCACGGTGATCGACATGACTGATGGTATTGAGTTGATTCGGCGTGGTAAAGGCGATGCCACTCTATTTGGGCTGTGACGCGTTCTGCTAACGTTGCCATGGTTTAACAAATCATTATTTTATTTTTATGGGTAAAGAAAGTTCATGGGCGATATCGAATCGGTGATTCAACAAATCAGTATCTGGGCCTTGCCCGTGCTGTTTGCCATTACCTTGCACGAAGCTGCGCACGCTTATGCCGCACGGCGCTATGGGGATAGTACTGCTTATATGCTGGGACGGATGACCTTGAATCCGCTCAAACATATTGATCCGATAGGCACTGTGCTATTACCGCTGTTATCGGTAACCTTAGGCGGCTTTATTTTTGGCTGGGCCAAGCCAGTGCCGGTGAACTTTGGTGCGCTACGTAAACCACGCGAACATGGGCGGCTGGTGGCGGCAGCGGGGCCGGCCGCCAATCTATTGATGATTGTGCTGTGGGTGTTGCTGCTTAAATTGGCTGCCAGCCTCAGCAGCACTTATAGTGAGCCGCTGGCGCTGATGAGCCGGGCAGGCATTCAAATCAATATCACGCTGATGTTGTTGAACTTATTGCCGATTTTGCCGCTGGATGGCGGGCGCATTATGGAAAGCCTGTTGCCACGCAGCCTGGCCTTTCAATACTCGCGGCTTGAGCCTTACGGTATGTGGATACTATTGGGCTTGATGTTTACCGGCTTACTTGGTGTGATTCTGCGGCCTTTCTATGGCATGGTGTTTGGTGTTATCCGCATGTTTTTGTGAGCAAGACTAATGGTTGTGCCGGCGCTGCTTGCCGGCATTTTTTATTTCCCCCAATAAATGAAAGTCTCTGAATATGTTTGCCAACCGCATCCTTTCCGGCATGCGCCCAACCGGCAGTTTGCACCTGGGCCATTACCACGGCGTAATCAAGAACTGGGTCGCGCTGCAAAACAGCCATGATTGCTACTTCATGGTGGCCGACTGGCATGCACTGACCACCAATTACGATGCGGTAGGGGGGATTGAGGCCAGCATCTGGGACATGGTGATCGATTGGCTGGCCTCTGGGGTCGACCCGGACAAGGCAACGGTGTTCGTGCAGTCCAAAGTACCACAACATGCCGAGCTGCACCTGGCGCTATCCATGGTCACTCCACTGTCCTGGCTGGAGCGGGTGCCAACCTATAAAGACCAGATAGAAAAACTCTCCGGCAAAGACCTGGGGACGTACGGCTTTTTAGGTTATCCCTTATTACAGGCGGCAGACATCCTGGTATACAAGGCCGGGCTGGTGCCGGTAGGCGAAGATCAGGTGCCGCATATTGAACTGACGCGTGAAATTGCACGGCGTTTCAATAATCTGTTTGGGCGTGAGCCAAATTTTGAAGAATTGGCGCGGGTAGCGCTGAAAAAACTGGGCAAGGCGAGCAAGTCATTTGAGCAGTTGCGTACGGCTTATCTGCAAGATGGTCAGGCAGAAGCGCTGGCAGGCGCGCGCGAGATTTTGCTGGCCAGTCAAAATCTGGGTGTGGCAGATCGGGAACGCTTGGCCGGCTGGCTGGAAAACAAGGGCAAAACCATCCTGCCAGAGAGCGAGGCCATGCTGACCGAGGCGGCCAAGATGCCGGGGCTGGATGGGCAGAAAATGTCCAAATCCTACGGCAACACCATCACTATGCGTGAAGACCCGGCGACGGTTACGAAAAAGGTTCGCGCCATGCCTACCGACCCGGCACGGGTACGACGTACCGACCCCGGTGATCCGGCTAAATGCCCGGTTTGGCAATTACACCAGGTGTATAGCGACGACAGCACCCGCGCTTGGGTGCAGGCTGGCTGTAGCAGTGCCGGCATTGGCTGCCTGGATTGCAAACAACCGGTGATTGATGGGGTCTTGCGTGAGCAGCAGCCGATGTTTGAGCGTGCCGAGCCTTATCTGACCCAACCCAAGCTGGTACGCGAGATTATCGCTGCCGGTAATGCCAAGGCCGAACAAGTGGCTCGCACCACCATGCAGGAAGTGCGCGCAGCAATGGGCTTGGGTTACTAATTTGCCGCTGGAGTGGCGGCCTAAAAGTCGCCACCACTGCTTAAAACAAAACGCGCCTTATCATCCTGTGCCAAATGCTGGCATAGATAAGGCATCACCTCTTGCAAGGTGGCCGGCAAGGTCCACGGAGCATTCAGAATAAACAAGCCGCTACCGTGCATACCAAAGCCATCGCGGGACGGAGTTTGTACATGCAGTTCCACCCGCAGCCAGTTTTTTGCCCCTAAGCCTGGTAGCTTCTTCAGCAGCTCCGCCACTTCCGGTCGCTGCAGGCAGGGATACCACAACGCGTAAATACCGGTAGCAAAGCGCTTCAAACCATCCTGCAACGCAGTCAACACATGCTGATAATCGCGCTTATCTTCATAAGGTGGGTCGATCAGAATCAAGGCACGACGTGGTGGCGGTGGCAGCACGCTCTTGAGCGCGGCAAAACCATTGCTCTGCTGCAGTTGAATACGACGACCGGCGTGAGCAAATGTTGCGCCGAGTAGTTGGTAATCGCTGGGGTGTAACTCAAACAAACGCAGTTTATCAGTGGCAGGCATCACCTCGGCGGCAAACCAAGGTGAGCCAGGGTAGAGTTTGAGCATACCGTCCGGGTTGAGTTTAGCGACGACATCCCGATAATTCTGCACAGCGACAGGCAAATCCGTGCGCTGCCACAGACGGGCAATGCCGCTACGGTATTCCGCATTCTGCGTTGCATAGCCTTCCACCAGTGAATAAGCCCCAGCCCCGGCATGGGTATCGATATACCAGTAGGGCTTATCTTTCTGACCCAGATAATTCAGGAGTTCAATTTGAATCAGGTGCTTGAGAACATCGGCGTGATTGCCGGCGTGGAAGGCGTGACGGTAGCTGAGCATGGTGGTGTATCGTTAAGGATTGGCGGCAGATTGTAGCGGATGCGCGGGGCTGGCGGCTAATGACGTGTGCCAGCCCAACTGGCGTAGTACGGCCATAAAATCTTCTGCTGGCGGGATATGCAGACTAATGGTTTGCGTGGTGAGCGGATGTTGAAACGCCAGCTCGGTAGCAGCCAGCAACATACGCTGGCAGCCGAATTGCTCGCTGAACATACGGTTATGGCGGCCTTTGCCATAGGTGGCATCACCGATAATGGGATGGGCAATATGTTTCAGATGGCGTCGTAACTGATGACGGCGCCCGCTGAGTGGTGTCAGTGCCACCAGACTGTAGCGGCTACTGGGATAGCGCTCCACCGCGATGGGCAATTCAATCTGCGCGAGCGTGCGGTACTGTGTTTGTGCGGGCTGCGGGGCCGTTGCGACCTGTTCCCCTATCCATTCCAGATCATCAGGGCGCCGACTCAGCGCATGATCAATCAAACCATGCGGCTCGGTATAGCCGCGTACCACCGCCAGATACTGCTTCTCCACCTGTTGCCGTTCAAACTGCCAACTCATGGTTCGGCTACTTTCCTTATCCAGCGCAAATAACAAAATGCCAGAGGTACCCTTGTCCAGACGATGTACCGGATACACCCGCTGGCCGATCTGATCGCGTAATAACTGAATAGCGAAGCGGGTTTCGTGCTTGTCCAGCATGGTGCGGTGCACCAGCAAGCCGCTTGGTTTGTGGATGGCGATAAGTTGTTCATCGCGATAAATGATGGGGAGCATGTATTGTTTGTTTAATAAAAACAGCTTGTTAGCTTATCTATGTCAGAATTTTTACTGCCTCTTGCCACCAGGTATTGATTCCCGGCAAAGGGTAGTAAATGTTGTGATGCGCATTTATCTAAGACACTTTCTAATGAAAATTGATTTCATAAGATAAGGCTAGGTTAAATAAAAAAGCATCTCGAAAAATATCGCTTATCAAAAATACAGCCTTTAAAAACCATTAGTTTAGTTAGTGGCTTGTCAAAAAATAGCTTGTTCGAGGCGTGCTATGGTAACAACAAAATCAAGATATTACAGACCAAGCCACGCGCTTGCCGCAAAACTGGTTTTAACAAGACTTGAATCGTCAGGAGAGCTTGAAATGATCGGAATGATTAATTATTGAACGGCTTTACCTAAAGTTTGCGTAGTTTTCTACACCTGTGCTGAAAAATCCCTCCGCGAATTTATTTTTCAGTAGTTTGTTAAGAGCCGCTAACAAAACCTCGAAGAGTATTTGAGCCAAGGTGTGCGGACGCAAACAGGACAAGTGGTACGGCAAGGAGGTGCAACGCGGGGTCAGGGGTTTTGTTAGCGTGGGCGGCGTACTTTGGATTTTATCTGTTCTAATGCTATTTGTTTTGAGTGCCAATAGAATCCTTTTTCTGCCCCGTTTACCGACCCAAGCTTAACCCTAAACGACACCGGGGGTTTTGTAAAAATATTTAAAAACAATAGCTTACGTTTTTTGTGACGGAAAAAATAAAGACATAAAAATAGCAAAACCGATCAATTTAACACATGAGCTTAAAATTCCATAGTCAAAACACCCCCCCTGGCTTATTCATAAGAAATCGAGAATATAGGTTAAGCTTTACTCCTTGCTGACTATGTTCCCGCACCTCCTTTCATTCCCATAACTAATCGATGGGAATCTGTGCCGAACGGGACAAGCAAACCTTTTATTGTCTACAAAAGAGGAAAGCTGATGTCTACCGAACCTACCCTCCCGGCGCCGCCACCCAATCCCTTTTCTTTTCTGCATAGCCGTACCGTTTCTATCAGCAGCCCCGCGATGCCGCAATGGCTAGGCCAGGATGCCTTACGCTTTGTCAGCCTGAGCGGTGATGAAAGCCTGGGCGAGCTCTATGAATACACCTTGGAACTGGCGACGCCCGATAGCTACGACGTACCGTTAGCGGTCAGCGGTAATCTCGATATCAAGGCACTCCTCGGCAAAGAAATGACCGTGCATATTCAGTTGGACGAGTTGGGGGACGAGGAAAGGCAGATTAGCGGCTTGGTGACCAGCGCGCACTTTTTGCATCAGGATGAAGGCCGTCATAGCGTGTATCAGTTGACGCTACGCCCCTGGCTGTACCTGCTGACCAAGAATCAGGATTGTCAGATTTATCAGGACAATAACGTCGTCGGGATTCTCGATCAGGTGTTGCAGCGTTATCCCTATCCGGTGGAACGGCGTTTGGATGTGCAGAAGTACCAAGTGGTCAGTGATAGCCCGAACAATGAACCCAGATGGTTTCAAGTTCAATATAACGAAAGTGACTATTCGTTCATAAATAGATTGATGCAAGAGTATGGAATTTATTACTACTTTGAGCATCAGGACAGTGTTCACCGGCTGGTTTTAGCGGATCAGGGCGGTGCCCATCGTCTGCCGGCCAGTGGCTACCGACAGCTATCCTATCACCCGACCAAGGGTTATGTCGATCAAGAATATTTGCATAAAGTCACCGTCAGCGAAACGCTCTGCTCGGGTCAATATGAGCA
>JACCFC020000060.1 GCA_020830965.2 Neisseriaceae bacterium TC5R-5
GGTTACGTGACACGCTCACAAAGCTACCAACTTGGCCAAATAGTCGGATAGACGAATTACTACCTTTGCGGAACGTAAACAGCAAAATAGACTGAGGCGCTAGGTGGGGCGGTTGGACGCTTACGTTGGAGCAGGGTCAGCTGCGACCGTTGCGCACGCCTGGCGCTCAGAAATAATGACAAAAGCCTAACGTGCTATTTTTTCCGTTTCGTGAGCTGACCCCTTAGATGCCATTTTATAACCTCAAGACAATCAAGTCATTGAGTGTGCACCCTATGGAAAACTCATTCCAGATGGTTCCGTTGAACGCTTACCGTGCACGGTGGCTATGGCATAAATCTGTTTGGGGAAAGGGGAAGCTCGCCCTACCTAAGATTTATGCAACAGAGCCAGTTCCAAGTGTTTTAATTGCATTATCAAATTTCATTATTTTCAGGAAATTGCGTGACAAATTTGATAAAGATCTGACCTCAAAATATCGAATTCTGTATTTTCTGCTATTAAAGGTTGACTATTTTTATATAAAACAATGTCATTTAACGAACCCATTCCTCCATACATAGAAAGTATTTTGGCCGCAGTATCATTGGGGTTATATCTAACCTCCTTACAACAGTTTTCAAGAGCATTTGCCCAATCGTCACGTGAGCCAAAGCGGAGAAGCTCCACCATTCTTGTCAGTACCTTTTCTATATTTTGAGTATTTGTCATTTTAGTAAGCCTGAATTAACTACCTCAACACCAGGAATTGTCCAAGGCTTGGGAATAACAACTTGTCCTGTGCCACCAATGTAAAAACCATTTTGAGAACCAACATTTCCAATATGAACTTGGGTTCCTGCGGGAATTTTAACGGCGAAGTACGTATCAATTGGAGATGCACCACCGTTTGGCCATCTTGGTAAAACAGCCTTGTCAATACGTGTTTGTAAAACACCAATAGGTGGTGTCTGACTGAAGAACTGGCCTAGAGGTTGATCTGCTATTCCTGCACGATAAAAAATAGTGTCCTTTTGTAGAGTCACTGTTGTATATCTACCTCCAGCAAACGTCTCTGCCAAATTATCAGCTAATGGCCCTGGTTTAATAGCAGAAAATTGTCCAACTATTTTTCCAAGACTACTACCTGTGACCTCTCCCTTTGTTAAAGCCCCAATATCCCCAGCAACTGCCACACCCCCAGCCCTACGTGGCAGCACCTTAGCCAAAGGTGCCACCATCAACGCAGCATCAAATGCCGAGCCACCCGCTTTGTAAGAATCTCCAGAGAACAAACCCTGAACAATTTCCGATGGCGTTTTGACAATATTTAGGGCGGCCAAGCCAAGTGTCGGCCCCAGACCTTGTTGGTCTAGCGACTGAAATAAAGCGCTGCGCGCTGCTGGGGCTTCATTGCCTTTGATGCCCCAGATATCGGCCAGCAGCGCTGTTCCACGATCAAAACTGTCTTCAAACAGAGCGCCGAACTCTCGCCCCATGCCGACTGCACTATTTGCGGCTCCACTGAGGAAGCGGCCTGCTTGATTGAAAGTGAAGAAGCTTTCTGTTTCGGTCATTTCTCGCATCTGATCAGTCACCACCAGCGCTCGCCCTTCATTCATCGCTTGCTGATTATTTAGCTGTTGCTGGTACCGCTTTTCTTCCCAATAATCACCACTTTGAATGCGCCCTTTATTGTCGGTTTGCATTATTTCAGTTGTAGGGTATTGTAAGCTCTCCCACGCCAAACGACTATAATCCTGCTCATTACCCGCGCCGCCCATTTGCCAGCTACCGGATACCTGTCTAGCCCACTCGGCTTGCTCGGCTTCGGTTCGTGCGCGTTGCAATTGCGCGCTATCCTCTCGCTGCCGAATGCCTTGCACGACTTCATCCCCCAAACTACTACCAAACGATTCCGCCGCTATCGCCCCCCAGTTTGGCCGCTGGCCGATGATGGCCGATTGTAGCCCGCCGGAGATCAGCCCGCTGGTGGTACCCGCACCGATTCTTTCCCAAGTGCCACTGTTCTCGCCCGTCCAGCCTGGCATGAATTCCTGACTGAAAGCACGTGAGATGCCAGCACCGACGCCGGAGGCGGCGACGGCGGTCCAGTTGAACGATTTTTGCAGGCCAGTGGCGACGCTAATGCCTTGGGTGAGGGCATTACCAGCGGCAGCGCGGCCAGCCATTTGCCAGCTTGTGGTGGCACTGTTGACCTGGCCAATCTGCTGGCCGATACCCGCAGTCACTGCTGAGCCTAGCGCCGAGGTGGCGACCTGGCTCCAGGAGAATTTGTCCTGCATACCCATGGCCATGCTCAAGCCTTGCCCCACGATGGAGCCGACGGCACCGCCAATGGCGGCAGCGGCCAAGCCTGCTCCACCCGCCAAGCCGCCTCCTAGTGCGGCCATTCCGGCTCCTAGCGTGCCAAGAGTACTCGCGGCAACACTACCCCCCACCGCGGATGAGACAGTGGTTGCCCCTAACATGGTTGCTGCCGCACCAGCGGTATAGACCACGACCGCCACAGACACCGCAAGGATCAGGATCGTCCCAAGGAACCCACACCCCCCTCCGCCACGTGAGGGCGGTGGTGGCGGCTCTGGCAGCGTCGGGCTGACATCGCCTATCGCCTGTCCCGGGTTGTAGGGCCGGTAGGTGCTGCTGTTGTTGTGGATATTGGTGACTTTGTTCGGCACCTTCAGCACTTGACCAGCCACCAGTGTTTCGCTGCCGCTGAGACCATTGGCGTCGGCCAGCAGATACCACATGCTGCTATCGCCCNTGCGCTCACCGGCTGGCCGTAACGGTAGCCGTCTTTTTTGTTGCCGAGCTTTTCCTGGGCCAAGGCCTGAGCATAGTCGACGCGGCTGGGGCCATCATTGCCGACGCCGCCTACCTGTTTACCGTCCAGATAGTAGTAGTTTTCGCGTTTGTAGACTTTGCCATCATCGGCAACTTCTTCGCGGCTCAGTACTAGGCCCTGGGCGTTGTTAGCGTAGTAAAGCTTGCGGCCTTGGGTGTCGATGCTGCTGAGCAGGTGACCGTTAACGTTGTATTGCAGATGGCTCTCGCCTTTTTTCCAGCCAGGCGCATTTGAGTTATAGGGTTGAGTGGTAATACGGCTTTGTTTAGCTTCATCCCACCATTCATACAGATAGTAAGTGTCGTTAGTAGTAGGCGAACCGCTGTTTTTGCTGCTGGTACTCACCGCCTTACTTCTGTCTAGTGTGCCATCAGCCAGCAGGGTATAGGTGGTGGTGGTATCGATGGTTTCGTCGGTTTTGATCTCCTTGCCGATTTGTTTGGTCAGTTTATGGTCGTTGTCGTAAGTATTACTGGTTTGATTGGCCAAGCTGCCGTTGCCGTCCCAGTTGTAGCTCTTGTAGACGGTGGTACGGCCAAGCAGATCATTAGTGCGTTCCGCCGCAAGTTTGTTATTGATGTGCACCGTCGTCAGGTAGCCATCAGCAGTGTAAGCATAGCGTTCGATAGTGCCATTGCTGGCATTGGTCGCCTGCACTCGTTCGCCAGCGGCGTTGTAAAGGATATCCACACCATCCCCCCCCGCGGCACCACGGGTGACTTCACCATTCACCAGGCTGCCCATGGTGGTGATGAAGCGGTTCATGCTGTCGTAGCGGTACCAGTAGTCCTGGGTGCGAACCTGGCCATTCACGCCATCGTGATAGTAGGCATTGACGTTAATGCGATTGCCGACGGCGTCGTATTTGTACGTGGTGGTGAATTTGGGGTCTTTGATTTCGATCACGCGATTGAGCGCGTCGTATTTGATCTCCGCCTGTTGGTAGAAGTTGGCCCCCTTGCTAAGGCTGGTATAGCCCTCGTAGGTTTTGTTGCCATCGTTGTCGTATTCGTACAGCGTATAGCTGTCGATCACTTGGTCGCTAATGCTCTTCAGATAGCCATTGCCGTAATACTGATATGTAATCTTTTGACCGGTGTTGGCGCTTTGTTCGACGATCTGGCCAGCGTAGCTGTAGCGGTAAGTAAAGATATGATTGCCCAAGTCGACGTGTTTGACCTTATGGCCGAACAGGCTGATGTCGTCGATTAGCGCACGACCATTGGCATCGGTGGTGGTGTTGCGCCAGCCGCCGACAATGATGCCGCCAGCACCGGCAATCGCGGCATCCCACAGATAGCTGTAGCGGGTGCTACGGTTGGCAGCACTGACGGTTTCCAGTAC
>JACCFC020000061.1 GCA_020830965.2 Neisseriaceae bacterium TC5R-5
ACTGAAAATGTCGTACGTTGGTATGTTTATGACATCACTGATGCCAGTAAGGGATTTGAGCTAATTCGTGAACTGGACTTGAATAAAGTACCGCTTTTCGCAGAGAAAGCGACAGCAAAACGTTACGCCAACTTGTTAGATTTAAAAAATTATCGATATGTAAAGTTATGAATTAATTTTTCAAAAATAAAATCGATGATTTTTATAGGTATTGTGTAAATATCTGTAATATTAGTAGATAACTCTTCTCTTCATTTTTAAGATTAATAACATGCTTGTTAGTATTTATGATGAATTAGTCGCTCCTGAAATGTTAGCCGAGCAATTGCGAGATGGTGGTCTGATTGTTTTGAACCTACCTCGTCCATCAGCACTGCAATTAGCGCGTGAAACGACAGTGTTATTTGGGGAAGACGAATTTCCTGTTCATCGTGTAGGCAATTTCGAGATGGAGTTTGGTTGGGTAAGTTATATGGTAAATCTGGAGTATTTCAGTCTTTTCAAGCATGAAGGTATCTGTGAATTTGTTGAGAAAGCACTAAAACGTCAGCGTTCCCAAAATAATATACAGTCAGTTTTCGTAACTTCGGTCTTTTAAACTGCTCTATATTAAATATGTTATTGGGTTTTATGCAGGTGACGCTCTATCGCCAGTTTGTCTCCTTAAGCTTAACTATTTTTGTGTTTTAGTTCCATCTCCTCATCGTACAACGTCCAAACCTCCCCACTTTCCCCATCCAACATAAACTGATTGGTGTAGACGATGGTTTGCGCCAGGTACTGAGTACGGAACTCGTCCGCCATGATCAGCGTTTCGACGGCACTCTCCCCCCGGTAGGCTTGCGCAATGAGCGGGTCAGATTGCTCGCCCAGCGTGTAGCCTGCCTCATTCATCACTTTTTTGAGTGCAGGCCAGTACGGGCCATAGTCACGGTAGCGGCGCGGGTCTTTTTGCAGGCGTTCGGCCACCACGCTTAAGCCGAAGCTGAGCAAATCCGATAACCCCCGGTTGGCGCGTAGTGCGGCGGCGCGTTCGGCTACTAGGCTTTTAATCATCGTCGGGTCAAAGCGATATTCAGTAAAGGGCATGCTGTTCTCGTTTCGTTATTAGAGGGTGCGGGTAGCGGTCGTCAGTTGCAGTTGCTGCGCTGCTTGCGGGTAGCTCGCAATGAGATCATCCCAAGTCGAGCGATAGACGTTCCAGGCGAGCGCTTTCCCATCCCACTTGTAGCGGCCTCCGCCTGCTCTGACAGCGGCCGATTTGATCTGGTCTTTCCAGTGGCGGGTATCGCCGGTAATCCCCACCACGTCATCAGGCTGGCCGCTGCTGGCCGGTTCGCTGCTCTTGGTTGGGCTGTTTGTACTAGGGCTAGTCTCTGTTCGAGTGAGTGCAGCAAGCGCACGGGTCAAAGCGTAAAACAGCTCGGTAGGTAGGGTGAGGGGACTCAGCACTTTGCTATCGCCGTAGTCATACCATGGCAGTGCTTGCCGCATAAACATTTCAGCCTGTTCTCGGATGGCGTCCTCGGTGTCGCCGGTGAGCGCAGCGGTAAAATCATCCGTCGAGATCAAACCGGCCACCACTCGCTTAAAATCGTCCAGGCTATGGTTAAAATCCTCTTTGTTCATTTTAAGCTTGTGTGCCAGCGCATAGTCACGCAAGGCTAGATAGCGGGCGGTGCCGGTTGTGGCGGTGCGTTTTTCGACGGCGATGCTGCTCGGCACAATAAAATACACGCCCCCTGTTCAAAGTTCTTAACGACCTGGCGCTGTTCTGTGGCAATCGCTTGTTGCAGTGGTGTCGCGTTTTGCTTGGGGTAGACGACATACGCAAAAAATGGCGGCGGCAGCAGATAATCATGGGTGCGGTAAGACACCAGTATTTCCGTCTGGCGATAGGAAGCGACTTCTGGCACCACTTCACTAAAGCCGTTTTGCACCTGGCCTTGTGCCGTGAGCTTGTCTTCAATCTCAGCCGCCTGCCGCAGACAGGCTTCATACTCGGCTGAGCCAGGATAAAGCCATTCTCCCCGTTCAATCTCGCGGTCGGTGAGGATGTCGCTGCCATCATCGGTACGGCTGAAGCTGTCGAACTCCCATTGCTTGCTCCTCCAGGCTTGAGATACTTTCGTGATCACCGCCAGCCCCTTATCGGTACGTACAAACGTCCCCACGACGCAGGGTTGCCCAGTCGCCAGCATTTCCCCGTCGCCGTTGGCGATTTTCTCAATGATATCGGCGGGGTAGCTGCCTGTTTGTGCGGCCT
The DNA here is from genome assembly GCA_020830965.2 of Neisseriaceae bacterium TC5R-5. Lineage (GTDB taxonomy): Bacteria > Pseudomonadota > Gammaproteobacteria > Burkholderiales > Chromobacteriaceae > Chromobacterium. Next base: position 2,267 of record JACCFC020000061.1, read on the forward strand.
GGCGTGTGAAGTTTTGCTTGGCTTCATCGATCATCGATTGCGTTAAATCGATCTCGGCTTGCCACTCGATCACAATCGGGCCGTCTTCCTGGGGAGTGGGCTGAAAGCGGCGGGATAACAGATTGCTAATCGCTTCATCATCGGTTTTCCGTTGTGAAGCAATGGAGGTTAGCACCTCATCCAGTGATAGGACGTTGCCACTGCGGTAGTGATCTTCGAAGCGGGCAGAGGCGATGATCTGCTCGCGCAGGCTGTCGATACGCACGGTCAGTTCGCTTAAGACCGCCTCATTTTTGGCGAGCGTGGTCGCGGTGGCCTTGGGGTTTTGCAGGCGCTGGCGTAGCAGAAGGGCTTGTTCAGTGAACCGGTACAGACTAAGCACTTTGCGAATGATGAATTCTTTGGCGCTTGGATTGGCATCCAGAAACGCTTTTTGCTTGAGCAAGGTATCAATATTGATCAATTGGCGTTCGCGGTTGCTGTTGGCGCGTGCTTCGGCTTCTTTGGCGGCCATTGATTGCTGGATGCGCTGCATCGCATCGGCATCTCCGACGACATCAATCAACGCTTCCATCTGCTCGCGTGACATCCCGCCTTGTACTGCCACTTGGTCAGCACCGTGAATATCGAGTACCTGGTTAATCCAGTCCGCTTTGCTGTTCACTAGCGTGCGCTTACAACTATCAAAGGTGCCGTCTGCATCGTAGTAGTAGATATTGACATGGGCGGTCTGATTACCCTGGCGTACCCCACGGCCATTACGCTGTTCCAGGCTATCCGGTGTCCAGCCGATTGTCAGGTGGTGTAGTGCCTGAGTCCCGATTTGCAGATTAATACCGACTTCGGCTTTTTCATTCGCCACCACCACCCGATAGCGGTTGTCCTCACCATGGGCATTAAAACCGTCCTGTACCGCTAGAATGTCATCCGGCGCGTTATTGCTGCGCCCGGTAATGATGGCAATCGCAGAGGAGGGCACACCGGCACGTTTTGCCAGCAGGCGTTTAATCTTGTTATGCAGCGGCAAAATGTCGCAGAAGATAATCTGCTTAACGATAGGGGACTTTTCACCACGGCTATCCATGCCGCGTGGCTGCGCTTCTTCCCGCTGGAAATTATCCAGCAGCGCCGCCAGCTTGGGCGGTACCGAGACATCTAAATCCAGTCCTAATTGCTCGGCAATTTTTTCAAAAGCGCTTTGGGCGTCCGGGTCAATGCTGTCAATGACGATGCGCTGCGTTTCGATGGGTTTGGCGCGTACCTCGATCTTGAGCAGTTCACTTTTGCCCCCTGCGCTATCGGTGATGATTTTACGACCGACAATCGCACTTTCTTCGGTCATCGGTGCCGGACGTGGCCGTTCTTCTATTCGCTTGAGTGCGTTGAATTGCTCGATGGCCTGCTTGGCCTTATCGGCTTGGTCAGGCGTGAAGGTGTAGAAGCTGGCGCGCTGGTCTAACTCCGGGTCAGCAATCAGCAGCGTCATTTTGTTGATTAAATTGAACGGATGGCCAATCAGCTTGATGCCCTCACCAAAATGTTGTGCTACCTGTTCAAAAGCGTTGGCATCGCCCCGGTTGGGTTTTTTGTCTGCAAGCTCGTCGATCGCCCAGCGAAACGCCCCCTTATAAAGCGTCAATCGCTCTTGAATGTCCGGTGGCAGGGTGATTTCGGTGGCCTGTTCTGCTCGATCGGGTACGACAATCTGTGCGCCGACATCCGCAGCGTGTTTGATCGTGGCCACCGAACCGATCGCCTTGCGTAACACATCGGTATTCGATAGCCCAACAAACACATCGGTGGTGCGGGCAATGCCATCCATGGTGACATCATCTTCATTGACCTTGACACACATCATGTCCATGAAGTTATCTGCCCCC
>JACCFC020000062.1 GCA_020830965.2 Neisseriaceae bacterium TC5R-5
ACGATGCCCGACAACAAAAATAGAACCGAGCGATCTAGCCCTAGGGAAACAGGGATACATAGCTAGCTTTGGCGCGTGTGGCTTGTGAAGGCGGTATGTCATAGCGTCTATTCCTTAGCTATAATGCAGCAAAATTCAAAGGCCTTGTAAAAAGCATATACAAGGTCTTGTAAATTTACAAGGGCTTTTAAATGAAAACAGCAATTGAATATCTGGAAGATGCAGAAAAGAAGCTAGGAACCGTCGGGAATGATTCAGCAACGGCCAGAGCGCTGAAAACGACACCGCAATCAATACACAATTACAAAAAAGGCCATAGCAAAATGGATGATTATCATTGCATCCGTGTGGCCCAAGTATTGGGAATTGACCCGATTGAGATCATCGCAGCCGTCCAAGAAGAGCGCGAAAAGTCAAGCGAGAAAAAGGAGTTTTGGCGGGATTTCAGAGAGGCACGAGAACGGGAAAAAGGCGTGATTCTCGTGCCTCTGATGGTGATAATGACGCTGATGCTTGCGAGTGCCCTATTCTTCCATAAGCCATTGATATCAAATACATTATCTATTATTGGATATCAGGATATAGTGTATATTATGTCAAATCTTGTAACAAATTGATTATTCAGCGATACTTGTCACCATCACTGCAATTTGTCACTTTGGCGAACCCCACCACCCCATCATTATCATGACCGCACTTAAGCAACTCTCTCGAAAAAATCGACCGGTGCGCGTCATGGCCAAACCCACATTCAACCCGCAAGCACACTTTCGCTGTAATAGCCTAGAGCTGGCCTTGCTCATGTTCACCCATGACGACAAAGCCACCGCTAAAGAATTGGGTATCACGCTGGAACAATGGCAGAACTGGAAAACCGGCACCGAACCCATACCCAAGTTACTATGGCTATATCTCAAGCTCAAAAAGCAACTTGATCAGATGGGCGTCTGGAAAGATTACCGCATAGATGGCGAGCGTCTGATTTCGCCCTTTGGCGATGCGCTGCATTTTGATGAATGGGGAAAACTGCAAGAATACCGCCGAGCTAGTCGCCTGGCTGGACAACAGGCTGAATTGATTGAAACACTACTCAAAGAACGCAACTTCTACCGCCAGCAGTGCCACACTGAAGCTAAGTTTGGCCTAATGCTGCGTCGTCTATTTCCTGATACCGATTAAGGCCGTATGTCGTCTACGCAAAGCATAAGGCACGCTCGCCGCTGGGCAATCCGGGGAATGTTTGTAACATCCCCCGGATCACCTTAAGCATATTCAAACCCTATGTTGTCAAGGGCCTTTCGCGGCATATCCTCGCCGGTGAGGCTGGCTCCGGTATTCCACGAACCCTTGACAACGCTAGCAGAGCATCGTTAATTTTTGCTCTCAACCCAACTACGGTATCTTGATTCAATCACATCAAAAACTTGCTTATACTTCTCATAATTGTCTGGCTCATGGTAGATTGTAGCTAGATCGTCGTCTGACAAATCAGCATAATCATCCATATACAACTCATCATAGTAATAGTTGGCAAATTTAATACCTACGTCGTTTAAATCATCAGACGTCAGCTTATCGTCACAACACTTTTCTATTATCTTTGAACCTGATATTTTTCTTTGCTTAAATTTTTCAATCTCTTCTGGAAAGTTTTCATTTAATAAATCAGACTGAAAATTGTTATCTATTGCCCAGCCGATAAAAAAACCAATGTGTGTTCTAGCCGCTTGAGCATCTAAATCTTCAGGGAATTCACCACCAGTATGCCAAGATACATCATCATATTTTACGGTTTTAGCCATTGTTTATCTCCTGACTTCTGTCGGAATTTTTAAGGTTTGATTTTTTAAGTCAGCAGGAGCATTCTTCCCTATTAGAACGCCCCCTAATTTTTCCATTGCATCATCTTTTTCTATCTGTGTTTTTGATCTTACAGCTCCACCGCTTTTCACTTCAACAGCCCTAACCTCTTTAGTTTTTCCATCTTCAACTAAAATATCAACTATCCTACGAGTTTTAGGTGTTTTTATAGAAACTTGCTCACCTAAGACGGTATGACCTTCATCCTCTAGTTCTTTCTTAACTTCTTGCTCTCGCTGTGCGCCATTTTTCTTATTTTTTTTGAGAGTGGCTTTTTTCTTAGCTTTCACATCAGATTCTTGTTTTTTTGGTGGCTCAGACTCTTTCTTTGCTACAGGGACGGGCTCAGGAGCTTTAGGCGGTGGAATACTTGTGGTTTTTCTTTGTGGAGCCGTTGCAACAGGAACTGGGTCCGGTGTACCTGGGCGTCTGGCTCTAACAGCAACTTTCTTGGTCATTACTCCCAGGATTACATCTGTACCAAACTGGCTGATGATTTTCGCCAGGTCAGAGCCTGCCAATATCAAGTGGTGCTCATCATTAGCATTCAGGATGCTAGCAGCAAACAGTACGATCCCCTTAACAGCCTCAATAGCCCGACTTCCCACTAGAAGCACCGCACCACTAAGCATCACCAAATCAATAATATAACCAAATGGCGTAGCATGCGAACCGGCCCAAAAGGCCAAAGTGGCGGCAATGATCGCTAGATTGGCAGGTTGGCGTAATTCATTTAATTCGGCTGCGACTGCACCCGGCAAGCGTGCCATTGCATGCCCTAGCGCCACATTTAGCTTTTCGGTGTTAGTCATACGCAACACCACTAAACGTCGCTGGATTTCTGGCGCAGGCTGCCTAACTTTGCTTAAGCGTTCTAGCGTCTCAGAAACTTGTAGTTTTTGAATGCGATTAAAATCAGCTGCTGTGCAAGATTGCAAGCGTTTTTGCTGGCCAAAGTTATATAGATCATTACTCATTAAACGGCGCTCTTAACTGGTCAATGAAGCGCCATACCATACTTATGCCAATCAATTAATGCAAGCTTTTTAGCTTATTTGTTCATTGGCTAAAGTATTGATTCCACTCTTCAGAATCAACAGCAAGTGTTGCCAAAGTCTTTTGCTGTTCTGCTATCAGTAGTGTTTCTAACATCTGCTTTTTGCTTACGCCGTGATGCACCGCTAACCGTTCCAGCGCACAGAAAGCCGCCGTACTCACAAAAAAGTTTACGCGCCGTTCACCATTATTATCGTCTCCTGCAAAAGGTCGCTTAGCTCGATAAGCCGCTTGCCTTTCCGCCGTACTCTTGGCCATGATTTACCTTTCGTTACTGCGTAACAAATAAAAGCATAAACGTTACTGCGTAACAAGGCAAATAAGTGAATGATGATGGTACTTGACAATGACTAGATGAATGTTGCACTTTTCAATCTCCAGCCAAGCAAAGGGCACATCATGAGCATTGAAAAATTTCTAGACGACTATGCTAAACAATTAGCTCAGTTAAACGCTGATAAGCTCGCCTCATTTTTCACAACGCCTAATTTGACGATCTTAGATCAAGAGATTAGCAGCTGGAAAAGCGGAGAAGTGATGTAGCCTGAAATGCGTAGACACACCTGTTTGGTAAAATCTGAACCAACAGGAGTGAGACATGAGCAAGCGAGTAACGCAAAGCTATGCCCCGGAATTCCGGGCGGAAGCGATCAAGCTGG
>JACCFC020000063.1 GCA_020830965.2 Neisseriaceae bacterium TC5R-5
TAACGTTTTGCTGTCGCTTTCTCTGCGAAAAGCGGTACTTTATTCAAGTCCAGTTCACGAATTAGCTCAAATCCCTTACTGGCATCAGTGATGTCATAAACATACCAACGTACGACATTTTCAGTTGTTGCTAACACATAACTCATATTATAAACCCCTTGGTATTTTTTTCAAAAATTTACTTTTCCTGAGAAAGTCTAATCAATAAAATCAAGGAATATTTAATATTTTTAACAAAAGACAAAAGCAAATAATGGTCACTGGTGCTTTGTATGAAATTACAAACGGCGATTAATTCAAAAAAATCAAAAATTTACCTATGATTTTGGCCTTTAATCTATCATGTATTTCTGTAGCCACCATTGATATACCACTCATTTTGCACCAAGGCTTTGTAAAGTGCAGTCTTCCATGAGTTTTTATGAAGGTTACTGAGTATTTCAGCACAGCTCATCAAATGACTCTCTATATCTTTTTTATTCCCAACTGATTTAAATGTCCGGACAATTCCACTAATTCAGGTGCAGCCTGAATTTCAAAGCGACCCAAAATATAATTGCTAGCATAATTATCAATACGCTGCTTTAAGCCATCTGACCAAAAGCTAGGAGGCTGAACAAAATATCTTACAGTGACTGGGGTAGACTCGTTAACCTCCGCAAACATCCATTGCACAGTTTCTATGATATTTCCTTCAAAATATGGATGAAGAGTTTGGGTATGTTCTTCTATTTTTTGAGCACCCTTATTCTTATTGCAATCAGCACATGCAGGTATTAAATTAATAGGTAATATAGAAAATTCTGGATAATAGGCTTTTGGAAGAAAATGATCTAAAGTTGAAACTTGACCAATTCCACAAAATGGGCAAATTCCTAGTGGAGCAAGCCCACGCAAGCTATCGTAATAATCTCTCCCTGGTTTGCCAACCTTAGTCATCTCACTATAGAGATTAATCAAATTTTCCTTAGTAATATTAGCGATCACAAGCTGACTATCATTACCCCTTTCTTTTGCAGTAAGAGAGAAAAGCTGATGATCTTTAGCCAAGCAATTATATTCTGCAAAAAAGGTAAGCATATCATCTCGCACTCGCTTAAATTCTGTAGCCAACTCAGGGGTCCTCAACCCAGTAACACAAACATCATAAACCTCGGAGTAATCAACATTTAATTTTTTAAGGCATCTCATTATTCAATTTACCCTTGCATTATCACGAATCGTTATTAGCGTTCGTAATATTGCCTGAGCCTCAAAGCCGAGTTGACCATGATACTCTTGGCTAATACTCTCAAAAGAGCCACCATCTTCTACAGCTTTTTCTAGCAAATTGTGGAACCCAGATTTTGATACTTCAAGACCAAATATCTCACGTGTTAGTACACCAATATTTTCGCCGAAGGTTTGACACTCAGGACGATCTACTCTGGTTTCCTCTCCAAATCGTGTGAGCTTCCAAACACAAGATTTTGGTACCTCTTGCACGACAACCGGTGAATGCGTTGCTATAATCGCCACTCCATTGCGATTGTGTAGAAGGTCTGATAATGCCCTGACAAATGCGGATAAGAGTGGGGGGTGAAGGTGACTTTCTGGCTCATCCATCAACACCAGTGTCTTTTCTTCTACTGTATCAACTAATTGAGTAATTGTTAGTAAAACAGCGGCATGACCTGAACTCATTTTCTGAAATAACTGTTCGGCCAATGAGGAATCAAATTCTTTTGACTCAACCAAGTCTTTGAGAGACATTTCTGCAAAATTACTATCTGACTCTAGGCTTGATATTGCCTCACACCAACGTTGTTTTTTTGGCTCTTGGCTCAGACATGATTGTAAACTTTCTAAAAACTCTTCAGCTAACTGATCTTTTGATTTTGTCGTCACCACCTCCTTATCAAATGTATCTAATTTAGCCTCCTTCATTCCCACATAATAATATTTTACATCGGGGTTTTTTGACTCCGACAAGACAAATTGATCAAACATACTAAAAGAAATAGATACAACTCTACTAAAATAATCTGACGGCAAAAAACAATCATTAGAAGAATGTCTATTTGCATTATCGTACAGCTTTCCGCAATTTAATTCAATTTCACATGAAGAAGTAATTATTTTGGCAATATTATTTAATAAAGTAGTTTTTCCAACACCATTTCTTCCAATTAGAACATGAATATTCGTTGATGGTTTAGAATCAGGAATAACATTAAAAATCAAATCGTTTCTTGAGTTTTTATTGCCAGCAGGGTAACAGTAACGAAATTTAAAGTCTGTCAATGCAGGCTGTTCATTTAATACACGCTTAAATTGACCAAAAATAACGGTTTGGCTAACATTTCTCATTAATGATTTTTGAAAAACTTCCTCACCTTTAAATTTAAAAAATCTCTTATTATCGCTTACAACATCACGAAGTTTCATCAAAAACAATGAACGCTCATTTTCACTCAATTGGTCATAGACATTTTTATAATATTCAACATCTTGCCCAAGCGAAAACCAGTCATCTGGAAGCTCTTCTAAATTTTTACCTGGAAGCTCTTCTAAATTTTTACCTGGAAGCTCTTCTAAATTTTTACGTAGCGCTATTACTGTTCTCCCTATTTCTTGATTTTTATAGCCTATCTTGACGTCCCCAAGGTTAAGCATTTCACCTTTGCTATTAAAAAATATTACGTGAAATGTGGTTTTGAAATCGTAATCATCCCAATTGCCTGATTTTATATATATTGTATTTAGACACTCATCAAAAGGATCTCGATCTATAATAATTTTCACTCAAAATCCTTTATGCTAATTTCATTTAAAAATAACATATCCTGCCATAATAATTTAAAAAATTCAATTCAAATACAACCTCCAAACCCGGAAAAATCCCCACCCTCCCCCACCTCACCAGCCACTAGCATCAAAGCATCCTGTCACCCAAAGGTCTTTGTGACGCTATGGCTGATCACGCCGCACCTCCCGCCCAGATCAAACCCGGTGTGCTGTCCCGCCTAGGCATGAGCATGCGCCGCTGGAAATCCGCTTTTGTCAGTCCAGCCAATCAGATCACCCAGGCCGATACGTTTTTTTATGGTGCCGGTACCACCACCGTTGCTTCGCTACTGTATTCCGGGCGACGTGAGGCGCGAGATCGACAAGTGATTTACAACAAATGGGCGCAGATGGAGTCTGACCCGATTATCTCGAC
>JACCFC020000064.1 GCA_020830965.2 Neisseriaceae bacterium TC5R-5
TCAGCTTAAAAGGTTCCGAAACACTGAATCAATTATTCGAATACGAATTGGTCTTACGCACCCCGAACAGTCATAGCCCGCATTACTACGCGGCGGCAAATCTGGCGCTAAACACTTTAGTGGGCCAGGAATTGACCGTTTTTATAGAGCTGGCCGGGGATAATCCGCTAGTCTGCCCGCAGCGCGAAATCACCACCCTGATAAAAAAGGCACAACTACTGCGCCAGGAAGGGCGAATTCTCTACTACCAACTCACGCTCACCAGTAATCTATATGTTGCGACGCTGAACAAAGAAAACCGGGTGTTTCAGAACCTCACGCCCATTGAGCTGATTGAAACGATTTTACAGCCCTATCCAGTGCTGCTGGAAAAGCGCTTGATCGAGAAATATCCGCAACGAGAGATAAAAGTTCAGCTAGGCGAGTCTGACTATGACTTTTTTAGCCGCATCTGTGAAGAGTTTGGGTTGAGTTGGTATAACGAGCATCATGATCAGCAGCAATATCTGGTCTTAACCGACAATATGGGGGCTTACCGTCGCTACCCTCACAGCGAGTATGAAACGCTGCATTATGATCCTGAGAATCGGCGAGACAGCGAACACCTGCATCAAGTGATTGCTAGCGATCAACTCACAACCGGGCGCTTCACCAGTAAAGATTACGATTACTCTAGGAGTCGCGCCGATTTGACGGTGAGCCGTGAGCAGGCCCGGCCCACCGCGCATAACTTACAAGAACATTACGATTACCGCACCGACAGTCACTATTCTCAGCCCTTGGCCGGTACCGAATCTGAACACAATCAGGTGATGCAAGAAGGAGAATGGCTGGCTCGCCTTGCGATGGAGCGGCTGAGCGGTGAGGGAGAGCGACTCAGCGGGGACGGTCGCCACCGAGCGATTGCCGTGGGCTATGTCTATCAACTGGCTGATTATCCGCAAGACCGGCTGAACCGCGCCTACCTCATCTTGCATAGCGAGCTGGACATCAAAGAAGTTGCCGAAGATAGCCAGCAGGCAGGCCAGACGCAACACCCCGGTTTTAGTGTGCAAAGCCACTTCATTGGCCAACCAACGGTTTTAGCCTACCGTCCGCCACTGCTCACGCGTAAACCCACAAGTGGCCCCCTGCTGGCGACCGTTACCGGGCCGGAGGGAGAGTCGTTGTGGTGCGATGAATTTGGCCGAATCAAAGCCCTGCTACATTTTGATAGAGTGAATGAGCCCAATCAGAACAGTCTGTGCTGGTTGCGCGTTAGCTCGACGTGGGCGGGCAATCAACTAGGCCAGATTTCTCTCCCTCGCGTAGGTAGCGAGGTGGTGGTTAGTTTCATTGACAACAATCCTGATCTTCCCTACGTGTCTGGTGCGCTGCACAATGACGGCAAGATGCCCCCGTTAAAGCTGACTCACAATCAAGCCATTTCTGGCTTGCGTAGCCGTGAACTGGGGGCCGATGGTGCCGGAAATAGTGCCAATGGTCGCAGCAATACCCTGTTATTCGACGACTCTGAAAATCATATTCAGCTACAGGCGAGCTCAGAACACCTCTCAAGTAGCCTTCACTTAGGCAACATCCGCCGTATTGATGGTAATGAGGGGTTGGCGGACGAACGCGGAGAAGGTGCGGAACTCAGGACAGATGGGGCCGCCGCGATCCGCGCCGCGAAAGGCTTATTGCTCACCACCGATGGCCGTAGCAATGCGGTAGGTGGCAGCCTGAGCCGTGATGAACTCACCCTTTTAGTGCAACACGCGCTCGAACTGGTGCAGAGCCTTAATCACATTACCGATCAGCAGGAAGGTAGCGCACGGGATACCGAGCCGCAACAGCAACTGAAACAGGCTGTCCAGCACCTAGGCCATGGTCTGGGCCCGGAAGCCAAACTGAGTCCACCGGGCGGCCAGCCTATCATCGCCATGAGTGCGCCAGCCGGGATTGTTTCCGCCACACCGAAAAGTCAAAGCCATTACGCCGGTCAAAACTTCGACCTGATTAGCGGACAACACCAGCAATATTATGCGAAGGGCAGCATTCACTATACGGCACAAAAAAATATCGAAAGCCATGCCATTGAGGGCAACTGGCGCGGTATTGCCAGTAAGGGCCGGGTGGAGCTACAGGCGCAGAATAACGCGATGGATATTTTTTCGAAGCTGGGACTCACAATTAGGAGCGCCGACGGTTGGATTGACATTGTTGCCAAAAAAGGTATTCGGATACATGGCAACACGAGCACCTTGGTGATTGGTGGTGAGGAGGACAGCATCATCGGCAAAACGCCAGGCGTCAACACCTTCTACGCGGCTGCGCACGATACTCAACCGCCTCTAGCTGTCCCCCAGACACACCCCACGTTTAACGAGCCTGTCTGTATTCAATGTCTGTTAAATGCCGCCAAGCAGGGCAGCGGACTCAGTCTCTAGGAGAGTGAAATGAACGCCTACTACGCCTACGACCCCGACTACGCCGCTGACTTGGCGGAGCAGATGGTACAAGCCTTGAACCGTCGCGAACATCAGTCAGAAGACAGTCACGCCTATCTGATGTTGGATTGCATCTTTCACCCGGAACTAGGGGAACAACTCTGGCAGAAACGCGAGACGCTGCCGATCATCTCACTCTACCAGGGTAGCCGCAAAGAGACGGTGGAAGGACTCTCGCCCTTCCTCTACCAATTGCCGGTCACGCCACTGGGGCGTCGTCGTGAGCTGGATCACTGGCTTGCCCAATGCCGGGGCAAGCCCATGCTCAGCCTGCTCAGTAGCAGCCTGCCACTGACGGTGCTGCAAGAACATATGCGCGGCTTTATGGATGTGCGTACCCGTGACGGCCTACTCTTCACGCTGCGTTATACCGATAGCCGCACCAGCGCGACCTGTCTGGAGAGCGTGGGCGCAGAAGCGCGCCAAAGCTGGCTTAACGGAGTGTACGACTGGTGGGTAATCGGCCGCGAGGGTGGCCTGAAACGGCTGGGTGGCGCACAAACCGCCACGCTGCAAGCTGCCGCCCCTCCTGCTAGTGGGGCTTATGAACTCAACGACTACCGCTACCA
>JACCFC020000065.1 GCA_020830965.2 Neisseriaceae bacterium TC5R-5
CGCTGGAACCGTATCTCAACCTGACCCACGTCAATCTACGCACCGGCAGCTACCACGAAAGCGGCCAGGAAGCGGCGCTGGTGGCCGATAGCCAAAACACCAATACCAGCTTCAGCACGGTAGGGTTGCGCGCCGCCTGGGAACTGCAGGCGAAGAACACGCCGATCAAGCTGAACAGCCAACTGGGCTGGCGGCATGCGTTTGGTGATACCACCCCGCAAACTAAGCAGCACTTTGTTGGCAGCAGCGACTTCACCATTACTGGCACCCCGCTGGCGAAAGACAGTGCCATCGTGTCACTGGGGGCGGAGTTGCAACTGAGCCGCCGCAGCACGCTGGGAGTATCGTATATGGGGATTCTGAGCAATAAGGCTCGTGAGAATGGGCTGACCGCGCAGGTGAATTGGGTGTTCTGATGGACTTGCTTGAATGTGGCAAAGTGGTCTGCCACATTGTATTAGTAGAAAGTGATTCGTGGTTGTACTATATGGCCAGCTAAATAAGGCGCCGTTCACACACTAGAGTGAACGGCGCCTTATCTCTTTGGTATGGGTATTGCATTGAAATTGCGCTATTTACGTATATGCTTTTTATATAAGCAGTTTTGTTTTTGGCAGTGTGAAAGCTATCGCTGTATTACCCATCCATTCTGGAGCCTGCTAGATGAAAACCCGTCACAACCTTACTGTAGATTGTCATTCATTTCATCCGCCTTTTACCCCTTCGCGCTTACCTCATGTGTTGGACAGTGCCTTCCGCAAACCTTTGTGGCCACTGCTGCTGAGTGGCGTCATGCTGGCCGTTAATCCGCAGGCCTTGCAGGCGGCGCCTTTCACCCAGGGAGGAGGATCGACAAACGCAGTGGCGGGCGGTGGTGGTAATGGTGCTGAGGGTTTGGGTGGGGGTGGCTCAGGTAATGGAGGTGCGCCCTTGGCAAATGGAGGGAATGCGGCAACCTTGGCTAACCCAAATGGTGTTGCTGGTGCCAATGTGGCCGGTGGTGGGACGGGTGGTAGCGCATCAACTGGTTTAAGTGCCGGAGGGGGGGGCGCAGCGGGGGGCAGCGCAGGTGCCAATGGTGGAAGCGGTGGCGTGGGTACGGTTGATAGTGGCTTTAATGTCACCGTGAGTTCCTCTATGCGAGCCACGGATGGCGGCGATGGTGCTGGCGCGGGCGGTGGCGGTGGTGGTGGCGGCGCGGCTCTTGTGTTGACTGCGGCGGGTGCCAACCTCACGAATGGGTCGACTATTCAAGGTGGGCGCGGGGGGCATGCTCCTGGATCGGGTGCAGCCGGCGGCGGCGGTGCAGGCCTGGTTTTAGTCGCTGGTGGCACCATCAACAATACCAGCGGTGCTAGCATTATTGGCGGAGACGGGGGTGGGGATGGTGCTTCTCCTGATTTTACTGGTCAAGGGGGAGGAGCGGGGGCGGCTGGTGTGTTTCTTTATAGTGGCGGAACGCTCAATAATTTAGCGGGGGCCAGTATTCAAGGTGGGGGGGGGCGAGTACGAGCTGGTGGGTCTGGTGTGTTGAGCAATGGCGGTATCATTAATAATGCCGGTACGATTACCGGTGGTGGGTTTCTGGTGACAGCCAGTTCAGGCTCCGGGCTGGGGGGCTACGCTATTGAGGCAAATGGTACGACCATTAATAACCAGTCTACCGGCGTCATTAAGAGTACAGATTCTGCCAATAGTGGTGCTAATACCGCAGCTATTGTATTGAGTCGGGATGGCAGCGGGGTAGTCAATAATCAGGGCCTGGTGCAAGGTGGCAATGGCATTGTCAATGGTAGCAGCTTGGGTATCGGCAAGAGTGGCGTGCTGATATCAAGCATCAACAATACCGTTAACAACCAGGCTGGAGGCCGTATTATCGGTGGGAATGGCACCGCTAGCACGGTAGGGGGTGAGGGGATTACTGTGAGCAGTAACGGTAATAGAATTGTCAATGCGGGCACTATTACCGGAGGGACTGGCAGCGCTCAGGCCAATGCCATTACTATCACCGGTAATAATAACCGTCTGGAACTACAGGCGGGTTATGCATTTACTGGCAATGTGGTGGCCAGCGGTAGCAATAATGTGTTGGCCTTAGGGGGCGATAGTGCCGCGAGCTTCGACTCTTCACAGTTAAATGCAACTAGTCAGTTCCGGGGCTTCAATAGTTTTGAAAAAACCGGCACCGCAACATGGACACTGACAGGCACAACGACTTCTATCACACCTTGGAGATTGACGAGTGGCAAACTCGCTATTTCCAATTTTCTCTCCTTGGGAACGGCAAGCTCTACATTGACTTTCAGTGGTGGCACTTTAAGTATAACGGCGCTACCTGCGGATAATTTTTCTACCACTCGCCAGGTTATTTTGGAGGCGCCTGGAGGGACTATCGAAGCTGCGGTATACGCGACATTTGGTGGGGTTTTTTCAGGAACGGGTGGGTTGATTAAGACCGGGTCGGCGATGCTTGCTCTAACGGGTGATAATATTTACACGGGTGGTACACAAATTAGAGAGGGAATCCTGAAACTCGGGGAGGGTAGTTCCACTGGCATGATTCAGGGAAATGTTACGATTGCAGCAGGGGCAGAGTTCCGTTTCAATCGTAGCGATAACATCGGATTCGGCGATAACATTACTGGTGAGGGCAAGGTTACCAAATTCTCCCCGGCTGTTCTTACCCTCAGCGGCAACAATACTTACAGTGGCGGCACGGTCATCAATGCGGGCACCTTGGCGTTTGCCGCCGGGACAGCGCTTGGTAGTGGTCAGATCAACCTCCATGATACCACCGCGCTACAAAATACTGCCGCTACCAACCTAACGAATGCGCTGCTGCTCTATGGCAGCACGACTTTACAGACCGATGCCAACCTGGTTTTGAGTGGCAATATCAGCGGCACTGGCGGCTTCAGCAAGACCGGCACTGGTACCCTGACCCTCAGCGGCAACAATACTTACAGCGGGGCCACCACCGTGAGCAATGGCACGCTGCAAGCGGGTGCTGCCAATGTGT
>JACCFC020000066.1 GCA_020830965.2 Neisseriaceae bacterium TC5R-5
CCGGGGCTGGAATGGGTGTCTGGCAGTGTCCTACTTTCACATGGCGAATGCCACACTATCATCGGCGCTAAGGCGTTTCACTGTCCTGTTCGGGATGGGAAGGAGTGGGACCACCTCGCTATGCCTACCAGACATAAACTGTTCAAACCAAAGAAGCTAAGGCCATTCCACTTTCCGTAGAATCACCCCAAATAAACTGTTTATCCATTAAACAAACTCTGCACACACACACTTCTCTCACTCCGCGTCTCAGTCTCTCAAGCAGTGTCTCTCAACACCACCCATCACCAAGTCACTCAAATGATAGGATCAAGCCTCACGAGCAATTAGTATCGGTTAGCTTAACGCCTCACAGCGCTTCCACACCCGACCTATCAACGTCCTGGTCTCGAACGACTCTTCAGGAGGGTTAAACCCTCAGGGAAGTCTTATCTTCAGGCAAGTTTCGCGCTTAGATGCTTTCAGCGCTTATCTCTTCCGAACTTAGCTACCCGGCGATGCAACTGGCGTCACAACCGGTACACCAGAGGTTCGTCCACTCCGGTCCTCTCGTACTAGGAGCAGCCCCCGTCAAACTTCCAACGCCCACTGCAGATAGGGACCAAACTGTCTCACGACGTTTTGAACCCAGCTCACGTACCACTTTAAATGGCGAACAGCCATACCCTTGGGACCGACTACAGCCCCAGGATGTGATGAGCCGACATCGAGGTGCCAAACACCGCCGTCGATATGAACTCTTGGGCGGTATCAGCCTGTTATCCCCGGAGTACCTTTTATCCGTTGAGCGATGGCCCTTCCATTCAGAACCACCGGATCACTATGTCCTGCTTTCGCACCTGCTCGACTTGTCGGTCTCGCAGTTAAGCTACCTTTTGCCATTGCACTATCAGCACGATTTCCGACCGTACCTAGGTAACCTTCGAACTCCTCCGTTACTCTTTGGGAGGAGACCGCCCCAGTCAAACTGCCTACCATGCACTGTCCCCGATCCGGATAACGGACCTAGGTTAGAACCTCAAAGGGGTCAGGGTGGTATTTCAACGTCGGCTCCACAAGATCTAGCGACCCTGCTTCAAAGCCTCCCACCTATCCTACACAAACCACTTCAAAGTCCAATGCAAAGCTACAGTAAAGGTTCACGGGGTCTTTCCGTCTAGCAGCGGGTAGATTGCATCTTCACAAACATTTCAACTTCGCTGAGTCTCAGGAGGAGACAGTGTGGCCATCGTTACGCCATTCGTGCGGGTCGGAACTTACCCGACAAGGAATTTCGCTACCTTAGGACCGTTATAGTTACGGCCGCCGTTTACTGGGGCTTCGATCAAGCGCTTGCACGCCATCAATTAACCTTCCAGCACCGGGCAGGCGTCACACCGTATACGTCCACTTTCGTGTTGGCACAGTGCTGTGTTTTTGTTAAACAGTCGCAGCCACCTATTCTCTGCGACCTCTCCATGCTTCGTCCGCAAGGGACTACACACAAAGAGGCATACCTTCTCCCGAAGTTACGGTATCAATTTGCCGAGTTCCTTCTCCTGAGTTCTCTCAAGCGCCTTAGAATTCTCTTCCTGCCCACCTGTGTCGGTTTGCGGTACGGTTCTTATGCAGCTGAAGCTTAGTGGCTTTTCCTGGAAGCAGGGTATCAGTCACTTCAGATCCGTAGATCCTCGTTATCACCTCTCGGCCTTAACAGTCGGGCGGATTTGCCTACCCAACCAGCCTACCGGCTTGAACGACCTAGTCCAACAGGCCGCTGACCTAACCTTCTCCGTCCCCACATCGCACTGCATAAAAGTACGGGAATATTTACCCGTTTCCCATCGACTACGCTTTTCAGCCTCGCCTTAGGGGCCGACTAACCCTACGCCGATGAACGTTGCGTAGGAATCCTTGGGCTTTCGGCGACAGAGCTTTTCACTCTGTTTATCGCTACTCATGTCAGCATTCGCACTTCTGATATCTCCAGCATGCCTCTCGACACACCTTCGCAGACCTACAGAACGCTCCCCTACCATCTGTACTTACGTACAAATCCGCAGCTTCGGTTATCAGTTTGAGCCCCGTTACATCTTCCGCGCAGGACGACTCGACCAGTGAGCTATTACGCTTTCTTTAAATGATGGCTGCTTCTAAGCCAACATCCTGGCTGTCTTAGCCTTCCCACTTCGTTTACCACTTAACTGATCATTCGGGACCTTAGCTGGCGGTCTGGGTTGTTTCCCTCTTGACGATGGACGTTAGCACCCACCGTCTGTCTCCCATGCTCGCACTTTCCGGTATTCTGAGTTTGCCATGGGTTGGTAAATCGCAATGATCCCCTAGCCATAACAGTGCTTTACCCCCGGAAGTGATACATGAGGCACTACCTAAATAGTTTTCGGGGAGAACCAGCTATCTCCGAGTTTGTTTAGCCTTTCACCCCTATCCACAGCTCATCCCCTAATTTTGCAACATTAGTGGGTTCGGACCTCCAGGGCGTGTTACCGCACCTTCATCCTGGCCATGGATAGATCACTCGGTTTCGGGTCTACGCCCAGCAACTCAATCGCCCTATTCGGACTCGGTTTCCCTACGCCTTCCCTATTCGGTTAAGCTCGCTACTGAACGTAAGTCGCTGACCCATTATACAAAAGGTACGCAGTCACGGAACAAGTCCGCTCCTACTGTTTGTATGCATCCGGTTTCAGGATCTATTTCACTCCCCTCCCGGGGTTCTTTTCGCCTTTCCCTCACGGTACTGGTTCACTATCGGTCGATCACGAGTATTTAGCCTTGGAGGATGGTCCCCCCATCTTCAAACAGGATTTCACGTGTCCCGCCCTACTTATCGTACGCTTAGTACCAGCAATGAAATGTCGTGTACGGGGCTATCACCCACTATGGCCGGACTTTCCTGATC
>JACCFC020000067.1 GCA_020830965.2 Neisseriaceae bacterium TC5R-5
CCCAACGATGGTATTGATCAATGGAATGTAAGTGTCGCACTGCGCACCAATCACCGGGGCGAAACCCCGCATGAAGAAGCACGTAAAAAAACCTACGCGCTGCTCAAAGCTTTTACGGCAGCGGGCTGGAAACACAATATTGCGGAAGATATGCCTCGCATCACCGGCCGCGAAGCCATGCGTTATTTTATAGAACACCGTGTGCTTAGCAATATTCCGCTCGACCCAGCTTATCTACCAACAGTAGAAGAGTGGTTGAGCTTGCCACAACCAATGCGGTGGTCGCTGTATGCAGATGGGGTGTATATGAATATGATGCTACACCGTGAAACCGAGGACGGTATACCCACGCAGCCAGGCAAATACTATGTGAGCCTGGAGTTTCAATGGGCCGTGAGCTTCTGGCGTAATGCTTCAGACGAAAAAGACCGCGCCAACGGTAATTGGTTACCGCAGTTTATTGAAGAAAAACCTCTCTATGCGCAGCGACGTAAAGAAGCCGAAGCTAAAATCCGTGCTGAAGGCCGCTACAAAATCGACACTGATTACCAAAGCCCCGATGCCACGTTATTTGACGATGGCAAGATTCCGCCTCCGCTCAGCCATGCCGAAACCATCACCTGCAAGAGCCGCGAGACCTGCCCTAAAACCGGCTACTGGCTGGCGACCTCGACCGATGCCCGGCTCTGGAATGTCGACGCCATGGCCAAACAGCCACCACGTTGGGTAGAAGCCGGGCAGCCTATGCCGACTTTCAGCCCGCCCATGCTGGCCAATCGTGAGCACACCATCGTCTGGCAATGGCATGGCGAGAATCTGGCGCTCATCGATAACTTTATCAGTAAGCTTAAGCGAGACTCGTAAGATGATTGTGCAAGGGAAACAGCAATGACACGCCGCCATTTTTTGCTCACAGGGGTAGTTGGCCTGTTGGCGATTTGGCTGCTATTCGTACAGAACCACCATAGCCTTTCTTTTGCGTTTCCGCAGGAATCCGCTATGCCTCAAGAAGTACAAATTCGCCTTAATGAATTCGCCGACAGCCTGCGTCAACGTTACCCTAAGCAGGTGGATAGCAATAACAAAAACTATGGTGTCGGTTTTTATGAAATCGACTGGCCGGAATACGATGGCGTGGTTCATTTCCAGCATGGTCGCCACAGTGTCACCATTCCAAGCGTAATGGGAATTATGGGTTCTGATGACAGTAACGATCCCAACGATGGTATTGATCAATGGAATGTAAGTGTCGCACTGCGCACCAATCACCGGGGCGAAACCCCGCATGAAGAAGCACGTAAAAAAACCTACGCGCTGCTCAAAGCTTTTACGGCAGCGGGTTGGAAACACACTATTCCAGTTACTATTCCTCGAATAACCGGGCGCGAAGCCATGCGTTATTTTATAGAACACCGTGTGCTTAGTGATATTCCGCTCGACCCAGCTTATCTACCAACAGCAGAAGAGTGGTTGAGCTTGCCACAACCAATGCGGTGGTCGCTATATGCAGATGGGGTGTATATGAACATGATGCTACAGCGTGAAACCGAGGACGGTATACCCACACAGCCCGGTAAATACTATGTGAGTTTGGAGTTTCAATGGGCCGTCAGCCTCTGGCGGAATGCTTCAGACGAAAAAGATCGCGCCAATGGTAATTGGCTCAAGCAGTATGTCGCCGAGAAACCTAGCTATGCACAAGAACGTAAAGAAGCTGAAGCTAAAATCCGTGCAGAAGGCCGCTACAAAATCGACACTGATTACCAAAACCCCGATGCCACGTTATTTGACGATGGCAAGATTCCACCCCCGCTCAGCCATGCCGAAACCATCACCTGCAAGAGCCGCGAGACTTGCCCTAAAACCGGCTACTGGCTGGCGACTTCGACCGATGCCCGGCTCTGGAATGTCGACGCCATGGCCAAACAACCACCACGTTGGGTAGAAGCCGGGCAGCCTATGCCGACCTTTAGCCCGCCCATGCTGGCCAATCGTGAGCACACCATCGTCTGGCAATGGCATGGCGAGAATCTAGCACTCATTGATAACTTCATCAGTAAGCTTAAACATGACACGTAAAATGATAGTAGTAGGGGATCGCACCAGCCATGGCGGTGTGGTGGTGACTGGCTCAGCACTGTGCCAAGTAGCGGGTAAAGCGGTGGCGCGATTGGGGGACTGGGTAGAATGCCCTGAGTTGTATCCCGATCAGCGGCCACATGGCCGTAATCAGATTATTGAGGGTGACAATAATTATTTACTGGATGGGGTACCCGTGGCTTTAGAAGGGCATCTGACGGAATGCGGCTGTTCTCTCATTGCCAGCGTTAGTTCAGGTGTGGCAACGTCTTAAACTCTGTCGCAAATGCTAGTGCCTTAGCCTGTTAGGGGGCTTAGTGAGACGACAAGTCTTCACCTAGTTGCGACGGCCATCAGTTGTTCAATTTCCGCCTGTACCTCTGCAATAGCTGTTTTTAGTGCATCCCGTTTTTCTGTCAGCACCTGTTCCATTTTGGGCGCAGCGGTGCGAATGCTAGCCGGGGGCGTCACTTTGGCTTTGGCTAGCAGTTGCTGAAACTTGGAGCGCCCCGCATCCATCGCCTGCACAACCTCGGCAATGGCTTTTACATGGTCGTCCTGGTTCTTGATGGGCAGCACCTTTTTATTCAGCATCACCCTAAAAATATCACCACTCTGTTTGATCAGCAGGCTGACTTGCTGCGAGTCGGCAAAGGTTAACACCATTTCCCGATAGGTAATGCCCGCTGTGCGTTTCAGGGCCGCTAAGACATCCTGTTGCACGACTTGGCACCCGGCACGACTGAAGTAGCGGGCCAG
>JACCFC020000068.1 GCA_020830965.2 Neisseriaceae bacterium TC5R-5
GCCACCGGCTCGCTATCCGTCAACATATACGCCAGACGCTCAGCCGGGTAGCTCGGGTCTAAGGGCACATATGCCCCACCGGCCTTCAGGATCCCCAGCAGCCCCACCACCATCTCCAGGCTGCGCTCTACACAGATCGCCACCCGGTCATCCGGCCGAATGCCTAGTGCGATCAAGCGGTGCGCCAGTTGGTTCGCCCGGCGGTTCAGTTCGGCATAGCTCAGTTCCGCCTCACCAAAGCGCAGCGCGATGGCGGCCGGGGCTCGTGCTGCCTGTTGTTCGAACAGTTGGTGGATTAAGGCGTGTTGCGGGTATGGCGCTGCGGTCGCGTTAAAGTCATATAACACCCGCTGCCGCTCTTGCTCATTGAGTAATGATAGCTGGTCTAAGGTCTGCTTCTCGTTTTCACTCATACTGGCTAACAGCGTAAACAGTTGCTCCATCCATTGAGCTATCGTTTCTGCGTCAAATAGATTCGGGTCATAAAAGAAGTCACAGCGAACTTGCTCCCCTACCTCCAACATGTCTACTACTAAGGGCGTAGAGGCATCAGCATAAATAGGGTAAGGAAAGGTCGATAACTCAATAGCCCCCCACTGCACCGTACTGCCGGACGCTTGCTCTAACCACAAAGGCAGCAATCCATCATCCGCGTATCTGGCTTTGTGAAAGATAATATTGGTCTGAAAAACCGGGTGTGACTCTGGGTGACGTGACAGCTTAAGCTGCTCCAATACTTTGGAAAATGGGTATTTCTGATACTCAATACCCTGGCGAATCAACTGCTGCGCCTGCTGAATCTGCTCATGTACAGTAGTTTGGCCATTCACCTGCCCACGCAAAGCGACGGGATTAACAAACTCCCCCACCAACTTACCCCAACGCCCACGCCCACGTCCTGGCATGATCGAACCGATAATGATGTCATCCTGCCCCATATGGCGCTGTAGCAAAACCTGGTAAGCCGCCAGAAAAATAGGGAATAAGCTACCACCATAATTTGTTGCCATTGCCTGCAATTTCGGCAAAAGCGCTTGCGGCAGCATGTGCGTTAAGATGCCACATCTCCCCACTGAATCTGTCGTTCTACGCTTGCGTGTCCATGAAAGTATGGGCAATTCGCCTGCTAGAGTGTTTTTCCAGAACTGTCCCTGTGCCTCGGCGGCTGAACTTGACAACCACTTTTGCTGCCATTGCACAAAATCCTGAAAACTATTCGTTGATACCGGCTCTAGCTTCTCCAACGAAAGCAGTGCCCTTAGCTCGTCCAACAACAACCAATAAGACCAGCCATCAACAGCAATATGGTCAAACGTTAACATCATCACCGCTTCCTGCTCACTACACTGATACCAACTGGCATACAGTCGTCGGGGCTCCAGCAAATCAAACGGATGCCAGCAATCATCCGCCACCAATTCTTGTAGCTTGCTTGTACTAAACTGCTGTGCCTCATGTACCCACACCTTGACCGCAACCTGTTCATGAATGCGATAGCCTAGCTGCCCCTCATCCCAAACAAAGCTGGTACGCAACATCGGGTGGCGTAACACTAATTCATTCAACACCGCCGTTAGGCGTTCCGGTGTCAGCCCTTTGACACGCGCACAAAAAGGGATGTTGTGATGCCCTTGCTTATCAGGTTCTATCTGATATTGAAACCAGCGACTGTATTGCGCGGCGGATGCTGGAAAAACGGCGGAGATAGCGGAGTCAGACATCTTTCTAAACACTTTCATTAAGGTAGAAAACAAACAGCGCATTAAGATTTTGTGGCTGTATTCACCAATCAGACGACAATCGATTTAAATTTCTTCCAGCCATAAAATTAGCCCGGCATACTTACGCGCCAGTTGTAAGAGCAGCTTCCACCGCATTCGCGCCAGTAGGGCCAATGAACTGCAATTTATAGCTCAGCCTCCGTGGCTCCAGAATAGTTTGCTGAAAAGCCTCTTAGGAACTTGGCTTTGGCTTCAATCTGCATATCGAGGCTGTTAAGAATGCCATTGCCACGTAGATAATTAATCGCTGCACACCATCTCAGGGTCGTTATGCCCATAGTTGAGCGAGCCGGCAGCAGAGAGAAAATCGAGATATTCACGCCCAGCCACATCATGCAGATGTAGCGTCTTTAGCTTGCGAAAAAACCGTCGGAAAAAACCGACAATAACTACGTCCTTCCGACTCTATTTCTCCGAAAAGAGTAACGCTCATAGACCATCTCCTTTTGCCTGAGAATTTAAATATCATTATTATTTGTCATTTAAATTACGAAGTCATTGGATGATCACGTAAAAATCAATGGAATTCAATTTGTTTTTTTGCCATAACTATTTGTTGACATTTAAGTAAAAAACAAAACCATAATGAGAGTCACCATTAAAATCAAATCATGTATTTGATAGACAAAAGAATTATGATTAAAACCATCGTTTATATGTTTTTCTAAAGATCGACTATCTTGATCAACAACACTTCCTCTAAGCCCAATAAAATATGAAAAGTGATCTTTTTGTCAGGTCATCATAGCTCTATTGCATAAATATTAGGTAGGGCGAGCTTCCCCTTTCCCCAAACAGATTTATGCCACAGCCGCCGTGCACGGACGGCCCAGCATGCTGAAGCGGTTCAAAATGGCAGCACGCACTTGCAGCTCTGCCACTTGACCATTGAAGCACCGGGCCATCACCCTTTCACCCAATCGTTTGAAGCAATGCATCTTGGTTTCCACTAGGCTGCGGCGATGATAGCCACTCCA
>JACCFC020000069.1 GCA_020830965.2 Neisseriaceae bacterium TC5R-5
ATGGCAGATAATAAACGGCAAGTCTATTCGATTTTCTCATTTTAAGAAACACATCTAAAAGACACGCTCGCCGCTAGGCAATCCGGAGAATGTTTGCAACACCTTGAAAACTTGATGCAAGCATAAATTAATGGCACGCTTTCCGTACAGAATACAACTACTAGCAAACAAAGGCATCTAAATGAAATTCAAATATGTCGTTTACAAGTTGACTTTTCCAAATGGAAAAATTTATGTTGGCAAGGACATTGGCTCTACTGGTCACTCACTCCGGTATTTTGGTAGTTGGGATAATAAAATTGTTGAACATGACTTCACAAAAGATGAATTGAAAGATTTTTCTTTACGAAAGGAAATTATTTTTGAGTCAGAAGATAAGTGGGAAATATCGCAAATGGAGGGTGTACTCATTCGTTTATTAAAATCTAACAACCCTGCTATTGGATATAACCAAACACACAGGCACAGTTAAAAATACTTAAGCTTCAATGACAAAAAAGCACGCTCGCCGCTAGGCAATCCGGGGAATGTTTGCAACATCCCCCAGATCACCTTAAGCATATTCAAACTCTATGTTGTCAAGGGCCTTTCGCGGCATATCCTCAGCCTACGGCTTGCGGTATTCCACGAACCCTTGACAACGATTAACTGAAAAATAGTCTTTTGAGTGAAAACTTAGCGTGAGGCATCATCTGTGCCAGCAAAGATTTTGACATCAAAACTATTTAACAAGTGTTCTTTGATTTTTTCAGCAGCCCCGGCGAGCATAGCCGGAGCTTGTGACTTTGGTTCCTCTCTGCTAACCAGCACCGGAGGCGGTACCGGTTTGGCTTCTGCCATGGTGGCCCGGCCCCAAGAGTCCATCGGCCACGGTATTAGAGGATATTTAAAATAAAATCATATGGTTTCTGTAGACAAACGCTTGACTGATAAAGAGCTAATAGAATTAATTTTAGGCCCACTTTTTACAGTTGGTTCATTTTGCATAGCTAATTCTATTACTTTTTGACTGCTAGATGATTTTGTTAAATCATATTCACTTTCAACTTCAAAAGAAATAAAATCATCAGAACGATTAGACTTGTAGGTAATTAGATATTTTTGACAATCTTCTTCAAGTTTACACTTGGCTCCCCTTTTGGGATCTACCAAATAATTTCCATCGATCTTTCCACTAAGATTACCATTACACAAATAATTTTCACCCTCTATATGACCCTCTCGCGCCCCACTATAGCTAATATGAATGTCATTTAATATGTAACCCAATGTGCGGGAGCCATCCATGTTCACCAAATGATATTTAACATTTTTTTTTAAAGTCATTTCTTTATTACCAAAAGTTAAAAACGTCAATCTAAATTAATTAAAAAACAAAGTCAATTCATATGAATATAATCACTTCTGCCCTATCCTAGGAAAGAAATTTTCATTAGAGCCCGCCAGCTTAGCCGGAGCTTGGGCCGTTGGTTCTTCTCGACCCACCAGCACCGGAGGCGGTACCGGCTTAGCTTCCGGCATCGTCGCCCGGCCCCATGAATCCACCGGCCAAGGCGTCACCACATGCTCGCCGCCTTTACCATCCAACCGAGTCAGAATCAGGAAATCTTGTTTGACCTGGTAGCGATAACCGAAGTCTTTTAGGCCGCTGACACTGAATTGCTCGCGTACCTTATAGCCTTCATCCATGATTTCAATAATTCCGTCCGTTTTGTCGCCCCTCACCAGTAGCGCCGCCAGTCTTGGCCGGTACTTGGTGATCATGGTTTCAACGTAATCTGCTGGCGATTGTGCCGTGTATTCATTAACGCCTTGCCCTTTGACGGTTTTCATCTCTTGATTAGAAATAGCACCCGCCTGATTAACCGCAGCAGTCGTAACAGTTTGGACGGTGTGAGATTGTTGAGTCGGTGTTGATTTCGATTGAACATGAACGATGCTTTCTGGGCTTTTGAAGAAGCCATAAATAAAGTAAACAGAGACAAGCCCCAAGGCAAAAAAGGCCGGTATCACCAAGGTAAATATTTTCGACTTGAATAGATTAGCCCGATCATCCTTCAAGTTACCTTTATTATTGACGCCGTCGACGTGGCTTTTATAAATGCCATAGTATTTCGTGTCGTATTTCCTTGCCCCGCCTTGCACCTTGGCAAAGCTGTCAGAACCGCTTTTTTCGTTCATTGTCCATTGATAGCGGTTTTCAGAACCAAGCGCGGATAGCTTCTTGAAGTAGATCAATCGCTGCACCCGATCACGCCAAAATACATGGATATTCTTATAAGACTGCCCACACAGCACGATATCAATACCACGTTGGCCATGTTGCGTGATGAACTCGACCTGTTCTGGCGTTAGCTTGCACTTAGGCGGGAAGAAGTCTTGCACTTCATCCAGTATCACCAGACCATCATTAATGGCGTACTGGTGGATATTGGCCGACTCTTCCCACGGTACCGATTTAAGCAAATCCTCCACCGTCGCTACATCTAGCTTGGTAACTTCGGCAATCTTGGCGTGATCAATGCCTTTAATGTTGGTGACTACTGGCCGGCCAGCCTCTAAAGCCGGTAAGGCTTGAAACAGCATCGCTTCATAGGTTTTACCTGCTCGCGGCAGCCCTTCATGAAAAATGATCATATCGTCACCATTGGAATAGCGTTAAGAACTTACGAGAGACGCGGAACACATAGCCGCCACCGATGAGCGCCAGTGCTGAAGCCAGACCGCAGG
>JACCFC020000007.1 GCA_020830965.2 Neisseriaceae bacterium TC5R-5
GCTCGGGTCTAAGGGCACATACGCCCCACCGGCCTTCAGGATCCCCAGCAGCCCCACCACCATCTCCAGGCTGCGTTCGACACAAATCGCTACCCGGTCATCCGGCCGAATGCCTAGTGCGATCAAGCGATGTGCCAGTTGATTCGCCCGTCGGTTCAGTTCGCCATAGCTCAGTTCCTCATTCCCATAACGTAGTGCGATGGCGGCCGGGGCTCGTGCTACCTGTTGTTCGAATAGTTGATGGATTAAGGCGTGTTGCGGGTATGGCGCTGTGGTCGCATTAAAATCCACCAGCACTTGCTCGCGTTCTCGCGTCGACAGAATACTCAGTTGCTGGATTGCTTGTTCCGGATTATTTCTTAAGGCTATCACTAGCTTGCATAGCGCCGTCTCAGCGTAAGCAATCAGCCGCTCTGGTGCTACGCCACCACTGCTCTGCGCCGTCAGCGCCAAACCCATCCCAAGATCGTCCACGGACAAGCAAAGTGGGTAGTTGGTACGCTCCTCAGCACTCACCAAACGCATCCCCTCCCAGCTCTGACTGGCTTCGTCCCCTTGGCTGTGGCGGTAATTCAACAGGCTATTAAACAGTGGCAACGGGGCTGCTACCCCGCTGCACCGCTGCGCCAATGCCAGCGGTGCTTGTTCATGTGTCAGCAATGTGCTTAAACGCTGATAAGTATCTTGGACTACTTGTCGCACACTGCGCGCACCCAGTTGCACACGTAGCGGTAAGGTATTGATAAACAAGCCCAACACCTGATCCGCTCCGGCGACCCCTTGAGAACGACCCAGCAACACCGTGCCAAACACCACATCGTCACGATTACTGCATTGCGCCAGCACCTGCGCCCACACCACATGGAACAGCACGGCAACGCTCACCCCTTGTTGCCGGGCAACTTCTCGTACTGCTTCCGCCAGCGGCCTATCCAGCGTCAAGCTGGCTTCGCTGACCTCGGTACCATCGCCTTGCACATCCAGCAAACCAAACGGCGCAGTCGGCTCTTCAATATCGCTCAGTTGCTCGCGGAAATAAGCCTCGTGTACCGCTAAGGGGACCGAACGCACTTGAGCAATGAAGTTGCGGTAAGGTAAAGAGGAGGGAAGAGATGCGCCTTCACCGGCTAAAAAGGCCTGGATTTCATTCAACATGATTTCTAAAGCAAGATGATCACTCACTAGGTGGTGCTGCAACAAAGCTAACAACCACTCTCCCGAAGCTGGATCTTCAGCCAAACTCACCGCAAGTAGCGGTGCTTGGGTGATATCAAGGCGCGTACAACGTGGATCCGTTAACTCACGCAATTGCTGTAGAGCATCGCCTTCCAGGCTTAGTGTCAGTTCTCGCACCGGTAACGGCGCACAACGATGGACCACTTGCACCGGTCTCGCTAAACCTTGCCATTGCATCGCACTACGTAGGATGTCATGGCGGTCAATCACTTGCTGCAGAGCTTGCAAAAAGCCTTCTACGCGCTCTCGACTGTCAAAGGCCATCATGACATGTAGAAGATAAGGATCACCCTCGCCACCCAGCAGGTGGTGAAACAGTATCCCCTCCTGTAACGGCGCTAACGGGTAAATGTCCTGGATATTGGCCATCCCTCCCGTGACCTTGGCCGCAATCTGGTCTATTTCGCTCTGACTGAGCGTGACTAAGGGCAACATCGCTGGCGTAATCTGCTGGCAGTCCATCGGGATAAGATTGGCCGGCACCGGCGCTGTAGGTGCCGGCTCACCGCTAAGCTTACTTGCCACCCCCACTAGCGTGGGTGTCGCAAAGACTGTGCTCACCGCCAGACTTAGACCCTTCACCCGCAGCCGTTCTATCAGACTAACAATGAGTAAAGAATGCCCGCCCAGTTCGAAGAAATTGTCGTGACGACCCACCCGCTCGACACCCAGCAAGTCCTGCCAGATCTCTGCTAGTTGAACTTCTAGCTCACCCTGTGGCGCCTCGTACTCGCGTGTTACCAAGGCACTGCCATCCGGTGCCGGTAGGGCCTTCCTGTCCAGCTTGCCATTCGGCGTCAGTGGCAAGGCATTCAGCGTCATAAAGGCACTGGGCAGCATGTGTTCGGCTAATTGTGTACTTAAATGGCTGCGCAAATCAGCAGGTTCTAATGTAACGCCTTCATTGAGTACCAGATAAGCCACCAGTCGCTTATCTCCGGCCACATCCTCACGCGCCATTACCACCGCTTCGCGTACACCCTCACACTGGGCCAACTTCACCTCGATCTCGCCCAATTCAATGCGGAAACCCCTTATCTTCACCTGGAAGTCATTCCTCCCCAGATATTCAATATTCCCATCCGCCAGCCAGCGACCCAGGTCACCGGTTTTGTACATCCGAGCACCCGCTTGTTGGCTGAACGGGTCGGCAATGAAACGTTCTGCCGTCAACTCAGGGAGATTTAGGTAGCCGCGCGCTATCTGTGTACCACCAATATATAATTCGCCTGTCACACCAATAGGTACAGGCTGTTGGTGACTATCCAAAATATACGCAGACAAATTCGGTAGTGCTTTTCCAACAAGGCTAGCTTGACTAGCCAATATATCCTCTGCTTGAAGCTCTCTGTAAGTGGCATGAACCGTGATCTCGGTAATGCCATACATATTCACCAGGCGAGTTTTGTTCAGACCATGATTGTTGACCCAAGGACCCAACAGGTAGGGTTCTAATGCTTCACCACCAAAAATGACACAACGCAGTTGATGTGAAAGCGACTTTTCTATTTCTGTCGCCTGAAGCAATGAACGAAACGCACTAGGTGTTTGATTTAATATGGTTACACCTTCTTGGCACAATAAAGTGTAAAAGTCATGCGGCGAGCGGGCACACCATGAAGGCACCAGTATCAAACGCCCACCATAAGCCAAAGCACCCCACAACTCCCAGACAGCAAAGTCAAAAGCAAATGAATGAAAAAACGTCCAAACGTCGTTGCTATCAAAGTGGAAATAATTCTCTGTTGCTATCAGTAACCCCGTAATACTGTGGTGCTCGACCATCACGCCCTTAGGCAGTCCCGTCGAGCCCGAGGTGTAAATCACATACGCCAGATGCTTGGCATTGAGTCCTAAAGCCACTGCGTCAGGGTTGTCGCTAGCTTCTGTCATCCACGCTGCCGCTTCGTCTAGCAGCAACGTCGGCACAGCCACTTCGGGAAGCTGCCCCAGCAAATCGGTTTGGGTCAGCAAGGCCACCGGCTCGCTATCCATCAACATATACGCCAGACGTTCCACCGGGTAACTCGGGTCTAAGGGCACATACGCCCCACCTGCCTTCAGGATCGCCAGCAGCCCCACCACCATCTCCAGGCTGCGTTCCACACAAATCGCTACCCGGTCATCCGGCCGAATGCCTAGTGCGATCAAGCGGTGCGCCAGTTGGTTCGCCCGGCGGTTCAGTTCGCCATAGCTCAGTTCCGCCTCACCAAAACGCAGCGCGATGGCTGCCGGGGCGCGTGCTGCTTGTTGTTCAAATAATTGGTGGATTAAGGCATGTTGCGGGTAAGGGGCCGCTGTCGCGTTGAAATCGTATAACACCTGCTGCCGTTCCCGCTCATTGAGTAACGATAACTGGTCTAAGGTCTGCTGCTCGTCTTCACTCATACTGGCTAACAACGTGAACAGTTGCTCCATCCATTGAGCTATCGTTTCTGCGTCAAATATATCGGAGTCGTAATAGAAACCACAGCGAACTTGCTCCCCCACTTCCAGCATATCCACCACCAGCGGCATAGTCGTGTCTGCGTAAACAGAATAAGGAAATGTCGATAACTCAATGGCTCCCCACTGCACCGTACTGCCAGACGCTTGCTCTAACCACAAAGGCAACAACGCATCATCCGCATATCTGGCCTTGTGAAAGATTATATTGCTCTGAAAAACTGGATGCGACTCTGCGTAGCGTGCCAGCTTAAGCTGCTCCAGTACTTTGGAAAACGGATATTGCTGCTTGGCAATGCCCTGCCGGATCAACTGCTGCGCTTGCTGTATCTGTTCATGCACCGTCGTTTGGCTATGCACTTGTCCGCGTAAAGTGACCGGGTTAACAAACTCCCCCACCAGCTTGCCCCAATGCCCGCGCCCGCGCCCCGGCATGATGGAACCGATAATGATATCCTCCAGCCCGGTATGACGTTGCAGCAACACTTGGTAAGCGGCCAAAAAAATTGGGAACAAACTATTGCCATAGCCTGCTGCCATGGCTTGTAACTTCGCTAACAACTGTTGCGGCAGCAGGCGCTTCAAACTGGCACATCTCTTGACTGAATCTGTCCTTCTACGCTTGCTCGGCCATGACAGTACGGGTAACTCACCGGCCAGTGTCGTTTGCCAGTATTGTCTTTGCGTCTCGGCTGCCGGGCTTTGCAGCCACTGTTGCTGCCATTGCACATAATCCTGAAAGCTATTCGTCGATACCGGCTCAAGCTCCTCAAATGAGAGCAGTGCCCTTAGCTCGTCCAACAACAACCAATAAGACCAGCCATCAACAGCGATATGGTCAAACGTTAACATCATCACTGCTTTTTGCGCGGTGCATTGATACCAACTGGCATACACTCGTAACGGCTTGTTCAAATCAAAGCGATGCCAACAATCATCCGCTACCATTTCTTGTAGCTTGTCCGCACTAAGCTGTTGTGCGTCATGTACCCACACCTTGGCCGCAGCCTGTTCATGAATGCGATAGCCTAGCTGCCCCTCATCCCAAACAAAGCTGGTACGCAACATCGGGTGGCGTAACACTAATTTATTCAATGCCACTGTCAGGCGTTCCGGTGTCAGCCCTTTCACACGTGCACAAAAAGGGATGTTGTGATGCCCTTGCTTATCAGGTTCTATCTGATATTGAAACCAGCGGCTGTATTGCGCGGCGGATGCTGGAAAAACGGCGGAGATAGCGGAGTCAGACATCTTTCTAAACACTTTCATTAAGGTAGAAAACAAACAGCGCATTAAGATTTTGTGACTGTATTCACCAATCAAACGACAATCGATTTAAATTTCTTTAGCCATAAAATTAGCCCGGCATACTTATGTGCCAGTTGTAAGAGCAGCTTCCACCACATTCGCGCCGCTAGGGCCGGTGAACTGCAATTTATAGCTCAGCCCTCGCGGCTCCAGAATAGTTTGCTGAAAAGCCTCTAGGAACTTGGCTTTGGCTTCAATCTGCATATCGAGGCTGTTAAGAATGCCATTGCCACGTAGATAATTAATCGCTGCACACCATCTCAGGGTCGTTATGCCCATAGTTGAGCGAGCCGGCAGCAGAGAGAAAATCGAGATATTCACGCCCAGCCACATCATGCAGATGTAGCGTCTTTAGCTTGCGAAAAAACCGTCGGAAAACCCCGACAATAACTACGTCGTTCCGACTCTATTTCTCCGAAAAGAGTAACGCTCATAGGCCATCTCCTTTTGCCTGAAAATTTAAATATCATTATTATTTGTCATTTAAATTACGAAGTCATTAGATGATCACGTAAAAATCAATGGAATTCAATTTGTTTTTTGCCATAACTATTTGTTGACATTTGAGTAAAAAACAAAACCATAATGAGAGTCACCATTAAAATCAAATCATGTATTTGATAGACAAAAGAATTATGATTAAAACCATCGTTTATATGTTTTTCTAAAAATCGACTATCTTGATCAACAACACTTCTTCTAATCCCAATAAAATATGAAAAGTGATCTTTTTGTCAGGTCATCATCAAAGAGGCCCATATTGAAATTACCCCTTTACCTTCCGATTCCACTGAGCCACACCCTAGTTCTTGCAGAAGGCAACCCTCTACTCATACAGTTGATTCATTTTGATATTGGTCGCTTTTCTTTGACGGCCTTTGCCGAAGCAGGTATTGACTGCCCACCCAACATTCTCTCTAGCGTGAAAAAACGTCAGGCAGAGTTCTTCTATGGCCGTCTGGCAGCCAAATGGGCATTGCGGGAGTTTGATCTACAAGATAGCCAGATAAGCATTGGCCAAGGGCGCGAACCATGCTGGCCAGCGGGTATGATTGGCAGCATTTCACATAGCAGTGACTTAGCAGGTGCAATAGTGGCTAGACGGGGGCAATACATCGGCATCGGAATTGATATTGAGCATACCGTGACAGCCGAAATGAAAGAGGCTTTATTAAAGTTGGCAATTAATCAGGATGAGTTAGCACTTCTACAAGCCGCACCGGGGTGCCTACCACTCAATACACGAATAACCTTGCTATTTTCAGCCAAAGAAAGTTTGTTCAAAGCAGCTTATGGCTCGGTACAGCGCTTTTTTGACTTTGATGCAGCACAATTAGTGCACTTGGACATCACCAAGCACTACCTAATATTAAGACTTAATGAGCATTTGAACGATATGCTCCCATTTAACCGACACTGCCGCATCTCTTTCTCCCTATTAGAGGAAGGCACGGTTCTAACAGCCTTTGCGTTAAGCTCCACAGGGTTTCAAGAGGCATGTAGTTAGGTTGCCGCTTGTTTTCGCCCACGTGGCATGGACCTCGAATTGAAGGGGATAGCCGCTTTTTGCTGGATGGGATGCCAGTGGCGCTGGAGGATCATGTCACCGAGTGCGGTTGTATCTTGATTGTCAGTTATCGCCGACTCGCTAAGCGATTAGCTCTGGGGCTGGCTGCAGGCAACACCGCCGCTCAAGACTAGTGGCGGTTCGATGCTGATAGTTCTTCCAGAATATTCTTTTCTATGGTGCGGCAGATAGTTTGCATGGGCAGGCTATTGGGGGTGGTGCCGAATGGTGTGAGCAGTTCACTGCCCAGCGCGTCCAAGCCGAAAAAGGTATAGGAGAGAATGACAACAAATAAGGGCGTCCACATCCCCAGACTGCCACCCATACCTAAAGGCAGTAAAAAGCAGAACAGATAAGCGGTACGATGAAGTAATAAGGAGTAGGCATAGGGTAGCGGTGTCGTTTTAATGCGCTCAGCAGCGCCTAGCACTACTGCTAATGAGGTGACACGCTCTTCCAGTTCTTGCGCCATCTGCGGCGCAATATGGCCGTTACTAAGGGCCATAGCGATGGTCTGGCTCATCCAGGCCAGAATTCGGTTGGGGGCGTGCTTACTGGCCAGCACTTGTTGCCGTTGATTAGCATCAAGATATTGCAATGCCTGCTCATCGGGTACTTCATCACGCAGATGACAGCGCAAGCTATCGGCAAACGCCATCGCGTAGCGAGCCTGTTGGCGAGCAGCTAGTGGGTCTGACGCCAGATAGGCCTGCGACTGGCGGGTGATATTACGTGTATCAATCAACATTTGCCCCAGCACTTTGCGCGCCTCCCACCAGCGGTCATAGCTGGCGGTGTTACAAAAAGCGGAAAAGATAGAAAGAGCAATACCCATCAGAGAGAATGGCAAGGCGGCAATAGGGGTGATATGAAGCAGGCCTTGTTGTTCCAGCAGGGTAACCAGTAGAGAAGCCAAACCAACAACCAGAATTTGTGGCCAGATGCGTGGAAGAACAGTGCCACGTACACGAAAAAACAGTTCCCAGACCTTAGGTTTTTTATTGACCATCATCCATACCAGTATTTTTGTTGAACACTAAGAGCCGCTAACAACACCTCGAAGAGCCCCTGAGCCAAGGCACGCCAACACAGACAGCACAAGTGCTACGGCAAGGAGGTGCAAGGCTGGATCAGGGAATTTGCTAGCGGATCTAAAGGTGGTGTCGTTGCAAGCCTCCCTTTAGCGCAGAGGATGGCGGTTCAATCTCAGTAAAATTATAGTCTCAAAACAACTGTTTCCACGTCATTATAACTTGACAGCTTATCAGCACAAACGGGGCGTAGATGGGCTCGTCCTACTATCTTCTGACAGCCAACAATTAGCCTAGCTAGCACCCTTTTATTAAATTCCATATATGAAATAAAAAAATCATCCATGAAATTCTCTTGACCCACATCAAATCACTTGATTTGATAGCGACTCTAGTTTAAGCGAGAGTCTGGCGATGCGTAACTATCAAAACTTCATTGACAACCAATTTGTGTTACCGGAAACGGACACAATGATTACAGTATATGACCCCGCCACAGAGCAGGCAGTGGCGCGAGTATCCGCGGCCAGTAGCGCTGAGGTATTGCGGGCTGTGGAGTCGGCCAGTAAGGCGCAGCAGGCGTGGCGTCGTTTGCCCAGTATTGTGCGTGGGCAACATTTGCAAAAGCTGGCGCAGGCGCTAGAAGCGCGCGCGGCTGAAATTGGCGCGGCATTGGCAGCGGAGTCGGGCAAGAGCTTGGCCGATGCAACCAATGAGGCCATCTATGCTGCCGAAGTCACACGCTATCACGCAGAATGGGCACGCCGCCTGGAAGGGGAAGTGATTCCCAGCGACAGCAGCGATGAAAATCTATTGCTGCTACGCGAGCCTATCGGCATCGTCGCCTGCCTGATTCCTTTTAATTACCCGGTGTACACCTTGCTGCGCAAGATTGCACCCGCGCTCATTACCGGTAATACCGTTCTGGTACGCCCCAGTAATAACACGCCCTGCTCGGCATTCGAAATTGCCAAGGCAGTCCAGGATGCCGGTTTGCCTCCTGGGGTAGTGAATATCTTGACCATGAGTCATGTCACAGCAGAAGCCATGTGTACCCATCCCAAGGTGGGCATGATCACGCTGACGGGTAGCGTAGGTGCCGGACGTAAGGTGTTGGAGTATTCACAGGTGAATATCGCCAAGTCTTCGCTGGAGCTGGGTGGCAAGACGCCTGCGATTATTGAGCCGGATGCCAATCTGGCCCAGGCTGCCAACGATATCATCGCATCCAAAACCACTAACTGTGGCCAGTTGTGTACCGCTGTGGAACGGGTCTATGTGCACCAGAGTGTGTATGACGACTTTGTCCGTCTACTCAAGCAGCGTTTTGCCAGCCGTCAGTATGGCAACCGTGCCGAAAACCCTAGCTTTATGGGCCCACTCATCAATGCAAATGCGCGCTTGAATATTCATCAGATGGTGGAGCGGGCAGTGGATGATGGCGCGCAGTTGGAAGTAGGCGGTTTTATTCCTGAAGGTAAGGGCTTTTTCTATCCCCCTACTTTGCTGACGCACTGCCGTCAGGAAATGGAGATTGTTCAGGAGGAGACCTTTGGCCCGGTGCTGTGTGTGTTGCCGTATGGCAGCGCAGAAGAAGCCTTGCAGTTGGCCAATGATCATCAGTTTGGCTTGGCTTCGGTGCTGTACACCGAAAATTACCGTACGGTAATGCAGTTTGCCAATCATATTGAGGCCGGTGAATTGTATATCAACCGCACGCCAGCCGACCCTTATCAGGGTTACCACGCTGGCTGGAAACGCTCTGGTCTGGGTGGCGATGATGGTAAGCACGGTATGTTGGAGTTTACGCAGACCCGCTTGGTGGTAATGAAACACTAAGCGCTTTAGCTGCATGATCAAGCTGCGCTAGGACTGATTCAAAACAATAATCGCTAGCGCAGCCACAGGAGAGTTAAGAGGGATGACGACCGAACAAATTGCACTGCCTGCCAGTGCCATCCGTGCTTCAGCACGAGTGCGTTATTTTCAGTTTGCCTTGCTGGTACTCGCCGGCGGGGCTATCTATCCGCTGCTCTATTTGCGGCAGAATTTTGAAACCACCATTTTGAGCACTTTTGGCATCGATAGTGCGCAATTGGGTGTGTTTTATTCCACGCTAGGCGTGGTGTATGCGGTGACTTATCTGCCTAGCGGCTGGTTGGCTGACCGCTTCTCACCACGTTTGCTCATTACCTTTTCACTAGCCATGGTTGGCGGACTGGGTTTGTGGTTTTCCACCGTTCCACCATCCTGGGCGCTGGAGTGGATTTTTATCGGCTGGGGCCTGGCCGCTGGGCTAACCTTTTGGGCCTCTTTGCTCAAGGGTGTGAAACTGCTGGCTACCGCTAATGAACAGGGCCGTTTTTTCGGCATTCTGGATGGCGGCCGCGGTTTAGTGGAGGCCATACTCGCCTCGCTGGCGCTGGGAATTTTTGCCTATGTACTAGAGCAAGGTCATACCTCGCGCCAGGCTTTGCAACAGGTCATTTACCTGTACTCATTTTCCTGTCTGCTGATTGCGCTGCTGATTTATCTTTTCCTGGAGCGCGGCAAAGCGGAGCAGGAAGTAAAAGTTGAACGGACACGTGGTCAGTTGTGGCGGGATATCAAAACCCTGCTGGCTATTCCACGCGTGTGGTTGCTGGCGCTGATTATGTTTTGTGGCTATCAGCTGTTCTGGGCAACCTATTCTTTTTCGGCTTATTTACAACATGGTTATGGTTTAACGGCGCTGGGTGCCGGTTTTATCACGGTAACCAAGCTATGGATGCGGCCAATTGGCGGCATTGGCGCCGGTTTTCTGGGGGATAGGTTTTCTAAAGAAGCCGTACTGGCTATCAGTATGGCACTGGCCTCACTCGGCTTATTGTGCCTGACCGTGTTTCCGCATTTGAACAGCGTGTATTTTTTACTCGGCCTGGTCTTGCTGATCGGGGTGCTGACCTATGCGATTCGTGGCTTGTACTGGTCTTTGCTAGATGCTTGTAATGTGCCCTTGCCGATTGTGGGTTTAGCCATTGGCTTTATCTCGGTGCTCGGTTATTTACCAGATATCTTTTTGCCGATGATCAATGCCGCTATTGCCAGCCGTTTCCCACAGGGCGTGCTGAGCTACCAGTTGTATTTTGCTTATATCGCAGTATGTGGTTTGTTAGGGGCGGGGGTCACTTGCTACTTCAAACTATCTGTTAAACCACAGGAGAAAAAAGCATGAAAATCGTCGCCTTGGAAACCCATGTTGTTGCCGTGCCTCCCCCACATGTAGGCGGGATGTATTGGATTTTCGTCAACCTGACTACCGACTGCGGCATACGCGGGGTGGGTGAGGTGTATGCGGCTACCTTTCACCCCAAGGTGATGGTGCCCGCCATCAATGATGTGTTTGAGCGTTATTTGCTGGATCACGACCCACATCATATTGAGCGTTTTTTCCGTGAAGCGTACTCCAGTGGTTTTACCCAGCGCCCCGATCTGACCATGATGGGTATTATCAGCGGTCTGGAAATGGCCTGCTGGGACATTATCGGCAAAGCGGCCAACCAGCCGGTCTATCAGCTGATTGGCGGTAAAGTTCATGAACGCTTGCGTTCTTATACTTATCTGTATCCCAAAAACAGTGCCGGCGACTACGATTATGATGACCCGGACCTGGCTGCCGAATGCGCGTACGACTTTATGAAGCAGGGCTTTACCGCGCTGAAGTTTGACCCAGCCGGCCCATATACCGCTTACTCCGGTCATCATCTGTCGCTAGAAGTAATGGACCAGTGCGAAACCTTCTGCCGCAAGATTCGCGAGGCGGTTGGTAATAAGTGTGATTTGCTGTTTGGCACTCACGGCCAGATGACCCCAGCGTCGGCAATACGGCTGGCGCAGCGCCTAGAAAAATACGACCCGCTGTGGTTTGAGGAGCCAGTCCCCCCCGGCCAGGCCGATGCCATGGCCCAGGTGGCGCGCAAAACCACGATCCCGATTTCTACCGGCGAGCGTCTGACCAGCAAATACGAGTTTCTGGAACTGTTACAAAAAGGCTCGGCATCCATCCTGCAGATGAATCTGGGTCGGGTGGGTGGCATTCTGGAAGCGAAGAAAATCGCTGGCATGGCCGAAGGCTATTACGCGCAGATCGCCCCGCATCTCTATAACGGCCCGGTAGGTGCCGCCGCCAGTGTGCAGTTGGCTGCCTCCAGCCCTAATTTCCTGATTCAGGAAAGCATCATGACCTGGGGGGGATTCCATGCCGAGATATTGCAAAAGCCGATCCAGTGGGAAGAGGGTTTCATCATCCCACCAACCGAGCCCGGCCTAGGCGTAGAACTCAATATGGATGTGGTTAAAGCAAACTCGCCTTATACCGGTGAGCGTTTGCATTTATCAATGGATAACAAACCGTTTGATGTGCGTGTGCAGTCTTCAGACGAATGGAAGAATCGCTGGAATACGGATCAGAAACAATGAACCAGTACGACTTTATTATTGTAGGCGCCGGCTCTGCCGGCTGTATTCTGGCCAATCGTCTAAGTGAGAATGGCAAGCACCGGGTACTGTTGCTGGAAGCAGGCGGCAAGGACAATTCGTTCTGGTTCCGCCTGCCAGTGGGTTATGTCAAAAGCTATTACAACCCTAAAAACAACTGGATGTATTACAGCGAGCCGCAAGCCGAGTTGGCTGGGCGTAAAGTCTATGTGCCGCGCGGCAAAGTGATGGGCGGTTCCGGCAACATCAACGCGATGATTTTTCTGCGTGGACAAAAAGCCGACTACGACGATTGGGAAGCGGCCGGTAACCCTGGTTGGGGTTATGAAGACGTGTTGCCCTACTTCAAAAAACTGGAAGCTCACCCCGACGGCGAAACACGCTACCGGGGTGGCAAGGGCTTGATTGGTGTCACACCGATGAAGTCACAAGCACATCCGATCTGCAATGATTACCTGGCTGCCTGCAAAGAGCTGGACTTACCGCAGACTGACGATTTTAACGGCGCCAAATTTGAGGGTGCCGGGATTTATGAAGCCAATATCCAGCATGGTCAGCGTGCATCCAGTAGCTTCCGCTATCTGCACCCTGCGCTGAAACGCCCTAATCTAACCATACGCCTGCATGCACAAACCGAACGTATTCTGTTTGATGAGCAACAGCATGCTTGTGGTGTACGTGTACGCATTGAAGGTGAAGTACACGAATTTAAAGCCGCCAAAGAAGTGATTGTGGCAGCCGGTGCGGTGGATAGTCCAAAATTATTGCAGTTGTCAGGCATTGGCGATCAGACTTTACTCAGCAAATACGGTATCAAGACCGTGCGTCACTTGCCAGCAGTCGGCCAGCATTTGCAGGATCATCTATGCGTGTCCTATTACTACCGCGCCAATCGTAAAACCCTGAATGATGAGTTGGGTAATCTATTCGGTCAGGCCAAGGCCGCCTTGCAGTATGCGTTCACCCGCAAAGGCCCCTTGTCCTTGAGCGTGAATCAGGCCGGTGGTTTCTTCCGTGGTAATGAGGAGCAACAGCAGGCTAATTTGCAGATTTACTTCAATCCGCTGTCCTACACCATTCCAAAGAACCCCAATGCCAACTTAAAAGCCGAGCCCTACTCCGGCTTTTTAATGGCGGTCAACCCTTGCCGCCCGACCAGCCGTGGCTCTATCGAACTGGCCAGCGCTGACCCTAGCGTACCAGCACGCATCATGCCGAACTACCTGTCGACCGAACATGACCGTCAGGAGGCCATACAAAGCTGCCAACTGGTACGTAAGATTGCCCAAACCCGCGCTTTGCAAGCCATTACCGTAGAGGAAGTATCGCCCGGTGACGCAGCCGCCAGCGAGGAAGGCATGCTCAACTTTTTCCGTCAGGAATCTGGCTCGATTTACCATCTGTGCGGCACCTGTGCGATGGGCCCGGATGACACCCGCTCGGTGGTGTCCAGCGAGCTGAAAGTACACGGCGTACCCGGCCTAAGGGTGGTGGATGCCTCCATCTTCCCCAATATCACTTCCGCCAATATCAATGCCCCTACCATGATGGTGGCAGAGAAAGGTGCCGATTTGATTCTGGCGGACTGGCATTAAGCAAGACTGAGCCACCCGCTGACAAGCCATCCACGCCAGCCTGTTACTCCGGCTGAGTGGATGGCTTTTTTGCTAAACCAGCTCCTGCCAGCGATGGATGCACCCTGCTGATCAGTTTTGATTGCATTGCTAGCAATAGTAGCTAAAATGCTAGCAATGCAATCACTTAATCGGAGTAGACAATGGCTAATCTGGTTGTTCGAAATGTCGATGAAGAAATCGCCATCGCGCTAAAACAGCAAGCCGCTAGTCATGGTACCAGTGCCGAAGCGGA
This sequence comes from Neisseriaceae bacterium TC5R-5, assembly GCA_020830965.2. Classification (GTDB taxonomy): domain Bacteria; phylum Pseudomonadota; class Gammaproteobacteria; order Burkholderiales; family Chromobacteriaceae; genus Chromobacterium. Next base: position 13,933 of record JACCFC020000007.1, read on the forward strand.
ACATCGCCGCATTCTGGGAGAAGCACTGCTGATACGGCCCAAGCGCCGCAGCTTTAGCGAGGTATTGAGCAGCATGCCCAATGTGGGTGAAGATGCCGATTTCGAGCGCACTCGGGAGTAAACATGTATCTGCTGGATACCAATGTGATCAGCGAAGCACGCAAAGGCCATAAGGCCAATGCCGGGGTACAGGCATTCTGGCAGCAGGCAGTGGATAGCGAGCTATATCTGTCGGTAATAACAATTGGCGAAATTCGGCGTGGTATTGAAAACCTGAAATACCGAGGTGATTACCCGCAAGCCGGCCAGTTGGAGCATTGGCTAATGCAGGTGTGTAGTGAATTCAGCAGCCGTATACTGGCGTTTGATCTGGATTGCGCGCAGGTTTGGGGGCGCTTGATGTCACCCAATCCGCAGCATGCCGTCGATAAGCAGATTACCGCCATTGCGCTGATTTATGATCTGGTGGTGGTCACGCGCAATAGCCAGGATTTTGCCTCTCTCCCCGTAACAGTGCACAACCCGTTTAGCGAGCAATAACACGCCACTTCTACCCGCCCCACCCACTTATCACGATAGCATTACATACCGTTAACCATACTCTGGAGGAAAAACCATGCTTGAGCTACGTCCTAACTGCGAGTGCTGCGATATTGACCTGCCACCGGAATCACCAGATGCGCGGATCTGCTCCTTTGAATGTACATTTTGTGCCGATTGCGTCGAGAATAAGCTGCAAAAGAAATGCCCTAATTGCGGTGGCGAATTTGTTCGCCGTCCCATTAGACCCGCGCCCGCGCTGGCTAAATACCCGGCCTCGGCGCAGCGGGTTCATGCGCCTACCCCAACAGCTTCATAAAAATCGCTAAGAACCGCTAACAAAACCAAGAAGAGCCCCTGAGCCAAGGCGCGCCGACACAGACAGTGCCCGTAGTACGACAAGGAGACGTAACGCTGGATCAGGGGTTTTGTTAGCCGCGCTAAGTACACCCGCGCTGATTAGCTTGCCGATATAACTCAATCAAATGACGGGTAGAACTATCGTGTTCGGGACTCAATGGCTGGCCCAGTAATTCGGCCTGGATGGTTTTCGCCAGCTGTTTACCCAGCTCTACCCCCCATTGATCAAAGCTATTGATCTGCCAGATCACCCCCTGCACAAAAATCTTGTGCTCATACAAAGCAATCAGCGAACCCAAATTGCGCGGATTGAGCAAATCCATCAGCAGCATATTGCTGGGCCGATTGCCATTGAACACCTTATGTGGCACCAGCGCCTCCAAGGCCTCTCCCTGCCAGCCCTGCTGAGTCAATTCGGCCCTCGCCTCTTGCTCGGTCTTGCCGCGCATAAAGGCTTCCGCCTGCGCAAACACATTCGCCAACAGGATTTCGTGATGACCAGGCAGGCTGGAGCAATTGGTCAAGGAGGCAATCAGGTCTATCGGCGAAATATGCGTACCCTGATGCAGTAACTGGAAAAACGCATGCTGACCATTGATACCGGTTTCGCCCCAGATAATCGGTGCGGTTTCCACCTCCACCGCCTTACCGGCCAAGGTCGTCTGCTTGCCGTTGGACTCCATATCCAATTGCTGGATAAACGCCGGAAAATGGTGCAGATACTGATCGTAAGGCGTAATCACATGGCTGCCGCCGCCGTAAAAATTGATGTACCAGATACCGATCATCGCCAGCAGCACCGGCATATTCTGCTCAAACGGCGCATTGCTGAAATGCTGATCCATAATATGCGCGCCGTTAAGCAGCTCGGTGAAGTTTTCCTCCCCCAGATACAGCATGATGGGCAGACCAATCGCTGACCATAAGCTGTAACGCCCACCCACCCAATCCCAGAACTCAAACATATTGGAAGGATCAATGCCAAAATCGGCCACCGCTTTTTGATTGGTCGACACCGCCACAAAATGTTTGGCCACGGCTTTTTCATCGCGGGCGCGGTGCACAAACCAATCGCGCGCGGTCAAGGCATTGGTCAGCGTTTCCTGGGTAGTAAAGGTTTTGGACTCCACCACAAACAGTGTCGTTTCCGAATGCACCTTTTTTAAGGTTTCCTTCAATTGCGCGCCGTCAACATTGGAAACAAAATGCATATTCAGCCGCGGATGGGCAAATGGCTTGAGCGCACGGCACACCATCAACGGGCCCAAATCAGAGCCACCAATGCCGATATTGACGATATCGGTGATCGGCTGATTGGTATAACCCAGCCATTCACCGGAACGCACCGCATGAGCAAACTTACCCATGCGCTCCAGTACCGAATTCACCTTGGGCATCACATCCTCGCCATCCACCATAATCGGCGAGTTGGTACGATTACGCAGCGCCACATGCAGTACCGCACGCTGTTCCGTGCTATTAATCTTATCCCCACGAAACATCGCCTTGATTCTGGCGGGCAAACCAGCTTCGCGCGCCAAGGCCATCAAACCGCGCAAAGTGCTATCAGTAATACGATTTTTGGAATAATCCAGAAACAAGCCGCCAACTTCCAGCGCATAGCGCTCGGCACGTTGCGGGTCGCTGGCAAACAGATCACGCATATGCAGCTGCTTGGCCTCAACAAAGTGCTCCCACAATGTTTGCCAGGCAGGCAATTGGGTCAGTTCAACCATCGGGTCAATCCTCATTTTGGGTACGATCCAGCCGCCGATTCCTCAGGCTGTGTTTAGTTTTTTCTAATTGTCCGATCAAGCCTGGCCCGCGCTTGAGCGCTACACTCACTGCCAGAATATCAATCTGCACCAGGTGAACAATACGCGAGATCATCGGGCTATAGGTTTCATTATCTTCTTGCGTATCGGCAATCAAGGCTACCGTGGCACGCCGCGCCAACGGTGAGCCGGTGGTGGTCAACGCAATCACGCACGCACCAGCAGACAAGGCAATATCCACCGCTTCTAATAGCTCCAGCGTGCGTCCAGAACTGGAAATCGCTACCAGCACATCCCCCGGCCCCAACACCGACGCCGCCATCATTTGAATATGCGTGTCCGAATAGGCCACCGTAGAAATACCGAAACGAAAGAACTTATGCTGAGCATCCGCCGCGATAATGCCGGAATTGCCCAAGCCGTAAAATTCGATACGCCGCGCACTGGCCAGCAAACGCACCGCCGCCTCTATCGCCTGCGGATTCACATCATTACGACAACGCAGCAGAGCAGACACCGTGTTATCAAACACTTTGGCCACAATCTCCGAGGTCGGGTCTTCCGGGCGCACGCTGGAATGCACATATGGCACGCCAGTCACCAGGCTGCCAGCCAGCTTCAGCTTGAAATCCGGCAGACCAGAACACCCCATCGTGCGACAAAAGCGGATCACCGTCGGCTGGCTCACGCCAGCATTCTTAGCAATCTCGGCGACCGCCGCCTGAATCAGCGTGTACGGCTGCTCCAATACCAACTCGGCCACCTTACGCTCAGCCAAGGACAAAGACGCTAACTGCGCCTTGATACGCTCAAGCATGCGCCACCTCTACCGCTGCCAGATGACTGCTTAGCAGTGCAGCCACCCCCGACAAAGCCGGATAAGCATGGGTAATCAGATAAGTGGGAATAGATTTCACATAGTGACTCATACGTCCCTTCTCCTCAAAACGCTGACGAAAAGCCGAGCGGGCAAAAAAATCGCCCAAGCGCGGCACAATCCCGCCACCAATATACACGCCACCACGGGCACCTAATATTAAAGCCTGATTAGCCGCCACCCCGCCCAATATCGCGCAGAACACCTCCAGCGTTTCGCGACACACGGCGCACTCATCCGCTAAACCGCGACGACTGATCTCACTGGCAGCAAACTCCTGCGCAACCACTCCGGCACGCGCTGCCAATGCTTGATAAATCAGCACCAGACCAGCGCCGGATAATACCCGCTCTGCCGATACATGGCCAAACCGTTGTTGGGCATAGGCCCAGATAAAACCCTCACGCTCATCAAATGGCGCCAACGCGGCATGCCCTCCCTCACCACTGAGCACCAGCGGCCCGCTGGCGTGTGGCAGCAAACCCGCCATACCCAGGCCAGTACCCGGCCCCAGCAAGGCCAGCGGCGCACCAGCCTGCGCCAGCCCACCACCGACCTGCTGCAGCTCTGCCGCCGTCAACTGCGGTAAAGCCAGCGCCAGTGCTGAAAAATCATTAATCACCAACAAAGTCGTCAAACCCAGTTGCTGTTGCAGCGCCGCTATCGAAAATGCCCAATGATGATTACTCATCTGCACCCAGTCACCAGCGATAGGGGTCGCAATCCCAAAGGCTGCATGCGCCAGCGCGGGGGCATCTACCTGTGCCAGATACGCCTGCACCGCCTCCAGCAGACTAGGGTAAGCACTGGTGGCCAACACCGCCACACGCTCCTGTACTCCCGGCGCGCTTTCCAGCGCAAAACGCGCATTGCTACCACCGATATCCGCCAACAAACGCGGCCACTGCCCTGACAGACTCATCGCTTCAGCACTCCTCATGCCAGCTAATCTCATCACGTGACAGCAGGGCACTGGACGCGGCCGGCCCCCAAGTGCCTGCCGTATACTGCTTGGGCGGCACATTACGACTGCGCTGCCAAGTCTCCATAATCGGCTCCACCCAACGCCAAGCCTCAATCAGCTCGTCACGACGCATAAACAAGGCCAGCTTGCCGCGAATCACATCTAACAATAAACGCTCATAAGCATCGGCGCGCCGCACCTTGAATGCCTTATAAAAATCCAAATCCAGAAACGTCGGCTGCAAACGCATGGTGTCGCCAGGTTCCTTGGCCAGAAAATGCAGGCGAATACTCTCGTCCGGCTGCAAACGGATCACCATCCGATTCGCCGTGTGACTACCACTCAGCGGCCCGCTGAACAACTGATGCGGCACATCGCGAAAATTAATCACAATCTCCGCCACCCGTTCTTGCATGCGCTTACCGGTACGCAGAAAAAACGGCACGCCGGCCCAACGCCAGTTCTCGATTTCTGCTTTAATCGCCACAAATGTTTCGGTCTGGCTATCTGCCGGAATCCCCGTCTCCTGCAAATACCCCACCACCGGCTGCCCACCCACCGCACCGGCCTTGTACTGGCCACGCACGGTTTTACTGGCCACGTCCTGTTCGCTAAAGGGTCGCAACGCTTTCAGCACCTTCAGCTTCTCATCACGTACCGCGTTGGACTCCATGCTGGCCGGCGGCTCCATCGCCACAATGCATAACAACTGCAGCAGATGGTTCTGCACCATATCGCGCAAAGCGCCGGTGTCATCATAAAAATCGCCTCGGCTACCTACCCCTAAATCCTCAGCAATGGTGATCTGCACATCGTGAATCCACTCGCGCCGCCACAAGGGCTCAAACAAGGCATTGGCAAAACGAATCGCCAACAAATTCTGCACCGACTCCTTACCCAGATAATGATCGATGCGATACAACTGATCCTCGCTAAAAAACCGTGCCACCGCATCGTTAATCTGATTAGAGGAATCCAAATCGGTACCCAGCGGCTTCTCCAGCACCACCCGCACATTGCCGTGATTCAAACCTACCTGTGCCAGACTCTCGCAGATACCAGTGAACAAATCCGGCGCAGTAGCCAGATAACACACCACCACCCGCTCGCTTGGCGGCCCCAATTGCTCGGCCAGGGCGACGAAATCCTGTGGCCGCGACGCGTCTACTTGCAAATAATCAATACGCGCGCAAAAACTCTGCCAGGCCGCCGCATCAAAATGCTCCTTGATATGCTGCCGCGCCTGACTCCCCACCTGCGCCAGATAATCCTCCCGACTCCAGGCCTTACGCCCCAAGGCCAGCACCCGCCCAGCCACATGCAATAAACCGGCGGCATGCGCCTGATACAAGGAGGGCAACAACTTGCGCATCACCAAATCACCGCCACCACCAAACAACACCATATCAAACACTGGTGTAGCACTAGAATATGCGTCCATGCAGATCTCTCATTGTCTTTAAAATTTAAGTATTAACAGGCATTTTGTTAGCGGCGCTGCAGGGCGAGCTGCGCTGCCTCCCCTCTCACAACGACTCTTAGTATCAATAAGGCCATGCTTTTGCTGACAGATAAGCATAGTAATGCATACTATAACTTGCACACGGCATGTAGTAAAACTACAATCGTTACATTTCCCCCACGGAGCCCGCCATGGCCTTGCATCCCGTTTTAGATGCCCTTACTCAGCGCATCATCGCCAAAAGTGAACCCACGCGCAGTGCTTACCTCACTCGGGTACGAGCGGCCACGCATCAAGGCCGGGTAGAACGGGCACAGCTATCCTGCACTAATCTGGCACATGCATTTGCCGCGATGCCAAAGAACGTAAAAATTCATTTAAAGCAAGAACACCAGCCTAATCTGGCAATTGTGTCTTCTTACAATGATATGTTATCGGCGCATCAACCTTTACAGGATTACCCCAAGCTATTGAAGCAGGCAGCGCAGGCCATGGGGGCGACCGCGCAGTTTGCCGGCGGCGTGCCCGCGATGTGCGATGGGGTGACCCAAGGTCAGGCAGGGATGGAATTGTCGCTGTTTTCGCGCGACGTGATTGCGATGAGCACTGCTGTGGCCTTATCGCATCAGATGTTTGATGCTGCTTTGTACCTAGGGGTGTGTGACAAAATTGTGCCGGGTTTGTTAATCGGTGCGCTGTCGTTTGGGCATTTGCCGGCGGTATTCGTGCCAGCCGGGCCAATGACCACCGGTATGGCGAATGATGATAAGGCCAAGGTGCGGCAGTTGTACGCGGAAGGCAAGGTAGGACGCGATGCGCTGCTGGAATCGGAAAGCCAGTCTTACCATGGGCCGGGAACGTGTACCTTTTACGGCACCGCCAACTCCAATCAGATGCTGATGGAGATTATGGGCCTGCACTTGCCGGGCGCGGCCTTTGTGAATCCAGGTACGCCCTTGCGTGAGGCCCTGACCTCAGCAGCCGCGCAGCAGGCGGTGCGCATTGCCGCTCAGGGCCAGCAGTTCACGCCGGTGGGTGAAATGATTGATGAGAAAAGCATCGTCAATGCGATTGTCGGCCTGCTGGCTACCGGTGGCTCGACCAATCACACTTTGCATCTGGTCGCGATTGCACGCGCTGCCGGTATCGACATTAATTGGGATGACTTTGATGAGTTATCCGCCGTGGTGCCTTTGCTGGTGCGTGCTTATCCGAATGGCAAGGCCGATGTCAATCATTTCCACGCCGCCGGTGGCATGGGTTTTGTCATTCGCGAGCTGCTCGGTGCCGGTTTGTTACACGAGGATGTCGGCACCGTGGTTGGCCGTGGCCTGAGCCGTTATAGCCAGGAACCCTTATTGGATGGCCGTACGCTGAAGTGGCGACCGGCCCCTGCCGTGAGCGGTGATGATAGTGTGCTGCGCCCAGCCAGCCAGCCCTTCTCGGCCGATGGTGGCCTGAAAGTACTGAATGGCGAATTGGGGCGAGCCATCATCAAAGTCTCGGCAGTCAAAGCAGAACACCGCGTGGTCGAAGCGCCTGCGCTGGTATTTGATGATCAGAACGAAATGCTGGCCGCGTTCAAGAATGGCGAGCTGGAGCGTGATTTTATCGCGGTGATCCGCTTTCAGGGCCCACGCGCCAATGGTATGCCGGAGCTGCACAAGCTCACCCCGGCGCTCAGTATTTTGCAGGAACGCGGTTTTGCCGTGGCGCTGGTAACCGATGGACGGATGTCCGGTGCCTCTGGCAAGGTGCCCGCTGCGATTCATGTCTCACCGGAGGCGCTGGCAGGCGGGGCAATCGGCAAGCTACGCGATGGCGACCGGCTGCGGCTGGACGCCAATAGCGGCCAGTTGACTGTCTTGGTTGATGCAGCGGAATGGGCCGCTCGCCCGCAGGCCAGTATTGATTTGTCTCACCATCATTTTGGCGTTGGCAGAGATTTGTTTGCCGTATTCCGCGCCAATGCCGATGCGGCTGAAGCCGGAGCCGCCAGCTTCTGTCACCCTGCTTTTAACAGTGCTTCTTAGGAGAAAACGTGTGGATGCTTTAACACTCTTACGTCAGGGACCGGTAGTGCCGGTCATTATTGTCAATGATGCCGCCATTGCCGTGGAGCTGGCGCAAGCGCTGGTAAGCGGTGGGGTGCGGGTGCTGGAAGTGACTTTGCGCACCAAGGCGGCGCTGGCGGCAATACGCCGCATCCGCGACGAAGTACCGCAAGCGATTGTCGGTGCCGGCACTTTGCGTACCCGTGCGCAAATGGAAGCAGCCATCGACGCGGGCGCGCAGTTTGGTGTCAGCCCCGGCTGCACCCCGGAACTGGCCGCTGCCGCACGCCATAGTCAGCTCACCTTCTTGCCCGGTGTGGCCACGGTATCGGAGGCGATGCGCGCTTATGATGAGGGTTTCGCCATCCAAAAACTGTTTCCAGCCGAAGCGATAGGCGGAATTGCCTTGCTGAAGTCACTGGCCAGTCCACTTGCCGATTTACGCTTCTGCCCTACCGGTGGCATTGACCTGCAAAAAGCGCCGCACTATCTGGCGCTGCCTAATGTGCTGGCCGTGGGGGGCAGTTGGTTAACTCCGGAACAGGCCATCATTGAACGCGACTGGGCACGTATTAGCGCACTGGCGCAGGCGGCCAGTCAGTTAGCGGTGTAGCAGATTGCTATTCGCGCAGGCGGTATCTGTATAGAATGCCGCCTTTTTCGCGGGCATTGTTCTCATGAATATCATCGTTGACGCCGGGCTGAAAGCCTATATCGACCCGCTCAGCCCCGAGGAGTACCAAGCGCTGGAGCGCAGCCTGTTGGCGGAAGGCTGCCGTGATGCGCTGGTGCTCTGGGGCGAGGTTCTGGTCGATGGCCACAATCGCTACAGCATCTGTCAAAAACATAATCTGCCGTTCCAAACCGTGCAGAACACCCGCTTCCAAAGCATGGAAGATGTGCATCTGTGGATGATAGATCAGCATCTGGGACGGCGTAGCCTGTCGGACTTTCAGCGCGGCGTACTGGCCTTGCGCAAAAAAGAGATTGTCGGAGAACGCCAGGCGACAGAGCAGGAACAGCAGTCGTCAGTAGCCGCACCAGCAGCCGCAGAAGACAACAACCCACTTCCTCAGCCTGAATCATTGAATAGCCGCGAAGCCATCGCCAAAGCAGCACGACTCAGCAACAATCAGCTAGTGCTGGTCGAAAAAATTCACAAGCAAGCCGCCCCGGAAGTGGTTGCTGCGCTCAAGTCTGGCACCATTTCGCTCAATGCCGCCGCCGCCGTGGCCAGTTTGCCGGTAGCGGAACAAGTTGCCGCCGCCGTGGCAGGCAAAGATGAGCTGAAGCTGGCCGCCAAACGGGTGCGCGAAGCCAAACGCAAGCCGCGCGAGGAAAGCGACGCCGCAGGGGACGAGCCGGATACGCTGCAAACGTTGCAACAACGCGTAGCAGAGCTGACCGCCGAAAACGCTAGCTTACGCCAGCAGCTAGCGGCCTTGCAGGCGCAGTTGGCGGGGTAGTGGCTGGTACGCCCCCTGCTTGACGCAGCTAAAACTGGATATATAATTTAAAAACGTATATCCAAAGGAGTGAGGCAATGCAAGTAGCCAAATGGGGCAATAGCCTGGCGGTACGCTTACCCGCCAGCCTGGTCGAGCTACTAGAACTGCGCGAGGGTGATGATATCGAGATTGTCGTAGATGACCCGCGCAGCTTCGCCGTACGTAAAAAGCCGGGAACCGAGGAATTACTGCAAAAACTGCGCACCTTCCGTGGACGCCTGCCAGCAGATTTCCGTTTTTGCCGAGAAGAGGCCAATGAGCGCTACTAAGGTCGGTATTTTTCTCGATAGCAATGTGCTGCTCTATCTGCTGTCAGATGAGGGCCACAAGGCTGACAAGGTGGAAACCTTGCTGCGCAAGCAGCCCTGTATCAGCGTGCAGGTGCTCAATGAGATGACCCAGGTCTGTGTGCGTAAATTGAGGATGAGTTGGCCGGACATCCATAGCTTTCTGGCACTGATACGCCATTTTTGTACGGTGCTGCCACTCAGCGTCGAAGTACATGACTGTGCACGGCAACTAGCCGAACGCTACCAACTGGCCTTCTACGATGCCTGTATCGTGGCGGCGGCACGGCTGGCCAATTGCGAACGATTGTATTCGGAGGATATGCACAACGGGCTGATGATTGATGGGGTACTGGAAATTCGCAATCCTTTTCCTTAACCACAACCACCACAACCACCACAACCACCACAACCACCACAACCACCCGCAACGTAGAGACAAGGCATGCCTTGTCTCTACTACGTTGCTACCATAATGTCACATAAAAGCGATTAATGCCGTGGCCGTACCAGTTGCCAGCGGCGCCCCAGATAACTCACCGTGCCAAACCCACTCCACACATGCACCAGCCGGGTGAAGGGGAAGATCACAAACAGTGTCATGCCCATAAACAGGTGCAATTTGAACACGGTGGCAGTATCAGCCACAAAACTGGCCGCCCCACCACGGAAGGTGACAATATGCTGCGCCCAGTTCATCAGCAGGATCATTTCGTGGCCATCACGATGCTGGGCCGACACCACAATACTGCTCAGGCCCAGCAGCAGGGTAGCCAGTATCCATAACAAGACGATCTTGTCGCGCCAACTGCTATTGGCCGCCAGCCGCTCATTACTCAGACGGCGATACAGCAATAACACGATGCCAATCAGACACAGCCCCCCCATCATGCCACCGGCAAGCATTGCAAACCCTTGCTTCAGGCTATGCGAGATACCCAGTGCATCCCACACGGCTAGCGGGGTGAGCAGGCCAACAGCATGGCCAAAGAACAGTCCGATAATGCCGATGTGAAACAGAACATTGCCGGTACGCAACCGGCCGCTATGCAAGAGCTGGCTGGATTCGCTTTTCCAACTGTATTGCTCGCGCTCGAAACGTACCAGACTGCCCAGCAAAAAAATGGCCAGGGCAATATAGGGATAAATCCCGAAAACAAATTGATGTAAGTAATCCATAGCGTTCTCCTGGATAGCTTAGTGGCTGCCGCTAGGGCGTTGCGAATAGAAGTGAATGGGGGCGATGGCGGACACACCTGGCTGCAGCAGCGGTTCTACCCCATCTAGGCCGGGGCCAAAAGTTTCCATCGCTTCGTCCATATCACGGATAGGCGGCACCGTTAGCGCTTGCGGCTGAACCGGGGAGAGTGTCAGCAGCGCGCTCAGCACACCGGCGTAGGGCGATTGGCTGTCACTCAGCCGATTAGCTAGGTGGGCCAGTACATGGATAGCCTCTCCCAGCAGGCGCTGGGCTTCGTCCGGCTCACACAGCGATAAAAACTCCAGGAACAGCGGTACGTAATCCGGCAGTTCATTACAGACCGGCTCAAAGCCATGCCGCTGATATTCAGCCAGCAAATCCACCATCGCCTGCCCACGGGCGCGGTCTTCACCATGGATGTGTTCAAACAGATGCAAAGCATGTTTCGGATTACGATCAAAAGTCTGCACATAGTTTTCTTGCAAGCTGATCAGCTCGCTGCTGGCCAGCTCTTGCAATAGTGGCTCCAAGAGGCTGAGCAGGTCGGGGTCGGTCACGAATACCTGCCGAATATCGGGTAGCGCGACCAGAAGCTCCCGTTCCGGATAGAGCAGCAAAACAGCCAGCGCACGGTAAACGAGTGGCGGGATCATGACTGGCCTCCGTGCTGGGCTTTACGCTGGCGCCGTAAATCGTGAAAGATAATCGGCGAGGCTTTTTTCTGGCCGAACAAACTGGCTTTTGATTCACCACCAGCACAACCATTACCAAAACTGAAGCCGCAACTGCCCTTGTCTTCAAAAGTATTTTCCACCAGCTCTTTATGGCTGCTGGGTATCACGAAGCGGTCTTCATAGTTGGCAATCGCCATCACCTGATACATTTCCTCTACTTGCGCCGCGCTCAGATGGGTGCCGCTCAGCGTGCTGTCATCGCTCACTTTCTCCACGGTCTTTTTGCGCATATAACGACGCATCGCCACCATGGTTTCCAGCGCTTTGAGCACCGGCTCTTCTTTACCGGCAGTAAGCAGATTGGCCAGGTACTTGATGGGGATGCGCAGCTCTTTCACGCTGGGAATGATGCCATTTTCGCCAATCAGGCCACTTTCCAGCGCGCTCTGAATCGGCGAGAGTGGCGGGATATACCACACCATAGGCAGGGTGCGGTATTCCGGGTGCAGCGGGAAGGCAACCTTCCACTCCATCGCCATTTTGTACACGGGTGAGTTCTGTGCGGCCTGCAACCAGTTTTCGGCAATGCCCTGTTCACGCGCGGCGGCAATCACTTCCGGCGCGTGCGGATCAAGGAATAGCCCCAGCTGCGCTTCATACAGGCTTTGCGGGTCGGCTTCGCTGGCAGCGGTCTCGATCTTATCCGCGTCATACAGCAAGACGCCCAGATAGCGAATGCGCCCAACACAGGTTTCCGAGCAGACAGTAGGCTCACCACTTTCCAGACGCGGGTAGCAGAAAATACATTTTTCCGCTTTGCCGCTAGCCCAGTTGTAGTAAATCTTTTTGTAGGGACAGCCGGACACACACATGCGCCAACCCCGACATTTGTCCTGATCAATCAGCACAATGCCGTCATCCTCGCGTTTATAAATAGAACCGGATGGACAGCTGGCTACGCAGGCCGGATTCAGACAGTGTTCGCACAATCTGGGCAGATACATCATGAAGGTGTTTTCAAACGCTGCGTACATGTCTTTTTGGATGCCATTAAACAGCGCATCTTTGGAACGCTGGCTGAACTCGCCGCCCAGATCATCCTCCCAATTAGGGCCCCAGACGATCTTGTCCATTTTCTTGCCGGTCAGTACCGAGATCGGCCTGGCGGTGGGTGGGGTGCTCATTTCTGGCGCGTTTTGCAAATGCTCGTAGTCGTAAGTAAATGGCTCGTAGTATTCGTCAATTGCCGGCAGATGCGGGTTAGCGAAAATATTGGCCAGTATCCGCAACCTGCCGCCCTGGCGCGGTACCAGTTTGCCATTGGCTTTGCGTTCCCAGCCGCCCTGCCATTTGTCCTGATTTTCCCAATCTTTGGGGTAACCGATACCCGGCTTGGTTTCCACATTATTAAACCAGGCATATTCGACACCATCGCGGCTGCTCCACACGTTTTTACAGGTCACCGAACAGGTATGGCAGCCGATACACTTATCCAGATTTAAGACCATGCCGATTTGGGCGCGGATTTTCATACTTTTACTCCCTGATCGCTATCGACAAGTGGCTGATCCAGCCAGTCCACCTGCTTCATCTTGCGCACAATCACAAATTCATCACGGTTGGAACCCACGGTGCCGTAGTAGTTAAAGCCCCAGCTTAGTTGTGCGTAGCCGCCTATCATATGTGTGGGGTTAGTAATGGTGCGAGTAACCGAGTTGTGAATACCGCCACGTTTGCCACTGATTTCGGCACCCGGCACATTGATGATTTTCTCTTGCGCGTGATACATCATCGTCATGCCTTCCGGCACGCGTTGCGACACCACGGCTCGTGCGGTGAGCGTGCCATTGGCGTTGAACACTTCAATCCAATCGTTATCCACAATGCCGGCTTTTTGCGCATCCGTTTCCGAGAGCCAGACATGCGGGCCGCCACGGCTGAGTGTCAGCATGCGCAAATTGTCGGAGTAGGTGCTGTGAATGCCCCATTTCTGGTGCGGGGTAAGGAAGTTGAGCACCAGTTCTGCCTCACCATTACCGTGCTTGCCCAGCATCGCAGCCGTCGTTTTCAGGTCGATGGCCGGTTTGTAGACGCACAGGCCTTCACCAAAAGCCCGCATCCAGGCGTGATCCTGATAAAACTGCTGACGGCCAGTAAGGGTGCGCCAAGGAATCAGCTCATGCACATTGGTGTAGCCGGCGTTATAGCTGACTTCTTCGCTTTCCAGCCCTGACCAGGTGGGCGAGCTGATGATTTTGCGCGGCTGCACCTGCACATCACGAAAACGAATACTGTCGTGTTCACGTGGCCGCGCCAGATGGGTGTGATCGCGCCCGGTGAGCTTACCCAGCGCTGCCCAGGCTTTTACCGCCACGTGTCCATTGGTTTCCGGCGCCAAGGTCAGAATCATTTCGGCGGCGTCAATCGCGGTATTGAGTTGGGGCTGACCTGCCCCCACCCCCTCGGTCACCACTTTGTTCAGACCACGCAACAGTTCTATTTCTGCGCCGGTTTGCCAACTGATACCCTTACCACCATTACCAGCCTGCTCCAGCAAGGGGCCGATGGCGGTGAATTTTTCATAAATCTTGCCGTAATCGCGCTCCACCACCGTCATTGCCGGCATGGTCTTGCCCGGTATCGGCTCGCACTCTCCTTTTTTCCAGTCTTTAGGGTCAAAAGGCTGGCCCAGTTCCTGTGGTGTGTCGTGCATCAGCGGGGTCAGTACCAGGTCTTGCTGCACGCCCAGATAATCCTTGCCCAGTTCGGAAATGGTTTTGGCGAAACCCTTATAGATTTCCCAATCACTCTTGGCCTGCCACAAGGGCTGTACGGCTTCGGAGAGGGGGTGAATAAACGGGTGCATATCCGAGGTGTTCAGATCGTCTTTTTCGTACCAGGTGGCGGTAGGCAGAACGATATCGGCGTACAGACAAGTGGTTGACATGCGGAAATCCAGCACCACCAGCAAGTCCAGTTTGCCTTCGGCGGCCGGACGTACCGTGATCTCACTGGGCTTGATGCAGTCTTCTTCGCTATTCATTACCGCGTTCTGCGTGCCGAGCAGATATTTCAGAAAGTATTCATGCCCTTTGCCCGAGCTACCCAGCAGGTTGGAACGCCAGACAAATAGATTACGCGGGAAGTTTTGCGGGTTGTCCGGGTCATTGCAGGCCATGTCCAGTTGCCCGCTTTTAAGTTGCGCCACCGTATAGCTGACCGGGTCTTGACCGGCAGCTGCGGCTTGCCGGGTAATATCCAGCGGATTGCTGCTCAGTTGCGGTGCCGACGGTAGCCAGCCCATACGCTCGGCCTTGGCGTTGTAATCAATCAGCGCCATCTGCGCCATCTTGCCATCCGCCGTGGGGCTCAGAATTTCGTTCACCCCCAATTTTTCATGGCGCCATTGACTGGTGTGGGCATAGAAGAAGCTGGTGCCGTTCATCTGCCGTACCGGACGATGCCAATCCAGCGCAAACGCCAACGGCGCCCAGCCGGTTTGCGGGCGCAGTTTCTCCTGCCCGACATAATGTGCCCAGCCACCGCCGGACTGACCGATACAACCACACAACATCAACATATTGATGATGCCGCGATAGGTCATGTCCATGTGGTACCAATGATTAAGCGCCGCACCGACAATCACCATCGACTTGCCCTGGGTCTGATGGGCATTCTGGGCAAACTCACGCGCCACTTGAATCACCAGTTCTGGCTTGACGCCAGTATGTTTCTGCTGCCAGGCCGGGGTGTAGGGCACATCGTCCTGATAAGAGCTGGCCACATTGCCACCGCCCAGACCACGGTCAATACCGTAATTGGCAGCCATCAGATCAAAAACGGTCGCCACCAGTACGCTGCTGCCATCCCCCAGGCTTAGGCGTTTAACCGGCACCTGACGTACCGCCAGTTCATCATGCTCGGCAGCAAAATAGGGAAAGCCCACGCCCACCTGCTCATCATGCTGCGCCAGCAAAGATAGCTGCGCCTTGATCTTGCCACCGGATTGCGCGTTTTTTTCTTCCAGGTTCCACTTGCCCGGCTCGCCAGTGGGCTGCTGCCAGCGAAAGCCTATACTGCCGTTGGGCGCAACAATCGCGCCGCTAAGCTCATCAAGCAGCAGTGTTTTCCACTCCGGATTATTGGTTTCACCCAGTTGATTGGCCAGATGACTGGCGCGCAGAAAGTAATCGGGCAAATAATATTCACCATCGGCGCGCAGCGTTACCAGCATCGGCATATCCGTGTATTGGCGGATGTAATCGCTAAAGTAACGGGAGGGCTGCTCAAGATGGAACTCTTTGAAAATCACGTGGCCCATGGCCATCGCCAGCGCGGCATCGGTGCCTTGCTTGGGTGCCAGCCAGATATCCCCAAACTTGGCCATCTCGCCAAAATCGCTGGATACCGCCACCGTTTTGGTGCCTTTGTAACGTACTTCGGTATAAAAATGCGCATCTGGGGTGCGCGTCATCGGCACATTGGAGCCCCATACCATCAGGTAACTGGCGTTGTACCAGTCGGCCGATTCCGCCACATCTGTCTGCTCGCCCCAAGTTTGCGGGGACGCCGGTGGCAAGTCGCAATACCAGTCGTAAAACGAGAGCGGCACTCCGCCAATCAAGCCCAGATAGCGGCTACCTGCCGCATAGCTGACCATGGACATGGCCGGTATAGGTGAGAAGCCTACGACGCGATCCGGGCCGAAGTTCTTAATCGTAAAGGCATTGGCGGCGGCAACAATCTCGTTCACTTCGTCCCAGCTCGCCCGCACCATGCCGCCCTGGCCGCGTTTGGATTTATATTGTTTGGCACTCTCCGGGTTCTGGCTGATGCTTTGCCAGGCTTCAATCGGCCCCAGCGTCTGGCGTGCTTCACGCCATAGCTGCATCAGACGGCTGCGTATCAACGGGTATTTCACCCGCTGTGCAGAGTACACATACCAGCTATAGGAAGCACCGCGCGGGCAGCCACGCGGCTCATGATTGGGCAGATCGGGACGGGTACGCGGATAATCGGTTTGCTGAGTTTCCCAAGTGATCAGCCCATTCTTCACATAGATTTTCCAGCTACAGGAGCCGGTGCAATTGACGCCATGGGTGGAGCGCACAATTTTATCGTGCTGCCAGCGCTGACGATAAGCGTCCTCCCAGCGACGATCTTCATTCACCACCACCCCATGGTCATCGGAAAAGGTAGATTTTACCTTGCCGAGAAAATTCAATCGGTCCAGAAAATGGCTCATATTGCCTCCGTATTTTTTATGGCGAGCATGCTTGATTCAACTGACAGAGGATAGAAGCAAGGCAGCGGCTTGCCCATTGGTCACAGGTGGCAAGCACAGCAGGCAGAGGAAGGGGGCGGGCTAGTTCGAAAGGAGTAGCAAGCAAGAGCCGCCACCGTAAAGTGTCAGCTCTCTGACAAGCCCTGGCCCGATAAAAAAAGCGCCCCAATGGGCGCCAAACAGGACAGAGAGACAACAGACCTTAAAAGCCCTCAACAAGGCAGCTCCGCATTTTTACGAGCGTAATACCAGTTATTCAGTAACAGGCAACTGATATAAAACACAATAAAGCCATATAGTGCAGCCTCTACCCCACCCGTTAAGGCAATAGAGCTGCCATAGCTTTTGGGAATAAAAAAGCCACCATACGCCCCAATGGCCCCGGAAAACCCCAACACCGCAGCGGCCTCTTTGCTCGCTTCGGCAGCAGCCTGCTTCTGTGCCACTTCATCGTTAGCCGCCGAACGCAGATGCAGCGTCAAGAAAATAAGGGGTACCTGCATAAAGGTGGAGCCGTTACCAATACCGGTCAAGGTAAACAGACACAGGAACATGGCAAAGAAACCATAAAAATTACCTCCCTCGCCCTGATGCGGCAAAAAGTACAATACCCCCAATACCGCCACAATCATCAAGGCAAAAACCGCCTGAGTGACCTTAGCTCCGCCGATCCGATCCGACAACCACCCCCCCAGCGGCCGGGCCAGAGCACCTACCAGCGGCCCCCAGAACACATACTGAGTTGGCTCCAACTGCGGAAACTGACTCTTGATCAACAAAGGAAAGCCCGCAGAAAACCCGATAAAAGAACCGAATGTGCCGATATACAACCAGCACATCAGCCAATTATGTTTGCGCTTGAAAATCACCGCCTGATCGGCAAAAGAGGCTTTGGCCGAGGCCAGATCATTCATCCCGAACCAGGCTGCCAATGTGGACAGCAAGATAAACGGCACCCAGATAAAACCGGCATTCTGCAACCATATCTGCTTACTGCTTTCCCCCTGCACCCAAGTCTGCGGCTCACCGCCCAGCATGCCAAACAAGCCCAGCGTAATCACAATCGGCACCACAAACTGCACCACCGACACACCCAAGTTTCCCAAACCCGCATTCAAACCCAAGGCCGTACCTTTTTCTGCCTTCGGAAAGAAAAAACTGATATTGGACATAGAAGAACTAAAATTACCGCCGCCAAAACCACACAGTAAGGCCAAGATCAACATCGTGGGGTAACTGGTGCCTGGGTCTTGTACGGCCATGCCTATGCCCATGGCTGGAATCAGCAGACTGGCTGTCGAGATGGCCGTCCAGCGACGGCCACCAAAAATCGGCACCATAAAGCTATAAAAAATACGCAGCGTCGCGCCAGACAAAGCCGGTAAGGCTGCCAGCCAGAACAACTGGTTTTGACTGTAATTAAAACCGATATGCGGCATATTCAATACCGCCACACTCCACACCTGCCAAATAACGAAAGCCAAGGTTAAAGCCGGGATAGAGATCCATAAATTGCGCCGGGCAATCCCTCTACCCTCTTGCTGCCAGAAAGTGGCACTTTCCGGCTCCCAGTGTTCAATAACTTTGGACATAACAAACCTCATAAGGCTGTGACGACAGCCTGGATAACAAGAATAAAAAAGCTCAACTCTTCGCCTGCGTCAGACGACTTTCCTCAGTACGCGCCACCGGCTTGAATGAAAAATGCATCCACACCAGCGACACGCAGACTGTTCCATACAACAACATGAACGCACTGGAACGTATCCCACTCACATCCAGCAACACCCCGAATAAAATCGGCAACAAAAACCCGCCCAGACCACCGGCCAGCCCAACCACCCCCGATACCGCACCGATATTGTCCGGAAACTCATCCGCGATAAACTTGAACACCGATGCCTTACCAATGGCCATGGCCACCCCAACGGTAAACAACATCACCGTAAACAGCGTGGCATTCAGGCCAAGATGAAAATGCTGCGGGCCCACCACGGTTTGAATCACAAAAGTGGTTTGCGGATAAGACAAGATAAAGAACGCCACCCAACACAACCACATCACCCCCCAGGTCACTTTATAAGCACCGTATTTATCTGCCAGCCAGCCCCCTAAAGCACGCAATACACCACCCGGCAAAGAGAAACAGGCCGCCAAAAAAGCCGCGTGCTGAATATCAAAACCATATTCACCCACGTAATACTTGGTCATCCACAACGCCAATGCCACATAGCCGCCAAACACCACCGAGTAATACTGGCAATAACGCAACACCGCCGGGTTTTTCATCAATGCCCATTGCTGAGCCAAGGAAGTGTGATGCCGGACCAAATGCTGGGGATCAGAAAAGGAAAACAGCCAGAACAAAATAGCGGTCAGCAACATGATAAGAGCGTACGCAACCGGCAATGCCTGCCAACCGGCCGCCAGGATAATCGCCGGAGCAATCAGCTTAGTCAGTGAAGAGCCGGCATTGCCTGCGCCGAACACCCCCATCGCCAAACCCTGCTGATCCTTGCGAAACCAACGTGCCACATAGGGCGTCCCCACCGAAAACGACCCGCCCGCTAGGCCAACAAACAAACCGATCACCAAAAAATGCCAGTACGCGGTGGCGAACTGCATCAGATAAATCGGTAGCACACAGCTGAGCATTAACAACACCAGCACAATGCGGCCACCATAACGGTCAGTCCAGATGCCCAAAGGCACCCGCACTAGCGAACCGGTCAGCACCGGCGTGGCCGCCAGGATGCCAAATTGCGTTTCCGATAAGCCTAATTGCTCCTTGATAGGTATGCCCAGAATGGCAAACATCATCCAGACCATGAAACAGACAGTAAAAGCGACGGTACTGGACACCAGCACCGCGTATTGCTTGTAAACGGGAGAGGCCATGGCAAAGGTTCAACAAACACATGAAAGAAGGTTGGATGATAGGGCGTGGTGGCCGCACGCCATATTGACCAGAAGATGGGCAAGCGTGCTGATTAATAGCTAGAGCATTAAGTCATCGGCAGGGGATAGACTCATCCTTTTGGCGTAGGGCAGGAAAACTGAGCCCGCGAATAGCGTCGCGGCCTATTCATTCCAAATGATTTCAAAAAATGGTCATAAAGCCCACGTATATTCGCGTCATTCGCCTACCAATATCAGAAAACGACTTTATGACGCTGAATAAAACCCGTCGCCAATTTATCAAGCTAGGCGCACAAACCGCCGCAGCCGTCAGCACAATGAGCCTGTTACCACAAAGCATCCGTGACGCACTGGCTATCCCCGCCAATCAACGCACTGGCACCTTGCAGGATATTGAACATATTGTGATTCTGATGCAGGAAAACCGCTCTTTCGATCATTACTTCGGCACCTTCAACGGTGTGCGTGGTTTTGGTGATCCGCGCCCGGTGCCGCTGCCCAGCGGGCGCCCGGTATGGTATCAACCAGTAGGCCGCAATGCGGAACAGCGCCAGGGCTATACCAATGTCAGCCAGAGCAGTTGGCAAAACACCAGCCAGTGGTATGAAGCTGACCCCATCGCCCAGGCGCGCCTGGATTACGTTCTGCCCTTCCAATTAGATGCCAGTAACACCAGCGCCCAACAGCTTGGTGGTACCGACCATAGCTGGAAACTGGCGCAAAGCTTGTGGAAAAACTGGGATGCCTGGGTACCGCTGAAAAGCCGCATGAGCATGGCTTACTTCGATGCCGAGCGCGATTTGCCGTTTTATTACCAACTGGCCAATGCCTTTACCATTTGCGATGCCAATCATTGTTCGATTTTTGCCAATACCGAACCGAATCGCCAGTATTACACCAGCGGTGCCAGTGTTTACACGCTGACCGGCAATGATCCGGCTAATCCGCGCAAACGTCTGAAAGGCCAGGAGCTGGATAGTAACTGGACAGCGGAGATGGCGTTGGACACCTCGTGGGAAGGTATCAGCTGGACTTGCTATGCCGAACATTTACAAAACAGCGGAATAGACTGGCGGGTATATCAGGCATATTCCAATTACGGCTGCAATTCGGTGGCGTATCACAAAACCTTCCGCAAGCTGGATAAAAGTTCCGATCTGTATAAACGTGGTCGCGCCTATGTTGGCAGCAAGTTATCGTCCAATAGTGGGCCATACGATGAGGTACTGGCGAATGCGATCGCCGAGGATGTGCAAAATAACCGTTTGCCACAAGTCGCCTGGATTATCTGCCCGGATGCGTATTGCGAGCATCCCACGGAAACACCAGCCGCCGGACAGGCGCTGGTAGACAAGCTGCTGCAGGCCTTAACCTCTAACCCAGAGGTATGGTCAAAAACCGTCTTCATCATTAATTATGATGAGAACGACGGCTTATTCGATCATATGCCCCCCTATGTGCCCCCGCTTAATACCCGGCTGTATGGCTATCAGGGCCTGAGCACAGTATCGGTAGCCGAGGAAAACTATAACGGGGTGCCGATTGGACTAGGGCCGCGAGTGCCGATGATGATCGTTTCGCCGTGGAGCAAGGGAGGCTGGGTGTGTTCTGAGGTATTTGATCACACCTCGGTATTGCAGTTTATCGAACAGCGTTTTGGCGTACCCTGCCCTTATATTTCACCCTGGCGCCGGGCGATCTGTGGCGACTTGACCTCTGCTTTGGATTTCAAAAATCCGGACGGCAATTTGCCACTACTGCCGGATACCCGCAACTATAAGGCCGCCGCCGATGCCAATCGCAGCAAACCTGGCCCAGTACCACCCAGCCCCCAACTGCGACCCGTCCAAAAAATGGGCCAGCGCCGCGCCCGGGCCTTACCTTATGAGTTATTTGCCCATGCCCGTGTAGATACAGATGGCCAGCAGTTGTATATCGATTTTGCCAATACCGGCAGCGCCGGTGCCGGGTTTATCGTCTACGCCAATAATCACGCGCAGTTTGATGATGCGGACAAGCCATATGAGCCGGATGATTCGGTACTCCCTGATCGCGTCTTCAATAACGCTAACGATCATCAAGGCCCGTGGCAGTACACGCTAGAGGCAGGCAAAACCTTGTCAGATAGCTGGCGCTTTGCCGCAGCTAACAGCGCGGCGCTGAATTATGACTTCTCTGTTTACGGCCCCAACGGTTTTCTCACGCAATTCAAAGGCCCCCTGACAGCAACCGCAAGCGGTAATCAGCCCGAGGTACGCTTATGTTATGAGGTGAGTAATGGCAATGTGATGCTGACCTTGCAGAATAGCGGTACCCAGGCATGCACTTTCTTCGTGGCGAATGGCTATAACAGCGAGGACTCACGCAGCTACACTATCGCGCCGGGCGCAGTGCAGCAGGATAGCTGGGATTTACAAGCTAGCTCGCAATGGTTTGATCTGCGTGTGACCACCGCGGATGGCAACAGCTTTTTACGACGCTTTGCTGGCCATGTTGAAACCGGCCTCCCCAGCTTCACCGACCCCAGAATAGGCGGCACTGCCGTGGATACTTTATGAGCCCGCGCTTTTTCAACAAGCTGACCATGCCCAAACGTCTTCACGCCCTCCTCTTTCTGACACTGTGCGCAGCACTCACCGCCTGCGGTGGTGGTGGCAGTGGTGGTACTTCAGCACCCTCAAACCTGGAACGCCAAACGAGCAGTCGGCATGTCTTGCTGATTGGTCTGGATGGCCTAGATATTGAGCCCTTACAGCAAGCGGTGCACAGTGGACAAGCGCCAGCACTGGCCCAACTCGCTATTCGACCTGCTTTTAGTGGTGGCATTAGCGGCACCGTTACCGCACAGCAAACGCTAAGCGGCCCAGGCTGGGCTAGCCTTGTAACCGGCACCTGGGCTAACCGTCATCAGGTCGTATCGGATGGCGCGGCAGCTGACTTGCAAGCACCCACACTGTTTCAGCAGCTACAAACGGCAAATCCACAGCAACAGGCGGCGGTTATCGTCAGCAACCCGCTGCTGCCCACCTTGCTGCAAAAAGATCGGCAAAGCGGGGCGATTAAGCAGTTTACTGATTGTGCGGGGGTCGATTTATGCGTTAGCGACGCTGCCGGCAAAGCCATTAGCAGTGGGCAATATGCGCTGGTAGTGGCCAACTTCAATACGCTGGCCGCTGTCGCCCAAAATGGTTCGGGCGCAGCTTATCAGCAGGCACTATCACAGTTGGATCAGCGTGTTGGTCAATTACTCAGCGCCATTCGTACGCGCCAGAGCGCTAATCCACAGGAGTCCTGGCTGATTGTCGCCAGCAGTGACCGGGGGTTACGTACGAGCGCGAGTAATGCCGCACTAGACGCTGCAACACAAACCAGCTTTATTGCACTCAACCAGAGCGGCAACAGCGTCTTCCAGCAAGCCAAAGCCAGCGATAGTGATATTTATCGCTATCCCAGCCAAGCCGATATCACCCCCACCATCTTGGACTTCATGCAGGCCCAGGGTCGTGATAGCACGCAATGGAAGATGGATGGCCAGTCTTTACTCAGTACACCGGGCGTGCAAATGTTGCGTTCACAAGCCAATATCCCCACCAAAACGATTAGCTTGAACTGGCGTTTACCAGCAGACGACACACTCATTGAGACGATCTCTCTGTATCGTGATAGCGTCCTACTGCAATCGCTCCCTGCTAACACCACGACTTTCACAGACAATCCACCACTGGGACAGGATGGTGAAAGAACCTATACCTTCAATTACGTGGTCATTGCAGCTAACACCGCAGCAGCCACCCAGGCACAGATTGACTACGTGGTACCAGACGATCAGTTACGCCCGTCCTTACTGGAAGGCCTGCTCAACTTACTGCCATTTAACAATAATCTGAGCGATGTCGTCGGTGGTGCGGCGTTTAGCCGACTGAAGAGTAGCGACAGTACCGCGCCCTCATTCGCAGCCGATAATTTTGGTGGGCAAAGTCTGGTCATTAACCCCAAAATAAACAGCTACACACTAGCAAGCAATACAGCCACTCCCGCCCAGTTCTCAATTGGCTTGTGGTTCAACTCGGATGCCACCCAGGCCTGGCTGCCCATCGTCGCGAATAAAGACTGGGATGGGGGCGGCTCTACGCCCGGCTTGATCATTAGCCAGACCAGCAGCAAGAATGGGGTCACCTTCAATATTGGTGACGGTAGCCAGCGTGTTGACAGTACCTTCTCACTGCCGTCCAATCAATGGGTGTACTTGGCACTCACGATCAACAAAACCACACGCCAGGCCGTCGCTTACCTTGGCGTGCCCGGGCAGAAACTGCAAAGTGCCACGATGGACCTAACATCCATGAATATGGTTAATGCTTTTCCCGCCGGACCGTTGGTGTTTAATGAAGATGGCACCGGTAACTTCTACGGCAAGGGCTACGCGATGGGTCAGGTTGCACCAAAGTATAACGATGTCGCGGTATGGAACCGGAGGACGCTAGGCAGTAGAGACATCACCATGCTATTTACTGCCGGGAAGTCACTCACTACCTTGCTGACGCCGTAATTTTGTAGCAGCAGCGGCAGGCATCAGAGCGGTGCCTGCCCAAAACCGAAAGCAGCCAACTCCGCTACCTTCAAAAAGCGCCATTGCCCTACCGCTAACTCTCCCAATTGCAGCTCGCCCAAACTCAGCCGATGTAATTGCTCTACCCGGTTACTTGCTGCCGCCACCATGCGCTTTACCTGGTGGTACTTCCCCTGGGTGATGGTTAGCAAAATACGGTGGCTATCCAGTTGTTCAATAGTATCTGCAGCAAACTCGCAAGCCTCGTCATTCAGATACACACCATTGAGTAGTTGCTGGATCAACTCATCAGTAGCTGGATGTTTCAGCGTGACCTGATAACACTTGGGCACTTGCTTCTTCGGAGAGCTTAAGGCGTGGATAAACTGACCATCATTACTCAGCAACAATAGCCCCGTCGTGTCCACATCCAGACGGCCCACGGCAGAGATATCTAGATTTTTAAACTGGTACGGTAACAAGCGATAGATGCTGGGGTGATGTTGTGGTTTATGCGAAGTTTCGTAATCCGCAGGCTTATGCAGCAGTAGATACACAGGGCCCAGCAGCACGGGCCAGGGCTCATCATTCACCACCAGCTCGGTGATTGCCTCTGGGCTTACCGGCAAGCGGTAGTTGTCTGCCTCCTCACCGTTCAAACTAACCAGTCCGTACTCAACCAGTTGACGACACTCTTTGCGGCTGCCAAAGCCTTGCTGCTGTAAAAATCGATAAAGTTCCATCATATCCTGTTACCGAGACTCGCCATTGGAACCCGACTTTTCGCCAATCTTGCCCTCTTCACCCGTCAACAGTTTGAGCAGATTAGACTTATGGCGATGCAGCACTAGCAGCGCAATCATGATGCAAAGACCAAAATACGTGCTTTGCGGCCCGACAATAAAGTAGGCATACACTGGCACCAGCACACAGGTAACGATGGCGGAAAGTGAAGAAATTCTGACTACAAAAGCCATAAACAACCAGGTCAATATAGCGGCCAACGCTAGCCAGACATTCAAACCAAACAACACGCCTACGGCAGTGGCTACCCCTTTACCACCCTTGAAACCAAAAAACACCGGCCACATATGTCCTAGCAACACCGCCAGTGCCGACAAGGCAATGGTCTGCTCACCTAGCCCGTAACGAGGGGCCAGCCAGGCGGTCAGTGCCACCGCCACCCAGCCTTTTATCCCGTCACCCAGCAAGGTCAGGACCGCAGCCAGTTTTTTACCCGAACGCAACACATTGGTCGCGCCAGGGTTGCCAGAACCGTAGCTGCGAGGGTCTGCCATACCCATGAGCTTGCTAACGATAACGGCAAAAGAGAGCGAGCCAAGCAAATAAGCCGCAATAACAAAGGCAAAAGCTGTTGTGGTCATGGGGTATCCATTAGAATAGCGAGCTTCGGATTTTACGTTATCGGGCTGTAAACCCCAACTCTCAGACAAACTAATGGACATCATCTTTCTGCGCGAAGTACGCGCCGACACCATTATTGGTGTTTACGAATGGGAGCGCACTGCTCCACAAACCGTCGAAATCGACTTGGAAATTGGCCTTCCTAACGAGAGGCCATGCCATAGCGATAATATTGATGACACTATTCATTATGGCGAGGTGGTAGAGCGCTTACGCAAGGAGTTGGCTGAACAGCACTTTTTGCTTCTAGAGGCGCTCGCTGAACATATCGCTCAGATGATTCGCCAAGATTTTGGCGCACCTTGGGTCAAGGTGGCGGTGACTAAACTGGGTATTCTGCCGGAAGTCAAAAAGGTGGGCATCTTGATTGAGCGCGGCTACCGCCCACATTAAGCCTTGCAACAAGTGCGCTAATTAAAGCGCACTTTCAGATGCAGCCCAATACGTTTAGGGGTCAGCTTGAAGGATAGGCGGCTATCTTCATTCAGATTAAAAGCGGGCTCTAACACGAAGCGGTTGCTGGTTTCATCACGCTCAAGATGTAAGCCGGCCAGAGTTTGCACATTCTGTTGCTTATGCCCAATCCCGGCCTCATTCATCGATTCAATCGGTGAGGTACAGATCCAAGCCTGTGGCAAACAAGCTGCCACACTGATACCAGACAGGGACAATAACGCTAACATTTGCAACATACGAGCAGACATGATCAAAATCTCCTGCCCTGATTAAACGAAGAGGCTTACTTTAATCATCGGCAATGTCGACCTGAAGCGCTAGTTCTTTTTAAGCTTTGTTCAAAATACCTATCACTCGTAAAAGAAACAGTTCATTGAGCCATCTACAACCAAAAAATGACGCAATAAACTGATATCTGAGTAGATAGGCAATCCATGTTCATCCATGGCTGCCCTAGAATCTGATTTATTTTTTGGTGTGTTCGTAAACCGTTTTCCCACGTAAATGAAAATAGTCTGAGGCAAAATAAAAATTCTCGGAATGCCCAACAAATAGCAGACCATCATCCTTTAATAGCGGTGCAAAACGCTTCAAAATGGCAAATTGGGTATCGCGATCAAAATAAATCATCACATTTCGGCAAAAAATGGCATCAAACTGGCGCCGAACTTGCCAGGGGCTTTCCACTAGGTTTAGTCGTTGAAACGTAATCATATTGCGCAGAATGGGTTTGGCCTGAAATGACCCATCGGACTGTTTATCGAAATACTTATTGGCATAGCCATGTGGCAGCTTGCTGACTTTATCTGC
Source organism: Neisseriaceae bacterium TC5R-5 (assembly GCA_020830965.2). Classification (GTDB taxonomy): domain Bacteria; phylum Pseudomonadota; class Gammaproteobacteria; order Burkholderiales; family Chromobacteriaceae; genus Chromobacterium. The sequence continues at coordinate 41,078 of JACCFC020000007.1, forward strand.
CGGATAAATACCCTGTCGCCCGGTTTCCAGCACACTCGTGTCTAAATCTGTCGCCAGGACACTGATATTAGGTCTGGCAGCACCGCCAAAGGCCTCCAGTGCGGTAATTGCCAAGGAGTACGGCTCTTCACCAGTGGAAGAGGCGGCACACCAGATGGTTAATTCATTACTGGATGCAGCTTTATGCTTGAGGTGCTCACTCAAAATAGGAAAGTGGTGCTCTTCGCGAAAGAAAAATGTCAGATTAGTGGTCAACGCGTTAACAAACTGCTCGAACTCACGTTTACCTCCGGCCGACTCTAGAAAATCCACATAGGCGGCAAATCCAGTTAGCTTGAGTTCGCGAATGCGGCGTACCAACCGCCCATACACCATGTCCTTCTTGGAGGGATTCAACGAGATACCTGCTTCTCGATAAATCAGCTTACGGATACGTTCGAAGTCGCTATCACTGAAAGGAAACTCCCTAGCAAACTCGACTTTGGGTATTTCTAGAGGCGGAAATTTATTCATGCTTTCTTTCCAATAAAATAGGCCCGAGCCTTAGCTCGAGCCATTACTCTCCCAAGCCTTAAACTCAAACCGAAAACGACGAGCCGCAACCACAAGTGGTCGTAGCATTCGGATTACGAATCACAAATTGAGAGCCTTCTAGACTTTCCTGGTAGTCAATCTCAGCACCAACCAGATATTGATAACTCATCGGGTCGACCAGAAAGGTAACGCCTCGTCTCTCTATAGCGGTATCGTCTTCATTTGCCATTTCGTCAAATGTAAAACCATACTGAAAACCCGAACAACCACCGCCGGTAACAAAAACCCGCAGTTTCAAATCAGGATTACCTTCCTCAGCAATCAGGTCTAACACCTTGGTACAGGCGCTTTCGCTAAAATTGATAGGGGATGGCATTTCAGTTGCAGTTGCAGTCATCTCAAGCCTCACAGTCAGTTCTTCGCCGCCAACGCGGCATTATTACACTAGTATTTTAGTCGGATATTGGGCTAAATAGCGAGTATTCAAGCAAAGTCCATCATCAAGGCATGAGTGGAACAATTTCTAAACCACTAGACTCCGGCAGTCCAAACATCAAATTCATGTTTTGCACGGCCTGCCCTGCTGCACCTTTCACCAGGTTATCAATAACAGAGAGCACAACAACCGTATCCCCGCCTTGTGGTCTATGCACGGCTATTCGACACAGATTGGCGCCACGCACAGATCGGGTTTCCGGATGACTACCAGCCGGTAGCACATCTATAAAAGGTTCCTGCTCATAACGTTGTTCGAATAGAGCCTGCACATCGATATCCCGCTGCAGGCGAGCGTACAAAGTAGCATGGATGCCACGAATCATCGGGGTCAAGTGCGGCACAAAGGTCAACCCCACTTTCTGCCCGCAAATTTGTGCTAGACCCTGACGAATTTCTGGCAAATGACGATGACCGCCAACCCCATAGGCTTTGAATGAGTCACCCGCCTCCGTCAATAGGCTGCCTAACTCCGCTTTACGACCAGCACCAGAGACGCCTGATTTACAATCTGCGATCAAACGACTGGTATCCACAATGCCAGCCTCAATCAAAGGCAGAAGACCGAGTTGCACGGCCGTAGGATAACAGCCGGGGTTGGCGACCAATTGTGCGCCCCGTATCGACTCACGATTGACTTCTGGTAGGCCATAAACTGCCTCTGCAACCAAGGCTGGTGAAGCATGGGTCATACCATACCACTGCTCCCATTCCTGTATATTTTTCAGACGAAAATCTGCAGCCAAATCAATTACGCGAACCCCGCTGGACAACAAAGCCTGTACATCATGCATTGCAACACCATTTGGTGTGGCAAAAAATACGACATCGCACTCCTGCAAGTGGGCCTCATCTGGGGTAGAGAAAAGCACATCTATCCAGCCACGCAAACTGGGAAACATATCCGCGACCTTAAGCCCGGCATCTTTACGTGAGGTCACTGCCGTTACTCGTACCGACGGATGTCTGGCCAGCAGCCTTAATAACTCAACACCCGTGTAACCTGTGCCACCAACAATACCGACCTTAACCATACCGCATACCCTTATAAAAATAAAATGGCAGAGCGAACCAGTGTAAGCACAGTTTGGTTGAGACACAATATCGGCGGCTTGAACGCTAAAACTAAACACGCATAGAAAAACCGCCAACCCAATGACTGGGTTGGCGGTTCTTTGTAACAGAACTCGCGAAATTAACGCTTAGAGAACTGCTTAGCGCGGCGAGCTTTGCGCAAGCCGACTTTTTTACGTTCAACTTCACGAGCATCACGTGTTACATAACCTGCGGTAGACAATGCAGGCTTTAAAACAGCGTCAAAATCGATCAATGCACGAGTGATGCCATGGCGAATTGCACCTGCCTGACCCGTTTCTCCACCACCAACAACATTGACCTTAATATCAAATGCTTCAAGATTCTCAGTCAACACCAGAGGCTGGCGAATCACCATGCGACCAGTTTCACGAGCAAAGTATTCGTCAACGGGCTTACCGTTAACAATAATTTGACCAGAACCTTTTTGCATGAACACACGAGCAACAGAGCTCTTGCGACGACCCGTGCCGTAGTAATATTTACCGTTCATTCATTTGCCTTAATATCAGATTTCCAGCACTTTAGGCTGCTGGGCTGTATGCGGGTGCTCAGTACCAGAATATACCTTGAGCTTCTTGATCATGGCATACCCCAGAGGCCCCTTCGGCAGCATACCCTTTACGGCTTTTTCCAAAATACGCTCAGGGAACTTGTTTTGCAGTTCCGTAAAGCTACGCTCATAAATACCACCTGGGTAACCAGTGTGGCGATAGTATTTCTTGTCTTGTGCCTTAGCACCGGTGACGCGTAACTTCTCGACATTGACAACGACTATGTAATCGCCGGTGTCAACATGAGGAGTAAATTCAGGCTTGTGTTTACCACGTAGGCGGTGAGCAATCTCAGCAGCAAGACGGCCCAACACTTTATCGGCAGCATCGACCACAAACCAGTCGCGTTTAACCTCGTGCGGCTTGGCAGAAAAGGTCTTCATGGAACTCTTCCATCGTAATTCTTGAAAGTTCCGGATTCTATTACAGTGCTATTACTACTGTCAAACCATTGTGACAGAAAGAAATTTTAGACAAATCCCCAATAGCAGTTTCAAGCAGACCAATTCCTCACTTTTTGTACCTACTGTGGCACAAAATAGAAAAGAAAAGACGCTACAATGCATAAAGCCCAGCACATAGTGCTGGGCTTTATTATTTATTCTGGGGTGGATGATGGGGCTCGAACCCACGACAACAGGAATCACAATCCTGGACTCTACCAACTGAGCTACATCCACCATAATCTTTAACTATATTACTGGCGCGCCCGACAGGAATCGAACCTGTAACCCCCAGCTTAGAAGGCTGGTGCTCTATCCGGTTGAGCTACGGGCGCTCATATCGGGCTTGCTTAGTTTCTGGTCGGGGCGGCGGGATTCGAACTCGCGACCCCCTGATCCCAAATCAGGTGCGCTACCAGGCTGCGCTACGCCCCGACAACAGAGGACGCAAATATACGCTGTGACCTAAACGGTGTCAACAGCAATTTACAATAAAATCACACACAACAATAACACCTGCCGAACAATCACCATCAAAAAAACTCGAGTTCTCCTTATTTATCTTGATGTTAAAGAAACTTAAGTCGCTCAACACGATTCCCCATTAAATAGAAAAATGCGACAATGCCGAGCATCTTAACTCGTAATGATTGATGGAATTCTCGCATGGTCGCAAAGTTAATTGATGGCAAAGCAGTAGCAACAAAACTAATTGAAGAGATAGGTAGAGAAGTAGCGTTACGGATTACTGCGGGAAAACGTGCCCCCACGCTAGCAGTCATTCTAATAGGGGAAGATCCCGCCTCTTCGGTTTATGTCACCCACAAAAAACGAGCTTGCCAAACCGCAGGCATTAATTCTTTAGCCTATGACCTACCAGTCACCACCAGCCAAACTGAATTGCTGAACATCATTGACAAGCTAAATAACGATGCAAAGGTAGATGGCATTCTAGTTCAACTCCCTTTACCCCAGCAGATTGATCCACAAGCCGTAATAGAACGCATCGATCCTCGTAAAGATGTTGATGGTTTCCATCCTTACAATATGGGTCGCTTAGCAATAAAAATGCCCTTGCTGCGACCGTGCACGCCACGTGGTGTGATGATTTTACTGAAAACTTATGGCATTGACCCAAAGGGTAAGAAGGTAGTGATTATTGGCGCATCTAATATTGTTGGCAGACCGCAGGCACTGGAGATGCTACTGGCACGCGCTACTGTGACCGTATGCCATAGTGCCACAGAAAATCTGGCACAAGAGATTAGTACTGCTGACATCGTCATTGCTGCGGTAGGCATTCCTAACTTCGTCAAAGGAGAATGGGTTAAGCCTGGCGCGATTGTCATTGATGTCGGCATTAACCGCCTAAGCAATGGCAAGCTCTGCGGTGATGTGGAGTTTTCCACCGCCAGCGCTCGCGCCAGCATGATTACGCCGGTTCCGGGAGGAGTAGGCCCAATGACTGTTGCCACCTTGCTACAAAACACTTTAGATGCAGCCAAGCACACCGAAATTTAACCGCCCCACAAATACAAAAAGACGGTCAGTTGACCGTCTTTTTTAGCGCTAAACAAGCTAAAGTTAGTCAACTTTAGCAATATACCTAGCAAGCCCCAGCAATGAACGCATAGCTTCCCCCTTTGCTGTAGCTTCACCACGCAGCCTAGCATAACGGCGGAGAATGGCCCGACTTTCAACAAATAAGTCCATTTCGCTGTCCGGCGAGGAAACTAGCGCGATTCGCTCAACCTCCCTCTGTGGTCTTGGTTGACCTTGTGCAATACACAAATAAACTTTATGAGCATTGCTAGGTGTAATGTGATCGAACAAATAAAGCATAGAGTTGATACGCAAACCAGTCTCTTCGCGCACTTCGCGGATTAGAGTTTGAGAACGTAACTCACCCCGAATAGCTTTACCCCCAGGTAGCTTATAACGCCCACCCTTGATTGCTGCAACCAACACCCCATTAGGCATCTCAATAATGGCAGTCGCAAGCCTCGCTAGATCAGCCTGCGGATAATCACGTTTTTTATCTTCCAAAGTATTCTTTTATTTTCAACAATAATAATTCAAGACAGATGCATATACACAACAATCTATACCAAAAGCATCAAACTATATGCCTATTTATTATAATACACTTGACGTATCGCGCCAACAGATAATTTGCTCAAAAAACACATGCTTTAACTACAGAACAAATAAAAATGAGCTGTTTAAAAACAAAATGCCTCACGATTTTTATTTTTTAAAACTGACACAACTCACTTGCCACAACGTTAACTAAACAGTAAAAGCATCAATCTATTAAAAGTATGTGCTTATCGAAATTCATTACCAACTTTATGAGCTTCTCTGCTACTCACTATTATTCAATTGCTGTAGCCATTCAGCAATTTTATCCGGATCTTCACTTTTAAGTATGCGAGTACTCAAAGCCGAGATTTTATCCAAATGCGTATTTAGCATTTGCTGCTTCACCTCTAACAGCTTAGCCGGATGCATGGAGAACTTACGCAAACCCATTCCCAGTAATAAGCGTGTCAGCCTAGCATCTCCAGCCATTTCGCCACAGATAGAAACAGGTAGTCCCGCCTTATCGGCCACCTTAATTGTGTGAGAAATCAACTTTAGTACTGCCGGATGCACCGGGTCATACAAATGACTAACCGAATCATCATTGCGATCAATTGCCAGGGTGTACTGAATAAGGTCGTTGGTACCAATAGATAGAAAATCCACATGCTTGGTGAAACTAGCCACCACCAGCGCAGCAGAAGGAATCTCTATCATCGCACCAAGCTGAATATCTGCGGCATAGTGAATATTCTCATCTTGTAACTCTTGCTTGGCATACTGAAACTGAGCCAAGGCCTGCTTAAGTTCAGACAAGGAATTAAGCATTGGAAACAGCACTTGGATCTTGCCATGCATGGAAGCTCGCAATAAAGCGCGCAACTGCACACGAAACATCAGCGGTTCAGCCAGACACAAACGAATACCGGTTAAGCCCAAAGCTGGGTTTTCAGCAACAGTATGATTCAACCATTTGGGACTTTTATCTGCCCCCAAATCCATCGTGCGTATGGTAACGGGTAAACCCTTCATACTTTCAGCAACACGACGGTATGCTTCGTATTGCTCATTTTCATCTGGAAGGGTGTCACGCCCTAAAAACAAAAACTCACTACGAAATAAACCTACTCCCATTGCACCGGACTTACGCACATCTTCCACATCTTGGGGCAACTCGATATTAGCCAATAACTCAACCGGTGTACCATCCTGCGTCTTGGCGTCAGATTTGCGAATGGAAACCAGTTTACGTCGAGCATCTCGCCATGCGCGCTGACGAAGCCGATACTCGCGCAGCACCAGCTCATCGGGGTTGATAACCACCACCCCTTGCTGACCATCTACCACGATCCATTCTGTTTCACGAATCAACTGACGTGAGCGATGCAAGGCAATGACCGATGGTAAGTCCAGACTACGTCCTAAGATTGCCGTATGCGATGTTGCCCCCCCCACATCCGTGATAAAGGCAGCAAAATTAGCATCCTTGAAGTAAACCATGTCAGCAGGTGATAGATCATGAGCAACCAATATCTGGTCATCCAGGCTATCTGATCCGGAAGGTAATGGGAGCTCATCTCCATTCAGGTTTTTGAAAATACGCTCTACTACTTGCAGCACATCCTGCTTACGTTCACGTAGATAATCTTCCTCAATGGCATCAAACTGCTCAACCAGTTGATCACATTGCAGCTTAAGCGCCCATTCTGCATTGCAGTGCTGTTGCTCAATAATGTCACAAGGATCTCGCGATAGCGTCGCATCTCCTAACAACATGATATGCAAAGATAAAAATGCCCCTAGCTCCGTCGGCGCATTTTCTGGAATACTCCCCCACAACATTTCTAGTTCTTTGCGCGTGGTGCGAATCGCCTCGTCAAAACGAGCAAGCTCTGCTGGCACATCTTCTTCAGCAAGCAAATAGTGCGCCACGTCATCCATACTGCGCGAGATTAAATAAGCACGCCCAATCGCAATGCCGCCACCAACCGCAACCCCATGCAGGGTGATACTCATCGTTTTACTTCCTCTAGCACAGGTTTATTCTGCTTCGTCAAAACGACTGTTGATGAGCGCCAATATCGCGTCTAGAGCCTGCTGTTCATCCTCACCACTGATTTCCAGCTCAATTGTCGACCCCTTACCTGCCGCCAGCATCATCACACCCATGATACTTTTACCATTGACCCGCCGATTATTTCTGGCAATGAAAACATCGCTGCGATAACGACTGGCCAATTGCGTCAACTTGCTGGATGCACGTGCATGCAAACCCAGTTTATTAATGATTTCCACCTCAACTCGTAGCATTATGATCCCCCGAAATCATACACATCACTCCTTCTATCCCGCCTGTTATCGCTTTTTGTACAACGACATCTAACGGTTGGTCACTATAAAATAAAGCCCGCACCACCATAGGCAAATTGGCACCACCCACCACCTCCACCTGATTGGGACGGCAGAGTCGACAAGCGATATTGGAGGGCGTTCCACCACACATATCGGTCAGCACCAGCACCCCAGCCCCTCGATCCACACTGGCCAGCAAATTTTCCGCCTCCCGTTGCTTACTCTCAGGATCGTCATTTTTGTCAACCGCCATCACCACCAGATTGTCCGGCACCCGTCCCAACACATGCTTGGCACAGTCAGCCAGGCTTTGCGCCAGCTGCCCGTGACCAATGATTAACACGCCGACCATAATTGCCTCTTCATAAAATTTGGCACACCTTATGCACTGAACACGCCGGCTGCGCAAAGCAAACGCCCAAGCTGACCAAGTTCAACTACCAGCCGCTATCTGTAAAGTGTTTAAAAGCATTATCGCAAAATTTTAACAGCCGTATTCTCACACCGCCGATACCAAGCCAATTGCTCGGCCAAACCCACTACCTCTCCAACGATAATCAAGGCCGGAGAGCTAATGGCATATTCCTTAATCAGCAGAGGCAAGCTCTCAAGGGTACCCGTTACGGTACGTTGCTGAACGGTCGTCGCCCATTGCACAACGGCTGCCGGCGTTGTGGCGGCTTTGCCATGTTGAATAAAGGCTTGGCATAACTCGCTGGCAGTAGCAATACCCATATAAACCACCACTGTTTGTGCAGGGCGAGTCAAAGCCTGCCAGTCTAACTGAATGCTGCCATCTTTCTTATGTCCAGTGACAAAAGTGACAGACTGAGCATAATCGCGATGAGTCAGTGGGATGCCCGCATAAGCAGCCGCTCCGCTAGCTGAGGTAATCCCTGGCACCACCTCAAAAGGAATGCCATATTGCGCCAGAGTAGCAATCTCCTCTCCGCCACGACCAAACATGAACGGATCCCCTCCCTTCAGACGCAGCACCCGCTTGCCTTCACCTGCCAGCCTCACCATCAGCAAATTAATATCTTCTTGTGGCAAAGCATGATTGGCACGCTCCTTCCCCACATAGATACGCTCAGCATCGCGGCGCACCAACTCCAGCAAAGCTGGTGCGACCAGATTATCGTATAGCACGACATCCGCCTGCTGCATTAAACGCAAAGCCCTAAACGTCAGCAAATCAGGGTGCCCGGGCCCTGCCCCCACCAAATACACCGCCCCCGTGGTGTTACTGTCAATACCTTGAGCCAGGCGCGCCTCCATTTGCTGGCGCGCTTGCTCCTCATCCCCATTCATCACGGTTTCTGCCAGCGGGCCTTCCAGTACCGATTCCCAAAAAATCCGACGCTCGTCTACATTTACAAAACGCGCCTTCACCCGCTCGCGAAAACTGGTCGCAAAGCGCGCCAGCAGGCCAAAACTGCTTGGGATCATGCTTTCCAAACGCGCCCGAATCAACCTCGCTAAAACCGGCACACCGCCGCCGGTTGATACCGCAATCACCAAAGGGGAGCGATCAATAATAGCAGGTGTGATATAGGTGCATAACTCCGGGTCATCAACCACATTGACCGGAATCCCCAGAGCCTGCGCGGCAAGCGACACCTGGCGATTGACTTCGCGATCATGCGTAGCGGCTATCACCAAACGCTGCCCTGGCAGCAAGTCTTCACTAAACAGACTACACCGGTGAGCTACCTGCTCTTCTGCCACCATGGCCGCTAATTCAGGGGCCAAAGTCGGCGCTACCACCGTCAGACGCGCGCCTGCTGTCAACAGCAGGCGCGCCTTACGTAAGGCCACTTCTCCTCCACCCACAATCAGACAGCTCTGCTGCTGCAAACGCATAAAAATGGGAAAGTAATCCATAACATCCTCCAGCCCGAAGGCGTGCAGGATACTGGATTTAGACACCAAAAACGACGCCGTCAAATACTAAGCTTAGTCTTAAAAGTAACAATAATATCGACCCGCTTTGACGGTAAAATACGCTTTTAAATAAACATCACCCGCACGCTACTGTGACTCACTGGCAAACCGATTATCTGTCCCATCCGCTCTACCAGCCTATTCGTACCGTCGCTTCGCTACTCAGCCTGGACGATTGGCCCACGCAGCAGGATTACGATCAGCTATTACAACGGGCACGAGCACACGCCCCAACCTTAGCGACAAGGCTGCGCTTTGTTTGTGATCTGATACCGGATAGTTATTACGAACAGCACATTGCTGCTCATGGTGAAGTGCCTACCCGCAGCCGCAACTGGCATGACTGGTTTAATGCACTCAGTTGGCTGGCCTGGCCGCACAGCAAGCAAGCGCTGAATGAGCGCCACTTACGCGCAATAGCCAACGGTGAAAAGCGGCGAGGGCCACGACGTGATGCCGCCACCTTGCTGGATGAGTGCGGGGTTATCGTCGCGATTAGCGATGATGCCATCGGACAGCTATTGCAGCAGATGCAGTGGCAGGCGCTGTTTATTACCCAACGCCAGAGCTGGCAACAGCAGATAAGCGTACATACTTTGGGGCATGCTTTATTCGAAAGCGGGCTGGCCCCGTATATCGGCTGGTGCGGTAAAGCTTTGCTGCTACACGTAAACCCGGATTTTTTTAGTCTGGCCCCGCAACAGCAGCAGCAACAACTGGATCAACAACTCGCGCGACAACTTGCCGATGATCATTTTTTAAGCAGCCCGCTTAGCCTCTGTCCACTACCCTTACTGGGTATTCCTGGTTGGTATCCGCCCAATGAAGACCCGAGCTTTTACCTGAATCATCATTACTTTCGACCGACCAGACGAGCAAAATCCTGCAAGGAGCTGCTGGCCAAAGAAGAGGTTAACGACCCCAATAGCTCCGCCACACCGAGACTGATTTCATCAACCTGATAAGGATCGGCACGATAAACAAACAACTCAAACAATTCGATCAGTTTAATCTGGCTCAGTTTTTTGCCTAAGGCCCAATGATCACCTTGCCCTTTATGCACATAGCCACACTCACTGAGGGCATCCAGCACCAAGCCTAATTCGTCGTAACCCACTTTAATTTGTTCCCGCAATTGTCGTGGACTCAGTAACACCCCTTTCTCCTGTGCCGCATCCAACAGCAGCATCACTTCCAAGGCATCCAGAAAACGCCGTTGTGGTTCGCAACGACGGCGCCAGGCATTGCCCTCCCAATAAGATAAGGAGGCGGTGAATACGGCCCCCACCAGAATCACCAGCCACAAACAATACAGCCACAATAAAAAAATGGGCACGCTGGCAAACGCGCCATAAACCAGCTGATAATTACCGAGCTGGGCAATGTATAAACCAAACAATGCCCGTGTTGCCTCCAGCAGAATAGAGGCAAGCACCGCCCCTGATAACGCATGCTTGAACGGTACAAAGCGGTTGGGCAGCACCCGATACAATAGGGAGAGCACCAGGCCGGTCAAGATAATGGTGCCACCCGTTTCCAGCAGATTACTCAGCAAGGAGGGGGCATAATGAAACACGGGCAGTTGAAACAAGCGGCGCCAGGCCAGCAAACCACCACCCAAGGCTAAAGGCCCCAAGGTCAGCACCGTCCAATACACCATGCTTTGCTGCAACCAAGGTCGGCTACTCTGCACCCCCCAGATGGTATTGAAAGCCCGTTCGATAATTGACATTAACAGTAAGGCGGTAATACCCAGCGCAGCAATGCCTGCCGCCGTCAGCTTGCCGGCATTATCGGCAAACTGCTGCATATAAACGAACACCACCTTACCGGCAAACTCCGGTACCAGCGTGGATAACAACATGGTCTTAAAACGCAGGTTAAGATCGGCAAATACCGGGAAGGCGGAAATCACTGTCAAGGTGATGGTGAGCAAGGGCACGAGTGCTAACAGCGTAGTGAAGGTAAGGCTACTGGCCACCTCTCGTACTCGGTGCGCCCCCATTCTTTGCAATAAAAACCGGGTAAAACTCAAATAAGACTGAAGTTGATTCACTCATCTCTCCAACAAAATCCAGGGCCAGCCCAAAGGGGTAAATTCAGTGCTGTTGCACGACAAGGCAAGCATGATTACCCTGCAGCTTAACTATTGATAGCTATTTTTAAAGGAATTCGTGATGCAAGATATCTTGGTACTGTATTACAGCCAATATGGCGCTACCGGCGAATTAGCCAGACTCATCGCTCGTGGCATTGAAAGCGTTCCCAATTGTCAGGCACGATTACGCACCGTCCCAAAAGTTTCCACTGTTTGCGAAAGCACCGCCAGCAGCATTCCGGATAGCGGAGCCCCTTATGTCGAAAAATCCGACTTAAGCGAATGCATCGGCCTGGCCCTAGGCAGCCCTACCCGCTTTGGCAATATGGCAGCCGCGATGAAATATTTTCTCGATAGTACCAGCGCCGAATGGATGCAAGGCGCACTAAGCGGCAAACCAGCTTGTCTATTTACCAGTTCCTCGTCCATGCATGGCGGCCAGGAGTCTACCTTACTAAGCATGATGCTTCCCCTGATGCATCATGGCATGCTGATACTGGGCCTACCCTATAGCGAAGCAGCTTTAGCGCAAACGCAGACTGGCGGCACGCCCTATGGCGTCAGCCATGTGGCCGGTCTGCAAAACACACTGGCCATCAGTGACGATGAAAAGAAACTGGCTTTGGCACAAGGCCGGCGTTTGGCCGAAATCGCCACCAGACTCAGCCTCAGCAAAAACCACTAAAATGGTAGACAACTCATGACCACGCTCCCCAACACTCGCCAGCCAACTCAATTTCGAGTCCTCGGCGCTATCAGCTTTTCTCATTTTCTGAATGATATGCTGCAGTCGCTGTTGCTAGCGCTTTACCCGCTGTTAAAAGGTAATTACCAGCTAAGCTTTGCCGAAATCGGCCTGCTGACTTTCACTTACCAATGCACCGCCTCACTATTACAGCCCCTGGTTGGGCTGTATACCGACAAGCGCCCGCTACCTTACTCGCTGGTCTGCGGTATGGGTTCGACACTCTGTGGTTTACTGCTGCTGGCTTCTGCCCATAGTTATCCGCTGTTGCTGTTGGCCGCCGCGCTGATTGGCATCGGCTCATCGGTGTTTCATCCGGAATCCTCACGGGTGGCACGCATGGCGGCGGGTGGCCGTCCTGGTCTGGCCCAGTCTATTTTTCAGGTGGGGGGTAATAGCGGTAGTGCCAGCGGCCCCTTGCTCGCTGCACTGATTGTTATCCCACTGGGGCAAGCTAGTGTGGCATGGTTTGCACTGCTCGCACTCTTGGCCATGGCCGTGCTGTATAAAGTGGGCCAGTGGTATAGTCGGCAGCATCGTCAGGCCAAGCACAGCAGCGTCAGCAGTAAGCCGACACTCAGCTCTGGCCAAGTCAAGTTGACGATATTTATTCTGCTGACGCTGGTTTTCTCCAAACAGTTCTATCTGGCAAGCATCAGCAGCTACTTCACTTTTTATCTGATCAAACACTTTGGCTTAGGTATTCAAGCCGCTCAATTACAGCTGTTTTTATTCTTGCTGGCGGTCGCGGCAGGCACCATTCTTGGCGGGCCGATTGGTGATGCCATTGGCCGCAAGCGGGTAATCTGGTTTTCGATTTTAGGGGTGGCGCCACTCACTTTATTGCTGCCACACGTCAACCTGTTCTGGACCACCGTGCTCTCGCTGGGCATAGGCTTTATTCTGGCCTCGGCGTTCCCGGCAATTTTAATCTTTGCACAGGAGCTGCTACCGGGACGCGTTGGCATGGTATCTGGCCTGTTTTTTGGCTTTGCTTTTGGTATTGGCGGTATTGGTGCCGCCATTCTGGGGCAACTGGCTGACTGGTACAGCATTGAGTTTGTCTACTTACTTTGCTCATTTTTACCGCTATTGGGCTTAAGCGCGGCCTTTCTGCCAGATATTCATCACCGAACGGCTACTTAGAGCCGCTACCCCCCTGATCCAGCATTGCGCCTCCTTGCCGTACCACTGCTACTGTCTTCGTCGGCGCGCCTTGGTTCAGGGGCTCCTTGAGCTTTTGTTCGCGGCTCTTAACGCGCCATATTCAAAATATCTCTGGCAGTAGCGAAATTACTATGCAATAACAAAAAACCTATTGTTTTTTTTGCTTGGTACAGGACATCAACCATGTGGCACAAATTTCTACTATTTTTATTTTTGTGCATAGGTTTGAATAGTTTTACTGCTGCCATCAATAAACCTTTGGAACTGGCCACCGGCGAATACCCGCCCTATGTTTCCAGCAAGTTGGTGGCCGATGGCTTCATTGCTGAGATGGTCCGGCAGGTATTCCGGCGGGCGGGTTATGAAGTACATCTCAACTACCTGAGTTGGCTGCGTGTGGAAGAAATGACTAAAACGGGCCGAGCCCTGGCAGCATTTCCCTATAAACCGACGCCAGAACGACAGACTACTTTTGACTTCTCATCCTCATTGGCGGATAGCCCTACTCTCTTCTTCTACTACAAACCCAAATTGAAGTCCGCCCCTGAGACCTTTCATAGCCTCGATGAACTACAGCCCTACCGTATTGCGGCACAGTTAGGTTATTGGTATCTCCCCCTCTTCAGTCAACACCATCTGAATACGCTGTTTACACCGGATGAGGAAACCGCCATCAAGCAATTGCAAACCGGCAATTTAGACCTTGCCCCCATGCTGTTGGAGCGCGGGTATTTTCTTATCGAGCAACAAGCACCAGAACGCTTCCAAGATTTTGGCCATATCAAAACACCACTGGACAACAGCACTACCCTGAATTTAATGTTCTCACGCCGTTACCCCAATGCAACTCGCTTACGCGCCGAGTTTGAAACAGCCTTAAAAAGCATGCAACGCGATGGTAGTCTGAAGGCCATTTATCAGCACTACTTTCCCAAACTGACGGCAGCGCAAAAACCCAAAGCCGCAGCCGATGCAGCAATAAGCAAACCGTAGCACGCAACACCCAAGCCCATCACGTCGTCACAATACCCGCTCGCCACCACGCCATACCGCACGCACCACCGCATGCGTCGAGCCATTGGGGCTGCTGACCATTCGCACTTGCAGCAGATCGGCACGCAAGCCGATCTGTAAGGCTCCGCGATCATGCAGGCCAACGGCACGCGCTGGTTGGAGGCTGATCATGGCGATGGCTTGCGGCAGGCTGGTCAGACCATCTTGATACAAGCGCATCGCCGCCGTTAACAAGCTGGCGGGCACATAGTCGGAAGACAAAATATCGAGCAGACCATGCCTGGCTAGCTCGCTCGCCGCCACATTGCCGGAATGAGAACCGCCACGCATCACATTAGGCGCACCCATTACCGTCGATAAGCGCAGCTCACGCGCCATTTGCGCTGCCGCCAGTGTGGTAGGGAATTCAACGATATTCACCCCGTCACTGCTGGCTTCTTGCACGTGGGCCATGGTGGTGTCGTCATGGCTGGCCAGTGCGATACCGAGCTGACGACAATAGTCGACAAAATAGCTGCGGTGCGGGTTGGCATAGCGTGCTTGCAACTCGGCTGCCTGTGCCAGTTGCCGTTCGAATTTATCCAGACTCCAGCCTTTTTTACCGGTGAAATACGTGCGGGCATGCTCGATATTGCCCCATTGGCGCTGACCGGGGGTGTGATCCATCAGCGAGATCATCGCCAGACGCGGATGACCATGAAACGGGGCAAATAAATCGATGGTGTTGGCGGCAGGTAGTTCACAGCGGATGTGCAGATGATGCTCGGCACGCAACAGATTCTGCTGCGTGCAATAGTCTAATGTTTGCAGCACTTCCTGCCAGCTACCACCACGCAAGCTGTCGGCCTCACTATCGGCATCCCCTACCCCTAAGGCATCTAATACCGTGGTAATACCCGCCGCGACGATTTCGGCATCGTGTGCTAGCAGCGCTGGCAGTACCGGCCAATGAACTTTCGGACGGGGCATCAGATGGCGCTCGAAATTATCGGTATGCACCTCCACCAAGCCCGGCAGCAAGTAGTCCCCCTGTAAATCCAAACTATTGGCGCCACTGCTAGGAGTATCAGTCATGGCGGCAATCTGGCTGCCCTGTACCACTAAGGAGCCAGCCACCACCTCGCCGGGCAGAACCAGGCGAGCATTATTGAAGATGAGGGCTGCTGTCATGAAGGTTTCCTGAAATCGGCCAGATTGAGATGGCGGCTAGCCACGGCAGCACCCACCGCAGCATCATGAAAAATACCGATAATCGCCGTGCCACGGCTACGGGCTTCGTGAATCAGCTCAATCACGGTTTGAGTATTGGCGGCATCCAGCGAAGCGGTGGGTTCGTCCAGCAATAATAGCGGTTTAGGTTTAATCATATTCCTCGCAATATTGATGCGTTGCTGCTCACCACCGGAGAAGGTAGCAGGGGGCAGCGACCACAGCCGCTCGGGAATGCGCAGGCGGGTAAGCCAAGCACGGGCCTGTTCGCGTGCCGCTTCTTGTGCGCGGGGATCATTCGCGACATCTTCAACCAGTGCTTCTGCCACGATGTCCAGTGCCGCTACCCGTGGAATCACCCGCAGAAACTGGCTGACATAGCCAATAGTGTGGCGGCGCAATTGTACCAGTGTACGTGCTTCGGCCTGAGCAATATCAACCGCCGAGCCACCCGGCGGAGTCAGAATAATCTGTCCGGCGCTGGCCCGGTAATTGGCATAAATCAGTTTGAGCAGAGTGCTCTTGCCCATGCCAGAAGGGCCATCCAGTACCACACATTCGCCGGCATGCACCCGCATTTCCATGTGCTCCAGTACTGGCAGTTCCATACCGTTTTGATGATGCAGGGTGAAGCGTTTGCTCACACCGCGCAATTCAAGTAAGGGGCTTGTCAGGGTGAGTGTCATGGTTGTAGCACCGAAGAGACGAGAAGTTGGGTATAAGGATGTTGCGGATCGTCCAGCACCTGATCCGTCAGCCCACTTTCAACGATGCGACCAGCTTGCATCACCAGCATGCGATTGGCCAGCAGACGCGCTACCGCCAGATCATGCGTCACGATAACAGTAGCCAGTTGCATCTGCCGGGTAAGCTGACGCAATAGATCCAGCAAACGCGCCTGTACCGATACATCCAGCCCTGAAGTGGGCTCGTCCATGAAAATCAGTCGGGGCTGGGTAACCAGATTGCGCGCAATCTGCAGACGCTGACGCATGCCACCAGAAAAGGTGCGCGGCGTGTCATCAATGCGAGTCACGTCGATTTCGACACGTTCCAGCCAGTCTTGGGCAATGGCACGCAGCCGACCATAGTGACGTTCGCCCAAGCCCATCAGTCGTTCGCTAATATTGGCCCCCGCCGACACATCCATGCGTAGACCATCGGCCGCATGCTGGTGTACAAAGCCCCAATCGGTACGAGCCAAACGCCGCTGCTGCGCCAGGTCCATCCGCAAAACATCTTGGCCCATAAAGCACACACTGCCGCTATCCGGCAACTGACGGGCCGCCATGGCATTCAGCAAGGTCGATTTACCGGAGCCGGATTCGCCGACAATGGCCAATACCTCACCCGGCCATAAATCCAATGAGGCATCCTGCAGTGCCGGATAATCGCCATAGCATTTACGGATATTGCGCACCTGCAATAAGGGGGCATTCATCGCAACGCTCCTGCTGATGCGGCTTGCCGCGTCTGGCAGTAGTGCGAGTCCGAGCAGACATGCAGACGGGTGCCGGCATCGTCGGTGATGATTTCGTCCAGATAGCTGTCGCTGGCACCACACAGCGCGCAGGGCTGATCCCAGCGTTGTACGCTGAAAGGATGATCGTCAAAACCCAGGCTTTCGACATCGGTATACGGCGGCACCGCGTAAATACGTTTTTCCCGACCCGCGCCAAACAATTGCAGCGCCGGGTTCTGGTGCATTTTCGGGTTATCGAATTTAGGAATTGGCGATGGCGACATAATGTAGCGGCCATTGACCAGTACCGGATAGTCGTAAGTCGTGGCGATATGACCATAGCGGGCGATATCTTCGTATAGCTTGACGTGCATCAGCCCATATTCGGCCAGGCCATGCAGGGTACGGGTTTCTGCCTCATGCGGTTCTAACTGTTGCATAGGTTCCGGTTGCGGCACCTGATACACCAGCACCTGCCCTTCTCTGAGCGGCGTTTCCGGGATGCGATGACGAGTCTGGATCACGCTGGCCTGTGCGGTGTCAGTCGTCGTAGCAATAGCGGCAGTACGTTCAAAAAAGCGACGGATATTCACCGCATTAACCGTGTCGTCAGAGCCTTGATCGATCACTTTCAGCACATCATGTGGCCCGAGCACTGCCGCACTGACTTGTATCCCGCCAGTGCCCCAACCATAAGACAACGGCATCTCACGTGAGCCAAACGGTACCTGATAGCCGGGAATGGCCACCCCCTTGAGAATGGCACGGCGTATCATGCGCTTGCTGCGTTCGTCCAGATAGGCAAAGTTGAAATCGGTGGCACTACCGCTAGTGTCCGGTGGAGAGAAAACGCTAGTCATGAGTGATTCCCTGCGCGCATTTTGCGCACCAGTTCCAGTTCAGATTGAAAATCCACGTAGTGCGGCAGCTTCAAATGCTGCACAAAACCGGAAGCTTCCAGGCTGTCGCTATGTGATAACACGAACTCCTGCATTTGCGCCGGTGCGCTGACCGCTTCGCCCAATTCCTCGGCGCGCAGCGCACGATCTACCAAGCTCATCGCCAGCGCCTTACGCTCGCTGTGGCCAAAAGCCAGCCCATAACCACGGGTAAATTGCGGTGGTTCGGTTTTGCTACCCGCAAACTGGTTCACCATCTCACACTCGGTAATTTCCAGATCACCAATCGACAGCGGAAAGGCTAACTCTTCCACGTCCATCATCAACTCGACGCTGCCAAAACGGATTTCACCGACAAAGGGATGACTATCGGCATAACCGCGCTGGGTGGAATAGGCCAGTGCCAGCATAAAGCCTTCATCCGCCCGCGCCAGATTTTGCAGACGGGTGGCTCGTGTGGCCGGAAAGCGTAGCGGCTCGCGGGTCAGATCAGGTGGCATCGGGTCGCCAGTGGCCGGAGACTGGTTTTCGATCAGTCCCTCGCTGTTAAGCAGATCCAGTACCCGTGGCGTCTGGCGGCTAACCTCATCCGGCAAACTGACCGGGCTGGCCGATGGCTCCTGACCGCTGGCCAATAAGGAGAAATCCAGTAAACGCTGGGTATAGTCGTAAGTCGCTCCGAGAATCTGGCCACCCGGCACATCTTTAAAGGTTGCCGAAATACGCCGCTCCAACTGCATTTTGGCGGTATCCAGCGGGCAACTGCTACCCAGGCGTGGCAAAGTGGCGCGGTAGGCACGTAACAAAAAAATGGCTTCGATCAAATCTCCGGCCGCCTGTTTAATCGCCAGTGCCGCCAGTTCCGGGTCATAGACCGAACCCTCGGTCATCACCCTATCCACAGCCAGCCGTAATTGCTGGCGAATCTGCGCGATAGATAATTCCTGTACAGCAAGCTCACCCCGGCGCTTGGCAGCCAGGCGCTGATAGCTGTTTAAAATGGCGGTTTCCCCGCCTTTAACGGCAACATACATCGTTAGCCTCCTAGGCCGAATAAGCGGTGAGCTGGGTAGTGCGTGGCAGGCCGAACAACTGCTGACGGGTAAGCAACAACACATCGACACCACAGGGGAAGCTGGCATGGTTGTCAGCCCATTGCTCAGCAAAGCCTGCGGGCAAACCGCTCACTTGCAGGCTGATGGGTTCACGGATGCCCGGGCCGCATAAAGTCCAGCCATGGCCAGCAGAGATACGGTCGACTTCGATCAGACAAGTAGTCGATCGCTCTGGATAAAGGGCCGTGCCTTGCGCAAAACAGGCTAGGGCAGGCAATTCGTCTGCGGCAGCCAACCAGGCAAAATCAGCCAGCGCCGGCTCAACTACCAGGGTGCAGCCGGTGTGAAAGCGCAAGTACGCAGCGACATCACTCTGGTGCAGACGGGGAGACAGCCATAACGTGGTATCGGCATCCAGCAGCGCCAGCAAGATCGCGGCAGCATGGCCGTTGGCTATGTCAGGAGTTTGCGCATCATGTTGTAGCGCGATAGCGCGCCCCGGATGCGCCAATGCGTCCAGCACGGCGCGGAACACCTGTTGACTACCCAGGGCCAAGTTGGAAAACCCCGCGCCCAGCGCAGATAAATCATGCACATTCATCATCAATCCTCTGCCTCATTGCTGCTGCTATCGTTTTCACGCGCTACCGTAAAAAACGCCACTTTGGTACTTTGTGCCTCGGCCTGGCGCTGGCGCTGCTGAGTCCGCAAATGGTGACGGATAGGGGCGAGTAAGCTCAGCTCCAGTACCGCGTGCTGTTCATCTTGTTGTAATAGCGCATCGGCTAGCGCAGCCAGCTGAGCATGGCGATGCGAACGCCCCAGCACATAGGCCAGGCCGACAATGCCGGATTCGGCAGTCGCGGTGGGCAAGCGCAACGCACAACGCGTCAGGGTGACCTCACCCAGATTAAAACGCTCACCGGTACCGCCGGCACGGCCCTGTACCATGATCAAGCCGGTTTCAGGGGCGCGCAGCCATTGCGGCGCCTGCCCGGCATGGCTGGCCAGCGCCGTTTCCAGCAAAGACAAAGGCGCACGAGCCAGCAAGGCCAGCCATTGCTGGCGGCGCGGCGCGGCCTCAGTTACAGGTGTGTCAAATGCATGCAACATAGCGGTGTTAGTCTCGCGGTTATTCGAAATGAATTGGCTAATACGTCAATTAGCTTAAACCGCCCTTATTTAAATTTCGTGACGAGATGATGAATAACCCTGCAAGCGATACACCACGCTATGCGCTGTACTTTGCCCCACAGATCGACAGCCCCTGGTGGCAGGCCGGTAGCGCCTGGTTAGGCCGCTGTGCCGCACATCGGCAAATACTGGCTGCACCACCGATCAGCGGCATCAGCCGTGAGCAGCACCAGCAACTCACCGCCGCGCCCAGACGTTATGGCTGGCATGCCACCTTGAAAGCCCCCTTTACGCTGGCGGCAGAACACGATCAGCACAGCTTGCTGGCAGCAGTGCGGCAGCTGGCTCGACAGTTAACGCCCTTTACCTTGCCCAGCTTAGAGCTCACGCGACTGGATGATTTTTTGGCACTGGTGCCCGACACCCCCAGCCCGGCCATACAGCATCTGGCCGACTGTTGCGTGACCGATTTGCATATGCTGGCCGCGCCATTGAGTGAGGCCGAGTGGCAACGCCGCCGCGCGGCGGGCCTCAGCGCCGCACAGGAAGCACTGCTGCTACGCTGGGGCTACCCCTATGTGCTGGAGGAGTTTCGTTTTCATTTCTCACTCAGCGGCAGTCTACGCAATACCCCTACCGCCACCGCCCAATACCTGATGGATGCAGCCCAATCGTGGTTCGCACCGCTGGGCGCTTGTGAGCTCGACAGCATCAGTGTTTTTATTGAACCGGCTAGCGGCGCTGATTTTGTGCTGCTGGAACAAATAGGCTTAGGCACATGAGTCAACAACTGATCTACATCATGGGGCCATCCGGGGCCGGTAAAGACAGTCTGCTCGCCTGGCTCAAGCAACAGCTCCCCTCCTCGGCACCGATACACTGGGCCAAGCGCACAATTAACCGCCCATTACAGGCTGGCGGCGAACCCTACGAAAGCGTGGATAACAGCCAATTTGCCCAACTGATCCGGCAAAATGCTTTTATCCTGCACTGGCAGGCCAATGGCTTGAGCTACGGTATACGCCAGCCAGAGCTAGCCCCCTTATACCGTGGCCAGTGGGTGCTGCTTAATGGTTCCCGTGCTTATCTCAGCCAGGCGCGGCAGGCTTTTCCGCGCTTAACCCTGCTACATATCACCACCAGCCCCGACACCCTGCGCCAGCGCCTGCTGGCACGCGGTCGCGAAAGTCCACAACAGATCGAAGCCAGACTAGAACGCACTCGCCGCTGGGCCTTACAAACCCCCATCGCGGATATCGAAATTCACAACGACAGCACCTTGGAGCAAGGTGGCCAAGCCTTGCTGCAAAGCTTGCAACAACTGAGCAACTGGCCACTGATCACACACAAACAGATAGCAACAGTAAATAGCTAGCTCTTGGGCTACGGACGAAACATAAGAGCCAAGTTGCTTGGGCACTCGCTATTCGGATTTGCCAGCAAACACATGCTGCGGGAGTGCCGCTTCCTGACTTTGAATCAGTGACATAAAAGCTTGTGCAGCAGGAGTGGGGTGAATATTGCTGAGACAATAAACCCGCCGTCGCGGAGCATTGAGTACCGGGATGGCAACCACTTGCTGCAAGTGCGCGCTGGCGCTCTGCGGAACAAGGGCGACGGCGATGCCCTGGCGCACGAGATGTTCTTGCCATTGAATATGCTGAACCTCAAAACTGACCCGCCGTTTTAAACCTTGAGCTTCAAAAGCCTGATCAGTCTGGATGCGTGCTTTGCTTTGCCGAGGGTAATCAACCATGTTCTCGTCGGATAGCGCTTGTAGTGTCAGCTCGCTTTCATGCGCCAGCGGGTGATGTGGTGACACAATGGCGACCAAGGCCTCTTCTGCCAGAACATGAATATTGAAACACTTGGTAGAGTGATCTTGCTCTAGGCGTTCTCCCGCCCATAAACCGACAAAGGCAATATCAATTTCATGTGTGGGTAATTGGGCCAGTAACAGCTCACTGCCCTGATGAGTAATGCTCATATCAACCTGTGGATGTTGTTGATAATAGCGCGCCACATAATAAGGCAGGTCAATCGCATAAAGCGTAGCAATGCTGCCAATTTTCAGGCTTCCTCTGATTTCACCGGTGGCGGCGGCCATTTCATCTTGCAGCCGTTGAGCCGCCACCTGCAACTGACGCGCATAAATTAAAAAAGTTTGCCCGGCAGTGGTCAGTACGACACTGCGCGAGTTGCGTTCAAATAAGCGTGCGCCAAAGCTCTCTTCCAGTTTGGCAATCTGGTGACTGAGTGCTGACTGTACCGTGTGGCAGCGGGCAGCCGCGCGGGTGAAGCTCTCCTCTTCTGCCAAGGCGAGCGCAAACTCAATTTGTCGTAAGTTCATAAATTGGCCGATTCATCTATCTGTTTTCCAGATAAATAATATCAAAACAAAGCATTTGAATGATAGATGGCGCTCTCTCATGATAGAGCCTGACACGTACTATTAAGGAGAGTTTATATGTTTGCCGCTTATGCGAATCGACTTTGGTTCAATATTATGGTGACCGCTATGGCGCCGATGATTTGGGGTTCTACCTATATTGTGACAACAGAATTCCTGCCGCCTTCCCGTCCTTTTACCGCCGCTTTATTACGTGCATTACCGGCGGGCTTGGCATTGATCGCATTTTGCAGAGTTTTGCCTCAACGCGCCGATAGCGGACGTTTGCTGATTTTGTCTGTTTTGAATATTGGTGCTTTTCAGGCTTTGCTCTTTGTTGCCGCCTACCGTTTGCCAGGGGGATTAGCTGCGGTGGTTGCTGCGATGGGGCCTTTGTTGATGATGGCTGTGACCTGGGGCATGGACCGTGTCAAACCAAGTGTTTGGGCTGTGCTGGCCGGCATGCTGGGGATAGTTGGCATGGGCGCTTTATTATTTTCACCAAGCATGAAATGGGATTGGCTAGGCGGGCTGGCCGCGTTGGCGGGAACATTATTTATGACCTTAGGCACTTTTTTGACTAAACGCTGGAAGCTGAATTTACCGGTACTGGCTTTAACAGGTTGGCAGCTATTGTTAGGGGGGCTGATGTTGGCACCTTTCGCTTATTTTGTTGATGCGCCTTTGCCTGTGCTGAGTACGATGCAGCTATCAGCGTATGCCTATTTATGTGTAGCAGGAGCCTTATTGGCTTACGCTCTGTGGTTTCGCGGAGTGGTGCGTTTGCCTTCAGTGGCAGTCACTTCTTTGGGTTTGTTGAGCCCTTTAACTGCAGTGGTTTTGGGCTGGGTTTTCCTGGGGCAGTCACTAAGCACTTTGTCCTGGCTGGGGTTTAGCTTAGTGCTGGGTAGTGTGTTTGCGGTGCAATGGTTTAATGCGCGGGTTTCTGCCAGTCAATGACATTCAAAGCAACTCCAAACGGCTTCTTTGCCTGACTCCCAAGCATCATCAATTCGTCATAGCAACGTCACAGTGGCTTGGCACAATTCGGCTTATCCCAAACAGCTGAGGAGTGATCCATGGCCACTGCACTACATATTCAGCACTTAAACAAACACTTTAGCGACGGCAAGCAAGTATTACGCGACATTAATTTGCGCGTACAAAGTGGTGAAATGGTGGCCTTGATTGGTGCATCCGGTTCAGGAAAATCCACTTTGCTGCGACACATTGCCGGCCTGGTCAGTGCCGATGCCGGCAGCGAATCACTGATCGAAATCCAGGGGCACCGCCTGCAACAGGGAGGGCGTCTCAGCCGTCAGGTTCGCGCCTTACGTTCACAGATAGGCTTTGTTTTTCAGCAATTCAATCTGGTAGCCCGCTTGCCGGTACTGGTCAATGTAATGGTAGGGCATCTGCCGCGCATGCCTTGGTGGCGGGCCTGCTTTCGCCTGTTCAATACCCATGAACGCAATGTGGCGCTGGAAGCCTTGCAACGAGTTGGCATTGCCCAGTGTGCGCTGCAGCGCGCTTCTACTTTATCCGGTGGCCAACAACAACGCGCCGCCATTGCGCGGACGCTGGTACAGCAGGCACGCCTGGTACTGGCAGACGAACCGATTGCATCGCTAGACCCCGAATCCTCACGCAAAGTGATGGAGATTTTGGCGCGCATTAATCGCGAAGATGGCTGCACCATTATGGTGTCCCTGCATCAAGTAGATATCGCCATTAAGTACTGCCCACGGGTGATAGCACTACATCAAGGCCACATTCTGTATGACGGCCCGGCAGCGGCACTCACGCCCGAACTATTGCGCCGTCTGTATGGCGTACAGGCCAGCGAACTCCTGCCCACTCAGGCAGGCAGCACCGCAGCCGAAGAGAAAACACCGCCAGAGCGCGCCCCCCAACTGGATTTGACCGCGCCTCAAATGGCCTGAGCACGCTTTACCCCATACTGTAAGGAGTTGATGATGTTAAAAAAGATAGGTGCCTTGCTCACCCTGAGCCTGAGCTTAAGCGGCACCCTACTGGCCGAAGAAATTAATTTTGGCCTGATTTCCACCGAAGCCTCCCAAAACCTGAAGCAGGACTGGCAACCCTTATTTGACGACCTGCAACGCCAAACCGGTTTACAGGTCAAACCGTTTTTTGCCTCTGACTATGCTGGCATTATTGAAGGCATGCGTTTTAACAAAGTACAAGTAGCATGGCTGGGGAATAAATCGGCCATTGAAGCGGTAGACCGTGCCAAAGCAGAAGTATTTGCCCAGATGGTGAATGCGGACGGCAGCCAAGGCTATTACTCGCATTTAATCGTCAACCGCGACAGCCCGATCAACTCGTTAAGCGATGTGTTAAAGAACGGCAAAAACCTCAGCTTTGGCAATGGTGATCCCAACTCCACCTCCGGTTATTTAGTACCGGCCTATTACGTATTTGCCAAAAACAAAATTGACGCCAAAACCTTTTTCAAACTATCGCGCAGCGGCAACCACGAAGCCAACTCTTTATCCGTCGCCAATAAACAGGTCGATGTCGCCACCACCAATAGTGAGACACTGGACAAACTGCGCCAGCGTGCCCCCGATAAATTCAATAACATCAAAGTCGTGTGGACGTCACCGCTGATTCCACTAGACCCTTTAGTGATGAGCAAAAACCTGCCTGCCGCCACGCAAAATAAAATCAAAAACTTCTTTTATCACTATGGCAAAAACCCGCAGGAAAAAGCCGTACTGATGAAGCTAAATAAACTATCCGGCTTTAAAGCCTCCGATAACCGCCAGTTAATCCCCACCCGCCAATTAGAGCTATTCAGCCAGCGCAATAAGCTGGAAAACGATAACAGTCTCAACGCTGCCGACAAAAAAGCGCGCCTAGCCGACATCGACAAAAAACTCGCATCCTTACATTAAGCGCCGCGAACAAAACCTCGAAGAGTCCCTGAGCCAAGTATCAGGGGCTTTGTGAGCGGCTCTAAGTATCACCATACGGATAAGGTCTATGCACACTGCTACCACTACCCCAGCACACACCGCTCCCCCAGCCAAACGCAGTCTGGTCGTGCAAATAAGCTGGGGCTTGCTCTTACTATTATTGGCCGCCTCATGGCAGGGTGCGGATATCCGCCCGCTCGATTTATGGCGAGATGCCGGCAATATGCAAAATTATGCCGCCGACTTTTTCCCGCCCAATTTCAAGGATTGGCGTATTTACCTGCAAGAGATGCTGGTTACCCTGCAAATCGCCTTATGGGGTACCGCCTTAGCCGTGATTTCCGCCATTCCGCTGGCCTTGCTCGCCTCGGCCAATATCGTTCCCTGGTGGGTCTACCAGCCGGTACGTCGGTTTATGGATGCCTGCCGAGCGATTAATGAAATGGTGTTTGCCATGCTGTTTGTGGTCGCCGTCGGGCTAGGGCCATTTGCTGGCGTTCTCGCCTTGTGGGTACACACCAGCGGCGTATTGGCCAAGCTATTTTCCGAAGCCGTAGAAGCGGTAGACCCGCAACCGCTGGAGGGCATTCGCTCCACCGGGGCCAGTGGTTTCTTGGAAATTATCTATGGCGTATTGCCACAGGTGATGCCGCTATGGGTGTCGTTTACGCTCTACCGCTTTGAATCCAATGTCCGCTCCGCCACTGTAGTTGGCATGGTGGGGGCCGGCGGTATTGGTGTGGTGCTATGGGAAATCATGCGCGGCTTTCAATACGCCGAAACCTGTGCGGTCTTACTCATCATCGTGGTTACAGTGAGTGCGCTAGACCTGCTATCTGCCCGTATCCGTCAATTTCTCATCTGACTGAACCGCCCAGCACCTCGAACACGCACCGCTTTGCGCCCTTTTCCGGGAAATATGCATCACTTAGCGCCAGTGCGCTGATTTTTGATGCGCTTTCTCGGCAAAGAGCTTGGCATTGATAGTGAAGCGGCACTGGAACCGGGAATGCGTTAAGCCGCACAATGTCGTGACATTGGGATAAAATGGCAACTCTCTCCGCACCTAGTCCTTTACCCATGCCCATCGCCCTGAATCGACAATTCCACGACCTACCCGAAAACCTCACCGAAGAAAGTGAACAATTACGCTTTCTGGAAAGCCAAATAAGCGGCAGCCAGCGCATGAGCTGGGACGAACTGCTCAAGGCCGAGCGCATTCTGATTGTGGCGGAAGCCGGGGCGGGCAAAACGGTGGAGTGCCAAACCCAACAACAAAAATTGTGGCGCGAGGGCAAACCAGCTTTTTATATTGAACTGGCGCAATTGGCACAAGGGCTGCTACTCAGCACGGCAGAAGAGCAGCGGCTTAACAATTGGCGCTGTAGCGCAAACGAAACCGCTTATTTTTTTCTCGACTCTATTGATGAATTAAAACTCACCACCGGCTCTTTTCGTAGCGCACTGACACGCTTGGAGCAGGCACTGAATGGGCAACTAGACCGCGCCACAGTCATCATCACCTCGCGCCCAATACTCATTGATCAGCAATTAGTTGAATCCATCCTGCCACTCCCTAGCGTTAAGAAACAGGCAAGCGCAGAACTCAACACAGAGACAAGCGCAGAAGCGTTTGCCGACCTGATGATGAATCGCCGCCCAAATCATCGGCCACCCGCCCAGCCAGCGCCGCGCTGGCGTCGTGTCACCCTACTGCCACTCAATGAGCAGCAAATTACACAGATAGCCAATAACCAAGGTATACAAGCGCCCGAGGCCTTACTCGCCAACATCCAGCAACAGCAGGCGCAAATCTTTACCCGGCACCCGCTGGACTTGATTGCTTTGTGTCAATACTGGCAACAATACCAACGCCTCGGCAGCCATCAGGAGCAGATTGAGCACAGCATTTGTACCAGCCTGAGCGCCCGCACCGACCGTCCGGAAAAAACGGCGCTTTCGCTCGACCAAGCCCGAGCCGGGGCCAGCCGCCTCGCGCTAGCGATGCTGCTCTGCGGCAAACTCACGCTGCGTCATAGCGATAACGGCAATAATCAGCTAGCGTTACACCCCGCCTATATTCTGACCGACTGGAGCGCAGAACAGATTAGTACCTTGCTGGAACGCCCGCTGTTTGGCTTTGCTTCCTATGGTCAGGTGCGTTTTCATCATCGCTCGGTCGTTGAATACCTGGCCGCCGACTATCTTCAGCACTTGCTGGAGCATGGTAGCGCGATCAAAGCAGTAAAACGGCTGCTGTTCAGCGACCTGACCAGGGACAGAAAACTGATCAAACCCAGCCTACGCCCGGTAGCCGCCTGGCTGGCTTTGCAACGAGACGATATCTATCAAGAAGTATGGCAACGGGAACCCGAAGTGCTGCTGATGTTTGGTGACCCGGCGCATCTTCCGCCAGAGCAAAAACAGGTGGTGCTACGTGCTTTTGTTGAGCGCTATCGCGCCGGTGGCCGACGAGGTTTATCACTTTGGCAGATGCCGCTGCATCGTTTCGCCGCAGCAGAACTAGCGCCTACCGTGTTAGAGCTTTGGCAGCAAGGCATTGAAAATAACGAGGTGCGCGAGCTGCTGCTACGGCTGATTGCGCTGGGTAAATTAAGCAACTGTGCTGATATTGCCTATGCAGAAGCGATAGACCCCGCCGCAGACGAAGGCTATCGAATTGAGGCGCTGGAAGCGCTCGCCGCCCTGGCTGAGCCACGATTAGATAGCCTGCTGGATGGTATGAGTTCGGACATAACAAGCTGGCCGATCCGCATTGTGCGTTGGGTAATTAACTATTGGTTCCCTAACCCACTCACGGTCAAACGCTTCTGTTTAATGCTTAGTCAGCTTGATGTAGAGCTATCAGACGTAGACGAATACGAAAGCTGGCTTTCCCCCTTAAGCATTCACTCTGGCCAGTTAGGCACTGCCGAATTGGNAGCTATCAGACGTAGACGAATACGAAAGCTGGCTTTCCCCCTTAAGCATTCACTCTGGCCAGTTAGGCACTGCCGAATTGGAAGTGCTCCGCACAGAGTTAAATACTTTGATTGAGGAAACGCTAAGTTGGCAGGAAAGGCCCTGGCCACATTTACAGACAACAAGAGGCTTTTTACTCCCATTGTTTGCTACCTGCTGTTTGCAGTTGCTAGGTCAAACTATCCCCAGTGTCGAGTTGTTGCATTCCAGCTATCTCTGCTTGCATTTAGCTAATTCAAACTATTATGATCGAACATCTTTCACTGCTCTTCAGCAAGTGGTTAATCAACTTGCCCCTGAGCATCGAAAAACCGCTTTTAACGAATTAGATACGCTGCTGCAAAACATTCATCAGGAAAGCGACCCTTGGGAGCGTTTTATAAGAACAGCGCACCTTCCCCTGTTACCCCTGAACCGCGAACAAGATATGGACTGGGTATTAGCGATGTTGGCGGATACTACGCTTCCCAACGACAAACGCGAGTTGATGCTGGAAATAGCGATTAGGCTGCCCACTAGAACAGAAGATTGTGCCACTTTTCAAAAAAGACTGACGCCTATGGTTAGCGATCTACCCCACTTGCTAGCCAGACTCAATCCGCCAGCGGAGCCTGCTGATCCCGCCATGACCACCCAGCCAAGCAGACTTGATCAGATCGCGGCACAACACCGGCAAGGTGAACAAAACAAACGAGATGGATGGTTACGTTTTTACCAAGAGTTAATCGACAACCCTGCTGCCGCCTTCGCCAAAGATAGGGCAGAAGACACTGCCTGGAATCTCTGGCAAGCGATGAGAAAAGCAGAGGAGCAGAATGCTGAGTACGGTTGGAATCGTGCCTTCATTGAACAGCATTTTGGTCAAAGCTTTGCGGATCAACTGCGCACCACTTTAATGACCATGTGGCGACAAGAAGATTTACTCATTTCAGACCCAAAAATAGGTTTAACAGCGATTACCGCCGAGGCCGAGCAGGACGATTGGGCTACCTCGCTGACAACTGAAGAAGCACAATTGGCAACGCGCTATGCTTTGCTTGCCCCCAATTGCTGGCCAAGCTGGCTGGAGTCGCTAGCTAAATCCCATCTGTCCCATATTGCCCCCCTCTTCGAGGCTGAACTGGCCGAAACCACCACTCCCAGCGCTTATATCTGGCTAATACCCATGCTAAGGACAGCGCCGCGTGTGCTGATTACGCAGCTATTACCGACGCTGGCAAGCTGGCTAGACGCGCAGTTTCACGCTGCTAGTGAGCAGGCATCCGGCGCCACGCTGGCGCAAGTGGCTGAGCTTCTGCTCCGGCATGGTAATGATGCGCAACGTGCTGATTTATGCACACTTGCCCACACTCAGGCGCTGCCAAGCAGCCCACTTAACAAGATCAGCCTACCCTTATTACTGAATCTGGATGCCGCAGCGGGTATTGCCGCCTTAGAGCGATTGCTAAAACCTATTCCGGTGGCGCAGGATAGTACCGCGACGCACTGGTTTGGTTTTCTGTTCGGCCACGGCCCCACCTGGCTTCAGCCTGAGCTTACGCCCACAAACTTTACCCCGGAGCAACTACTGCGCTTACTCCGTCTCGCTTATAAACATATACGGCTAGAGGATGACTTACGACGCGGTGGGGGTGTCTACTCCCCCAATCAGCGCGACGGTGCTGAAGAGGCACGGAGTGCTTTATTCAACGCCTTAATGAGCTACCCTGGCGAAGACGCCTGGCAAGCCAAGATGGCACTCTGTGATGACCCCTTATTTGTCCAACACAAAGACCGCATCTACGCATTGGCGGGAGAACAAGCCGCTGCCGATGCTGATTCCAGCATTTACAGCGAACAGGAATATGCAAAGCTCGCACAAAATCACGAACTGCCACCCAAAACAGGCGACGCAATGTTTGCCTTACTGCGTGATCGTTTGGATGATCTGGACGATTTGCTGCTACGGGATGCTTCGCCGCGCGATGGTTTGGCGGCCACTACAGAAGAGACCAGCATGCGCCGACAACTTGCCTATGTGCTGGGAAGTATGACGCGATCAGCTTACCTGATCACTCAGGAAGAAGTGACGGCTGACGAGAAAAGAACCGACATCCGGCTGCGCTCCACCGGCTCAGACCAGCAGGCGGTGATTGAGCTAAAAATTGCTGAGAAGAAATGGACGATTGCCGCACTTAAAAAAGCCTTGAGCGAACAATTAGTCAGCAAATATATGGCCTCAGAAAACTCCCGCAGTGGTTGTCTGCTGATTACCCGTGTAAGCAAGGAATATTGGATAGATCCAAAAAGTAAAAAACATCTGAGTTTTGATAGGCTCATTGAGTTATTGAATGAAGAAGCGCAAAGCATTCAACAACAACTAGGCCAACAACTCCGGCTGACTGTTAAAGGCCTAGACTTGCGGCCTCGGCTGGCTACCGAGGCCAAGAGAGACAAGGCCCCGTAGAGACAAGGCCCTGTAGAGACAAGGCATGCCTTGTCTCTACGGTGGTGGCGACGGTGGTAACGGTGGTAACGGTGGTGATGAATGACAAACGAACGCCTTGACACCCCCGCCACAAGCCAATACGCTAGCCGACGTGCCGTCATACCAACGGCATTCGGGTTTAGAAGCCCGAAACACACTGCGGATAAGCCAGCCTTATTCGTGACTGTGCCATTGCATGCCCCCCGGGCAGGCCGTGGCGCTGGGCCTTCGGGCCACCGGTCTCAGTGTGTATCGGGCTTCTAACTGTGTCATGTGTCTGCCCCATCTGCCCAAAGGCAGATGGGCGCCAGCTAAACGCGTTAGGAGCCATAGCATGCCAACACCGTTAGACAACAACCTTGCCCCTCTGGCTGCCCGCCAAGCCGTGATAGACCTAGGCTTGGAACTGGGCGCTTTACATGCTTTACACCAGAAACTGCCCGAGCCGAGTCGGCTCAATCTCCATCTACAGCGCGCCCGGGGTTATCAGCAAGCCATCGCCCACACCTTGAGCGAGAGTGTGCAAACCCTCAATGATACCCACTCGGCCTTGCAGATTATCTTGCAGAGTTTGACCAAGCTGGAGGATGACAAATTAATCGCCAGCCAGATGCGGGTATTGCTCAAGCCTTTTGAGCAGAAAATTGATGAGGCGGTGCAGGCACTGGAGGCTATGGTGTAAAGCACTGGCGTACCCCGTGCGGCGGGGTACGCCTTGATGGTGTAGCCGTGATTAGCGCCGCGCAAACAGCCGGGCCAGGCAGTTCGCAGTCCCTCATTATCCTTCCACGATGAATACCAAAATTATCCGCTAGCTGAGCTTTCCTATTAGCTGCTATGCGCTGCCAGCTTGCTGGCTTTCAAATTGCCTTTCCCTTCTCTTCAAAAAATTATTTATTCAGTGCAGCAGCACGGTCATTTTATTGTCATTGTTTAACGTTATGCTCAACGCTGTCCCATTGGTTTCTTTGCGAAAGAATTAAATTATGAAATATATTCAAAACAAACCCACCCATTTAGTCAATAAAGTTATTAAATTGACGCTTCTATTTTGTCTAGTGGGTTTGGCATCCTGTGGCTCGAGTTCTAGTAGTACAAGTAGTGAAAAAAGCAATAATTTAGAACAGGATAAAAAAC
This sequence comes from Neisseriaceae bacterium TC5R-5, assembly GCA_020830965.2. GTDB lineage: Bacteria > Pseudomonadota > Gammaproteobacteria > Burkholderiales > Chromobacteriaceae > Chromobacterium. Next base: position 73,277 of record JACCFC020000007.1, read on the forward strand.
CGACGGTACATTGCGCACCTTAATAGCAAAAGCGGCCTATAGCCTATGGAATAAGGCGCACAGATGCAGTGGCTGATATGGCAACCGATCAGAATTTGAATAAAATCAATAGCCATCAGAATGGGCAAATATTTAATATTGACTTCAGCATTAATAGTTTAACAACAGTCAATAATGCGATGAAATTAAGCATGATTAACACTAACTTTTCTAAATCATGCTCACGATCAGAACTGATGTCTATTTATGCATCAGACCGTGACTTAAAAACATTATTTCAATAAAGACACAAAGGCTTGTCACCATGACGGTTAATCACAGTAAGCGTAAATTTTTGCAAAGTTCTGCCGGTACGGTTGCTGCCTTGGCAGCAATGCAAATGTTCCCGCCCAGTATTCAAAAAGCGCTGGCCATTGCCGCGAATAATAAAACGGGCACGATTAATGATGTTGAGCATGTTGTGATCTTCATGCAGGAGAACCGTTCTTTCGATAATTATTTTGGCACGCTGCCTGGTGTACGTGGTTTTGGGGATCGCTTTACCATTCCGCTGGCAAATGGCTTGAATGTCTGGCAGCAGCGTGATGGTAACGGCAATGTGATTCTGCCCTATCGATTGGATCAGACCCAGGGTAATGCGCAACGGATTGCCGGCACACCGCACTCGTGGACCGACGCTCGTGACGCCTGGAATAAGGGCCGCATGGCACAGTGGCCTAAGTATAAACAGCCTCAGTCCATGGCCTATTTTGGCGAGCAGGAGCTGCCGTTTCAGTTTGCTCTGGCCAATGCCTTTACCATTTGTGATGCTTATTACTGCTCCTTGCATGGTGGCACGAATAGTAATCGCCTGTTTCACATCAGCGGCACCAATGGGGCCACAACCGCTACCGGCAAGGTGGTTGTCAATAATGTGTTTGACGACTTAGAGACGACCACTAATCTGAACTTTGGGTATGACTGGACAACTTATCCAGAGCGGCTGGAAGCGAAAGGGGTGTCCTGGAAGACTTATCAGAACATGCCGGATAATTTTACAGATAATCCTTTGATGGGTTTCAAGCAGTATCGCGCCGCCAATATAGCCTCGGGCAAACCGGTTTACCATGATCTCAATGCTCTCCAAAATCCAGCCTACGACCCCGCCAGCGATCAGGTCGGCCTGTATAAGGGGATTGCCAATACCATGCCTGATGGTGGCTTTTTAGCCAGTTTCAAAGCGGATGTACTCGCTGGAACCCTGCCACAGGTAAGCTGGATTATTGCCCCGGCAACCTATTCGGAACATACCGGCCCCTCCAGCCCGGTACAGGGTGCTTGGTACACCCAGGAGATTCTGGATGCGCTAACGGCTAATCCGGAGGTGTGGAGCAAAACGGTGCTGTTTATTAATTTTGATGAAAATGATGGTTTTTTTGATCATCTGCCACCGCCCTGCGCACCGTCACTGGATGACAATAATCAGCTGATTGGCAAGTCCACCATCAGCAATCAGGATTTGTCTTACGAGTATTACACTCACCCGATAGTCGATGGCGCCACCATGCCTCCACAGGACAAAGACTGCTATGGCCCTGGCCCACGGGTGCCGATGTATATTATTTCGCCCTGGAGCCGTGGCGGTTGGGTTAATTCGCAGAACTTTGATCACACTTCGGTATTACGTTTCCTGGAAGCCCGCTTTGGGATTGCGGAGGAAAATATCAGCCCCTATCGCCGCGCGGTGTTTGGCGATCTGACCAGCGCATTCAATTTTGCCAACCCCAATTTTGAAACACTACCCACCTTGGCTGGCCGCAGCAGCAAACAGCAGGCGGATGCCTTACGCCAGGCGCAAGAGACTTTATTAAAAATCCCGGTACCACCCGCACAATTGTTCCCGGTGCAAGCAAGCGGCACCAAGCCATCACGCGCACTACCTTATGAGCTGCATACCAGCGCCAGAACCGATGTGGCCGCACGTAGCGTCAATCTGATTTTTGCCAATAGCGGCAGCGCTGCTGCGGTGTTTCATGTCTACGACAAATTGCATCTTGATCGGGTACCACGTCGTTATGTGGTGGAAGCGGGCAAGCAACTGAATGATGTCTGGAGTGCCAATGGTGCGGATGCCGGACGTTATGATTTATGGGTGCTCGGCCCCAATGGCTTCCATCGTAGCTTCATCGGGGACTTAAGCCAGCAAACAGCACAGAACCATGTTGATCCGGAAATACGCGTTTGCTACGACATCACCAATGGCAATGTGCAAATTACTCTGATGAATGCCGGTAGCCAGCCTTGTGTGTTGAATGTCGCCGCCAAAGCCTACCGTAGTGACGGGCCGTGGAGTGCCACCGTTGCCGCCGGCGGACAACAGGAACTGAGCTGGCAGTTGGCCGCTAGTGGTAGCTGGTACGATTTTGAGGTGAGTTGCCCTAGCCTGCCCGCCTACCGCCGTCGTTTTGCCGGACGCGTTGAAACGGGAGCACATGGTATTACTGATCCGGCCATGGCTGTGCTGAGTTATTAAGAACCGCTAGCAAAATCCCTGATCTGGCGTTGCGCCTCTTTAGGGTTTAGCGCTGCTGACTATGTCGGCGATATTGTTAGCAGCCCACCGACACTAATGCCCACCCTCGGCTTCAACATCAGCATATTTCTGCGCAATATCCTGAAAAGCCTGCTCTACCTGTAAAAAAGCTTCGACCACGTCGGGATCAAAATGCGAGCCCTTATTTTTGACAATAAATTCGCGCGCCTCGGCGTGCGTCATCGCCGCCTTGTAAACACGCTTGCTGATCAATGCATCATAAACGTCGGCTAATGCCATCAGACGTCCCGAAATAGGAATGTCATCTCCTTTCAGGCCATCCGGATAACCTTTGCCATCCCATTTTTCATGGTGTGTGCTGGCGATTTCTTTGGCAAAGCTGAGAAATTCCACTTCCAGCCCCAGTTGCCGCTCTGCCGCGACAATCGCTTCCTTGCCCAGTCGGGCATGGCTTTTCATGATTTCAAATTCATCCTCGGTCAAGCGCCCCGGTTTGAGCAGGATATTATCGGGCACGCCCACCTTGCCGATATCGTGCAGCGGTGCCGACTTGACCATGAATTCAATATTGCGCGGGCTAAGATAGGCCTGAAAGCGTGGGTGGGCTTGCAGATATTCGGCCAGTACCTTGACATAGTATTGGGTGCGGCGAATGTGATTGCCGGTTTCGTTATCGCGTGTTTCTGCCAACGATGCCAAGGCCCAGATCGCCACATCCTGCACCATTTCGGTTTCGCGGGTACGGCGTACTACTTCTTGCTCCAGATAATCGTTCTGGTTTTTCAGGAAGTCGCGTGCCACTTTCAGTTCCAGATGATTACGTACCCGCGCCAGCACAATCGGCGGGCTGATCGGTTTGTGCACATAGTCCACAGCCCCCAGCTCCAGCCCCAGAGTTTCGTCTTCCACTTCATTTTTGGCGGTGAGAAAAATCACCGGAATATCACGACTAGCCGGGTTTTGCCGCAGGCGGCGCAGCACTTCATAGCCATCCATCTCTGGCATCATCACATCCAGCAGAATCAGATCAGGCGGGTTGCTTTCAATAATCTGCAAAGCACGTGGCCCGCCTGGTGCCACTTTAACCCGATACAAACCATGGAGCAGACTACTCATCAAGGACAAATTATCCGGGGTATCGTCCACCACAAGGATAGTCTGCTTGTCGTTCTGCTTATTAACATTATCCATCTGCGTCACCGTCACTTACCGGGCAAGCTCTGTTTGACCGCCTGTAATGCCTGCAAGGCATCACTGAAGCGATATTGCTGCAAAGCCTGCTCAATTGATTTGGCGGCCGAACCCAAGGCAGAGCGCAATAAAGCTGCCGCCCCGGAAAAGACCTCAACCGCCTCAGCATCATCATCTGCCAGGAGTTCCTCTAGCCTGTCCAATAGCTGTCGTAGCTGCACCCAATCTATATCTGCCTGACTGCGTAATGCTTCTTCTTCGTCGGGCAGTGCGCGTTGCAAAGCAGCCAGTAAGCGCTGCAATTCTTGCTGAGCATTAGCCAACAGTGCCTGCATACTGCTCAAGCTCTCACCGGCTTGCGCACTTTTTTCCATTTGTGCCGCCAGTGCCTGTAACTCGCCCGCCCCTATCGTGCCAGCCACCCCTTTGAGCGTATGGGCAATACGTATCGCGGTGTTTTGCTCATTGCCCTGCAAGGCGCCCTCGAAATCGCTGAGTGCGCTGGCTTGCCCGCTGATAAAGCGTCGCAGCAAACCCTCGTAAGACGCGCGCTTGCCTAATACCCGCCGTAGCGCGCCAGTCACATCCAGCCCGGTAATTTGTCGCAAAGGATCATCACCATGCTGGCTAGGCTCTGCTGCCGGGGGCGCACTGACCAGCTGAGGAGCAGCTGGCTGCTGTATTTTGGGCGCCCAATGCTTGAGGGCGGCAAATAGTCGCACCGGGTCTATCGGTTTGGCGATATGGTCATTCATGCCAGCGTCCAGGCAACGCTCGCGATCACCCGACATGGTGTTGGCAGTCATTGCCAGAATGGGCAGGCTGGCTGTCGCCGGGAGGGCTCGCAATTGACGGGTGGCCTCCAGGCCATCCATCACCGGCATTTGCATGTCCATCAGAATCAGATCAAATTTTTCCAGTTTGGCAAAACGTACCGCTTCATCGCCGTTATTCGCGACCTTGACCTTGATATTGGCGGCTTCCAGCAACTCGGTAGCCACTTGCTGATTCAGTTCATTATCTTCAGCCAGTAGCACCGACAAGCCATGAAGGGCGGCAACATCGGCCAGCGGATCCTCATTATCACTTTCCTGAGCGAACGGCTGTTCCTCCTCGCCCCCCAGCAGGCGCATAGCAGCATCAAACAGTACTGAGGCACTGACTGGCTTGACCAGGGTCATTTCAATACCGGCGGATTCCGCCTCGCGGAAAACTTCTTCACGACCATAACCTGTCACCATCACCCGATGCGGCCGTAAGGCCTCCGGGCGCAGTGCTAGACGACGGGCGACTTCCATGCCATCCATATGTGGCATACGCCAGTCAAAGAACACCACTTCGAACGGGTCTTGCTCCTCTTCTGCCTGCTCTACCATTTCCATCGCCTTGAGTCCGGCATTGGCTTCATCAACCCGAAAACTCATGCTGCGCAGTTGCTCGGCCAGAATGTGGCGGGCTGTTTCGCTGTCGTCCACCACCAGTACACGGCGATTACGTAAATCGATACGCGGTACTTTCGCTGGCCGCACACGCCCTTTACCCAAGCGAGCAGTAAACCAGAAGGTACTGCCTTTGCCGGGTTCACTATCTACCCCGACTTCACCGCCCATCAAGCCAGCCAGTTTTTTGGAAATGGCCAGACCCAGGCCGGTGCCACCGTATTTGCGCGAAGTCGAGGTGTCCGCCTGCTGGAAGGATTGGAACAATTTACTCTTTTGCTCCAGAGTCATACCGATGCCGGTATCCTGTACTTCAAAGTACAGCAACATATCATCCTGCTTGTCTTCACGGCATTGCACCCGCACCGTGACATCACCCTGCTCGGTAAACTTAACCGCATTATTGGCGTAGTTAATCAAGATCTGCCCCAGACGTAAGGGGTCACCGACCAGGCTGCGGTTCAGTTGCGGGTCAACATCAAAGACCAACTCCAGTCCTTTGGCCTCGGTTTTTTCACAAACCAGCGTGGCCAGATTGTCTAACACCTTATCCAGATCAAACTCGATCTGCTCAAGGTCCAGTTTGCCGGCTTCAATCTTGGAGAAATCGAGAATATCGTTGATGATGCCGAGCAAATGTTTGGCCGAACTTTGAATTTTGCCCAGATAGTCCTGCTGCTTAGGGTCCAGTACGGTACGTAAGGCAAGGTGAGACATACCGATGATGGCGTTCATCGGGGTGCGGATTTCGTGGCTCATATTGGCCAGAAAATCGCTCTTGGCGCGAGTGGCACTTTCAGCCTGTTCCATCGCATCCTTCAAGCGCTGTTCTGCCTGTTTACGCGAGCTGATATCACGCAAAAACAGCGTACCGGTGCGCTCCCCTTCCAGGTCAACAATGGTGAGCCCCACTTCAACCGGCAGTTCTACCCCATCGGCACGACGCAGCTGCAACTCCCAGAAATTACCTTCTAATACCGAAAGGTCTGCGGCAGCCAAGCCATGCGCCAGAATGCTAGGCAGCGGCCCTTCGCCACTTAGCGAAATCAAGTCCTGCAGCTTGGCCGACAAGGCCTCGTTCTCTTCCAGACTCAACACCGCTAGGGCCGTACGATTGATATGGCTGAGTTGGCCATGCGCATCCAGAATCGCAATCCCCACTGGCGCACCGGCAATGATGGAGTGCGATAACTGCTGGCTATGATGTAAAGCCGCAGTACGGCGTACGATCTCCTCTTCCAGCCCCGCCTGATAGCGCGATAGCTCCTGATTACTCGCCATCAGTTCCGCCAGCAGTTGCTCGCGGCTTTTTTCATTGAGAATCGCCAGAATAGTATCGTCATCAGTTTCGCCCATGCCGGGCGCGTCGATCTGAATGCACGAATGTCCCTGACGATACACTAGGCTCCATAAAGGATCGAGCAATGCAATATTCAGTTGGCGCGTACTTTCCGGAATCAACAGCAAGGTATCCCAGTCCACCAGCAACTGGCAGCTATTCACCCCCTGCCGCTGCAAGTGCTGCAATAAGGAAAACAGCGTCACCGCATGGCGTTCCAGCGCGCCGGCACCCAGCCACGACAGCGACATCAGTTTCAATAATTTGCTGCGAGCGGTATAGACACCCTCTTCGCCAGTCAAAGACAAACTAATCTGTTCGCTCATGGCTCCCATCTCACTGCCACGCAGCTGGCATCATCATGCCATTTTGCATAGTCGTTAATGAGTTGATTGCTTAGCCGTGCCAAAGGCAGATGCCGCCAACTCTGCAACACACCGGCAGGAAAATGTTCCGGCACCCCATCGGTGGTTAACAATAACAAGGCGCCGGGCGCCAATTGCAAGCACTGCTCGCTTAAAGTGGGCAACACATAACCCACGGTACCCGGCTGGCCGGTTAACACCTGCTCACTAGCCTGCAACACCCGTAACAGGGTATTGCCCACGCTGACACAACGTAAACCACCATCCTTGTCCAGCTGTACCAGGCACACGGCCGCCCCACGGCTACCTTTAAACTGCTGATGCATTGCCTGCATACAGGCGGGCAATGGCTGCCAAGCTTGTTGCTGCAACCAAGCCTCCATCTGCCTGGCGAGGACATGCGCTTCTTCACCATGCCCCAGCACATCCAGCATCGCCAAGAACCAGCCCTGCTCGGTCTGCCGGATCAATTGACCATCACCAGAGACCCGCTCACCAAAATAAGGGCGGGTACAGATTCCATGCTCCAATGCTTTTCCTAACGGCGCAGCCATTTGCGTATGCATATCCTGGTACCCTTACCCGGCTGGCTATCGATACTGAACTCGTCCACCAGCCGTCGGGTGCCTGGCAAGCCCAGCCCCAAAGTACCGCGACTGCTATAGTGTTCACTCAGTGCCAACGCCACATCGGCCATGCCCGGCCCCTGATCAATCGCCCACAACTCAAAACCTGATCGGCCCGCCCCCTCACATTGTCCCCACGACACATCACCCCGACCGGCGTATTTGACGATATTCATCGCCAACTCCGACGCCACCGTGGAGAGCTGTGTCGCCATCACAACATTAAAGCCCAGATGCTGCGCCGCATGCTGCACCTGCAATACCAGTAAACAAACGTCACTCTCATGACAGATAGACACGCTTTCAAAAGCCCGACTGCCATGCTCCGACAATTTGGAGGAGGGCATATTGGGCAAGCTCATTTGCTACCTATCTTCAGGGTCAACGCCTGTTCCAGCGAAATCGCTCCACGAAATGCCGATAAATCAGCCCCAACCTGCGATAAGCCTTGAATCACACTCGGGCGCAAGCCTACCAACACCGTGCCAGCCCCCATCAAGGTAATGGTTCGTTTCAGGTCAATCAAAGCCTGATAAGCATCCAAATCCATCACCCCCACCTCGGAGACATCCAGCAGCACACGCCGAATCGTCGTACCCGCGATACGCTCCAACAGGCGATTCTGCATTTGGCGCACCAGTACCGGGCGCAACTCGGTCTGCACACAAGCGAGCAAAGCATCGCCGATTTGCGACAGGCTGATTCTGGCTTCCTGCGTTTCTTCAAACATCCGCGCCTCCTCACACTAAAGCTGGCGAATTCCCAGCCCCACTAGGCGGAACGCCTCTTCCAACGCATCACGCAAAGTAGCAAAGGTAGAAATTTCTTCGGTATCAATTCCCAGATGCACAATGGTCTGCGCAATCGCCGGCGACAAGCCCGACACCAAACTCTCACACCCCATCAAGCGGGTGGCCTTAGTAATTTTGATCAGGTGATTAGCTACGGCCGAATCCACCACCGCCACCCCAGAAATATCCATGATGAACACCCGCGAACGCGTAGCAGCAATCTTGCTCAAGATGCCTTCCATAATGCTTTGTGCTCGTAGTGAGTCAATAATGCCGACAATGGGTAACAGCAGGATCTCTTCCCAGATCATCGTCACCGGCGTAGACATCTCCATCATCGCCCGACTCTGCTCACTGACACGCTCGTTCACCAAACTGGAATAGGTTTCCACCACCAAGGTGGTATCCAGTTGCAACAGCTTGCTCAACGATAACAACTGCTGCGATGCCGACTCACGGCTACCGCTTTTAATCTGCGCGGCAAACTGCACATAGCAAAAATTCATCGCCGCAAAGTAGCTCGACAAACTCATGCCAATGCGGGCATGCGTCTCCCCCAGCTTGAAACGCTCTGCCACATAATCGTCCGACACCTCTGCCGCAAAAAAGCTGCGCCAGTAGTCTGACTGCGACTGGCGCGCACTTTCCATAATGCCGGGCCGGGCAAACAGGCTGCCAAACTCTGGCCTAGAAGGCAGCCACTGATAAAAGTGCTCCATCATTTCGTCCAGCGCAGGTAGCACTAAGGCTCCCACCTCACGAACACGCTGCAAATCAGGCTCCGTAATAGAAAAGCTGCCTAATAAGCTATCGATATCGGTAAAGCTGACAGATCCCATCCACATCCTCTCTCACGCCGCTAGCCCTGCCATGAAAATAAAATGAGTACCTATTGCTATCTATAGGTTATCCAAGCCCAACAGACCAAGACGATTACATATCCTTACATTCGGTAAAGTGCGTACCGGCTTACAACTACCTATAGTGAAAACATGGCAGGCAACAGCACTCGGCCTTAAGCTGCCAGAAAACACAAAAAGTCTCAGCAGATCATTAACTTAACAGCCGACAACCATCATTAGTGCGGCGTCTGCGACACCGTTATAGAGCTAGTTGATATTAATTTTATTGTTAATTTTTTAACTTAAATAAATTATTTCGGTACCAACTCAGTGAATCGATACGAATGGCCCGCAGCGACTAAAGAGACTTGCAAAATGTCAATCCGTGCCAAAGAATGAAGAAGAGAGCCGCACTAGCACCCCATGCCAACAAGCCATTTAAGCAAGTAATAAACCAGAGGCAGAAGCGGGAAGGAATCGGGCAGCTCCCCTTGAAAAAAGCGCAGGGGGAACCAAGATTAGACCGGACGCCCTTGCCACGAAAGCCGACATGTCAACGCAGTTTAAAGACGATGCCGTACAACAGGCTTCCAATATAAAAGAAGTTCCTCCACCGATGTATAAGGTCTTGTTATTAAACGATGATTTTACACCGATGGATTTTGTGATTCATGTCCTTCAACAGTTCTTCTATATGAGCAACGAGAAGGCCACGCAAATCATGTTACAAGTCCACACGCAAGGCCGCGGCGTATGTGGAATTTATACCAAAGACGTGGCAGCAACCAAAGTCGAGCAGGTGTCGCAATTTTCACGTGCACACCAGCATCCGCTTCAGTGCGTAATGGAGGAAAACTGATGATTGCCCAGGAGCTTGAAGTAAGCCTACACATGGCGTTCATGGACGCTCGGCGCAAGCGCCACGAGTTCATCAGCGTGGAGCATTTATTACTTGCTATGACCGACAACCCATCGGCCACGGAAGTACTACGCGCATGCGGAGCCAATATCGATCAGCTGAAAAGATTGCTGAGCGACTTTATCGACGAACACACTCCTACCGTACCCGGTGAGGTGGACGTTGAAACCCAACCGACACTGGGTTTTCAGCGAGTGATACAGCGTGCCATTTTGCACGTACAGTCATCCGGTAAAAAAGAAGTGACCGGAGCGAATATTCTTGTGGCCATTTTTGGTGAAAAAGACTCGCATGCTGTGTACTACCTGCATCAGCAGGGTATTTCACGGCTGGACGTGGTCAACTTTATCTCGCATGGCATCACCAAACAACGCTCGGCACAGCAACCACCAGAGCCACGGGACAGCCATAGCAGCGAAGGGGAAGGTGACGAGCAACCTAGCGGGCCAGGCGGCGCGCTGGAGAACTACACTCAGAACCTGAACCAGCAGGCGCGTGAAGGCAAGATCGACCCACTGATTGGCCGTGAGTCGGAGCTGGAACGCACGGTACAGATTCTATGTCGTCGCCGTAAAAACAATCCGCTACTAGTTGGTGAGGCCGGGGTAGGCAAAACAGCTATCGCTGAAGGGCTGGCCTTACGTATCGTTGCCGGTGATGTACCGGAAATTTTGGCCAAATCCACTGTTTACGCACTGGATATGGGTGCCTTGCTGGCTGGAACCAAATATCGCGGCGATTTTGAACAGCGTCTGAAGGCCGTGATCAAGCAATTGGCTGAAGACAGCAATGCCATTCTGTTTATCGACGAGATTCATACGCTGATCGGTGCCGGCGCTGCCTCCGGCGGCACCTTAGATGCCTCTAATCTGCTCAAGCCGGCGTTATCCAATGGCAGTATGCGCTGTATCGGTGCCACGACTTACACCGAGTACCGTACCATTTTTGAAAAAGACAACGCCCTGTCACGACGCTTCCAGAAAATCGATGTCAACGAACCGACCGTAGAACAGACGGTAGAAATTCTGAAAGGCCTGAAAGCACGTTTTGAAGCGCATCATGGCGTGAAATACACCCAGGCGGCCTTATCCACTGCCGCAGAACTGTCGGCACGTTTTATTAATGACCGTCATCTGCCGGATAAAGCCATTGACGTGATTGACGAAGCTGGTGCCGCACAGAAAATTCTGCCGAAATCCAAGCAGAAAAAAGTTATCAACAAAAACGAAATCGAAGAAATCGTGGCCAAGATTGCCCGTATTCCACCGAAAACCGTTTCCAATGATGACAAGAATGTGCTGAAAAATCTGGAGCGTAATCTGAAGAATGTCGTGTTTGGTCAGGAAAAAGCCATAGAAGGCTTGGCCAGCGCCATCAAGATGACACGTTCTGGCTTGGGTAACCCGCAAAAACCGATCGGCTCCTTCCTGTTCTCAGGGCCAACCGGGGTGGGCAAAACCGAAGTGGCTCGCCAGTTGGCCTATATTCTGGGAGTAGAGCTGATCCGCTTTGATATGTCCGAGTATATGGAACGACACGCAGTGTCACGACTGATTGGTGCGCCCCCCGGCTATGTCGGCTTTGAGCAGGGTGGTCAGTTAACCGAGGCCATCAACAAGCACCCTTACTCTGTCGTGCTGCTGGATGAAATCGAAAAAGCACATCCGGACATCTACAACATTCTGTTGCAGGTGATGGATCATGGCACCTTGACCGATAACAACGGACGCAAGGCCGACTTCCGGAATGTGGTGATCATCATGACCACCAATGCTGGAGCAGAGGCACTTTCCAAACCTAGTTTGGGCTTTACCCAAACCAAGGTGGCGGGTGATGAGATGGGCGATATCAAAAAGCTGTTCAGCCCAGAATTTCGCAACCGCCTGGATGCCATCATCCCGTTCCGCATGCTGGACGAACAGATCATCATGCAGGTTGTCGATAAGTTCCTGATGCAGCTAGAGCAGCAACTGGCAGAGAAACGTGTCGATGTACACTTTACCGACGAGCTGCGTCAATTCTTGGCGAAAAACGGCTTCGACCCGGTCATGGGTGCCCGCCCGATGGCACGTTTGATTCAGGACACGCTGCGTAAGGCGCTGGCAGATGAATTGTTATTCGGCAAATTGGTTTCTGGCGGCGAGGTGACCGTGACAGTGATAGACGATAAGGTCGAATTACAGTTTAAGCACAACGAAGCGCTAGCGATCGAACCTATCTAGGCTCCGCCAGCACTGTCCAAACACGCCCGCTCTACGCGGGCGTTTTTTATGGCTATTAACCACGCGGATGATGTTTGGCGTGTAGCTGTTTCAGCCGTTCACGTGCCACATAAGTGTAAATCTGCGTGGTGGAAATATCGGCATGCCCCAACAACATCTGCACCACACGCAGATCGGCGCCATGGTTGACCAGATGGGTCGCAAACGCGTGACGTAAAGTATGCGGACTGACTGCTGGCAAACCCTGGCGTTTAGCATATTGGGAAATCAGGTGCCAGGCCATTTGCCGGGTCATCCCCGCCTTGCGCTGAGTGACAAAGACCGCATCACAAGGCATGCCGCTTAATAATTGTGGCCGCGCCTGTTGCAGATAATGCAGCAGCCACTCCTGCGCCACCTCACCCAAAGGCACCAGCCGCTCCTTATTCCCCTTACCCACGGTAGTCACCAGGCCGTCCAGCAAATTCACCTGATGCATACTTAAGCCCACCAATTCTGACACCCGCAGACCACTGGCGTACAACACCTCAAACATCGCGCGATCGCGCAAGCCGAGCAGGGTTTGCGTGTCTGGTGCCGCCAGCAGGCTTTCCACATGCTGCTCGGATAAAGACTTGGGTAAACGCTGCCCCAATTTGGGCGCACGTAAACGCAAACTAGGATCATCGTCGCGCAAATGCTGCGCCAGCAGGTATTGAAAGAAACGACGCATCGCCGATGTCAGCCGCGCACGGGTGGCGGGCTTTTCGCTGTCGATACTGCTTAGCAGAACTTCCTGTAAATCACTCGCCGATGCCTGCAACAAAGTGCTCTCTCTAGCCCGCAACTTGACCGCCAGTTTGGATAAGTCACGACGATAGGAGGCCAGGGTATTGCGCGATAGACCATCCACCAGCCACAACTGGTCTAAAAACTGATCAATCAGCTCGGCATCGGCATCCATCGCGGTCAACGCGTTGCCAGACGTTGCAGAATATTGGAAAACTCTTCCATATAACTGTCAAAACGGTTGGCCAGCCTATCCACGTCGCTGGCAAAACGGTTATAGGCCACTACCGCCGGGATGGCGGCAAACAAACCAATCGCCGTAGCAATCAATGCTTCAGCAATACCGGGGGCCACTGTTGCCAACGTGGCCTGGCCGCCATTCCCCAGCCCGATAAAAGCATGCATGATGCCCCACACCGTACCGAACAAACCCACATATGGGCTCACCGAGCCCACCGTTGCCAAAAAGGCATTATGTCTGTCCAGCGTATCCAGCTCACGTTGGGCAGCTGCCCGCATCGCGCGCCGTGCGCCCGTCATGGTGTCGGACAACTCGGCACCGCCTCGCCCACGTAATTTAAGAAACTCGGCAAAGCCAGATTGAAAAATACGCTCCATACCACTGGTGCTGTCACGTTGCTTCGCTTCTTCATATAAGCGATTCAAATCTGCACCACTCCAGAAACGACGCTCAAACTCATCGCTATTGCGCCGTTCTGCCGTCAACACCGTTAATTTGTTGAAAATCAGGGCCCAGGACAAAATCGATACCAACACCAGCCCCAGCATGACCAGCTGAACGACTAGACTCGCCCCTAAAACTAAGCTCACCAATGACATCTGTTGCACTGCGACTCCTTAACGTAAGACACGACCGGTTTCCAAATCAATAATGCTTGAAGGCTGCCGCCGTTTGCCAATCCGGCCAGGTAGGGTTAACACCTGACGGCCAAATGCCAAGCGACACGCACGGGCGCTCTTCACAGGATGTTGACCCGCACGATTAGCCGAACTCGACACCAAGGCTGTTCCCAGCCTACGGCACAAAGCAGCGGTATCCTCATGGGCAGTAATTCGTACTGCAATTTTACGATGACGACCACGCAATAAGGCTGGCACCCGCGCCGCGGCAGGTAATAGGAAGGTATAAGGCCCCGGCCAATAACGCGCCAGCTGTGCCTGCTGATCGGCGCTAAGCGGACGAAGCAAATGACGGATTTGTGCAAAATCGGCGGCAATCACAATCAAGCCTTTAGAACGCGGACGAGCTTTAATCGTGAGTAATTTTTGGATGGCGCGGTGATCCAGCGGCAGGCAGCCCAAGCCATAACAGGATTCAGTGGCATAAGCGATCACGCCACCACACCGCAGAGTGGCACAAGCTGCCTGCTGTAAGCGATAAGCAGGCAGCCGCGCCGGTTTGTGATTCAACATGATGAAAGAAGCAGAGTGCCGAAAACGCTTATTGTAACGGCAAATGCAACTAGCGACGTGGCCCCACCCGCAAGCGTGCCAGAGAAAAACAAGCGGTCTGCCAATCCTGGATGCTACGCAGGCCGCGCACAATGATATTCGCCAGACTGGCATCACAAACATTGGCACCAAACTGCAGCAGCATTTCCTGCAAGGTAAAATGTAGCGCCTGGTTACTGGCTAGCAATAAGGCCACCTGCTCCCGCACACAATCATCAATAGCAGGCGAGCCATCTGCCCCGACATATACGTGGTGACGCGGACAAAAACCCGAACGAATCAGCGCCTGCTCAGCCAATGTTTCTTCATCGAAGCATTGGGCACTATGGTGCAAATCGCTACAGGCCAAAATAAGATTGGCAACCGAATAACAAGATTCTGTCTGCCTGGGTTCATCATTTCTTAAAGCGCTCGGCTCAAATAGTGTGTCTAACATGTTCTCCTCCTTGTTAGCGGTGAATACTCCTGCAAACTAATACTCGGCCTTGTTTCAGGCTCTTATAAAAAATACAAGCAGATAAATACGCAACATTAGTTTACTGCGATTTTATGTAAATATTCTAGTATCATGACCATCCCTAACGATGCTGCTAGCTTTTAGATCAGCAAACCTTGCGGAGTTCCCTTGCCATGTGGTCTTACACTTTACGACGTCTGCTCATCACCCTGCCCACCGTGCTGGCGGTGATTACTATCTGTTATCTGCTGCTGCACCTGACTCCCGGCGGGCCTTTTGACGGTGATCGTAAGGTATCTGCCGTGGTGCTGGCTAATCTGCAAGCCAAATATCATCTCGACCTGCCCTTGTGGCAACAGTATCTGTATTACCTGAAAAGCCTGCTGCAAGGCGATCTGGGTGCCTCATTCCGCTATGCCGACTGGAGTGTGAACGAACTGGTGGCCAAAGCACTGCCTATCTCGGTCACGATAGGTGGCAGCGCCATCATTATTTCACTGCTACTCGGTATTTTGCTCGGCATTACCGCCGCACTGCGGCAAAACAGCCTAATAGATTATCTGGTGATGCTGCTGGGCAATATCGGCAGCGCTTTTCCGGTCTTTATCATTGGCCCGGTGCTGGTGCTGATTTTTGCCATCTGGCTACCCTGGCTGCCTTCCGGTGGCTGGAACAATTTTGAGCCGCGCTATCTGATTCTGCCAATCACGCTACTGACGTTTATCAATGTAGCCTCCGTCGCCCGCGTTATGCGCGGCAGCATGATAGAAGTATTAAGCAGTCCTTTTATCCGCACCGCCCGCGCCAAGGGCTTGCCCATGTCGACCATCGTACGACGTCACGCCTTAAAACCGGCACTGATGCCGGTAGTGAGCCTGCTCACTCAACTGACCATTTCGTCGATTACCGCCGCCGTCGTGACCGAAGCAGTATTTTCGCTACCGGGCCTCGGTACCCTGCTGGTTAACGGTGCTAACAATCGTGATTACACCCTGGTTCTGGGGCTGGTGGTGCTGATTACCGTAATGGCCGTGGTATTGAACCTGCTGGTAGATATTAGCTATGCCTGGCTGGACCCGAAAATCCGTTATTAAGTTACCACTCATGCAGACAAGAAGAACTTAATCGACCCACAACACTGTTCGTACTGATGGAGCATCTATGAGCCTGGAGTTTTTAATCACCTGTTTTATCATTGTCGTGTCACCGGGTGCCGGAGTGCTTTATACCTTAAGTATCGGTCTGTCACGCGGAGCACATCTCAGTGTCGCCGCCGCAGTAGGCTGTACGATAGGTATCGTCCCCCATCTGGCAGCCGTTATCCTTGGCTTGGCCGCACTACTGCATACCAGCGCCTTGGCGTTTCAAATCATCAAATATCTCGGCGTGGTTTACCTGTTATACATGGCATGGCACACCTGGCGTGAGCGAGGTGCTTTTAAGATGGAAAACGCGCAGCAGCCACATAAGTCCGCGACAGAAATAGGCCTGAGCGGGGTGCTAACCAATACTCTCAACCCCAAGCTCTCCATTTTCTTTTTGGCGTTTTTACCGCAATTTATCTCCCCGAACAGCGCGCAACCCTTAATAGAAATGATACAGCTCAGCGCTGTATTTATGGCCATGACACTGGTGATCTTCACCATTTATGGACTATGTGCCGCCACCGTACGCAGCCATATCCACTCACGACCACAGGTTTTAAACTGGGTGCGCCGAGTGTTCGCGGCTACTTTTGTCGCCTTGGGTGCCAAGCTGGCCTTGAGCGGGTCGGCAAATTGATCCTACCTTGGCCCAAGCACCAGGAAATACCCAAGATTAAGCAGAAGAGGAAGGACCACTCCATGTTCAAATCATTAGCGACCACCCAGGCACTACAAAACAGCCTGACACAAGCAGCTATCAGCGGACGCAGCCCATGGCAGGATGCGCGTCTGCGGTTTTTTCGCAATAAAGCCGCCGTGTTCAGCCTGCTGCTGCTGAGCAGTATCGTGCTGGCCTGCGTATTTGGGCCGCTGCTATTACCACACAACTATGACAGCACCGACTGGGATGCCATCAATCTGGCACCCAGTTGGCAGAACTGGCATCTGTTTGGTACCGATGATGTCGGCCGCGACCTGCTGGTACGCACCCTAGTAGGAGGGCGCATCTCGCTGATGGTTGGTGCCTTGGCCACCCTCGCTGCCGTGACCCTAGGGGTATTATGGGGCGCCACCTCCGGCTTTTTAGGCGGCCAAGCAGACAACCTGATGATGCGTGCCGTTGACATGATGTACGCCATCCCCTATCTGCTGATTGCCATTCTAATGGTCACCTTACTGGGGCGTGAGTTTTATCTGGTGGTACTCACTATTACCGTCCTGTCCTGGATGGATATGGCACGGGTGGTGCGTGGACAAACACTCTCGATCAAATCCAAAGAATATGTCGAAGCAGCGCGTGCGATTGGTGTGAGTAAGCCAGCGATTATTGCGCGCCACATCATCCCTAACCTGCTCGGCATTGTGGTGATTTACACCACCGTCACCGTACCGGCGGTCATTCTGACCGAATCGATGCTGTCCTTTCTCGGCCTGGGGGTACAAGAACCGATGACCAGTTGGGGAGTCTTGATAGGCGATGGCGTCAAAGTGATGGAAAGCCAGCCCTGGCAGCTTTTATTTCCAGCGGCAATGTTATCGCTCACCCTGTATTGCACTAATTACATAGGCGATGGCTTGCGCGATGCGCTGGACCCCAAAGACAAGTGAGGCTAGCGATGAGTATTTTACAAGTTAGTGATCTTGGCGTGACCTTTCACACCCAAGATGGCGCGGTCAATGCCGTCAACGGCATCAGCTTTGCATTACAGGCCGGACAAACCTTGGGCATAGTCGGCGAGTCCGGTTCCGGCAAGAGCCAAACCGTATTAGCCATGATGGGACTGCTGGCCAAAAATGGCCAGGCAAGTGGTCAGGTGCAGTACCACGGTCAGGATTTACTGACCATGCCCACCGCGCAACTGAATAAAATCCGTGGCGACCGCATCGCGATGATTTTTCAGGACCCGATGAGCTCGCTTAATCCCTACCTGACCATAGAGCGGCAAATGACCGAGGTGCTGGAACTGCACAAAGGACTCAGTCGCCGAGCCGCCAAGGCCCACGCCATTAGCCTGCTCGATGCAGTACGCATCCCGGAAGCTGCACGGCGCATCACGATGTACCCGCACGAATTCTCCGGCGGCATGCGCCAGCGCGTGATGATCGCCATGGCCCTACTCTGTGAACCGGAAGTGCTGATCGCGGATGAACCCACTACCGCGCTGGACGTGACGGTACAGGCACAAATTCTTAACCTGCTCAAAGAGCTACAACGCGACTTTGACACCGCCATCATCATGATCACCCATGACCTAGGCGTCGTCGCCGGACTATGTGAACAAGTGATGGTGTTATATGGTGGCCGCATCATGGAGTACGGCAGTGCTGAGGATATTTTCTACCAGCCCAGCCACCCCTACACCATAGGGCTGCTTGGTGCACTGCCACGGCTAGACCAAGAAGGAGGTGCGCTGATCAGCATCCCCGGCAATCCTCCTAATATGGCGCAGTTACCCCGTGGTTGCCCCTTCGCCGAGCGCTGCAGCTATCAGCAAGCCCGCTGTATCAACGACGTCCCTACGCTTGTCAACAAACCCGGCTCGGCAAGCGCCTGGCGCGCCTGCCACCTGGCTGTCAACGAATTACACTCCACTTTGCCGGAGGCCCAATATGTCTGAACACCAAACCACCCCTCTGCTGGCAGTGCAAAATCTCAAAGTCCACTTTCAGGTAAACCGTGCCAAGCACTGGCCATGGAGCCGCAAACAGACGCTGAAAGCAGTGGATGGCATCAGCTTTGAACTCTATCCCGGAGAAACCCTCGGCATTGTCGGCGAGTCCGGCTGCGGTAAATCCACCCTCAGCCGCGCAATTTTGAATCTCATCCCCGCCAGCGCAGGCAATATCATCTGGCAAGGCAAAACCCTGAGTCAGGGCAGTGCTGATGACTGGCAGCAGGCGCGTCAGGAAATCCAGATGATTTTCCAAGACCCTCTGGCTTCTTTAAACCCGCGCATGACCATCGCCCAGATTATCGGCGAACCCTTACGAGTGCATAAGCCCGGCTTGTCCGCACAAGAGCTAATGCACAGCGTACAGGCGATGATGCAAAAAGTGGGTTTGCGCGCCGAAATGATTAACCGCTATCCGCACGAATTCTCCGGCGGCCAATGCCAACGCATCGGCATCGCCAGAGCACTGATACTACAACCCAAGCTGATTATCTGCGACGAGCCGGTATCGGCACTGGATGTCTCGATTCAGGCCCAGATCATTAATCTGCTGCAAACGCTACAGCGCGAAATGGGGTTAGCCTTAATCTTCATCGCCCATGATCTGGCGGTGGTCAAACATATCTCCCACCGCATCTTAGTGATGTATCTAGGGCGAGAAATGGAGCTGGCTGATAAAACCGCCCTCTATCAACAAGCTACCCACCCCTATACCCGTGCGCTACTCTCCGCCATTCCACTGCCCGATCCCCGACTGGAAAAAAACAAAACGATACAGATTCTGCAAGGAGAGCTGCCCAGCCCGATCTATCCGCCTTCTGGCTGCGTTTTTCGGACTCGCTGCCCGCAAGCACAGGAGCGCTGTGCGCACGAAAATACAACACTACGACGCATTAATCCCTCTAGCCAAAGCGCCTGCGTACTGGCCTGAGCCAAACGGCACCTAAGCGCCGCCAACAACACTTAGCGCAACGCAGCAGCAAAGATTTGGTCAGCGGCTCTAGACGCCCCCACTCTACCTATTACCAATCAACATACACATTAATAGAACATCTATTACAAGGAATTTATGCCAAAAGCTTTGCAAAACCGAAAAAACTCGATAGCATTTCACTGTTTTTAACCTAAAAAGAGAGCCTGTTTCGTGAAAAAACTTGTCCTAGCCATTATTGCTGCCACCTGTTTTAGCGCCCCTGTTTATGCTTTTGATCTGAACTCCATGATCAGCGCTGGCTCCGATGCCTTAAAAGCCGCCACTCTCAGTGATGCCGACGTCAAAGCCATGGCTAGCCAAGCCCGCGCTGAGCTCGACAAAACCAATAAAGTAGCCCCCGCCAATAGCACTTACGCTAAGCGCTTGGCCAAGATCACCAAAGGCTTGAATAGCGAAGATGGCACCCCATTAAACTTCAAGGTTTATCTGTCACCAGAAATCAATGCCTTTGCGATGGCCGACGGCACCGTACGGGTATACAGCGGCTTAATGGACAAGATGAACGATGACGAAGTACGCTTTGTGATTGGCCATGAAATTGGTCACGTCAAGCTTGGCCATACCAAAAAAGCGATGCAGGTAGCCGCTGCGACCAGCGCGGGTCGTAAAGCCGCCGCTGGCAGCGGTAGCGAAGTAGCGGCAGTATTATCTAAATCGGAAATTGGCGAATTCGCTCAAAAACTGGTCAATGCCCAGTTCTCGCAATCTCAAGAAAGCGATGCTGATGCCTATGGCCTGAAATTCCTCAAGCGCAATAATTATAAATTGGAAGCCGGCCCTGCTGCCTTGCGCAAGCTAGCCGAACTTTCTGGTGGCAGCGATGAGAAGAGCATGCTGTCTAGCCACCCGGCTCCTGGTGAACGTGCTGTCGCGCTGGAAAAACAGATTCAAAAACTGTAATACCGTTTACAACGGTGAATAAAAAACAGGAGGCTGCTGCCTCCTGTTTTCGCTGCTAGCTAGCAGGCTTATTTCTTGGCGTGTGTTTTTTTAGCGTGCTCACCGTGATGCTTCTTGCCGTGTTTTTTCTTCGCGGCCTGAGCTTTTTGTGCTGCCGGTGCCATTTCTGGCTTCTTCATCTGATCCTTGGCATGCACGATCTTGGCATCGGGTTTGTGCATCTTGGTAGCAGCCTCCTTATGCATCGCAGCAGCAGGCTTGCCGGCTTTGGCCGGAGCCGATGCATCGGCAGCAAAACCTGCAGCAGAGCTAACACCCAGGACAGCGGTAAGGATAAGGGCAGCGAATTGTTTCATGATCATTCTCCAGATTAGTGCTATCGGTCTGCGGAGCTCCAAGTGCGGTGCGTCCTTGACTTCATACTAGGCTGCCGATCATGCGGAATATGTGAGGTCTATGTAAGCAGCTGTAACCAATCGTACACAAGCCCTCAACTGCGCAACGAAGTTCAGCCAGCAGCTTCATTGCCTACGCCCTATTCTGCTGCACCAGGCACCAACACCCTGGTCACCAGAATCTGATCGATTTTATGATTATCGATATCCATCACTTCGAACTTATAACCGGCATACTGCACCGAGTCGGTACGCCGTGGAATTTTACGCAGCATATACATCATAAAACCGGCTACCGTTTCATAACTCTGATCCTCCGGTAGCGAATCAATATGCAGCACTCTCAGCACATCCTCCACGGGTGTAATACCATCCACCAGCCAGGAGTCATTATCACGCTGAATAATCTGCTCTTCCTCGCCCTGCCCTACCAGATCCCCCATCACGGTCGACATCACATCATTTAGCGTGATTAAACCGACGACTAGCGCGTACTCGTTAAGAATAATGGCGAAATCCTCACGCGTGCCTTTAAAACGATCCAACGATTCGGACAAGGTCAGGCTATCCGGAATCAACAAGGCCGGCTTCAACAAGCCCGGTTCACGCAAGGAGATGGAACGACCGGCAAATACCCGCCGCAACAGATCTTTGGAATCCACATAGCCCAGTACATTATCAATGCTGTCATCACACACCAGATACTTGGAGTGTGGATGCTCAGCCGCTTTTTGCTTGATACTGTCTTCACTTTCAGTGATTTCAAAATAAATCACCCCATCGCGTGGCGTCATCGACGAAGGAACCAAGCGGCTTTCCAGCTCAAAGACATTTTCAATCACCTGATGCTCCTCTTTATGCAGCAGGCCGGCTTCAGCCCCGGCATCCATCATCGCAGACAGGTCATCACTGGTAATTTCATCACGATTACTACTCGACACGCCCACCATTTGCAGTAAGTGTGTAGACAGACCGTTAAACAGCCACACCAGCGGTTTGAATAGCCATACTAGGCACAACATCGGCCGTACCACCCACACGGCCATCGGCTCAGCACAAGCCATGCCCAACCGCTTTGGGGTTAAATCGGCAAATAGAATAAACAGGCTGGTCACGAGTAGAAAAGAGCAGAGAAAAGCCAAGGTATCTGCTCTGTCTGCCGCTAGAAACAAACCGAATATTTTGGCAAAAAAAGGTGTAAATGCCGCCTCGCCGACAATACCGCCCAGGATGGCGATAGCATTTACACTGATCTGTATCACTGTAAAGAAATGCCCGGGGTGCTCCTGTAAAGCCAATACCTTAGCCGCATTGGCATTACCTTCCTCCATCATTTGCCGCAAACGTAGCTTGCGGGCAGCCGCTAATGAAATTTCAGAAACCGAAAAAAACGCACTGACTAAAACTAAAATCAGAATAAGCAATATGCTCGTCATTAAACTCATTAGTGCTCTCCATGTTCCACTGCAACAGACCAAGCACAGCACCGACCTGGCAAACAGCCGACCGCTTTGGACAAAAGTCTCATAAATAATACAGGCCTGCTGTTTCAGCATAGCAAGTAAGGAGCCGATTTGACCCTGCCCCACCGCTAACCGCTACAATAGCCATTCCGCTTTATTAGGGTAAGCTGCGATATGAATTGTGAATTATGCCTGAATCCTGACGGCGAGTTACTGGCAGAAGACGCACAACTACGCGTTTTACTGATAAACGAACCCGCCTTTCCCGGCTTCTGTCGTGTCATCTGGAAGCAACATATTAAAGAGATGACCGACCTTAGCCATAGCGAACGCCACCACTTGATGGACTGGGTCTTTCGCACTGAAAAAGCCATCCGCCACATCATGCAGCCCAGTAAAATCAACCTCGCCAGCCTAGGCAATGTCGTTCCTCACCTGCATTGGCACATCATCCCGCGCTTTGAACAGGATAGCCACTTTCCCCAAGCAATCTGGGCCAAACCGGTACGCGAAGTCACGGCCCCCTCCTGGCCTCAGTTGGCGCAACAACTCAGACAACAACTCATTTCCACCTAAGACCAAGAGTCGCTAGCAAAACGCTTGGCCATGCCGGGTCAGTTTTGTTAGCGACTTCTGGAGTCCAAACTCATAGGAGCTATCATGTACCAAACCCTGATTACCCCCACGCAATTACGCGCCTTACCCATCGAACACCTCGTTATTCTGGATTGTCGTTTTCAGTTGGAACAAGCTGATTACGGCCGCGCCGCCTATGATGCCGGTCACATCCCGCATGCACATTATCTGCACCTTGATTACCACCTGTCCGGCAGCAAAACCGGTAGCAATGGCCGTCATCCACTACCGGACAGCAGCCGCTTTGCCACCGATATGGGGGCTATCGGCATCAGTACTGACACGCAAGTGGTTGTCTATGATGATGCCGCCGGCCAATACGCAGCACGCGCCTGGTGGCTGCTGCGCTGGTTAGGCCACTCGGCGGTAGCGGTGCTGGATGGTGGCTTTGCCGCCTGGCTGGCCGCTGGTGGAGAAAGCTGTAGCGATGCCGCCCAGCGCCACCCTTGCCGTTTCGGTTACCATCCAGCACTCACGACTACCGTCAGCGTTGACGAGGTGATGGCCAATCTGAACAAACCGGAATTTACCGTCGTCGATGCGCGCTCAGCAGAGCGCTATCACGGTCAGGGAGAAACACTAGACCCGGTAGCTGGCCATATTCCTGGTGCCCTCAATCGCTTTTTCATGCAGAACCTGCAAGCGGACAAACGCTTCAAGTCAGCAGAAGTATTACGTGCCGAATGGCAACAATTACTGGGAGAAGAAATGGCACCGGATAACATCGTTCATCAGTGTGGCTCTGGTGTCACCGCCTGCCACAACCTGCTGGCCATGGAGCACGCCGGTCTGACTGGTAGCCGCCTCTACCCCGGTTCGTGGAGCGAATGGTGCAGTGATGCCGAGCGGCCAGTAGAGCGCTCTGAGAGCCGGTGTTAATACTCGCAAGCTAGCCACCTCCAGCCCTCACTGCGTGGTAAACGGCAGTTGATAGTGGTTGCCATCAATCACCAGATTGGCAAGCCACTCGTGACCGCCACTACTGCATAAGGGCAGAATGATGCTGGCGACCCAGTCATCCTGCTGCCGCACAAAGGTATAGCGGTTAAAGCCCATCTCCATCGCCGGCATCGTAAATGCCACCGTAGGCGGCTGTGAGGAGCGAATACCATGCACGCGCAACTCAAATGGTCGGCCATGCTGCGGGACACGATTGAACGACAATTGGCCGCCATCAGGCAGCAAGCAAGGCCCGGTCAGTCGCTGGCAACGTAAACGCTGCGCTACTGGCTGCAGGTGCTGCTCAAGGTAGCCTTTGAGCACCAGCACTTTTACACCGGCTAAGAGTAATAAAAGCAATGCGATGATAAGCCATTTTTTTTGACTGGCTTTCATTGCCATGCCCGTCTCATCAAGGCCACGCCGTGCGCACCATGCGCACGAGCCAGCTCAAGACTGTCTTTCGCCAGGCCACCCAAGGCATACACTGGCAGCGGCGTACCAGCGGCCAGGCAGTTTGCAAAACCCTCCCAAGCTAGTGGTGTGGCCTGCGGGTGACTGGCGGTGGCGGCCACATGGCCGAGCAAGGCGTAATCCAATTGCAGCGCAGCAGCCTGCTGTAGTTCGGCAGCCGAATGAATCGACGCACCCACCCACGCAAAATCAGGCCGACTGCTGAGTGCCGCCAGGCGCTGAGCGGATAGATGGACGCCCGCTATTGGCCAACCGACGACTTGTGCCGGATCGGCGTTCACCAGCAAGCTAGTCTGATGAGGTGCCACAATATCGGCAACCTGAGCGACAAAATCGGCCAACTCGGCAATCGACATTTGTGGCTCGCGTATCTGTAAAATCCCCCAGGCCGGGCCCTGACGTAAACACTGTAATTGCTGCGCTACCCCCAACTCATGTGCGCAGCTAATCGCATAGTAAGGCGGCAATTGCAAAGATTTGAGAATAGGCTCATTTGCTGGCAGCATCGGCCCGACGGTGTAGCGGCCGGGCTGTTGCCAGGCAAACGCCTGCCCTTCTCTAGGCTGCGGCTCGCCTTGCCACTCCCACACTTTAAAAAATCGCAGATGCACCGATGCATGCTCATAATGGTGTACCTTGCTCAACCACGGTGTTGCCCGGGTGACCACGATGCCCATTTCTTCCT
The DNA here is from genome assembly GCA_020830965.2 of Neisseriaceae bacterium TC5R-5. Classification (GTDB taxonomy): domain Bacteria; phylum Pseudomonadota; class Gammaproteobacteria; order Burkholderiales; family Chromobacteriaceae; genus Chromobacterium. The sequence continues at coordinate 98,545 of JACCFC020000007.1, forward strand.
CAAACTCGCGCACCAGCGCCTGCCATGGCGTTTCTCCCGGCTCCACCTTGCCACCGGGAAACTCCCAATAACCGGCATAAGGCTTACCCTCTGGCCGGCTGCCCAACATGAAGCGGCCATCGGCCTGCATCAAGACACCAGCAACCACAGCGATCGTTTTTGTGTTCATGCTTTGCCTATGTGTTATCTGATAATTTGTTTGGCCATCCGGCCCAATTAGCTTTATGCTGCGCGGGCTCTGTTTATCAGGAGATGACTATGTCCGTCAAAATTTATCGTATCTGCTTGTTAGTAGGCTGCCTATCAGGTTTAACGCAACTTGCCAGCGCCCAGGCGCGTGGCGGCTCCTACAGCAGCAGCGCGGTAGGGCCAGATCTGTTCCAGCAAGGCGGCCACTTCTGGCAGGATTTCCCGCTTGATCCCATTCCCTTACCCGGTCATGCCCAAATCACCACCGTGTCCTGGCGCTGGCAACGCGAGAATATACCGACCGGCACTCAGGTATGGCTGTGCTACCAACACCAGTCAAGCACTTGTCTGAATATCAGCAATCAACCCAGTGGTCTGACCAGCCATTTTGCCGGCAAGGCCGCCAACCAGCCTCTGCAGCTACGCTGGCAAGTGCCGGGCAAAGGCCCACTGCCAGTACCCAGCTTTGGCCTGAATGATCAGTTGGCGGTGAATTGGCAATTGCCACAGTAAGCTTGATTTGTCACGAAAACGACAGCAAAACAGCTTGATCATGCAGACGCCTTGCCAGAGCAGGAAACTAGGCAAGAGCTGACATGAATGAATAAAAGAAGCCGCCAGCCAAACTTAAGCTGGCAGCCTTCCTGGCTGCTCGATAAGCACGCGGCGGCTCAAGCAGCGCTGCTCGCCACTCGCTGCACTTCGATATTGTCGATCAGACGAGTACGACCCAAACGGGCGGCAATTAATACGACCAGGCGTTCCTCGCCGGCGTGGGCAATCGCCAAGGTGTCGGCCTGCCGGATTTCAACATAATCCACCCGCCAGCCCGCCTGCTCCAAATCCTGCCAGGCGGCGCGCTCCAGCGCGACATAGTCCTGGCTACCCGCCAATAGGCTATCACGCATGCTCTGCAAATGCCGATACAAACGCGGGGCTTCGCTACGCTCTTCTGCCGATAAATAGCCATTGCGCGAGGACAGCGCCAGGCCATCTGCAGCACGGCCGGTATCCACCGGCACAACGTCTATCGGCATGTTCAGATCGGCGACCATCGCCTTAATCACGTGCAACTGCTGATAATCCTTCTTGCCGAAGCAGGCGATATCCGGCTGTACAATATTGAACAGCTTGCTTACTACCGTCGCCACACCGCGAAAGTGACCGGGACGAAATGCCCCGCACAGCTCGTTTTGAATATGCGGCGGCTCGACATTGAATGCCTGTTTAACACGTGGATACAGTTCCTGCTCGGACGGGAAAAACAGCACATCCACCCCGGCTACGCGCAATTGTTCGCAGTCGGTCTCAAATGTACGCGGATAGGCGTCAAAGTCCTCACCCTGACCAAACTGGATGCGGTTGACAAAAATACTGACCACCACCTTATCGGCCTGCTGCTTGGCTGCTTGTACCAGCGCCAGATGGCCAGCATGCAGATTACCCATAGTGGGAACAAAAGCCAGTTTACCGGCGCTACAGCGCCAGGCACGCATCTCCGCAATGCTGCGTATGATTTGCATCTACTTGATCCTGTTTCAGAAAGTGTGCTCGGCAGCAGGAAAGGTCTTCGCCTTTACCGCTGCAACATAAGCCTGTACGGCCTGTTGGATGCTATGACTACCCTGCATGAAGTTTTTGACGAAGCGGGCTTTTTTGCCGGGATACACGCCTAGCATGTCATGCAACACCAGCACCTGACCGGAAACCTCTACCCCGGCCCCGATACCTATCGTCGGTACCGCGATAGCTTGAGTAATATCGCTAGCCAGCACCGCCGGTACGCACTCCATCAGCACCAGGCTGGCACCGGCAGCAGCCAGTACCTTGGCATCCGCCAGAATCCGTACGGCATCGACCTCGCTCTTGCCCTGCACACGATAGCCGCCAAAATGGTTGACGTACTGCGGGGTGAGCCCGATATGTGCACACACCGGTATGCCGCGCTCGGCCAGAAACTGCACGGTATCGGCCATATAAGCGCCGCCTTCCAGCTTGACCATATGCGCCCCGGCCTGCATCAGCCGCGCGGCATGGGAAAAAGCCTGTTGCGGGCTTTGCTGATAAGCACCGAAGGTCATATCGCCCAATACCAGCGCGCGCTTGGCTCCGCGCGCCACACAGCGTACATGGTAGAGCATGTCCTCTTCTGATACCGGCAACGTGGAGTCCTGGCCCTGAATAACCATCCCAAGCGAGTCGCCAACCAGTAGCACATCTACGCCCGCCTCATCCAGCAAGGCAGCAAAGCTGGCATCGTAACAAGTCAGCATACTGATCTTGTCCCCTTGTGCCGCCATCTGCTGCAAAGTATTGACCGTGATTTTCATAGCAGGACTTTCAGAATCTATCGACCAGCGCGTGTCAGGCGCTTTTATTGAAATAGCTGCGCTGACCACGCATTTCGCTGATGCAGCGAATCAGCAGTTCAAAATCCTCATCACCTTCCACCAGATTTAAATGATCAGTGTTGACGATTAATAAAGGGGCAGCTTCGTATTGATGGAAGAACTCGTTATAAGCACCATGCACCCGCTTCAAATACACTTCCGGGAAATGGATTTCATACTCAATCGCACGCGCAGCCACACGCTTGAGCAATACCTCTTCCGAGGCTTGCAGATAAATCACCAGATCCGGTGCCGGGTGCTGCGGCATCAGCCGCTGTGCCAACTGTTTGTACAGGGCCAGCTCGTCTTCATCCAGATTCAGGCTGGCAAACAGTGCGTCTTTCTCAAACAGAAAATCCGACACCAAGGGGCTGGCGAGTAAATCACCATCCAACATTTGCTCGGCACTTGTCGCACGTTGCAATAAAAAAGACAGTTGGCTGGAAAGGCCGTTGCTGGCCAGATTACGATAAAAACGTGGTAAGAAGGGGTTGCTAGCTGGGTTTTCCGCCAGCAGCCGCACGCCCCAGTATTCACTCAGACGACGTGCCAGCGATGATTTTCCCACCCCGATAGGGCCTTCCACCACCACATAACGCAGTTGGCTCATCTAAACCTCCTTTTTCTGATTTAACGCCGCCGCTAGACGAGACGCTCCACCCCACTGTCAGCAAACGCCTCCGCCAGATGGCCAATCGTGCCATAACCATCCAAACTGAGATCGGCAGCAATTTCTGCCCAAGGAATCAACACAAAACCACGTTGATATAAGCGCGGGTGCGGCAGGGTAAGTTCTTCATCATTGAGCGTGACATCATGGTAATACAGCAAGTCCAGATCCAGCACACGCGGTGCATTCTGGAAAGTCCGCACTCTACCAAAGCTTTGCTCAATTTGCATCAGCGCCTGTAATAACTGATGCGGAGATAGACGGGTATCCAGTTCGGCCACGGCATTGATGAAATCCGGCTGATCGACATAGCCAACGGGTACCGTGCGATATAAGGAGGAATGCACCAGCAGGCGACTACCCGTCAGTTCGGCAAGCGCCGCGAGCGCAGCCTGGATCTGCGTTGCCGGCTGCTCCAGATTACTGCCCAGCGCGACATAAGCCTGTGTCACTATGCGTTCCCTGTTTGAGGCCCATTGCTTAGCTTACGGGCAGGATGACGGCGACGGCGCTTTTTCACCGGTGAGGCTTGCTCACCCAGTTTGGCCGTAGCAATCAGTTTTTCACGCTCAATAAAATCGGCCCGCTGAAAATCGGTCCACCACTGCACCAGATCCAGCTCTACTTCGCCGACTTCACCACGCAGGGCGAAAAAGTCGTATGCCGCGCGGAATCGTGGCTGTTCAATAAAGCGATACGGCCGCTGGCCACTACGGCTATCAAACCGCGCCTGCAACATCCAGATTTCACGCATAGTGATGCTGAAACGGCGCGGAATGGCGAAATCCTCATCCTGTTCCGCCTCGACATCGGCAATCGCCTGACTTAAGGCCAGCGTTGGTTTGTAACCGGCAGCCTGATGCTGCGCCCAGCGCTGCTCGACCTGTCGCCACAACAAGGCAGCCAGCAAAAACCCTACTGATACAGTTTTACCGGCGCGAATACGGCTATCGGTACTCTCCAGCCCCAGCTTGAGAAACTGGTGATCATCACCATCGCTCAGCACAGCATCCAGCAGCGGGAAGGCACCACAGGCCAATCCCTCCTCACCGAGTTTGATCAGACAATCATAAGCATGGCCCGACATCAGCAGTTTCAGCAATTCATCAAATAGACGTGCCGGCGGCTCTTTTTTCAGCAGATGGGCGTGGGCGGCAATCGGTTGCCGCGTTGCCTCATCAATACTAAAGCCCAGCTTGGCAGCCAGACGCACCGCGCGCAGCATCCGCACCGGGTCTTCCTGATAGCGTCGCTCCGGCGAGCCTATCATCACCAGCTTTTTATGCTGTAAATCCTTTACCCCATGATGGTAATCAATCACCGTTTGCTGAGCAGGATCGTAAAACAAGGCATTCACGGTGAAGTCACGGCGCTGTGCATCCTCAGCCTGGCTGCCGAAACTATTGTCAGCCATGATGCGACCGGTTTCATTGGTAGACGCTACCGAGCCACCCCGGAAGGTCGTCACCTCAATGGTTTCCTGCCCCATCATCACATGCACGATACGAAAACGCCGCCCGATAATACGTGCACGGCGGAATACCCGCTGCACCTGCTCCGGCGTGGCATTGGTGGCCACATCAAAATCTTTCGGCGTCAGCCCCAACATCAGGTCACGCACAGCGCCCCCGACGACAAAGGCAGAAAAACCGGCCTCCTGCAGCTGGGTAGTCACTCTGAACGCCGCCTTGCTCAACTGCTCGCGACGAATGCCATGCTGTGATAGCGGGATGACACGGGGCTTGTGGCGCTTGGCCATGCCAGAGGGTAGCTCGAGTACTTTGCGAATTAGCTTGCGGATCATTATTGAGCAGATAGTCGTATAGAGAAGGCCAGGTTCGGCAAGATAGAGGTGAATTTAAGGGCGCGATTATATCCCGATTTGCTGTGCAAAAGACACTTTGCTTTCATTCACCCTACTTGCAGCTCCTTGTGACTATAGACACAATTGCGGGCCTGCCTAGGACAAGTGCGACCGTGGCACCGTATAATCAGCGCTTTTCGCCCTAGCCGTTTGTCTGCCGCCCATGTTTTTCGGATTAGCACACGCCCCCGCCGGGGCCATTTCACAGGAAGCCCGCTACCTCAGCAAACTTGCTCTGCCGATGATGGTGGCGCAGATTGCCCAGGTTGCCACCGGTTTTGTCGATACCGTGATGGCCAGCCGTGTCAGCACCGATGATCTGGCCGCCGTCTCACTCGGCGCCAGTATTTTTATTACCTGCTATGTCACGCTGATGGGTGTGGTCACTGCGCTCAACCCCATCCTGTCGCAACTGCTAGGTGCCGGCAAACACGATCAATTCCGCGAAACGGCGCGCCAGGGCTTATGGTTCGGCCTGCTATTAGGCACGCTGGGCGGCATCCTGATGATGATCAGTGAGCCCTTGCTACGGCTGTGGCTGGATTTACCCACCGCCGTAATCGACAAAATGATGCTATTTATCACCGGTGCCGCCATCGGCATGCCAGCGGCGATGATGCACCGTGCGCTGCATGCTTACGCCTCCAGCCTGGGCCATCCCAAAGCGATTATGGTGGTGAGTCTGATCGCACTGGCGCTGAATATACCGCTCAACTACATTCTAATTCACGGCCTGTTCGGCCTGCCCAAGATGGGCGGTGCCGGTTGTGGCTGGGCCACTGGGCTAGTGTTCTGGTTCAATTGCCTGGCCTTGTTCTGCTATGTCAACTGGCATCATCGCTTCCGTCAGTTTCGCTTGCTAGGCCAGTTCAGTTGGCCGCAATGGTCACTCTACTGCTCATTTCTCAAGCTGGGCCTACCGATTGGCCTGTCTTTCTTCGTTGAAGTCAGCCTGTTTTCCTTCATTGCACTACTGATTGCCAATCTGGGTACTACGGTGATTGCCACGCATCAATCAGTGCTCAACTTCACCAGCCTGGTGTATATGATTCCGCAAAGCATAGGCACCGCCCTATCGGTTCGTATTGGCCACCATGTCGGCGCGCGCCATTACCAGGCTGCACGCTTTAGTGCCGGTGTGGGCTTACTGCTAGGGCTGTCGATTGCCTTTACCACCATGTTGCTGGTGATTGTGCTACGCCAACAGATTATGCAGGTCTACACGCCAGACCCGGCCGTGATCGCGATGGGCTCCACCCTGCTGCTATTCGCTGCCGTGTTTCAGCTCACCGATGCCGCCCAAACCATCGCCTCCAGCGCCCTGCGTGGCTATAAACTCACCACCGTCCCACTGATTATTCACATCCTCTCCTTCTGGGTCATCGGCCTCGGTCTCGGCATGGTTTTAGGACTAAGCGACTGGCTGGGCAAAGCGATGGGGGTTTATGGTTTCTGGAGCGCACTGGTACTCAGCCTGTCAGTAGCAGGCCTGGGTTTAAGCTATTACCTATCTAGGGCAAGTCGTCGTCACCTCCCGCCGCAGCCGGCAGCGAAAGCGCAGCCATGAGCCTGATCCTGCATGAGAACCAGTCACTCAAACCCTGTAATAGTTTTGGCATCGCGGCTACCGCCCGCTATTTCTGCGAACTAAGCCAACACCAGCAGATTGCTCATTTATTAAACAGCTCGGCTTATCAGAACGGCCCAACCCTCTATCTAGGAGCTGGCAGCAATGTCTTGTTCACCCAGGATTTTGCCGGCCTGGTAGTGCGCATGGCGCTGCGTGGCATACGGCTATTAGCGCAGGATGAACAATATGTCTGGGTTGAGGCTGCCGCTGGCGAGAACTGGCACGACTTTGTGCAATATGCGCTAGCACAAGGCTGGTATGGCTTGGAAAACCTCAGCCTGATTCCCGGCACCGTCGGTGCCAGCCCGATTCAGAACATCGGCGCCTACGGCGTTGAAGTCAAAGACTATATCAGCGAGGTGGTTTGTGCCGACCTGCAACAAGCAGGGCAGCAACGGCTAGTCCGTGCCCAGGACTGCCACTTTGGCTACCGCGACAGCATTTTCAAACGCCCTGTCAGCCAGTCTCTACTGATCACCGCAGTACGTTTCAGGCTATTACGTCAAGCACAGTTGCGCACCACTTATGGCGATATTCAGCAAGAGTTGGACGCCAGCGGCATTCGCCAGCCGACGCCACAGGATGTCAGTCTGGCGGTGATGCGCATCCGCAGCCGCAAACTCCCCAATCCGGCCAAACTCGGCAACGCCGGCAGCTTCTTCAAAAACCCTATCATTCCACAGCAGCAAGCCGCTGCCTTATTACAGCAATACCCGCAATTGCCGCACTACCCGGCCGGTCCGGAGCAGGTAAAGCTGGCTGCGGGCTGGCTGATTGATCAATGTGGTTTAAAAGGCTACCGCTCAGGTGATGCCGGGGTGCATCAGCAACAGGCGCTGGTGCTGGTCAATTATGGTCAGGCCAGCGGCAGGCAGATTCAGGCACTGGCAGACAAGATACGCACGACCGTACAACAACGCTTCGGCGTGACGCTGGAAGCCGAGCCGCTACAGCTCTAAGCATCATACTTTGGCAGCCTTAGGCTTTTGCCAACGCCACCACAAGCGCAGCCCCAGCAGCAGCGTTAACACAGCCGCGTAAATGATAGGCTGCGTCAGATCCTTCTTCACCAGCCACCAATAATGCGTGACCCCCAATATCGCCGCTGGGTAGACCAGCCGGTGCAGACGCCCCCAGTGACGCTTCAAACGCCGCATCCAGCCTTGGGTAGAGGTGATCGCCAAGGGCAATAACAACACAAAAGCGGCAAAGCCCACGGTAATGAATGGCCGCTTGTAGATATCCTTCACAATACTGCTCAGATCAAAAAACTGATCTAGCCAGATATAGGTGATGACATGCAGAGAAAGATAAAAAAAGGCAAACAAACCCAACATCCGGCGGCACTTCAGCGGCCAGCTCGCACCGGATAGGCGCCGTAGTGGCGTCATCCCCAAAGTCACCAATAGCCACACCAGCGTCCAGGTGCCAGTGGAACGGGTAATCAACTCAATCGGATTCACCGCTGCGCCCGACAGCACTATCCAACTGGTGCGCAACAACGGCAATAAGCAGAGTACAAACAGCAAACACTTGCCGATTTTCAGATAGTCATCAACAAGGCGAGCGGGACGTGGTTTCATTCACAAGCACTCTTTTTAATGAAAGATAGGGAGCCAAGATAAGGTCACTGCTGTGTACTTTAGCCTAAAACCCCTGGCTAACTACGCAGATAGCCCTTGCTGTGCGTAGCCATGAAAAATGCCGCCCCAAAGGACGGCATTTTAAAACGGTTCGCAGCTATAAAGCTTAACGTCAGCCCGTTAGCTTAGAACTTGTGAACAACGTTCAGACCAAAAGCGTTGATTTTCTCTGCGAAAGGAGAACCTTCACCAGTATAGAGAAGATCGCCATCTGTCTTGATCTGACCATACTGAGCACCAATTACAGTACGCTTAGACAGATTGTAATCAACGCCTACGATAAACTGTTTGTAATCGCTATCAGGCAGTTTTTGTCCATCAATCTTCAGATCTTTAGCTTGTGCATAGCTAATCTTAGGCATGAAAGCACCGATCTGATAACCAGCGGTCAAAGCCCATTCTTGCGACTCAAACTTGCTAGCACCAGTAACTCCACCTTGAGCAAGATTAGCGGCAGTGAACGCAGCGCCATTGTTGAAATAGCTTTGCGCGGTCACACCAGCATCACCTTTGTCATTGCGGTAACCAACAGCCACGTAAATGTTGTTGGCATCATAACCGAACTCAACACGATGCTTGCGGTTAGCTTCACTATTAGCCACAGCAGAAACAGCTACAGGACTTTCGCGAGTGTACTGATATTTACCAAACAGGCCAATATCGTGACGATAAGACAAGCCTAGGTTGTAAGTTTCACGATCCTGACTCGACAAGCTCTTATTTTCTTTAGTGCCATACAAGAAGCTGGCCTTGAAGCCTTCAAACTCAGGGCTATCATAACGTACAGCGTTCTTCACAAAGGCATTGTCACGAGTGAAAACATCCAGCTTCAATGCTCTGCTGGAAGCTTCCCACAGGTCAACTACGTCATCCATATCGGACTTACCGTAGTTAGCAATCTGACCTAAACGCAGAGTACCGTAATCACTCTTCAAACCAATGAAAGACTCACGGTTAGCCAAGCTACCACTCTGGCCATTGAAGTCCTGGGTATCTGTTCTATCAGTACCGTCGATATTGAAGCCGGACTCAACCTGCCAGATAGCTTTCAGGCCGTTACCTAGATCTTCACTACCTTTAAACCCGATGAATGAACCCAAATCATCGATATTGGTTTTATTCTGCTTCTCACCAACAGAAGGCTTGTTCTCAACTTGTTCGATACCACCTTTGATGGTGCCATAGACCGTAACATCGGCCATTGCAGCTGCAGGCAAAGCGGCAACTACTAATGCAATCAGACTTTTTTTCATGGTGTAGCTATCCTTCTTTGTTTACTTTAGGAAGTGAGCAGATACTAATTCCTGTGTTTCACTTTTGCAACTACTGATACTTATTTGTTGCTATTAAACAACATACATGACCAAAAAAACAACATATATCGTCACTCTATTTTAATGTATCAGCAGAAGCGGCCAGACGTGCGTGAATGAAATATGTGATCAAAGCTTGATAAAACAAGGGTTACGACCCAAAACCATGTAATCAACTTATTGCCACCCTTAACATAGTCATATTTTATTCATCAATATTAGTTGCTTAAAAGCAACATAAATATGAAATCATTTAGTATCTAAAACAACTCATAAATCGTTACTTATTTTGAATTTTTATTAAAATACAAAGAAAAAATAAACAATCTTTATTAATTTCATCAGTCACGCAATAAATCATAACAAGGGGTGCGCTTGACATTCTGTTCACCACAAAAGGACACACAAAGACAAGGCCCCGGGCACGAATGCCCGGGGCCTTTAGAGCCACTAACAAAACCCTTCATCCAGCGTTGCGCCTCCTTGCCGTACCACTTGCACTACCTGCGTCGGCGCGCCTCGGCTCAGGTTCTCTTCGAGGTTTTGTTAGCCGCTCTTATGAGGTACCGTCTTCAAACTAATGCTAACAACAAATAGATTAGCGTCTTGTTTCCAGCATGCTGATTCTAGATTCTATGCTGGGATGGCTAGCCAGCAACGATAGCAAGCCCGCCTTGCCACCGGCAATACCAGAAACTGCCATATTTTGTGGCAATTCCCCAGTGGCAACGCCTCCCAAACGCCGCAAGGCATTAATCATCGGCCGCGGCTCGCCCATCAGGCTGGCCGCACCGGCATCGGCACGATACTCACGCTGCCGGGAGAAATACATCACTATCACCGAAGCCAGAATGCCAAACACAATCTCACACACGATGACCGTTACCATATAGCCGATACCGGGGCCTCTGGATTGCTCATCATTGCGCCGTAAAAAACTATCGACAAAGAAACCCACCACCCGCGCCAGAAAGAAGACAAAGGTATTCACCACACCTTGAATCAGCGTTAGCGTCACCATATCGCCGTTCTGAATATGCGCCACTTCGTGCGCCAGCACCGCTTCTACTTCTTCTTCGGTCATTGAGCTGAGTAAACCGGTAGACACGGCCACCAGCGCATTGGATTTGCTAGGCCCAGTGGCAAAGGCGTTAGCTTCACCATCGTAAATGGCGACTTGCGGGGTGGGCATATTGGCACGGCTAGCCAGTTTTTGAACGGTAAACAGCAACCAACGTTCGGTTTCGTTAGTCGGGTTTTCGATCACGCGGGCACCGGTGCTCCACTTGGCCATGGTTTTGGATAGCAAGAGCGAAATAAAAGCGCCACCAAAACCAATCAGACCGGAGAACGCCAGCAGGGTGCCTAAATTAAGGGTGCCGCCGGCCATAAAGCGATTTAAACCTAATACGCTGGCCACAATGCTTAACACCACCATAACCGCAATATTGGTCGCGATGAGCAGGATAACGCGTTTCATAACACTCCTCGTTTTGAATAATGGTCTACTGCTAGATTCTAGCGTGAGACTTAATAGTTCTTCCGCAAGTCCATACCGCGATACAGGCTGGCCACTTGGGCGGCATAACCATTAAACGGCAGCGTTTTACGTTTGAAGAACTCACCAATGCGCCGCTCGGAGGCCTGACTCCAACGCGGATGATCCACCTCCGGGTTCACATTCGAATAAAAACCGTACTCTCTGGCATTGCTCATATTCCAACTGGTGGCGGGCTGGTTTTCCTGCAAGTGGATGCCCACGATTGATTTGATGCTTTTAAAGCCATATTTCCACGGTACCACCAGCCGAATCGGTGCACCGCTCTGGTTCGGCAGCACATCATTGTACAAACCGACTGCCAGAATAGTCAGCGGATGCATGGCCTCGTCGATACGCAGGCCTTCACGGTAGGGCCAGTCGAGTACCCGGCTACGCTGCCCCGGCATTTGCTCGGGGCGCTGCAGTGTTTCAAACGCCACGTATTTAGCCCGCGAATTAGGATTCATCTGTTTAAGCAGACTGGCCAGCGGAAAACCTACCCAGGGAATCACCATGCTCCAGCCTTCTACACAGCGCAGCCGGTAAATACGTTCTTCCAGCGGAAACTTCAGCAGTTCTTCAATACTGAACTGACGCGGCTTGGCTACCTCGCCGTCCACCTTCACCGTCCAGGGACGGGTTTTCAGTCGGCCGGCGTTGGCTACCGGATCGCTTTTATCGGTACCAAATTCGTAGAAATTATTGTAGGTGGTGATCTCTTGACGGCTATTGAGCGTCTCATTGGTCGACAGCACACTTTTTTTGCTGGCCAGCGCAGCCAGCGTTTCGGTGGATAGCAGTAAACCGGCAGCACCCAACATAAAATGGCGCCGATTAAGATAAACACTTTCCGAGGTAATCTCTGAAGAGCGGATATCGCTGGCAGATTTGATCAGCATTGGGGTACTCCTTCATTATCTTAAGAATGGCTAGCCGAGCCAGCAGGCTAAGGCAATCTCTTCTCAACATAGTTCACCCTGCCACGAAAAACTGGCCAGCAATAGATGCCGGCAGGCGCTAAAACCGGCGCCAACCCAAACCATATAATAGGGTGAACAGCGCGGCACTAATCAATAAGGCCCAGGCCAGGGTATGAAATAATTCGCGTAAACTTTGCCGCTGCTGACGATTCAGCAACCAGCGAGCCAGAGCCAATAATACGACGGCCAGCACCACAAATTTAAATAGTCGACCCAACATGATTTAGCCAGCAGGAAGCAGTGCCGCGATTATCATCATCCTCTGCCACTCACGCAAGCAATGGTTACGGCTATAATCGCAAGCCATGATGCAGTCCTAGCCAGCGATGACAGCAGGCTGAACAAGAACAATAAGGCGAATTCAAGCACTATGTCCGAACACACATCTGTCGGTATCGTCCAGGCGCAAACAGCGGTATTCGACACCTCCTTAGCTTTGCTCAGTGGGGCTATTCTGCCCAGCTATCAATTGCGTTTTGAAACCTATGGCACGCTTAATGCCGCCAAAAGCAATGCCATTCTGATTTGCCATGCTCTATCTGGCCATCACCATGTCGCCGGTCGCTACCAGGCAGACGACAAGAATCCTGGCTGGTGGGACAGCATGGTCGGGCCAGGCAAGCCTATCGATACCACCCGTTTTTTTGTGGTCGGCGTGAATAATCTGGGGGGATGTCACGGCAGCACAGGCCCTTCATCCATTAATCCGCTGACGCAGCAGCCCTGGGGTTCCAGCTTTCCCGTTGTTACGGTAGAGGACTGGGTCAACAGCCAGGCCAGGCTGGCCGATCAATTAGGCATTCAACGCTGGGCCGCCGTGATTGGTGGCAGCCTGGGCGGCATGCAGGCGATGCAGTGGAGTATTGCCTACCCCGAGCGCATTGCCCACGCCTTGATGATTGCCTCTGCCCCCAAACTGTCGGCACAGAATATTGCCTTTAATGATGTGGCACGCCAGGCCATCATTACTGACCCTGATTTTCATGGCGGCGATTTTTATACACAGGCGACACTGCCACGTCACGGCCTACGCTTGGCACGCATGCTGGGACATATTACTTATTTATCCGACGATGGTATGGGCGAGAAATTTGGCCGCCTGCTGCGCTCCGGTGATTATCGCTTTGGCTATGATGTGGAGTTTGAAATCGAATCCTATCTGCGTTACCAGGGTGATAAGTTTGCCGATACCTTTGATGCCAACACCTATCTGCTGATGACCAAAGCGCTGGATTACTTTGACCCGGCCAAGGAGCATGATGGCGATCTGGTCGCGGCATTGCGTCCGGCCACCGCGCATTTTCTGGTCGCCAGTTTCACCAGTGACTGGCGTTTTTCGCCACAACGCTCACGCGAGACAGTCAAAGCCCTAGTGGCGGCGGATAAACAGGTGGCCTACGCCGAGATTGAATCTATTCATGGTCATGATGCTTTTCTGATGACCGACACCCCCTACGTTAATTTGATGCGCGCCTATCTGTCGCGAGTAGCCGAGGAGTGCGCAGCATGAGTACCAGCACAAGTAAGCCGCAAACTTTGCGCGCTGATCTGCAGTTAATCGCCAATTGGATTAAGCCACATAGCCGGGTACTCGATCTGGGCTGTGGCGATGGCGCACTATTACACTGGTTGCAGCAATATAAGCAGGTCAAGGCTTATGGCGTGGACTTCGACGTTAATAATGTGGTGCGTTGCGTCGCCGCCGGTGTGAATGTTATTCAGGGCGACCTAGAAGCAGGCCTAGCCGAATTTCAGGATGGCCGTTTTGATTATGTCATTCTGTCGCAAACACTGCAGGCGATGCGTAATACCGAGCAAATTCTCAAGGAAATGTTTCGGGTGGGTGATGAGGCCATCGTCACCTTCCCCAACTTTGGCTACTGGGAAAACCGCTGGCAGATTTTACAAGGCCATATGCCGGTATCCGACACGATTCCTTACCAATGGTATGACACGCCCAATATTCATCTATGCATGTTGCGCGACTTTGAAGCACTGTGCCGTCAGAATGGTCTTTACATTGTGGAACGAGAAGTGATGAACGGCACCAAACCGGTGCGCTTTTTACCCAATCTACGCGGCAGCCTGGCGTTTTATCGTATTGCCCGCATCCATTAACCCGCAGCCAAAAACGACTAGCCGCCCATGAACTCATCGCCCTTCAACTGGCAGCGTGATATTTTTTCACGCAATATGCTGATCTGTGTATTTACTGGCTTTGCCTCCGGTCTGCCGCTATACACCTTGCTCAACCTATTACCTGCCTGGCTACGTAGCGAAGGAATAAACTTAAAAACCATAGGATTATTTGCGCTGATTGGCCTGCCTTATACCTGGAAGTTCTTGTGGTCGCCATTGCTGGACCGGTTTGCCCTGCCCAGATTGGGGCGGCGCCGTGGCTGGATGCTGCTCAGCCAGTTGGCACTCATCGTCGGCATTGCGGCCTTTGGACTGCTGCAACCCAAAATTGGCATGTCTAATATTCTGATGCTGGCAAGCGCGGTAGCCTTTTTTTCTGCCAGCCAGGATATTGTACTGGATGCCTATCGCCGCGAAATTCTAAGCGAGCAGGAACTGGGTTTGGGCAATAGCGTGCATGTGAACGCCTATCGTCTGGCTGGGCTGATTCCTGGCTCGCTGGCGCTAATTCTGGCCGATCATTTACCATGGAGCAGCGTGTTTCTGATAACAGCACTGTTTATGCTGCCAGGGCTGCTGATGACCCTAGTAGTCAGTGAGCCGAAGCTGATCACCCAAGCCCCCAAAACTCTGCGACAAGCGGTAGTAGAACCCTTCCATGAGTTTATTCATCGCCGTGGCTGGCAGCACGCCGCCTGGATTCTCGGCTTTATCTTTCTCTATAAGCTTGGCGATAGCATGGCGACGGCACTGGCCACACCGTTTTATCTGGATCTGGGCTACAGTAAGTCGCAAATCGGGCTGGTTGCCAAAAATGCTGGCTTGTGGCCAGCGGTAATCGGCGGCCTACTGGGCGGCATCTGGATGATGAAACTAGGCATTAACCGCGCCTTGTGGCTATTTGGTGTGGTGCAGGTACTGTCCATACTCGGTTTTGTCTGGCTGGCCAGTTTTGGGCACTTTGATACAGTAAGCAGTGTGGAGCTGGCCAAACTTGGCCTGGTGATCGGCTTCGAGGCGCTGGGTGTGGGTCTGGGAACAGCCGCCTTTGTTGCCTTTATCGCCCGCTGCACCCACCCAGCGTATACCGCCACCCAGTTTGCCTTGTTTACTAGCCTGGCCGTGGTACCGCGTACCCTGGTCAATGCCAGTACCGGCTTTATGGTGGAAGCCGTGGGCTGGGGGCCATTTTTCATGCTCTGTACTATACTGGCCCTGCCCGGCATGTTGTTCTTGTTCAAAGTTGCCCCATGGAAACAGGAGGAGATATGACTCACCGGAAGCTTTTGTTCATCATTAGTCTGTCTAGCAATCTGACTCTGGCCAGCGTACATGAGGCGGGTCTGCCACCAGAACCAGCAAGTAGCCCCTCTAGCGCAGCAGCAACAGATAGCAGCGAAGTGGTGAAATATCGCTGCAGTGGTAATCGACTAGTTACGGTGGAATATTCCATCGCCGAAAGTAGCACCCCCGCTTCTATTCACTTACGCTGGAGCGGACGACGCTATCGACTCAATCTAGTACCAGACAACAACGACGAGACACGCTACGTCAGTCAGCAAATGATATGGCGCACCCGCAATGAACGCGGTTTTTTGTCTACCCGTGGTGGCCGCCTACTAGCTAGCCAATGTGAACCCATCAAACAGAGCCATCGCTAAAAACTGCTGACAAAACTCGGGGCAAGGTCGCCAAGACAGCAAGTGTTTTGTTAGCGGCGCTAAGAGCCGCTGACAAAACCTCGAAGAGTCCCTGAGCCAAGGCGCGCCGACGCAGCCAGTACCAGTAGTACGACAAGGAGGCGCAACGCTGGATCAGGGGTTTTATTCGCGGCGCTAAGCACACTCTCTCCCCTTTGCGCACAAGCTAGGAATGGTTCGGTCGACTTGATCATTCCACCATAATGCGATTATCCCCATCAGTAAGCCCTCCCTCCTTTCCATGAATTTATTTATACAGACTATATAATTAACTTATTGTTTATTAGCTCGGCAAGCATTACATTGTCTTCACGAGGCTTTATTTTTTATTTGTTTTCAATAAAATCAGCCATTTATGAATGACTTACTAGCGGCTTAAGATTGACAGCAGTCAAGGCCCTCACCATAATCCGCCAGCTTTTACCTAAGTAAACAGTCAAAAAGCACTTGTTTTGTTAATACCAAGGAGAGATCCCTGAGTGGACATTTTTCTGCAACAAATTCTGAATGGTCTGGTTCTCGGCAGCATTTATGCGCTGATTGCATTGGGCTATACCATGGTGTACGGCATTATGGGCTTGATCAATTTTGCCCATGGTGAGGTAGTAATGGTTGGCGCTATGGTCGCTATTTCCGTGATCAGTGCCTTAAGCGGTAGCGGCCTGCCCGGCCCACTGCTGGTACTCATCGGCCTAATTGTCGCCATCCCGGCCTGTATGTTGCTGGGTTTTACTGTGGAGCGGGTGGCTTATCGGCCTTTGCGAGGTAGACAACGACTGGCCCCGCTCATTACGGCGATTGGTGTCTCCATCGTGCTGCAGCAGTTGGCTATTCTCATCTGGGGACGTAGCTATATCCCTTTCCCGCCCATTCTTGATCACGATGTGATCTCAATTGGCGGTGCCAGCATTACCAAACTGCAAGTCATTATTATCGCCCTCTGCCTAACGATCATGGCCGCTTTATTGCTGATGGTGGAAAAAACCAAGCTGGGCCGGGCCATGCGCGCCACCAGTCAGAACCCTGCAGTAGCAGGCTTAATGGGCGTCAATGTGAACACCATTATTTCTGCCACTTTCGTCATTGGCTCCGGCCTGGGGGCGGTAGCTGGTGTGATGATTGCCGCTAATTATGAGCAAGCTCATTACTACATGGGCTTTATGATTGGTCTGAAAGCTTTTACCGCTGCAGTGCTAGGAGGTATTGGCAATCTGGGTGGTGCGGTGGCAGGTGGCTTGCTGCTGGGCATTATCGAAAGCTTGGGCGCGGGTTATATCGGACAATTAACTGGTGGCTTCCTCGGCTCCAATTATCAAGACATCATCGCCTTTATGGTACTCATCCTCGTGCTCATTTTCCGACCATCGGGTTTATTGGGCGAGAAAATGGCCGACCGTGCCTGATCCAGAAGGAAAAAAACATTGTGACCATGGCTACTGATCTTGACTCTTTAACAACATCCAAAAAAGTGCTGCTATTCGTTCTGTGTGCGATGGCACTAGCGGTCTTGCCATTTGTTGTAGGCGGCATACTGGGCAACTCCTGGGTACGTATCATCGACTTTGCCCTGCTCTATGTGATGCTGGCCTTAGGCTTGAATATTGTGGTGGGTTTTGCCGGTTTGCTTGACCTGGGCTTTATTGCCTTTTATGCCGTCGGTGCTTATAGCTTTGCTCTATTGGGTTCACCGCATTTTGGCCTACATCTACCCTTCTATATTTCCATACCGCTAGGTGCTCTACTGGCAGCGTTCTTTGGCATTCTGCTAGGCACACCGGTGCTGCGTTTACGCGGCGACTATCTGGCCATTGTCACACTAGGCTTTGGCGAGATTGTGCGTATTTTCATGAACAATCTAAATGCACCGATCAATATCACCAATGGCCCGCAGGGGATTAATCTGATTGACCCCATTACCATTGCGGGTGTCTCATTGGGAGATAATCTGCAGCTATTTGGCCTGTCGTTTCACAGCGTCTATTTGTATTACTACCTGTTTTTAGCCTTGACCGTACTGGTAGTGATTATGGCCTGGCGCTTACAGCACTCCCGTATTGGTCGTGCCTGGGTTGCTTTGCGTGAAGATGACATCGCTGCTGCTGCCATGGGGATCAATCTGCGCAATATGAAATTACTGGCCTTTGCGCTGGGCGCTTTATCCGGCGGCGTTGCTGGAGGCCTGTTTGCCGCGTTTCAGGGCTTTGTCTCACCCGAATCCTTTACCCTGCTCGAATCCATCATGATTCTCACCATGGTGGTCTTGGGTGGCATGGGTCATATTCCCGGCATCATCCTGGGAGCGGTCGTCCTGACCGTGGTGCCGGAATTGTTGCGCGATGTGATTGGGCCTTTGCAGATGCAAGCTTTTGGCCGGATGCTGATTGATCCGGAAAACGCCCGCATGCTGTTGTTTGGCTTGGCCATGGTAGTGATGATGCTGGTACGACCCGAGGGCATGTGGCCCGCCAAGCCACGCGGCGCCAAACATCACCGCGCGCGAGGAGTTTAAACATGGCCGAAACACTATTAAAAATTGAAGGCATCCACAAAAGCTTTGGTGGCTTGCAAGCCCTGAGCGACGTTACTCTCAGCATTCATCGCGGTGAAATTTATGGCCTGATCGGCCCCAACGGTGCCGGTAAAACCACCTTGTTTAATGTGCTTACCGGCTTGTATGTACCCGATAGCGGCGCTTTTGTTTTCAACGGTCAGAACCTGTTTCAACAAAAACCTCATCTCATCGTCAGCGCCGGCATTACACGTACTTTTCAAAATATCAGACTGTTCGCGGCGATGACCGCACTGGAAAACGTGATGGTAGGCCGCCACATTCGCTCCTCTGCCGGCGCCTTGGGCGCTATTCTGCGCAATAAACGCACCATGGCCGAGGAAGCCGCCATCCGAGCCAAGGCCTGGCAGCTACTCGAATACGTCGGCATCAGCGATGTGGCCGAAGAGCAGGCGCGCAATCTGTCATATGGCCATCAGCGTCGACTGGAAATTGCCAGAGCCCTAGCCACCGAACCACAATTGCTGGCACTGGATGAGCCCGCTGCCGGCATGAATCCGCGCGAAACGGAAGAGCTGAAAGCGCTGATGTCCAAGGTGCGCCAGGATGGTGTCACCGTGCTGCTGATTGAACACGATGTAAAGCTGATGATGGATTTATGTGACCGCATCGCGGTACTGGACTATGGCAAAAAGATTGCTGAAGGTATTCCGGAAGAGGTACGCAAAAACCCGAAAGTTATTGAAGCCTACCTGGGAGCCACACACGCATGAGCTTATTAGCAGTCAACAATCTACAAGTATCCTATGGTGGCATTCAGGCAGTAAAAGGAATCGACTTTCATATTGACGAGGGAGAGTTGGTTACCCTGATCGGCGCCAATGGTGCTGGCAAAACCACCACACTCAAAACACTGGTTGGCATGGTAAAGAAATCGGCCGGCAGCATTGTTTACGATGGCAAAGACACTGCCAGCATTCCTAGCCATCACTTTGTCCGCAACGGTTTAGCCATGGTGCCGGAAGGTCGTGGCATCTTTGCCAAGCTCACGGTTACCGAAAACTTGCTGATGGGTGCTTACTATCGTGACGATCAACACGCCATTGCTGACGAACTGGAACGGGTGTATCAGTTATTTCCGCGCTTGCAGGAACGCCATAAACAACTGGCTGGCACCCTCTCGGGGGGGGAGCAACAGATGGTGGCAATGGGGCGGGCCATTTTGTCTAAACCTAAACTGCTGTTACTGGATGAACCCTCAATGGGGCTAGCCCCCATCATTGTTGAAAAAATTTTTGAGATCATCCAGATGATTGCCAAAGAAGGCGTCACCATGTTGCTGGTGGAACAAAATGCCAAACTGGCACTGGAGATCTCGCAGCGGGCTTATGTGATGGAAAGTGGCCGTATCAGCATGACGGGCTCTGCGCAACAACTATTAAACGATGAAAGAGTACGTCAAGCATATCTAGGGGAATGAGCGCTTCATTTGAAATGAAAAGTTAAAACTCTCTTACAAGCGTTCGCTCTCGCTAACGAAAAAAAATTAGCGTATTATGCCATTTCGATTGAAATAAAATGACATAAAGTTACTTATGCAGATTAAACGAACACAGCAAAGTCGTCGAGAAAGCACTATTGGAAAATTAGTAGAAGCTGCTATCGAATGTTTAATGGAGTTCGGTTATCACGGCGCCAGCGTACAACTAATTTGCAGTCGTGCCGGTGTGTCACAGGGCGCGTTGTTTCGCCATTTTTCGACCAAAAATGAACTAATGCTGCCGGTAGGCAGAAAAGTGGTGGATGATATTTTCGCGGCCTGCATCGAACAGGCTGCGAAACTACCCGGCCACATCTCGGAAGAAGAACGCATCGTCGCCTTGATGAAAGCACTGGTATTGGCACCACGCCATATTGTACTGATGGAATTGCTGATGGCCGCACGCACCACTACCGATTTGCGCGAAGTCTTTCTGGTAAATTGCTGTGACTATTTTCGGGATCGCTTTGTTGCCCTAATGGCTTCGCTATTTCCCCGTTATGCCCTTTCCAATGGCTTTTTTGCCACCTTGCTCACCATGATGACCACCTTCCATGGCATAGCGCTGCACCGCATGCTGGACGAACAGGCCACAGAAGAGAAAATGCGTGAGCAATGGTTACAAGCAGCGCTACATACCGAGCTGGAACGTATCCGTACCGAAAGTGCCAGCAGCCGTAACCCTCTGTACCCCATGAGCTCTTAGCGACCTCTCATACAAGGTGTAGGCTTGCTGGTGCGCATTTATGCCAAGGCAACTATCGTATTTCTACACACTAGGTTGCGTCACCCCAACACCTTTTAAACAGACAACAGGCTGGCCGGCATTTCAGCTCGAGGAATAATCGCCCCAGGATGCTGAATCACCCGGGCGGCCAGGCAATTACCCGCCAACGCAGCCTCCTGTGGACTGTAGCCACGCAGACGAGCCGCCAGATAGGCCGCCGCGA
Source organism: Neisseriaceae bacterium TC5R-5 (assembly GCA_020830965.2). Classification (GTDB taxonomy): domain Bacteria; phylum Pseudomonadota; class Gammaproteobacteria; order Burkholderiales; family Chromobacteriaceae; genus Chromobacterium. The sequence goes on from JACCFC020000007.1 coordinate 119,602, forward strand.
AAGAATCCCCAGCTGCGGTTGTGTCCACAACTGTGCTGACCGCTTCGGTATGAACCTCACGCACCACTCGCTTGGCATCATAAAGCAGCACTGAATCCGCCCCGCGCTTGACGGTAATCTCCGGGCAGGCACAGGCAATAATCTTCGCCAGCACGGCAGCCTCATCCTGACTCTGATGCAAGGCCATTTCATCCTCCAGTGTGAGCAGGGCGATATCAGCACAAGCATATGCCTGCGCATAAACCTGACGGGCTAACTCCGGCGCAGACCATAATCTGGGGCGATAATTATTATCGAATACCACGCGGCCGCCATGCTGACGCAGGCGTGTCATCAGCGCAAACAGACGCTGACGCCCGGCTTCCGGCAGAATCGCCAGGCTGATACCGCTCAGATAAAACACATCTACTTGATCCAGTCCTCGCTCCAGAGGGCTGGATACATCATTGAAATAGTTACGCGCAGCACTGGACTGACGCCAGTAGCAAAAAGAACGCTCACCGCGCTGATCCACCTCAATGGTATACAGCCCCGGTAACTCACCCGCACGCTGGCTAACCCAGCGGGTATCGATATTTTCTGCCTGCCAGCTTTGCAGCATCTGCCGGCTGAAAGGGTCATGGTCACCAATAGCGGTGGCATAACCCACCGAAAATGCTGAACCAGCCAATCTGGCCAGATAAATAGCGGTGTTCAGGGTATCGCCACCAAAGGAGCGACGCATTACATCCGCCTCCAGATGGCGCAGCTCTATCATGCATTCGCCAAAGGCAACAATATGAGGGCTTAAAACTGACATGGGAATACCATTTTCCGGCCAGGCTTACCAGTAAGCATCGGTAGCCTCGCCCTCGGGTAAGTGATTAATAAAATATTCCGGCCGAAATGCTCGGGCCAACTCTATGCCGGGCAAGACCTTGTCCAGATGCACCCGCATCGCACCCGCCGCCTGAGTCGGGTTGGCCGACTCAAGCGCCGTCACCACCGCACGATGCTCAGCAATTACGCTATCCATGCGAGCGGGCAACATCAGGGTTAGTCGCCGATAGCGATCCACCTGAATCTTCGCTTGCTGAATCAGCCGCCACACACCGGGGAAACCGGCAATTTCGGTTAAATGCTGATGGAATGCTTCATCGGCACGATAAAAACCACGCCTGTCCTCGGACAGCATGCACTCCTCCTGCTCCGCCAGAATATTCTGCAAGCGCGCAATATCCTGCTCCGTGGCCCGCGCGACTGCTTTTTCTATCATCACCACTTCCAGCGCAGTACGTACCAGCATTGCTTCTTCCAACTTATCCAGCGGAATGCGCGCCACAAAAGTACCGACCCGCTGCACAATTTCAATCAGGCCCTCATCGGCCAAGCGTTGCACTGCCTCGTGCACCGGGGTGCGACTGGTACCATGCTCTGCCGCAAAATCACGTTCAATAATGCGGGTTCCTGGCAAGAGAATCATTTCCAGAATGCGCTGGCGTAAATCGAGATAGACCCGCTGTGACGCACTCAAGCTTGTCTTGATTTTCGGGGACATAGTGGCAGCCTCTTAGATGTTATTTTCAAAGTGAAAACCGACTTTGCTCGGTGTTAAATGCTAATCGCGTGGGCAAAACCGGAGTTCGCCCACGCACCAATCCAAGCACTCAATAACGACAAAATAAGCTATCTAATCATCATTTTTGAAGCGACACTATCATAAAACGTCAAACCCTATTGTGTTAAGGGAAAATCCACATACGCCTGACTGCAATCCAGCACCTTACTCATCTCCACTGGCTGAGTGCTGAGGTCTTTCAACACCACACGATTGGCGGCAGACGCCAAGAGCGGCAGATTCACTCCATTCAGCGTGAGATTAGCGTCGGAAGAGACAACTCGCATCGACGAATCAGTCACTACATTGGTCAACGTCATCTGCAAAGGATAAGCCGGGTTCTGAAAGCCACCACTATTCGCCTGGAAGCCTTGCAGCTTGATATTGGTCGCACCCTGAATCACCACATTATTCAGGAAAATATCGTGAAAATTCGGATAGAGCGGGACACCTGTCGCCGGTAAGGCTCGGGTGCTGTAATAAGGCGTAAACAGCAAGGCATTCTGCGCATTACGAATACAGATATTGCTGTAATAGATATTGCTTACCTCACCACCACGCGCATAGTCCGACTTAATACGTAGCCCCTCTTCTGAATCATCAAAGCTATTGTCGTAAACATGCACATTGGTAACACCCGCATTAGTCTCACTACCTATCGAAATGCCGTGCCCCCAATAAATATGGTTATGCGCAATCATGATGCCCCACTTGCGATCCGCGCGTACATCACGATTGCCATCAATACCTGGCAAACCGGAACCTGCCGGGCTCGGGTTATTACTGCCCTTGAGCACAATATCATCGTCACCGGTGCTGATGTAGTTGTAAGCAAACACCACATTCTTCAAATAGCCATCAAACGACATGCCGGTCGTACTCTTGCTAGTACTGCCAGTAGTGAGCAAACCATTTTTGCCGCTAATCGCCTTGCTCGCTGAGCCAGGGTCAAAAGCATCCGTGTTTTTGACATTATCCTCACCAAACTGCTCACCGTTATACAAAGGGTTACCATTACCCGCCGGATTAGCATAAGCAGCCGTAGAAGGGGTTTTCACTTTAACGCCCCACACGGTGAAGCCATCCACCCCGGAAGGCACAACGTGGAAGTTGGCACTATTGCTCAAGGTAAGGCGATACAAGGTCAGGTTTTTGGCGTAATTAAACACCATCATTCTGAAGTTGGATTGCGACGCACTGCCGGTGGTGCCGTTTTGAATCACATTACCCAGCCAGGCCAAATCCCACCAGGTCATATTACGCACCGAGGATTTAGAATTCACCCAATTACCGCCATTATCACAGGGCGTAAGGTCCGCAGCTTGCACGCCTCTGGCGTAGGCTTCATAAGTATTGGAACAGCTCTGATCCACCTTCATCAGCGGATACAGCGCATCACTGCTCACCACCTCGGCATAAGCGCGACTATCAATCGTGCCGTCACCCATTACCGCAGAGTTGACCAGATTATCGCCACTAATCAGTGCCTTACAGTTGCCGGAGCTACCCGCCTGGGTACCCGGATCACCATTCTTTTTCGGAACAGCCGTATTGGCACAATAGTCCCCGGCCTTACCCGTCGCATACGCCATCACATCACGCGAGGCAAACAACGTCACACCTTTATCAATCCAGAGTGTGACACCGGAAGGCAAGGTCAAGGGGCCGCTGATAAAGCTATTACCACCACCTGGATTCACCACCAGACGCACCGCAAATTTGCTGGCACGATATTGTGGCTTGGCCAGCTCTTCGCCGGACACCCCGGCAATATTCTTATTTGGAATAGCTGCTGCCTGCTGACTGGCGGTCGCAGCAGCATCAGCCGCTAAAATAGCGGCTCCCACCTCAGCCTGTACCGCGGCACCACAGGCATCCAGAGCCGCCTGAATTCTGGCCTGATCTGGATTAGCTATCGCAGTCGAAACCGCCACGCCTACGCCTGGTTTGGATGGGTCAGCCTCTGGCGGTAAGGCACCATCAGGACGCTTGACCAGATTATTGCTTGCCAGCAATGTGCTACATACCTGCGCGTCATTTGGTAACGTAGGCTCTGGTGGTAGATCGGGATCAAAACGAGTGGTTCCTACCTGAAACAAACTCACGGTGCCACCGCCACCACCTCCTCCGCTGCTACCGCCACTCCCACCACCGCCATCAAAACAGGCGCTCAACGCCAGCACTAGGCCGAGCAGAGCCAAAGACGAACATCGTTTTACTATGATTTTCTGTAACATCTGTCACCATCTCCTTGGTACGTCATCACGTGCCAGTAGAATTAATCTATTCAACCGGCAGACTTCATCGCCAACTCAGGCAAGTGCTTATTTTCTTGCTCATTGGCCACACTACGGTTCTTCGCCAAAACACAAACCACCAAGGCCGCCACTAGATCAAACACCGCCAGAGCAATAAACATCGGCCCATAACCCACGGTGGTGACCAAAGCACCAAACAACAGGGTAAATGCTGCTGCGCCAAGATAGCCCATCATGCCGCCCATGCCGGTAGCAGTGGCGACTTCGTTTTGACCAAACATATCCGACGTCACTGAATACAAAGCACCGGACAAAACCTGGTGTGCAAAACCGCCGACACACAGCAATGCAATAGCGGTATAGGCACTATCCACAAAGCCCACGCACGCCGGGCCTATCATGAATAAAGCACCAAATACCACCACCATTTTGCGTGAGGTAAAAATCGATACTCGCGCATACTTATGGAAGAAGGGACTCAAATAACCACCCAAGACACAGCCGATATCCGCAGCCAAAAAAGGCAACCAGGCAAACATCGCGATCTCTTTCAGATTCATATGCCGCTCAGTCATCATGTACAACGGAATCCAGGCGTTAAAAGTCTGCCAGGCTGGTTCCGACAAAATACGTGGGATGCCGATAGCCCAAAAATCACGACTGGCCAACATCTGCAAGCCACTACGCTTCTTAACGCTAGGATCACGATGCTGCTCCTCCTGCCCGGCCAGAATATAATCACGCTCATCGTTGGATAAGCGCTTTTGCTGACGCGGATGCTGATAACACAGTGCCCACAACAGGGTCCACAGCACCCCCAAACCACCGACAATTACAAAGGCCCAATGCCAGCTACCATGTAATAAGGCCCACACCACCAGTGGTGGCGCCAGCAAAGCACCAACAGAAGAACCGATATTGAACCAGCCAATCGCTACAGAACGCTCTTTCGCCGGAAACCATTCCGAAGTCGCTTTCACCCCCGCTGGAATGCCAGCAGCTTCAGTCATACCCAACATGCCACGGAAAATTGCCAAGCTTTGCCAGCCTGTAGAAAATGCTGCCGCCGCACAAGCCAGTGACCAGGCACAGGCAAAAATGGCAAAGCCCAGCTTGGTGCCAATGGTATCCAGAATAAAACCAGCAATCGGTTGCATCAGCGCGTAACACACCTGCCAGGCCACCACGATGCTGGCGTACTGCTGCGTGCTGATATTGAGATCGACCATCATCGATGGCGCCGCCACCGATAGAATATTTCTCGCCAGATAATTGACGATAAGCCCGGCTGTCACCAGACTCACCATCCACCAGCGTATGCCTTTAATCAGTTTCACACCCTCTCTCCTTTGTACTATCTACTGTCAAAATATGGGTTTGATCTTATATTCATTATCAAAAAAGTCGTTTGACATCGATTAAGGTCGCCAGCGCTGCCAGTCGATAACACAATCAATGAAGACCTAAAGATGCTCTGAAGAAACCGATGAAGCTAAACCGGCCCCTGTACTTATCAAAGAACGCTTCCCGATTCATGCTTCGACAAGCTCAGCACGAACGGAGAATAAGACGTTTCCCCCCAACCGTTCACCCTGAGCTTGTCGAAGGGCAAGTTGCCATCCGTACTTAGACGGGCTCAACACCAACGGGGAATAAGACGTTTCCCCCCAACCGTTCGCCCTGAGCTTGTCGAAGGGCAAGTCGCCATCCGTACTTAGACGGGCTCAGCACCAACGGGAAATAAGACGTTTCCCCCAACCATTCACCCTGAGCTTGTCGAAGGGCAAGTCCTCCTCCCTACTTCGACAAGTTCAGCACAAACAGAGAATGGCCTGGTTTATTCCAAGCATCCTTAGCAACACAACATGGAACTAAGCCAGATGACGCAAATAGCGGCGAATGCCCATTTGCTCGATATCCAGCACAGCTTGACTCACGCTGTCGGTCAGGCCGGATAACTCACTCAGATCGCGACCCCACACATTGCGCTTGGCCAACCACTGCTGCACCAGATCACGCACGCTCTGCTCACCACTGGCCACCTGCGCCCAAGCCTGTTCAAACCAGGCCAGATGCGCAGCATCATCCACCAGCGGAATAACATCACCGCGATAAAGTAAAAAAGTGGCGGCTAAAGCGGTGACCAAATGCTTGGGAAATACCCCGGTACGGGCATGACAACTCAACAATTGCGGCAATACCCGCGCCGCAAACTTACTCCAGCTGTTCAAGGCAATGGATTGCAGACGATGCTGAATAGCCGGATTGCGGAAACGACGCAGCACCTCAGCCGCAAACGCATCCAACTGCGCGGCGGGTAACGGCAAGCTGGGAATGATCTCCTGCGACAGCGCCCGCATCAGAAATGCCCCCACCTCAGCATCCTCCACGGCCGCACGCACCGTCTCCAGCCCCGCCAGCAAGGCCACCGGCACCATGCTGGTATGCCCGCCATTCAGAATGCCCACCTTTTGCTGCTTGTACGGACGGATATCCTCCACCAACTGGATATTCAGCCCGCCTTGCGGCAGACGTAGCGCCTGCGCCAGCCAGGCCGGCCCCTCGATCACCCATAAATAAAAATGCTCGGCCGTCACCAGAAACTGATCGCGATAACCCAGTTCGGCCTCCAGCTCGGCGATTTCCTCCTGCGGGTAGCCGGTCACAATCCTATCCACCAAGGTGGAACAGAAAGTACACGCCTGCTCCAGCCACTGCTGAAACACCGGCCCCAACTGCCACCACGCGGCAAAATGTAGCACCGCGGCTTTGAGCGCCGGGCCGTTATCATCAATCAGTTCACAAGGCAGCAACACCACGCCCTTATCCATCGCCCCGGCAAAATGCATGAAGCGCTCATGCAATAAACGGGTGAGCTTGGCCGGAAAAGTAGTGGGCGGTGCATCCTGATAAGCATCGCTATCATTCACTGCAATACCGGCCTCGGTGGTATTGGACACAATAAACTGCACATCCGGATTACGCGCCAGCGCCAGGTAGCCGGCATAGTCGGCCACCACATCCACCTCACGCTGTACACACTGAATCTGGCGGAACTCACGCACCGCCTGCCCGGCACTATTCAAACCACGCACCAGCGTGGTGTAGACCCCATCCTGCACATCCAGCAGCGGTTTATTACCCAGCGCCAGCGGACGCACCACCACCACTCCGGCCTGCAAATCGGTGCGCTCATTCAATAGATCAATCTGCCAATCGACAAAGGCACGCAAAAAATTACCCTCGCCAAACTGGATAAACCTGATCGGCAGATTAAAGGGCTGTTCCCGATGTAATGACTGCATATTTGTGCTCCTGTGGCCGCCGCTTTACAGCGAAATATCGCGTTTCCAGAAAATAAAATCATACTGCTGCAAGCGCTCTGCCTTGGCTTGGTAGCTGGCGCTGGCTGTCGCCACCACCATCTGCAGCAAATCCTCCGCCACCTCGGGCAAAGGTTTACCCGCCAGCACCGGCCCACAATCAAAATCGATCACATCCGCCTGCTGCTGCGCGATACGGCTATTACTGGCCACTTTCAGTACCGGCACAATCGGGTTACCGGTAGGCGTCCCCAGGCCAGTGGAAAACAACACCACATTGGCTCCAGACGCCACAATACCCGTCACCGATTCCACATCATTACCCGGCGTACACAGCAAAGACAGCCCGGCTTTATCTGCCGACTCACCATAATCCAGTACCGCAACAATCGGCGAAGTGCCGCCTTTTTTCGCTGCGCCAGCCGACTTCATCGCATCCGTAATCAGACCATCACGAATATTGCCGGGGCTGGGGTTATCGGCAAAATGCGTCCCCACCGCCTTAGCCTTGGCCTCGAAATCACGCATCAGGCCAAGGAAACGGCGCTTGTCATCATCCTGGACACAGCGCTCGATCAAATTCGCCTCCACCCCACACAACTCGGGGAACTCCGCCAAGATAGATGTCCCGCCCAAAGCCACCACCATGTCCGATACCAAGCCCATCGTCGGATTGGCCGAAATACCAGAAAACCCATCCGACCCGCCGCACTTCACCCCCACCTTCAAATGCGACAAGGGTACCGGCTGACGCTGCACCTGATTCGCCTGTTTCAGCGCCTGCAAAGTGTCACGCACCACCGCCTGCATCATCTCCTGCTCGCTGCCATCCCACTTCTGCTGCTCATAAATCAGGCAAGGCTTATCGAAATTCTCGTTCTGCTGTGCCAAAGCCTCTTTAAACATCGCAATCTGTGCATTCTGGCAACCCAGACTGAACACGGTCACTCCAGCCACATTCGGATGATCGGCATAAGCCGCTAACACCTTGCACAACAAGCGCGCATCAGCACGGGTACCACCGCAACCACCGGCATGCGTAATCATGCGCACCCCATCCACATTCGGAAACGGCCGCGTCAGCGCCTGTGCTACCGTGGTGTCCTGCTCCAGCAAAGACAAAGTAAACGCGGCCAAATCCTGCTTGCTGTAGCCCAGCGGGCCTTCCAGCGCATTACGCAAATGCTCGACATTGCGGTTCTCGCAAAACACCAGCGGGAAAATCAGCCAATAATTCGCCGTCCCCACCCGACCATCGGCCCGCACCACCCCTTGAAACGTCTGCCCCTGCCAATGCGTCACCTCCGGCGGCGTCCACTGGTACGGACGGCTATCACCCAGCTCCACCTCAGCGGCGTAATGCGCCAGATTCTCCGTGGTCACGGCCTCACCACGGCGGATGGGCTGCAACGCCTTGCCTACCGGCACCCCGTACAACTTCAAGACCTCGCCCACCGCAAATGCACGGCGCGCCAGCTTGTGTTTCTTTGCCACCGGCGTACACAACAGAATGCTCTCCTGCTGCCACTGCACCACCGCCCCTGCCGCCAGATCGTCCAGCGCCACCAACATATCGTCATCCGGATGAATGCCCAGAACCTTTTGCACGCGCCTTACTCCTGTTGTGAATGGTTAACGCTCAAAGTGCGAAATAACGCTTGGCATTCTCATAAGCCACCCCGCGCACAATCGTGCTCAGCGCCTCGATATCGGCCGGATACTCACCCGCCTCCACCCACTGCCCCAACTGACGGCACAACAAACGGCGGAAATAATCATGTCGTGGATAAGACGCAAAGCTGCGTGAATCGGTCACCATACCCACAAACGTCCCCAATACCCCATGATTCGCCAGCGTCTGCAACTGCTGCAAATTGCCATCCTTATGATCGTTAAACCACCAGGCCGGCCCAAACTGCACCTTGCCCGCGCTCGAACCATCCTGAAAACAGCCGATCAGGGTCGACAATACCTCGTTCATCTGTGGGTTCAGACAGAACAGCAAGGTCTTAGGCAACTGCTGCCCGGCGTCCAAGACATCCAGCAAAGCGGCCAAACCGGCACTGGTGCTCATATCCGCAATCGAGTCATAACCAGTATCCGGCCCCAACGTACGCAGCTGGCGGCTATTATTATTACGCTGCGCACCAATATGCAGACACATCGCCCAATCATGCTCGGCATAGCAACGTCCCAGAGCCTCCAGCAAACCGCGCAAATACTGCCCCAACTCCGCCTCACTCAGCGTCTGCCCGGCCAAGCGCTTAGCAAACAAAGCCTGCAACTGCGCAGCACTGATCGCCCCCGTTGCCAAAGGCACATCCACCGCATGATCAGAAATACGCGCACCATGCTGATGGAAAAATGCCACCCGCCGTGCCAATGCGCTCACCAGAGCCGGGAAGGAGTCAATCTCCACATCGGCCACCGCGCCCAGATGCTGCAAATAATCCACAAAACCCGGCGCATTAATCCGCATCGCCTTATCCGGGCGATAGGCCGGCAACACCCGCGTGCTCAACGCTGACTGAGCAATGTCGACATGCTGCGCCAGATCATCCGCCGGATCATCGGTGGTACACGCCACCTCTACCTTGGCCTGCTGCAACAAAGCCCAACAATCCAGCTCGGCCAGCTTGGCATTGGCCTGCTCCCAGATCGCATCGGCATTGGCCGCATTAATCACCAGATCTACGCCGAACAAACGGCGTAACTCCAAATGACTCCAATGATGGATAGGATTACCAATCGCCAACGGCAATACCTGACAAAACGCACGAAACTTGGCCAGATCAGACTGGTTGCCAGTAATGAAATCCTCACTCACCCCAGCGCTACGCATCAGCCGCCACTTATAGTGATCACCACCCAGCCACAGCTCCGCCAGATTACGAAAACGCTTGCGCGCTGCAATTTCACTCTGCTGCAAATGCGAGTGGTAGTCGATGATGGGCAGCTCGGCCGCCACCTCGTGATACAAACTGCGCGCCACCGGGCTATCCAGCAAAAAATCCTGATTCATAAACCTGTTCATCTCGACTCTCCCTCGTATTTTTCACCGATAAAGCTATCTGCCACCGATCTGACATATCAGTGACACAAAACTGAAATATCAGAATAGGAAGGCAATTTAATCTCATTGCATTTTCATGTCAAACACAAATGCCAAAGCAATCAAAAAGCAATATGGCAGTCGCTTTGCACAAACAAAAAGGGTGCACTGCAACATCGCAATGCACCCCTGCTGTTCACCAATATCAATGAATTAAGCCACCCATCTCCTGCGCCAACAAAGTCAAACTCCGCAAGCGCTTACTAGCCAGCATTTACCAATCACCAAGCATCGACACACTGGATTTTAGCGGGTGCTCTGTTTAAGCTAGCACCTGCTTAACAATCTACCCCTCATCTATCAACTGAATATGTTATTCAATACCGAAGCTCTACACGCCTTCATCATCACCGCCAAATACAAAAGCTTTGCCGCTGCCGCCCTGCGCCTGCACAAGGTACCCAATGCGATTAGCTATACCATACACAAGCTGGAAGACTCGTTAGGCGTAGCGCTGTTTGAGCGTGATGGCAAACTATTGCGCTTAACCGAGGCGGGCCGGTTCTTTCTACAAAAAAGCCAGCACATTCTGGCGGAATTTGAAGAAGTCACCGACGCCACTCGGCAAATTGCCAAGGGCTATGAAACCGAGCTGAGGATTTCGGTCAATAATATTGTCAGCCTCCACCCGCTCTTCCCCTTATTACAAGAGAGTGAACAATTATTTCCACAAACAGAAATCCATATTGGTACCGATGTACACAATGGTGTGTGGGATGCACTGATTGATCAGCGCGCCGCCATTGCGATTGCTGCGCCGAATGAGCGCCTGTCCGGTGCCGACATCATGACCCGGGAGATGGGGCAGGTGAACTGGCTGTTTGCGATCAGCCCGCAACACCCGCTAGCGGCGGTGAGCGGTTTACTCGGCGATGAGATGCTCAAACCTTACCCGGCCATCTGTATCAGCGATACCTCGGTGCAGTTGGAACAGAAAGAAGCCTGGCGACTGCGCGGTCAGAAAGCGCTGAGCGCACCGGATTACTACCATAAGATCAAGCTGCACATCGCCGGGCTGGGTATTGGCTTTTTGCCGGATTATCTATGTCAGCCTTATCTGGAACAGGGTTTGCTGGTCAGCAAGGCCGTTGCCAATCCCAAACCGACCACCCCGCTGTTCCTGGCCTGGCAACAGCCTTCCACCGGTCATTGCCAGGCATGGTGGCTGGAACGATTGCAGCAGCCGGCACTGCTGAGCAGTTGGACACAAACCGCGCTGTAAGCAATCCCGAAAACGTCGCACCACCGATAAACCTGACGTAAAGAACCACTATGTCTACCCCTCCGAAGCAAGCTCTCGTTTTTATTGGCAGTAATGGCTTTATTCTGCTCCCACTCGGTGTTTTCCTACTGATGGCGGTGTATCTCTTTGTGTTTCAGCAGGCTTTTGATCTACTGGGCCTGGCCATGGGCGGCTTTATCGGCATGATGCTGGGCGCGCTATTGTGTAAAAACAAGGCGCTGTACTGGCAATACATTATTGCCGGTTTTGCCTCGCCCCTCTCCGGTACGGTCGTCGCCATTCTGATGGCATCCGGCATGTTTTCGGTGATGATGAAAAGCGCCGGGGTGGCCGATGGGCTGATCTGGCTGGGTGCGTATAGCGGGGTGCAGGGTGGCTGGTTTTGTGCCTTTACCTTTATTGCCACCGCCATCCTTGCCACGGCAACCGGCTCTTCCATCGGTTCGATTTTTACTGCCGTGCCTTTGTTTTTTGCCGCTGGCACCTCCTTGAGTGCCGACCCCTCAATGCTGGCAGGAGCCATTTTGAGCGGGGCTATTTTTGGCGATAATCTGGCCCCCGTGTCCGATGTCACGGTGATCTCTGCTTCCACGCAGCGTTACCGTCGAAAAACCGGCTTAGCCGAGCTTGGCGGAGTGGTAGCGAGTCGTTATCCCTATGCCTTACTGGCCGCCGCGCTGATTTTACCTTTCTACGTTTTATTCGGCGCGCAGACGATGCCACCAGGCAACCATGCCTTTGCCCAAGGCTCGCCGCTGGGCTTGATTATGCTGCTACCGGTAGCGATTCTGGTCTATGTAGCTATCCGCACACAAAATGTGTTTTCCGCGCTTATCGCCGGTTTACTCAGTGGTTGTGCCATCGGCTTATTGGCCGGGCGGTTTGATGTCAGCGCTTTGCTACATATTCAGCAAGGGCAGATCAGTGGCTTTTTTTACACCGGCTTGGCCAATATGAGCAGCACCATCATGCTGTGTCTGACTTTGTTTGGTATTGCCGGCCTGTTTGAATATAGCGGGATGCTGGAGCGCTTTAGTGCCAGGCTCAGCCAGCACGCCATCAGCAATAGCGCGCGCGGCGCGGAAACAGTGATGGCAGCGGGCGCCCTGCTCAGCAGTTGTGCTTTTGCCAGTGTCACCAGTGCTGCTTTGATTCTATTTGGGCCGATAGGCGACGAGATTGGCGGCAGACAGCATATTCACCCTTATCGCCGGGCCAATATTATGAGTGCGATGGTCAACAGCCTGCCGGTGGTGATGCCATTTAGCGCATTTATCTTTCTGGTCATGGGCGCAATCAGCAGCCAGCCGCAGCATGAGCTGGTCACACCTTTTACGCTGTTAACGGCTACTTTGTATCCGTGGAGCCTGTTGCTGGTTTTTGCGTTCAGCATTTATTACGGTATTGGCCGACGCTATGAAGGAAACAATGGCGAGCCGAGCAGTACACCACCCTCTCATTCTGAAGAAAGGAAAGCATGATGTCTGCTGCCATCTCTGATAGTTTTGAACTCTATGATTTGCGTGTCGAAGTGGCCGAACCACGCTTCCCCATGGTGTGCCGCCATACGGTAGGTGATTATTTTCTGGTACAGGGCGAAAATCTGGTCTTCCCGCAAGCTAGCGCTTTTTCGATGTACGCCTTGGCCGCTATTCTGCCCTTACTACCGGCCAAGCAACGACCAACAGCCGCGACGGACTGGATGAGCACCGATGCGCTCATTGCCTGCCCAGACCCTAATTGCGGGGCCTTGTTCCGCATCAGCCGTACCCAACGCCGCCAACAGAAACACAGCGAGTGCACGATTGTGCCATTAAGCGGCAACTAGCCCCTCCCCATTTACGCCTACCAATGGAAACCGATAATGACTACCCACTTTGCCTTAAGCCCCAGCTACCAAATACCCCGCGTCATCATCGGCAGCTGGCAGTTGTCCAGCGGCCATGCCTTACAAGCTGATATCGATTATCAGGCAGCCTTGGCCGCTTTTTCCTTCCTGGCAGACCATGGTTTGAACACCATAGATTGCGCCGATATTTACACCGGTGCAGAGAGTTTAATTGGCGAGTTTATTCAGCAGCGCAGACAACAGAGCGGCCGTGATGATATTCGTGTTCACACCAAATTTGTGCCCGATATCGACCGTTTAGGCCAGATCAAGCGTCAGGATGTACGCGCCATTATTACCCGCAGCCTGCAACGGTTGAATAAATCGGCGCTGGATTTGGTGCAGTTTCACTGGTGGGATTATGCGGTAGAGCATTTTATCGAGGTGGCCTTTTATCTACAGGAACTGAAAGACGAGGGCCTGATTTTACAGCTGGGCACCACCAATTTCGACACCCCTCATTTACAGCAATTACTGGCTGCCGGCATACCTATCATCAGCAATCAGACACAGTATTCGCTATTGGATCAGCGCCCCGCCCGGCAAATGACCGCTTTATGTGCCGAATACCCGCTGAATCTGATCTGTTATGGCAGCCTGGCCGGTGGCTTTTTATCCGAAAAGTGGCTGGGGCTGTCGGCACCCCCGGCTACTCTGGATAACCGCTCCTTGGTCAAGTATGCGCTGGTGATTGAGGACAGCCTGGGTTGGGATGCTTATCAGCAATTGTTGCAGCGCTTAAAACAACTGGCTGATGCCAGGCAGTGCCAGATTGCCAATATCGCTTCAGCCTATGTTCTGCATAAAAAAGCGGTGGCCAGCGTGATTGTTGGCGTCAGAACACCAGCCCATATTGAAAGTACCGTGCGCACACTAGACATTGTGTTGAGTCCGCAAGAGATCCAGGAGTTAGACACCTTCCTGGGCCACTATCCCGGTTTAGTCGGCGAGCCCTTTGCGCTGGAGCGGGAGCTCGGCAATAAGCATCGCAACATCATGAAGATGAATCTGAGTGAGAGCTGAATCTTCACTGACAACGGACAAAAATGTAGCTTTTAAGCTACAACAATATCCGTGATTGAGCTGCTACACTACCAGCGCCCCGATGGACGGGAACCCTTTACCGACCAGAATGGAAACAGAGACAAATATGAGCAAACTCAAAGGTATGCTCTCGCACCACGAAGCAGAAATCGCCGAATTACGTGCTGACCATGCCTTAGAGCCTGTTCACGATCTTCGAAGAAGCAGGACGAGAAATGCCAGATGAACGAGTTGCAAACTTGAGTTGAGCTTACGCTCGCAGTTCTTCCACAAACGTCTGCATTTCTCCAGCCAACCA
>JACCFC020000070.1 GCA_020830965.2 Neisseriaceae bacterium TC5R-5
ATTTCCAAGCAGTGGCTACACGATTACTTATCCGGATGTTAGCCACCATGCCGATACCCTCTCCTCTGCAGCCCCAGCACGCCCACACCGCCGAACCCACCAGCCCTAGCCATCCGCTGTATGACGCCATGAGCATGGTCGATCTGCTGCAACAAGCCTTCCAGCAACCGCAGCAAACTATTCAGGTGTTCAGCTCGGCCATGCCGCAGTTACTCGGTCGTCCGGCTTTTGAGTTCAAACAGTTGCACGGCAGCGAGGCGATCAGCGAGCTCTACGCCTATCACATCACCTTGCAGACACCAGACATCGGCATCGGTTATGGCATCGACGAGAGCGTTACCGCCAACCTCAATCATAAAGCACTGGTGGGCAAAGAATTCAGCTTGCAAATTGAACTGGATGGTGGCGACAGCCGTTGTCTGGCCGGTATCGTGACCCAGGCGCGTTATGTGCGCAGTGAAAACCGCCGCAGCCTGTATGAGATCGTGTTGCAACCCTGGCTGACCCTGGCGACCTTACGCAGTGATTACAAAATCTTCCAGCAGCAAAGTGCGCTAGATATTATTCGCGACACCTTATCCGCTTATCCCTACCCGCTGGAGATCGAAACCAGCTATGCCTATCCCGCCCTGACGTATCAGGTTCAGTATGGTGAGACCGACTATCAGCTGGTTTCACGGCTGGCGGCGCAGTGGGGCTTGTACTATTACTTCCGTCACCAGGCGGCAAGAGACGGACCCGGCTCGCATACGCTGATCCTCACCGATAACCCCGGTTCCCACCAAGTCAATCCTGGCAGTGCTTATCAAACCGTCCCCTATTACCCAACTGGCCACAAACCTGACCACGAATACCTGCAGCACTACAGCCATACCGAACAGCTGCAAAGCGGCCAATGGACAACGCTGGATTACGATTTTACCCAGGTCAAAGCACAACTGACCCATACCAGCCGTATGCCGCGTAACACCGCCCATGCGCAGTTGGAGCGGATAGACTGGCCGGGAGATTACGATAAAACGCTCTACGATGAAGCGGTGGCACAGCACCTGACCGATGTACGTATGCAGGCAGAAGGCATGCAAGGGCATCGCGGCTATGGCGAGGGCGAGCTGCGCGGCATGGTCACCGGGCATACTTTTACCCTAGTAGGGCATCCACATCAGGCGAGTAATCAGGATTATCTGATTACTCGCACCGTGCTGGACATTCAGGAGCGCCCACCCAGCAGTCTGAGCGCCAACAGCCAGCCTTATCGCTTTAACTGCCAGCTGGATACCATTCCGGCTACACACCAGTACCGCCAAGAATGGCAGCGTGACGCGCTGGGTCGCCCACTCAAGCCACGAGTAAGTGGCAGCGAAACCGCCATTGTCACCGGCCCGGCCGGAGAGTCGCTGCATCTAGATGCCTATGGTCGCGTTAAAGTGCAATTTCATTGGGATCGCTACGGCAAACATGACGAAAACAGTAGTTGCTGGATACGGGTGAGTGAGGCGTGGAGCGGTGGCGAAATGGGCAGCAATACCCCGCCACGGATTGGTCAGGAGGTCATCATCAGCTATCTGCATGGCGACCCGGATCGGCCGCTGATTGTCGGCCGCGTCAATAATCAGTTCAATCACCCGCCTTGGCTGCAACCCAGCCAGGGCGCTGTCAGTGGCATACGCAGCCGTGAGCTCAATGCCGACTATGGCAATAGTCCGAGTGGGCGTAGCAATCATCTCTTATTTGACGACACCCATCAGCAATTACAGGTACAACTAAAAAGCGATACCGCCGATAGCCAACTTTCGCTCGGGCATATTGTCCGTATTGACCAACACAGCGGACGTCAGGATTATCGCGGCAGCGGCTTTGAACTGCGCAGTGACCACCACGGCAGCGTGCGCGCCAAACAAGGCTTATACCTGAGCACCCATGCCCGCGAGCAGGCGCAAGGCCACCACACCGACCTGAGCGAAACCAGCCAACAACTGCATTCGGCCAATAGCCAGCACCACACGCTGACCCAGGCGGCCTATCACGCCCAGGCGCTGGATAATACCGACCAGCAACAACTGCAGCAGGCACTACAACAGCAGCAGCAACAGATTCAAGGCAAGGCTGGCACCGACCAGGGCTTCCCGGAATTGAGCCAGCCGCATCTGGTTCTGAGTGGCGCCGCCGGTATTGCCAGCACCACCCCCCACAACACCCATATCAGCAGCGGCGAACACACCGCCCTTACCAGCGGTGGCCTGCTCAGCCTGAACAGCGGCAAAAACCTGCTCGCCAGCGCACTGGGTGGCCTGCGCCTATTTGCCAAAGCGCTGGGCATGCGCCTGATTGCCTATAGTGGCGACATCGAAATCAAGGCGCTGCAGAACAATATGCAGTTGTGGGCCAAGCTGCACATCGAAGAAACCGCCAACACCATCCGCATCTACGCCGACAAAACCCTGGACTTACAAGGCGGCAATAGCGGCATCACCCTGAGCAATGGGCAGATAAAAATCTACAGCGAGACCTTGCAATCGCATGCGCCCATCAGCATCAACCCGGCGCAGAGCCTGGGGCTCAGCCCACGCGGCACCCCGGCAGTGGCGGTGCATGATGAGCGTTTTGAAATGC
>JACCFC020000071.1 GCA_020830965.2 Neisseriaceae bacterium TC5R-5
CTGATTCCGGCCAGCGCCCTCAGTACCGAGCTCAGTCTGCTCACGCTGGACAGCCTGCGCCCAGCCGCCAGTGCCGATGACCGCCATAGCTATCAGATTATCGATGCCGCCGGTCAACTCCTGCGTAGCATCGATGGCCATGGCGCGGTGATTGACTACCAATACGATGGTCAAGGCCAGTTGCTGGGCCAGATCGCCCATGCCGTCAAACTGAATGCTCGCCAGCAAACTGCGCTGCGCAATAGTAGCGACGAATTGAGCAGCAGCGACAAGAATGCCCTGATCAGCGCTAAAAACTCGCAAGATCGGATCACCCGCCTGTTCTACAACGCTGATGGGCAACGCATCGCTAGCCTGGATGGCGAAGGCTATCTGAGCGAGTACCGTTACGATGGTGCCGGACAGTTGATTGAAACCCTCCGCTATGCACAGATCAGTCCGCAGAGCGAGTGGGCCACCGGCAACTTGACCCAACTGCGCCCAGCCGCCGATGCTGATGATCAATATAGCCGCACCCTGTACGATGGCCAGGGTCGTGCCATCGCCCATCTTGATGCCGCCGGCTATCTCACCGAGAACCGCTACGATCGCAGTGGCCAACTCATCCAGAGCCTGCGCTACGCCAACCCAGCCAAGCCCGGTGAGTCGTTGAACAGCCTGCGTCCAGCCGCTCACGCCAATGACCAGGGCACGCTCTATCAATATGATGCCGCTGGCCAACTGATCCAGACCACCCGCCAGCCGGACGGCCTGATCACCCGCTACCAGTACGATAGCCAGGGCCAACTGCTGCGTAGTGAGCGTATTGCCAGCAATGGCGAAGTGCGTAGTCAGCTGCAACGCTATGACAGCCAAGGTCGGCTGATTGCCGAACTCAGTGGCGAAGGCGCCCAAGCCCTAGCCGCCCTCGGTGGCGCCCCCAGCCAGGCGCAGATCGATGCCATTTGGCAACGCTGGGGCAGCCAGCACCAATATGATGAGGCAGGTCGTCGTACCGCCACGCTCACCCCCAATGGCCTAAATGGCAGCGGTGGCCGCACCCTGTACTACTACGATGCCAATGGTCGGCTCACCCACAGCATCAATGCACTCGGTGAAATCAGCGAAACCCACTACAACGCACTGGGCGACATCAGCGATACCACCCGCTACAGCACCCGGCTGAGCAGCGAGCAACTGATCACCCTGGGCGGTGGCCTCAACCCGACACTGGCCGCCATCCTGCAAAGCCTGAGCAATAAGGCCGATCAGCGCACGCTCTTCCGCTACGACCAGGCCGGTAATCTGCTCAGCCAGACCGATGCCCTCGGCGTGATCAGCCAGCGCTGGGTCTATAACGCCTTTGGCCAAAGCCTCAGCAGCACCTATGCTAATGGCCGGGTGCAAAGCAGCGTCTATGACCGCCGTGGCCTGCAAATCTACGGGAGTGAGAACTACACCAGCTTCAATCAGGAATACGATGCCTTCGGCCGTGTCATTTATACCGACATTGGGGGTGACAGCCGGTGGCTACAGTATGATCTACTGGGCCGTCAAATCGCCATTACTGATGCGTTTGGCTATAGCCGTGGCAGCAGTTACGACGCCTTCGGCCGCCTCCTGACTCAGACCGATGCGCTAGGCCAGACCACCACCACTGTCTATGATGACCAAAGCGGCACCGTCACCACCACCAGCCCCGGCGGCATCCAGACCCGCAGCCAGCTCAACTCGTTTGGCGAAACCGTCAAGATCACCGATGGCCGTGGCTATAGTCACACTTACCAATACGACCACGATGGCCAACTGATTAGCCGCAGCGATGCACTGGGCCAGAGCACTCACAACAGCTACAACCACGCCGGCCAGCTCATCGAAACCACCGACGCGCGTGGCACTAAAACCGTCTACCAATATGATGCCGTCGGTCGTGTGCTCAGCCGCACCGTCGACCCGGATGGCCTGAAGCTCACCAGCCAAACCGAATACGACGCTTTGGGCCGCGTGCTGCGCCTTACTGATGCCAATGGCAGCGTCACGGCAAGCCAATACGATGCCAAAGGGCAACTGATCAGCCAAATCCGGGACGCCAACGGCCTCAAGCTCACCACGACCTATCGCTATGACGACAACGGCCAGACCCTCAGCCGTACCGAAGGCGCCGGTACCCCCGAAGCCCGCACCACCGACTACGAGTATGACAAGCAGGGAAGGCTGATCCGCGAAACCGTCGATCCCACCGGGCTGCAACTCACCACCCGCTATGCTTACGACGCCAACAATAATTTGATCCAAAAAACCGATGCCAACGGCCATCGCCATGATTACGTCTACAACGCTAACAATCAGTTGGAATACAGCATCGACGGCGCCGGCAGTGTTACCGAAACCCGCTACGACGCCAACGGCCGCGTCAGCCAGACCATACGCTACGCCACTGCGCTGATCCTCAGCAGCGCGCCGGCCAATAACTACACGCTGCTGAACCAGATCAAAACCCATCGCGCCGACCGCAGCGAACAACGCTTCTATGATCAGGATGGCCGTCTGAGCTACAGCCTGGACGCCCTGGGCAACCTCAGCGGCTACCGCTATGACGCCAGTGGTCACCGTACCGCTACCACCCGCTAC
>JACCFC020000072.1 GCA_020830965.2 Neisseriaceae bacterium TC5R-5
TGGTGTGGGTATAGTTCGCCACCTCAGCAGAGACAGGCCAGCAGGAAGGGTTCTGGGAACTAGCTGAAACGCTCTTTAACAAACTGAATAACCGATAAGTGTAAGTGCTTGGTTAAGGCCAAACACTTGCACGGCAAGACGAGAAATAACTTGTTGTTTCTTTGAACTTGCGTGCCACAACTGCTTGGAATTGAACTGAAGAGTTTGATCCTGGCTCAGATTGAACGCTGGCGGCATGCTTTACACATGCAAGTCGAACGGTAACAGGGTGCTTGCACCGCTGACGAGTGGCGAACGGGTGAGTAATGCGTCGGAATGTGCCGTGTAATGGGGGATAACTTTCTGAAAGGGAAGCTAATACCGCATACGTCCTGAGGGAGAAAGCAGGGGATCGCAAGACCTTGCGTTATACGAGCAGCCGACGTCTGATTAGCTAGTTGGTGAGGTAAAGGCTCACCAAGGCATCGATCAGTAGCGGGTCTGAGAGGATGATCCGCCACACTGGGACTGAGACACGGCCCAGACTCCTACGGGAGGCAGCAGTGGGGAATTTTGGACAATGGGGGCAACCCTGATCCAGCCATGCCGCGTGTCTGAAGAAGGCCTTCGGGTTGTAAAGGACTTTTGTCTGGGAGCAAAAGGTTATGGTTAATACCTGTAACTGATGAGAGTACCGGAAGAATAAGCACCGGCTAACTACGTGCCAGCAGCCGCGGTAATACGTAGGGTGCAAGCGTTAATCGGAATTACTGGGCGTAAAGCGTGCGCAGGCGGTTTCGTAAGTTTGATGTGAAAGCCCCGGGCTTAACCTGGGAACGGCATTGGATACTGCGAGACTAGAGTGCGTCAGAGGGGGGTAGAATTCCGCGTGTAGCAGTGAAATGCGTAGAGATGCGGAGGAATACCGATGGCGAAGGCAGCCCCCTGGGATGACACTGACGCTCAAGCACGAAAGCGTGGGTAGCAAACAGGATTAGATACCCTGGTAGTCCACGCCCTAAACGATGTCAACTAGCTGTTGGGGGTTTGAATCCTTGGTAGCGAAGCTAACGCGAGAAGTTGACCGCCTGGGGAGTACGGCCGCAAGGTTAAAACTCAAAGGAATTGACGGGGACCCGCACAAGCGGTGGATGATGTGGATTAATTCGATGCAACGCGAAAAACCTTACCTGGTCTTGACATGTAACGAATCCCGAAGAGATTTGGGAGTGCCCGTAAGGGAGCGTTAACACAGGTGCTGCATGGCTGTCGTCAGCTCGTGTCGTGAGATGTTGGGTTAAGTCCCGCAACGAGCGCAACCCTTGTCATTAGTTGCCATCATTCAGTTGGGCACTCTAATGAGACTGCCGGTGACAAACCGGAGGAAGGTGGGGATGACGTCAAGTCCTCATGGCCCTTATGACCAGGGCTTCACACGTCATACAATGGTTGGTACAGAGGGTTGCTAAGCCGCGAGGTAGTGCTAATCTCTTAAAGCCAATCGTAGTCCGGATTGGTGTCTGCAACTCGACACCATGAAGTCGGAATCGCTAGTAATCGCAGATCAGCATGCTGCGGTGAATACGTTCCCGGGTCTTGTACACACCGCCCGTCACACCATGGGAGTGAGTTTCACCAGAAGTGGGTAGACCAACCGCAAGGGAGTCGCTTACCACGGTGGGATTCATGACTGGGGTGAAGTCGTAACAAGGTAGCCGTAGGGGAACCTGCGGCTGGATCACCTCCTTTCTAGAGAAAGAGTGAAAGCGAAGAGAAGTAGATTGTAGCAATACGATAGACGACACAACGTTAAGCACTCAGGTCAAAGCCAAGCACTTACAGCTTATCGGTTATTCGTGAAAAAGGGCGTTGCCGTATTTTTTAGAAGATACGGCAGCAACACTGGGTTTGTAGCTCAGCTGGTTAGAGCACTGTGTTGATAACGCAGGGGTCGTAGGTTCGAGTCCTACCAGACCCACCAGTTGGGGGATTAGCTCAGTTGGGAGAGCACCTGCTTTGCAAGCAGGGGGTCGTCGGTTCGATCCCGTCATCCTCCACCATTATGGTTATACAGCCTAAACGAAAGAAAACTCAACGTTTCCCAAAGGGGATGGAAAGAGTTTTGTTTGGTTTGCGTTGTAATGTAGACGCCCGATCTTTAACAAACTGAAGAAGCCAAATAAACGCAAGAAAGAGTGTCGTAAGATGCTTGGACTTGAGTGAAGATTAAACAAGGATTGCTTCGCCATATCAAAAGGGGCGGAGTGATTGTCGCACACACAGCTTTATTGTTTAAGTGATCATTAGGTTACTGAAATGATAGGGTCAAGCGACTAAGTGCATCTGGTGGATGCCTTGGCGATCACAGGCGAAGAAGGACGTGTAAGCCTGCGAAAAGCGTGGGGGAGCTGGCAATAGAGCATTGATCCCACGATATCCGAATGGGGAAACCCGGCCCTTAGGGGTCATCCATACCTGAATACATAGGGTATAGGAAGCGAACCCGGCGAACTGAAACATCTAAGTAGCCGGAGGAAAAGAAATCAACCGAGATTCCGTTAGTAGTGGCGAGCGAACGCGGAAGAGCCTGTACGTGATAGGTGATGAGATAGTGGAAC
>JACCFC020000073.1 GCA_020830965.2 Neisseriaceae bacterium TC5R-5
GGGCGCAGTTTTTCGAGTGAACGCAGGATGAAGTAATTCTGTAAGGGTTCCTTCTGGTAGCGGTTATCGAGTAACTGATTGCCACCTCTATCCGCCACACCGCCAAACGGCACATTGCTGACGACTGCATCGTATTCTTCATCCGGGGTATTCGCGGCGACACGTTCAAATGGCGACACCGTGGTGACATAGCCCGGCCCATCATTGACCAGGCCATTAATACGGCCAGACGTCTCGTTAAGCTCCACCGCATCCATGGCGGCATGTAAGGGCGCGGTAGCCCCAAACACGCCGACACCGGCGCAGGGGTCAAGCACCTTGCCCCCCTGAAATCCCTGTTCAGCTAGCAGGCTCCAGATACCTTCGGCAATCGGCTTGGGGGTGTAATACTCGTAGGCACTGCCTTTTTTGCCATCGGCCCCAATCAGCGCACCACCGGTACCCGAGTATTTAGCCAGGATGGTCTTTTGTTCCTCGCTCAGCGCTTTTTGATCGACCTCACCGACATCAATCTGCCGTAACAGCGCCATCGCGGCGGTATTGTCTTTCTTACGCTGCGGCACAGGCTCCGGCACAAAATTACGATCAGACAGTTCTTCTTTTAGCAGCGTCATAGACCCGAGAAGGTTTTCACCACTTTTAAGCCTAACTTTAGTGCGTATTTTTTCTGGGCTTAGCGTTTGACCGGTCAGAGCATCTCCTAAGCCAGCCAACACCTCAGCTAGCCACTGGTAAGCCACCTCGACCGTGTTAGTGATGGTGCGTAAAAGACCGCTTTCATAGCGCCAGACATATATCCCCGCCGTATCAGTGGCGCTAACGATCAGCAGACCATCCTTGTTCCAGCGGTTGGTTTTAGAGTTAATCCTGCCCGTTTCATACGTGGCAACCACGGCGCTGCCCGTGGTGGGTTCGGTCTGCTTTTTGGCAGCAGCTTCTTCTGCGACCACTTTTGCTACTTCCAACTCGTGCTGAGCGGCACTGAGTTCGGTTTCCAATGTGGTAATTTCATCATTCAAGGATTGGATATTTTGCATACGCTCAGCCCGTTGACTGTTCCGGCGCTGGAAAGCGGCGCTGTTTTTTTCAGCTAGGCGCATGATGCGGCGGGCCACCTCACGAATATTCAAATCCTCGCCGCGCTCCGGCGCGACCACAATGGTGATGTCCTTCTTGTTCAGCAGCCACTTCCACGAAATCAGTTCGTCGTTAGGTGCCATCTTGTTTGGCGTTACGTCAGGATTGTGAAAAAACACCGATACGGTCTGGCCGTCTGCTAGTTCAAAAATGGCCGCGACGTTAGCAACACCACGCTGCTTAAAAGGATCGGTGATCTGCATCGCAATAGGTTTAACCTGATCGCTGGCGCGTGCCATCACGCTACGCAGCTGCTCCATAGTGCGTTCCAGTCTAACGAATGGGGTGACTAAGGCATCCAATAGCAATACCCCGTCAGAGTCTCCCAAAATATCCTGTTCACTGACTGAATCCAGCAGCAAACCCTCCCCGCTGTCAGAGCGCCGGATGTCATAGATAAGCTGGTCAAGGCTTTGAGTAGCCGGTAAGGCGTTGTGATCCCAATATACGGGCTGATTCATCGTTTCAATTCCTTCCGGGGGAAGTTGCTGTGGGCGCAAAGGACGGAGCATGTCGCCGTGCTTGAGCCACCATTTCAATTGAGAGATGGAGAGCGGGACCAGACTCTCCAGCCCAGGCCAACCACGCTCATAGCTATCTAAATACAAGCGCCGTGCGTGCTGCTCGTCGGCACAGCCTAGTAAGACCTTGTGTTCATCAAATTGGCCATTGACGAACTGGTTAATCAGATAGGCCGTGGGATGGGCAATAAAAGGCCCAATGAAAAGATCAACCGCATCGCCATCTGCGCCTTGTGTCCCTGGCAGATAGCCGTAATGCCCGGCAAGACGCGTCGCCCAAGGCTTGCCATCTGCTCCCGTTCCTGTCCGATAGGTGCCGCGTGGCTGTTCAATGGCAATGGGTAGGCCAAACAGTCGGAAGCGGCCTTTTTTATAATTACCGGCTTCGATTTGTGCGCGAGAAGGCTCTGGTAGCGAGTTGTGTCCAAAGGCGCCCTGGTGTGCGGCAATTTCTAACTGCGCAAAGCGTTTGGGATCGACAGGAAGAGCGTGAGGTATGGCCGCCGAGGGCATGGCATTCCCAATTAAGTGCAAAGAGCTTAAATGGTACTAGTCAGACTTGAGCGTTTTAGGTGGGGTTTTCCGTGTTTGGGCACTATCGCCAGGTGCTACCGTGTTTCCATTGAGATAGGCAAAAAATAAACAACTCGAACTGTCATTTAGTACAGATTGATTGGAATTTTTTTGCTACTTGCATAGAGATAAGTCATGGTAAAGTTCCGCACTAAAGCAGCCACTACGCAGACCATTTCCAAGCAGTGGCTACACGATTACTTATCCGGATGTTAGCCACCATGCCGATACCCTCTCCTCTGCAGCCCCAGCACGCCCACACCGCCGAACCCACCAGCCCTAGCCATCCGCTGTATGAC
>JACCFC020000074.1 GCA_020830965.2 Neisseriaceae bacterium TC5R-5
ATTCCAGAGCCGGGCATCGGTCGAAGTCGCCAGCCAGTAGCCGGTTTTAGGGCAAGTCTCGCGGCTCTTGCAGGTGATGGTTTCGGCATGGCTGAGCGGGGGTGGAATCTTGCCATCGTCAAATAGGGTAGCGTCAGGGTTTTGATAGTCGGTGTCGATCTTGTAACGGCCTTCGGCACGGATTTGCTTCTCTTCTTCAATCCGATCTTGTGCATTAATCGGCTTTTCCTCGACAAACTGCGGCAACCAATTACCGTTGGCGCGGTCTTTTTCGTCTGAAGCATTGCGCCAATAACTCACTGCCCATTGAAACTCTAGGCTCACATAGTATTTACCTGGCTGTGTGGGTACACCGTCCTCGGTTTCACGGTGCAATGTCATTGTTACATAAACTCCGTCGGCATAAAGAAGCCAGTCCATCGGTTGTGGTAACTTTAACCACTCTTCTGGGGTTGGCACATAAGCAGGATCAAGTGAAATAAGGCTGGAAACACCATGGTCTGTAAAATAGCGTACAGCCTCTTGTCCAGTGAGACGGGCCATACTGGCTCGAATACGATGCTTCCAACCCGCTGCCGTAAAAGCTTTGAGCAGCGCGTAGGTTTTTTTACGTGCTTCTTCATGCGGGGTTTCGCCCCGGTGATTGGTGCGCAGTGCGACACTTACATTCCATTGATCAATACCATCGTTGGGATAGTTACTGTCATCAGAACCCATAATTCCCATTACGCTTGGAATGGTGACACTGTGGCGACCATGCTGGAAATGAACCACGCCATCGTATTCCGGCCAGTCGATTTCATAAAAACCGACACCATAGTTTTTGTTNGAAACGAAAAAGAAAGGGTATGACGGTTCTGTACGAGTAGCAGCAAAATCGCCAAAAGGCAGAGTGCCCCCGCGAGCAATAAACGGCGGCGCATCATCGGCGTTCTCCTAGCACCATATCCGCTGCAGGTCGCTCATCAGGCGTACAGTCTTTGTCTTTTTTGTTATATCTACTGGCAATAGTACTGAGTGCCGACTCCATATGCTTGGTACGCTTAATCATCAAACCATGATATTTATTCGCAGCTTTTTCAATCCATTTCATCCTGCTATCGTAGTCTTCCAGCTTAGTTCCCGGTGGGGCTACGGACTTCAGCTCATCATCGTCCGTTTCCTCGTCAGGCGTGAAGACTAGTTGCAGTTCACCACTGATTAAACGCTCGAGTCGATGGGCAGCAGGGGCCACCAGCTTATCCAGCACCTCGTCGGGCAACAGGCCGAAGGCTGGGGAGGCGGTGCGGGCTGCCTGTCTGGCGGTCCCGCGCGCCGTATCACGGGGGAAGCGTATAACGTCCGCGAACTTGGGGTCTTCGTAGATGATTTTTTGCAGGATATTGTATTGTTCGTGCTGGGCAACAATCATCAGATGCTTCAATTGCATGATTTCCCGTTTCGCTTTTTTATCCTTACTACTTGTTGATATTTTTTCAATCTTTGCAACCAGATCAAACGCTTCAACAATCTCCTTACTAATTTTCAGCTCATTCGCCTTATTAGGGGCTTCCGGGTACCAGGGTAGCGTTTTAAGAAAAGCTTGCATCTCATCGACACAGTTATTGGTACTGCGGGCTCCTTTACAGTCGATAAAACTGGGGGCATCCAGATTGTAGTACCAGTGAGTGGCGGCAATATCCATGAACAGCCAGAAATTGCCTTTACCCAAGCCTTCCACCATGGTTTCGATCATACCGATGGTGTAACCGGTTTTTTGTTCCAGATATTTGCTGGCTTTATCCCCCATCGCCAGACGCCAACCTTCCAGCGTCACGGCAACGGTTTTGCTGGCAAATGCACCCAAGCCCATCCAGTAATAACGTCCTTTGAGTTCTGGTTTGCCACCGCGTTCCTGTTCCAGATAAAAGCGGGCATAGGTACCGGCAATACGGTGGGCGCGCACAGGGTAATCATTAATCAGTCGGATTTGCGGTGTTTTGCTATAGATCTTACGGTTGCTTAGCCGCTGGTAGGCAAATTGCTGTACCAGCGACCACATGGTGAGGCAATCCGCCTTGGCACATACCGAGGTGCCGGGAGTCGGATTGGTGGTACCGGTGACACTGGTACTGGCTTTGGCCATGTTTACTCTCCTTGGTCGATCGGTTGATCCCACAGCATTTTAAAATCAAGAGGCTGTTGTTCTGGCGTATATAAAGCTGGCGTCTCACCTTGTTCGCCTATCAGGCCCAGATGCCCATGTTCAGCAGCATCCAGTTGATAAGGTACATGGCTTAGCGGCTCGCCACTAGGGGTTTGCATTTCAAAACGCTCATCATGCACCGCCACTGCCGGGGTGCCGCGTGGGCTGAGCCCCAGGCTCTGCGCCGGGTTGATGCTGATGGGCGCATGCGATTGCAAGGTCTCGCTGTAGATTTTTATC
>JACCFC020000075.1 GCA_020830965.2 Neisseriaceae bacterium TC5R-5
CGCAGGAGTTGACCGGCGGCATCGATAATCTGATAGCTATGGCGGTCATCGGCACTGGCGGCTGGGCGCAGGCTGTCCAGCGTGAGCAGACTGAGCTCGGTACTGAGGGCGCTGGCCGGAATCAG
Source organism: Neisseriaceae bacterium TC5R-5 (assembly GCA_020830965.2). Classification (GTDB taxonomy): domain Bacteria; phylum Pseudomonadota; class Gammaproteobacteria; order Burkholderiales; family Chromobacteriaceae; genus Chromobacterium. The sequence goes on from JACCFC020000075.1 coordinate 126, forward strand.
CGTGGCATAGCGGATGCGACGGATGATCTGGCCGGCAGCGTTGTAGCGGGTTTCGGTGAGCGCCCCGCTGGCGTCGATCTCGGCAATCTGCCGACCCTGAGCGTCGTACAGATAGGTCTGCTGTTGACCGGTGGGGTCGGTGCTGCGCAGCAGACGACCCAGCGCATCGTACTGGTAGCGGGTGGTGCCCAACGGTCCGCCGGCATCCTGGCGGCTGAGGCTGATCAGGTGGCCGGCGCTATCGTATTGTTGCAGTGTGGTCAGGCCATTGGCGAGGGTGACCTGGGTTTGCCCCTTAGCATCGAGGTAGACGGTGGTAGTGCTGTTACCGAGCGCATCGGTGGACTGGGTCAGGCGGTTGAGGCCATCGTAACGGTAACGGGTCTGGCCACCCAGGCTGTCGATACTTTGCAGCAGTAAACCGTTCTGGTCATAAATGTATTGCAGGCTTTGCTGCGTGCCGTCCTGGATGCCTACCCCCTGGCGGTCGGTGTGGCTATAGCGGGTGAGGCGGCTGAGCAGACCGCGTAAATCGTATTCATTGTCGCTACGCTGAGTCTGGGTCAGATCCTGTTTGGCCACCCAGGCATTCAGTTCGCTCTCACTGGGGTTGGCGGACAGGCCAGTCGCCAGCGCCAGGTAGTGAATCTGGCTGACCGGCCGCCCCTGGCTATCGACACGCCATTCACTGACGCGTCCGTCGGCGCTGATTTTATAACGCAGGTGCAGGCCGCTGGCATCATAGATATAGCGGGTGGTGTCCGGCTCCGTTGGCTGAGCACTGCCGGCCCCATCTGGATCAGCGACCCGATAACGGGTTTCGCTGATCAGCTGGTTCTGCGCATTGTAGCGGCGGAGAAGGGTCTGCCCAGCGGCATTGCGCTCTAGCACCAGATTGCCATGGGCATCGTATTCGTAATCGGTGCGCTGCCCGCGAGCATCGGTGACCTGCAGCACTCGACCCTGGGCATCATAGCTAGCGCTAAACTGGGTCTGCCCATCGATACTCAGGCTGAGCAACTGCCCGTTGCCATCATAACGCCATTGGCTGACACTGCCGGCGGCATCGGTGAGGGTGGTGGTCTGCGTCGCCACATCGTAGCTGAGGCGGGTACGACGGAGGCTGCCATCACGCTCGATATCGCGGATCTCGCTGATACGCCAGTCGTCCCCGACGGACTGATAGCTGAATTCCAGCCGGCTGCCATCACTCTGGCTGAGACTGGCCAGGCGGCTGGAGTTACCATCATAGGTGTAGCGGGTGGTATAGCTGTTGCCATCGCTAATACTGCCATCCTCGGGGGTCAGATCGACGCTGACGCTGCTGAGGCGGTTCAGGCTGTCATAGCTGTAACGTACCCGGCTTTGGGTGCGGGTCACCCCGTTCTCGCTCCACTGAGTAGTCAACTGAGTAATATTGTTCTTGACGTCATAGCTGATCAGCAGGGCTTCGCCACTGGAACTGAGCAGTTGCGTCACCAGACCGGCCGCGTTGTAGCTCAGGCTCAGCGTCTGGCCATCGCGATCCAGCAGTTGCAACAGACGGCCATTGGCATCATAGGTCTCACGGTTCTGACTGGCACCATCGGTCCAGTGCCATTGCTGACGGCTGCTATCAAAATGCAGCACATCATCCGCTCCGGCACCATCGCGGGCGATATAGGCGTTGCGGCTGGTATCGAAGGTGTAGCGCACCTGTTGGCCATCTTCGCCCGTTCGCAGCACCGAGCTGCCAGCGCTATTGAGCGTACCTTGTAGGCTCCCAATCTGCCGCGACACGCCCAGACGCCAGGCCGGATTATCGTTCGTCTGCCCCTGGCTGTTATAAGTGCGTAACACCCCCAGATCGACCCCAGCGCTCTTCAGGAACTCATCACGCTGCTGCAGCACCAGGTTGCCATTAGCCGCATTCAGATAGACCTGTTCATTGCCTCGTCCGACGCCGGCGGTACCGAATTGGCCTAAAGCCCCTAATTGAGTGAGTGAACCGTTAGTGAGTCCAAGACCTGCTCCGCTGACGATGGCAACCATATGACTTTCTTTCCTTGCGCTGGACGCCGTTCCCACGGCGACCTGCTAGTCGGCTGGGAACGGCGTGATATTGATCTGTTGAACAATATATCCACGGCAAAGAGGGAAAAGTTTAGGGTGGCGCGCAAATAAATTTGAAAAAAAATGGCAAAACGTTCGGCAATAAACTTAATATATTGATAATAAAACAAAATAAAAACGAAGCAATTTGACAAAAAAATCACCGA
>JACCFC020000076.1 GCA_020830965.2 Neisseriaceae bacterium TC5R-5
TATCGTCACCATTGGAATAGCGTTAAGAACTTACGAGAGACGCGGAACACATAGCCGCCACCGATGAGCGCCAGTGCTGAAGCCAGACCGCAGGCACCTAAAAAAAACAGGATGTCGCCGCCGATACCATTAAGGAAGGATTGCAGGCCACCAGAGAGCGCCGCAGGAAAAGGAATCAGGCTGATGATATAGCTAGTCAGTTGCCAAATCTGGTCAATGATCGCCACCGATATATCGGTCAGCACGTCATAGATAGCGATAAAAATCGCCGCCACCAGATTGATAATGTTCTGAAAGAAAGCCGTCACTTTAACCTCCAATCGTTACGCAGTAACAAACAATACTTTAAACAATGACTTTAAAAAGACCGTCCTACTCTATAGCGATTCTAAAAGCGAAGAACGCCGCCACCACATTAACCACCGCCGCCATCACCCGGTAAACGTTTAGCGCCACGGGTGAGCAGAACTGATCGATTTGAAATGGGCCGATTGCTTTACCCATCACAGAAACGGATGGAATCGTCCACACTGGACAAGACACGCTAGAAAGCTGGACGGTAAAGAAGTTGGAGACCGCCGCAATGAAGGGCGCGTTATTCATCCTCTGTCGGTAATCATCAAAGGCGCTTTTCATCGTTTTGCCGGTAGGCTTGTAGAGTTGCGGAATCTGAACAACCGTTGTGAAGTTCTTGAAGAAATCCGTTAACGAGGTGCCAATACTTTTAACGGTGCCATCCTTGGCCACATCGCAGGTACCGACGCTTTCACAAGTGATGGCTTCCGGTTTGGTTCCGCCACCGGTACCGGTATTGGTGCCGGTCGTGTTCCCGGCCTCTGTACTTTGGCCAATCACTTTGCCGCCGTTGATGGTCGTCGTTGTTGTGGTATTACTGGCCGGGTCGTATTGCTTGACCGTGGTACCGGTAGCCGAAGCTTGCGCCGTCGCTAAGGGATTACCTTTGGCGTCTGCCGTCGCTTTATCGGGATAGATACTTAAGCCACCGCTTGAAATCACTGAAAACGTGCCATTGCTATTGGTAAATGCGCCGTTGCTGGCATTGTCACAAGCCGGATTACTGGCGTCATAGCTGAAGCTATTACCACTTTGAATCACTGAGCATTGGATGCCGTCCGGCTTTCTGACTTGGCTAGCATCCGTGAGCGCGCAAGGCGAATTGGTATCAGAACAGGCATAGCCCGCCGGTGTGGGACTCGGCTTAGTCATGAAGGACGGCCCTAGATCGTCAATGGTGCCGCCATTCATTTCACACTTAGCGTAAGCAATGCTGTTTTCAATCCCGCCGTTAAAGGTCGCATCAGGCCCCCAACGCCGTTTACATTCTGCCGACCCCGCCGACTGTTTCGCGGTAGGTGAGGACGGGTTATCAATCTTAGCCGGTGGCGTAGGTTGACCGTTGCCATCGCGTGACCAGTTCGCCGGAGCCGGTAGGCACGAAGGATTTACCGCCACCATACAATCATACTCGCCGCCTGCTGGCGGTTCGTTTAACCAGTTCGCCATAGACATGCCTAGCACCGTCCCACCGATAGGTGTCGCCGATAAAGCGCCCGCCTGAACCAAGGCGCCGCCGCCTGCTCTCGCCATCGTTAATAAGGCTGTTGTGGCTGGACTCGCGTAAACGATGGAAGGCAGCAGCAATTGAAAGCCGGTGAAGGCTAGTAAGGTCAGCCATTTACATAGTAAGCGTGCCATATCACCCCCTAAAACCTTGAATCACCGCCAACGCGCAAATCACGCCCAAGATGAAAAACGCCAAGCACCACACCATGACAAGCCCCTTTAAAAAAAGGGAGCCGAAGCCCCCTATTCCTTATATAAGGATAAATACGGGGTGAAGCCGGTTAACGACCCAACATCGACATGACTTTACGGAAGCCCCATTTGGCCACAGTAGGTAGGAACATTACCGCCGCAATGGCACCAATCGCCGTCACAATGGTGGACGCATCCACCACGCTAACCAGCCCGGAATAGTCAGCACCCGCCGCCGCCGCTAAGCCCGGAATCATCGACAGCAAAGAAGCGAACACAACAGTGAAAAACAGATTTAGTTTTGTCATGTTAAAACC
>JACCFC020000077.1 GCA_020830965.2 Neisseriaceae bacterium TC5R-5
CCGAGATAATATGGTGCTGGGTCAGCAGCAGCACGTGTTCTGTCTCGTCCAAACGGAGTAACTGCCCACGAATCAGCGGGCCTTGGGCCAGGTCGAATGCCTGGCTGGCTTCGGCAACGCTGATCACCTTGAGCTGTGCTGCTTGTTCGACTGGCGCCAAGGCACTCAGATCGTGCCACTTTAAGGCCAAGCCGCTGTCACTCGCAGCAATATGCTGTCTGACGCCTTCTTGTGCCACGACAAAGCAGGTTCTGAGCGCTTCATGCCGCGCAACAATGCGATCTAGCGCTTGTTGTAGTGCAGAACGGTTCAATTCACCTTGTAGTTTTAACGCCGCCGGGATGTGGTAGGCCGCGCCTGCGGCGCTGTCCATCTGGTCGAGAAACCAGAGCCGCTGCTGCGCAAAGGAGAGTAGTAAAGCTTGTTGATCACCTCTGATAAGAATAGCTTCTTGCTGTCCCAAACTCTGCTTACGGGCCAGTTTGCTTAGCTTTGCCAATTCCAGTAAACGTTTACGCTCAGCCAATGGCAATGCAGTTAATTCTTTATTGCTCATATTATTATCAACTTTCTTTAAGTGTTCTGTGACTCAAAACCATCCATCGTTTCACGGAGCGCCTGTAAGGAGGCCATGTCAAATTGAAGCAACTGCGCATCTATAACGCATTCTTCCAATAAACAAATCGTGGGATGGGAGAACAAATGATGAATAGACACATCAAGCTCAAATACTTGTCGAATGCGTCCTTGCAACTGTACGGTTAATAAAGAATGGCCACCCAATTCAAAGAAATTGTCGTGGCGCCCTACCCGCTCTATACCCAGCAAGTCCTGCCAGATCTCAGCTAGCTGGATTTCCAGCTCGCCCTGTGGGGCTTCGTACTCACGCGTCATCAAGGCACTATCATCCGGTGCCGGTAGGGCCTTCCTGTCCAGCTTGCCGTTTGGCGTCAGAGGCAAAACCTCCAGCATCACAAACGCGCTCGGCAGCATGTACTCGGCCAGACTTATACTTAAATGGCTGCGCAATGCTGCCGGGTCTAGCGTGATACCCTCATCAGGCACCAGATAGGCGACCAGACGTTTATCGCCGGCCACATCCTCACGCGCCAGCACCACCGCTTCGCGTACACCCTCACACTGGGCCAGTTTCGCTTCAATCTCACCCAGCTCTATCCGGAAGCCCCGAATCTTCACCTGGAAGTCATTCCTCCCCAGATACTCAATATTGCCATCTACCAACCAGCGACCCAGGTCACCGGTCTTGTACATCCGTGCACCGGCTTGTGCGTTGAACGGGTCAGCAATAAAGCGTTCTGCTGTCAGCTCTGGCCGATTCAGATAACCCCGAGCTACGCCCGCGCCGCCAATATGGATTTCTCCGCTCACCCCTAGCGGTACCGGTTGGCCGTGGCTGTCCAATATGTAGATTTGTGTGTTGGCGATTGGGGCCCCGATTGCTACCTCATCCTGTGCCAACGGGTGATCCTGATCAAATACCATTGACGCCGCAGTGACCGTTGTTTCGGTCGGGCCATAAGCATTTACCCAGCGACAATGCTGGGTAGAAGGGTGGGCTAACCAGCTTTTTAAATGGCTGGCATGCGCTCTTTCTCCCCCCGCTATCACTAAACGCAAATCGTCACTTGGAGTCAACTCAGCAGTTTCTAACGCTTGTACCCACTGATGCCAGAACGCCATCGGCAAGGTGGCTACCGTAATTTTTTCAAGCTGCAAAAAGCGGATGAAGGACTCATCGGGCACCATCAGATGGGGCGGTCGTAAAATCAGCAGAGCTCCCACCATCAAAGTTGGGAAAACTTCCGATATAACGGGATCAAAACTAAAAGAAATAAACTGTAGTACTCGATCTTTTGAAGTCAGTTGATGAGTGTCAGTGTGTGCGTAAACCAGGTTAGCCGCATGACGGTGTTCCACCATCACGCCCTTAGGCAGTCCCGTCGAGCCCGAGGTGTAAATCACATACGCCAGATGCTTGGCATTGAGTCCTAAAGCCACGGCGTCAGGATTGTCGCTAGCTTCTGCCATCCAT
>JACCFC020000078.1 GCA_020830965.2 Neisseriaceae bacterium TC5R-5
CCGGTGCAGGTCGTCTCCGGCGCATCGATTTTGATGGACTGGGCCTGTATCACTACGGTGCCGGTCTTGATCAATACGCCACCTCCGGCCAGCAGGTTAATCTGGGTATCCGCATCTAATTCGATATTGGCATGATGCCAGCGCCGCCAAGCCTGGCTATTACCTACTTGCGGATTACGGTAGCCGGTAATGATGGGGTAGCGGGTATCGCCACCAATAAAGGCAATCCACACTGGATCACCCGGCTGAATGTCTATTTCGGTGGTGTGAGCGCCAGAACGCGACTTATCGCCTATCGGGTATTCAATCTCGGCCTCCGGTAAACCGTCGCCACCATCGGTGACGCTAGGTATCTGGATACGGCAGAGACGCCGTGCCGGGTCGTAGCTGTGAATAACAGCAGGCCAGCGACTGGCTAGAGATTCTTGTGACATGGTTTCATTCCTCCAAACGACCCAGCCATAGCCGGGTATAAGTATTACTGGCGCCACCGCTATCGGTACCGCTCTCGAAGGTATGCGCAGCGGTGATCACGCATAAATCCTCACCGCCAATAAAACGGACTAAATCCCCGGCCAGCAGTTCCCCGTTAAAGCCAGTCTTACAGACTTTGCGCTGTACCAGGCAGCGTGTCATATTGCGTAGCCGCTGAGCATTCTGGAATGGCACATAGCGCACGGTGCGTGGTTTGTTTTGATTGCCGAGTACAAAGCCGCCTGCCGCATTGAGTGAGAGAAACCAAGGCACCTGATGTCGTTCTAAAAAGCCGCTGGCGATATCATCCGAGGCGTGATTCGGTAAGATTGTCACCGGGTCTTGTTTAAACAGGTCAGGCAGCCGTACAAATTGCAGTTGCCCAGCCTGCCAGCGCACAATGCCGCCTTCCTCTTGCAGAATCCGCGCAATGTGAAAGCTGGGCGTATCGCCAATCGGGCAGCAGAAACGCGGCACCGGGAAATCCGCCGCAATGCCTTGCAGCGTGGCCCCCGCAGCGCGATAGATCACGGACAGAGCTGCGTTCTCTTTGATGATGGCCCGCTGGTGCACAAAAGCCACCGAGTGACAGGCATCCAGAATGGCGGTCAGCCGCACCCCGGATAACTCGCGCTCACCTTGCACCACGCCCCCCAAGACAATCACCGCTTTGATGATACGCAGGACATCACCACTACCGGTGCTCAGGCATTCGCCTTCTGCCAGCCGCTGCTCCATATCGCCATCCCCGCAGCGAATCTCGGCTTCCAGCGTGACGGGAATCGGGGCCAGGTCATAGCGCAATACCGCTGATTTGATCAGGTCGCCGCGTATTTGTTTGCCATCAGACAGAAACAGCAACATAGCTACACCGTAATAATGGGCTGACAGAAAGCACGATGGGGTAGCTCGGCTTCCTGTTGGAGAATATCGTTAGCGATTTCGCTGGAAGAGCGCCCGTACACGTCTACGCCCAGCGTGCGCGAGGCTTCCAAGTGGAGCGCGTTTTCACGTTCGATGTAGAGCAGGAATAGTGGGCGAATCAACGCCCATTCCGCATCACTAATCAGGGTGTCGGCGCTGATTTCGCCGCTCTGGTTCTGCAAAGCCGCATAACCGGCATACAGCCGACAGGCCGCCAAGGCTTGCGCCAGGACGGTTGCCTCATCCAGCACCGTCCCCACTGGCCGCTCGTCGGCAAAGCGGCTGAGCCACTCGGCAATCGTGGCCATTACTGATAGTTATCCGAGTTGCCGGGAATGATGTCCCCGAAGTAGTGATAAAACATGGTGCCGGATAACAACATCACCTGCGCATTGTTCTCCAGGTCGCGGTCTGTGACATCCATCTGCACAAAGCATTGAATCAGCCGCTTGGCGCGGATGAACTTCTGCGGCGTGCCCTCATAGACGATAGCGTTAAAGTAGCCCCCGCCCATAATCAACTGCTTCAGGATGTCGTCCCCATGGCCGCGTGGCGTTTCGTAGAACGCTATGGGGCCTTGCTGATTGATTTTAACCTGCTGGGTCTGCCAC
>JACCFC020000079.1 GCA_020830965.2 Neisseriaceae bacterium TC5R-5
CTCACTGCCAACAACAACATCAATAAGGACAGCACCTTTAGTGGCACCATCAACGGCCTTGGCGGCACCCTAGTTAAAACCGGTGTGGGCAGCCTGAAGCTGAGCAATAAAGGCAGTCAACTGGGCAATGTCACGGTCAGCAATGGTGACCTCAACCTGGCTCATAGTGGTGCCCTCATTGTCAGCGGCAACTACATCACCCAAAACGGTGCCAGTACCACCCTGTCGGCTGAGCCATCCCAATTGAAAGTCAACGGCACCTTCACTCAGGCTGACGGCTCCACACTCAATGCCACCATTGGCGCCACCCCCGACATCAGCGCGCAAAACATCGTTCTGGGCGGGGTACTGAACATCAATGGTTTCAACGAAGGCAAGCAACCGGTCAGAGCCAGTGAGGCGATTGGCAAGGACTACATCCTGATGAGCAGCACCAACGCGATTACCGGTACTTTTACTAATAACGTCAATGACACCATTGACTACCTGCAGCTCGCCCCAGGCCTGGCGCGTAGCGACCAGGACTACGTGCTGGGCATCCGGCTATCCTGGACAGAAGGCAGCCAGGCCTTGAGTACCGGCACCTTTACCATGGATGAGGGCTCCGCTTTTGATGTTGACATTGCGCTGACGGACCAAGTTGGTACTTTCGACAACTGGGATGGCCGAAGCCTGACCAAAGCGGGCAGAGGACGCCTAGTGCTCTCTGCTGCCAACAGCTATAGCGGCGGCACCACCATTAATGGCGGCATCCTGCAAATCTCCCAAGACGCCAATCTGGGCGCAGCCAGCGGCACCGTTACCTTCAATGGCGGCACGCTCAGCACCACCGCGGCATTTAGCTCAGCCCGCAGCCTTAATGTTCAAAACGGTGGTGGCACCCTGAATTTACAGAACGGCGACCTGACGCTGACAGGTAGCCTGAGCGGCAGTGGTGATCTGAGCAAAACGGGTGTCTCTACCCTCAACTCCCAAGGTAGCAGCAGCGGCTATAACGGTACGCTCACCGTGGCTGAGGGACAGATGAACAGCCTCACCCCGTTTGGCGGCTCACTGGTCGTGACTGGCAAAGGTTCACAACTGAATGTAGACGCCAATGTCACCGGCAACCTCAGCGCCGCCAATAGTGCCACCCTCAATGCCGGTGGCGTCATTGGAGGCAACCTTACCGTACAAAGTGGGGCTTATCTCGCGCTGACCGGCACCGCCCCCTCACCGCTGCTGACCCAGGCGAATATCCCCCCCTCCATTAGCCACTTAGCCAGTACCCCCTCCAGCAGCCTCAACACCCTGCAAGTCGTCGGTACGGTCAATTTCGCCAGTGGCGGCATCTATCAAGTTAAAACCGACCCCGGCAACAGCGCCGACCACCTGTTTACCAACGGCAGTGCCAGCTTGGCGGGGGGCAAAGTCGCCGTCAAAGTCGGGCTAGGCGACTACAACCGCTCCATCACCTACACCATCCTGACGGCCAACGGTGGTGTGACGAACCCATTTGACGGCTACTTCCAAACCTTCTCGCTGCTCGGCTTCAAACTGACTTACGACCCCAACAATGTCTACCTCACCGTGCAGCGCAATGATGTCAGCGTAGCCGATGTAATGAGAGCCGCGGGTGGCAGTGGTAATCAACGTAGTGTGGGCAGCGCTATTGACAGCCTGGGTGGAGCCAACCGCCTCAACCAAGCCATTGTCGCCCTCCCTGACGACGACAACAATGCCGCCATCCGTGACGCGCTCAACCAAGTCTCCGGCGAACTGCACGCCTCGATCAAAGCGGGCCAGATCGAAGACAGCCACTTCATCCGCGACGCCGCGAATGATCGGCTACGAGCGGCGTTCAACGGCGTCGGTGCCAATCTAGGCGCCTACGACACACAAGGCCAGGCGGTCGCTGCTAACAGCTCACAGCGTCTATTCTGGGCGCGCGCCTTTGGTGGCTGGGGCAGTGTTGATGG
>JACCFC020000008.1 GCA_020830965.2 Neisseriaceae bacterium TC5R-5
AACAGGACAGTGAAACGCCTTAGCGCCGATGATAGTGTGGCATTCGCCATGTGAAAGTAGGACACTGCCAGACACCCATTCCAGCCCCGGCTATCTAAATCATTAGATAGCCGGGGCTTTTGGCTTTTTGTACTAATCGAGTAAATTTTGTGGCTGGAGCATAAAACTCATCGGCATTCTTGTGGGACATTACTGGAGAGCATCGTGCCTTGTGTCGATCCGCTGACTTTTAACGTAGAACTTGCCGAACTGCACTGCCACAAGATGGGCGTTGTCGGGATGGTGCTGGTAGTAGCCGTTCCGGTGAGCGCTGTAGCGGTTCCACCAGAGGCTTGTGTGTAAGGAATTAGAGTTAATGTATTACTGGCAGCGGGAGCAACGTTACTATTAAATGTGATGGTTATTGTACCGGTTGCTTGTGTAATGCTAATACTACTGACATTTTTGGCATTGGCAGGGCTGGTATAGCTATTATTTAGATTAATTCCATTGCTGGCATTTTCGGATACCGCCAATTTTGCGGTATCAGCCAAGCCCAAGCCTTCGGTCACCCGCGCACGTACGGTATAGTTTTGATAAGCCGGAATAGCCACGGCAGCCAAAATACCGATAATGGCCACGACGATCATCAGCTCAATCAGTGTAAAGCCCTGTATTTTATATTTTGCCATTAATACTTTTCCACCTGTAGTTGACTAAACCCAAGACACTTTATACAGAGTCTTGGGTTTAAGGTGAATTAAGCGCCATAATGTTTTGACAAAATGGCGCTTAATGAGCCGTTATCTACATTCTTGTGGAACGTTACTGGAAAGCATGGTGCCCTGTGAGGACCCAGAGACTTTCAGGGTGGAGCCGGCTGAAGTGCACTGCCACAAAACTGGGCCCGTAGGTACGGTGCTGGTTGTGGCTGTTCCTGCTAGCGCTGTAGCGGTACCGCCACTGGCTTGGGTGTAAGGCACCATGGTTAAAGTATTGGCTCCTGAGGCGGCTACATTTGTGTTGTAGGTGATGGTGATGGTGCCCGTTGCTTGAGCAATTGCAATACTCGTCACACTTTTCGCATTGGCTGGCCCGGTATACCCATTGTCAAAATTAATCCCGTTAGCCGAATTTTCGGATACCGCTAATTTCGCTGCATCAGCCAAGCCCAAACCTTCTGTGACCCGCGCGCGTACGGTGTAGTTTTGATAAGCAGGAATCGCTACTGCAGCCAAAATACCGATAATAGCGACTACAATCATCAGTTCAATTAGTGTAAAGCCTTGTTGTTTAAGTTTTTGCATGATATTTCCCCGCGTTGTTAATACATTGTCAAAGTTAAATGCCGACTCTTTGCTTAATAAAGAGTTGGCGTCTGTAAACGCTACCATGTGTATCACATTAGATCATGCAGCATGAATCATGCCAAAGTGATTTTCATTATTCAGTATTTGATTTTTATTATTTGTATGTCAAGTTTTGTCAGTCTGTGACATTTTTTGTCAGCCTGTTAAAGGCATATGCTGTGATAGCATGCCGATTTTTAGGGGGAGTGAAATGAGTAATCAGGATTGGCTACAGCGTAGTTTCTCTGCCGTTTGGCACCCTTGTACCCAAATGAAGCGACATGAGCAGTTGCCTATTGTGCCTATTGCTAGTGCAGAGGGCGTCTGGCTGACAGATTTTGATGGTAAACGTTATCTGGATGGGGTGAGCTCCTGGTGGGTGAATTTATTTGGTCATGGCCATCCAAAAATTAAGCAGGCGATTAAAGATCAGTTAGATAGTTTGGAGCATGTCATGCTGGCTGGTTTTACCCATCAGCCAGTGGTGGAGTTGTCGGAGCGTTTGTCTCTACTGACCGGCCTGGGGCATGCATTTTATGGTTCTGATGGAGCAAGTGCGACCGAAATTGCCTTGAAGATGAGCTTCCATTCGTGGCATAACCGGGGCCAGTCGTCGAAGTGCCGGTTTATCAGCTTGGCGAATAGTTATCATGGGGAAACCGTTGGTGCGTTAGCGGTAACCGATGTGCCGTTGTTTTCGGCAACGTATGCCGATTTACTCCGACCTGGTATTCGTGTGCCCTCTCCTGATGCCAGACAGGCGAAACCGGGTGAGTCTGCCGCAGATGCTGCTCGTCATGCGGTTAATGCCTTGGCCGAGGTCTTAGCGCAAGAGGCAGCACAAGTGGCCGCAGTGATTGTTGAGCCTCTGGTACAGGGTGCCGCCGGAATGGCGATGTATGATGCTAGCTATCTGGTTGAGCTGCGCCGGCTTTGTGATCGCTATCAGGTGCATTTGATTGCGGATGAAATTGCGGTGGGTTTTGGCCGTACTGGCAGTATGTTTGCTTACCAGCAAGCTAATATTGTTCCGGATTTTTTGTGCTTGTCTAAGGGCATTACTGGAGGTTTTTTACCACTGTCCTGTGTCTTGACGACAGATGAGGTATATCAGGCTTTTTATCATGATGAAATTGGCCGTGGTTTTTTGCATTCGCATAGTTACACCGGTAATGCGCTGGCCTGTAGCGCAGCATTGGCGGTGCTGGATATTTTTGCTGAAGAAGATATCTTGGCGGTTAATGCTGGCAAGGCATCTGCGTTTAATCGGCTAATGACCCAGCTTAAACAACGATCGGATGTTCATCACTTTCGTCATTTGGGCATGATTTGGGCTTTTGATGTTGAGAGTCATCATCATAATTTTTCTTCCTTATTTTTTAATGAGATGTTAGGGCATGGCTGTTTAGTACGGCCAATAGGGAAAACGGTTTATTTTATGCCGCCGTATACTATAACCAGTGCAGAAATGCAGTTATTGCTGAGCGCAACGGTAGCAAGCTTGGATAGCTTAGCTGCCATACCGGCGGGCGCAGAGTCAGAGATAACTGTTTTACCCTAACCTATTTGTGGATGATAAATAGCGAAAATGGCATGGGAAGTTGCCTGTTCACGGCAATTGATCCGAGTTGTTATTGCGCCCGACAGATATGAGTTCTCAATTCATGGACATGCACCCGGATGAGGTGGCGGTTTGGTTGGAGCAACTGCCTTATACCAATCTACCTGAATGCGCACTTCTGCTTAGGCAAGGTTTGCAGAGCTTGGCACATGCCCCTCTGGATGGAGGCTTGCGTTTTAAATTGCTCAGGCTCTATTGGCCGGCTTTGGATCGCTACTATCCTTTGCTGGAACAAGAGGTACGCCAATATGGTAGTGTGTCCAGCCCTAAAATACGTCAGTTAGCCATTTTGGGGGTTGAGCTATTTGCCTATCTGTTTAGCGCGTTTAAGTTGGCTTTGAATGAGCGTTTGGCTAAACCGGGTTTATTGGATAGAGATCAACCTAAGGTGGAGTTATTGGGCTACACCATGATGGCGGCTCGCCAATATTTGTTGGTTAGCCAGCAAAATTATTATGCTATGCCACCAAGTTTTTGGCAGGACTGTCACTTGTTATACAGCTTCGCGTTGAGTAAAGGCTGGCAGGCAGAATGTTCTTCGCATGATGATTCTATTGCCGTAATGTATCAGCAGATACTTTTGTTGGGTTTAACTTCTTTTAACCGGATTCCCGTCGCGGCGCAAGATTTGGCTAAGCAGCTTATTTTTGATGTGGCCGAGCGTATCAGACTCATCCCGGTGACGTCCCTTTCCGCCAATGCTTATGGCTATTTATTGGATTTGCAGGCAGATACTCCTCCACAGTTTTTGTTGATTTCCGCTTTAAATCCCGTGGCATCTTGTTATTTATTGGAGTTGTCGGGGGTTGTTGAGACATTAGAAAAAAGCATCTCCTTCTTACAGACCGCGCAAGCGCCAATTCAATCCACGCAATTAGCCGACGAATTACAATTATTCTCCTCTTTATTGCAGGAGTGGCAGCAACCTAAACGTCGACGCCATCAGCGCGAAAAAGTGCAGCAGGTGATGGAGGTCATTATTACGGTGCCCAGTATTTGGTTCCGACTAAATGGAATGAATTGGCAGTTACCTGGTGTTGAGGTGGATGAGCTTCATCTGCGTAGCTTGCCGCCTCCCCCTCCCAGTATGCTGGTGCAGATTAATCAGAGTGATAGTGGCTTTTTACTGCTGGGTCAGCCGCGTGGACAGTCTTTTCTGGTTGGCGAGGTATTGTTGCTGACGTTGCCGGGCAAACCGGAAGCCGCCAAGCTCGGTATTGTGCGTTGGATAGGTTTATGTGCGAATGGCAAAGAGATGGAGTGCGGAATAGAAGAACTGGCTGACAGGCCCTTACCCGTGTTATGTCGGCCAGCTAATTCACCCGGTGAAGAGCGTTTTCAATATGCATTGCATTTGCCAGCGCAGGCTAAGCCCTCTAGGCTGGTGATGGCAGGTAAACCATTTGCTGCCGCTCGTGACTTGATTTTGCACGATGGTCAGCAAGAAAGTCGGATTAGGCTGTCACAATTACTGCAACAATCCCCGCTATTTCAGTTAATGGAATATCAAATGAGTGAATGAAGCTTGCTTGGCAATCAAGTGTTCTGCTTTCACGCACCATATCCACGGCAACAGCGCCAGATTAAGAGCTGCTAACAAAACCCCTGCTTCAGCGTTGCGCCTCCTTGCCGTACTACTGGGACTGTCTGCGTCGGCGTGTCTTGGCTCAGGACTTTTTCGAGGTTTTGTTAGCAGTTCTAAGGCTGTTGCCATTTATTTTTGTACAACAGCAATGCTGAAGGCATTTTTCCCTGCTTGATCGTTTAAACTAGCGACTCCTCGTAGCTTTTTTACATATCAAGTGCGTAAGGGGGGCTGATGAATCAAAACTACTTAAATCATTTGGCGGAGGTCTTATCCCAAATTCACAGTGATGGTTTTGCTAAACCTGAGCGAGTGATTGTCGGGCCGCAACAAGTAGCCGTTGAGTTAAGTAATGGCCAGCAAGTGCTGAACTTCTGCGCTAATAATTATCTGGGTTTGGCCGATGATCCGCGTTTGCTGGCTGCCGCCAAACAGGGTTTGGACGACTATGGTTACGGCTGCGCATCGGTACGTTTTATCTGCGGCACCCAGCAAGTACATAAAGAGCTGGAGCAGGCGCTATCAGACTTTTTGGGAACCGACGATACCATCCTGTACTCCAGCTGTTTCGATGCCAATGGTGGCGTATTTGAAACTCTGTTGGGTGAGGACGATGCAGTTATTTCTGATGAGTTGAATCATGCTTCTATTATTGACGGCATCCGTTTGTGCAAAGCCAAGCGCTATCGTTATAAAAACAATGATATGGCAGATTTGGAGGCACAGCTACTAGCTGCCGATGAGGCCGGTGCCCGTTTCAAATGGATTGTCACCGATGGCGTATTTTCGATGGATGGCATTATTGCCGACTTGCGAGGCCTGTGCGCGCTGGCTGATCGTTATCAGGCGATGGTGATGGTAGATGACTCCCATGCCGTCGGTTTTATTGGTGAACATGGTGCTGGTACGCCGGAGCTATGCGGCGTCGCCGAGCGCATTGACCTGTATAGCGGCACTTTGGGCAAGGCTCTAGGTGGCGCATCTGGTGGTTATATTTCCGGTCGTCGCTTGATGATTGAGTTGTTGCGACAACGCTCGCGTCCTTATCTGTTTTCCAATAGCCTGGCTCCTGCTATTGCCGCCGCCAGCCTGGCGGTATTGCGTTTATTGCAGAGTAGCGAAGGGCGGGCATTGCGGATGCAGTTGCAGCAAAATGCCGAGCTGTTTCGTCAGCAGATGACTGCCGCTGGTTTTACGCTGGTGCCAGGGCAGCACCCTATTATTCCGGTGATGCTGGGTGATGCGCGCTTGGCCGCAGAAATGGCGCGCAGATTGCTGCAGGAAGGGGTCTATGTGGTGGGCTTCTCCTTCCCGGTGGTACCCAAAGGTAAGGCGAGGATACGTACGCAGATGTCGGCTGGACACGATGAACAGCAAATTAACCGGGCTGTGGCGGCATTTAGTAAGGTAGGACGCGAGCTGGCGGTGATCTAGCTTGCTGGGGCGCGATGCTAACAATAGCGAGGGAGCGATGAAAGCACTTTCCAAACTCAAACCCGAGCCCGGCTTATGGCTGACGGATATTCCGCTGCCGACGATAGGGCATAACGATTTACTCATTCGCATCCATAAAACGGCTATTTGCGGCACGGATATCCATATCTGGAATTGGGACGACTGGGCGCAGCAAACGGTGCCGGTGCCCATGCAGGTGGGGCATGAATATGTTGGGGTGGTGGCGGCGATAGGCTCTGAAGTGCAGGGTTTTCACCTAGGGCAACGGGTATCGGGTGAGGGGCATATCACCTGCGGTTATTGCCGTAATTGTCGGGCAGGGCGTCGTCATCTGTGTCGTAATACTCAAGGTGTCGGCGTGAACCGCGCGGGGGCATTTGCCGAGTACCTGGTGATTCCAGCCTTTAATGCTTTTGCTATTCCCGATGGTATTTCCGATGAGCTGGCGGCCATCTTTGACCCATTCGGCAATGCGGTACATACCGCGTTGAGTTTTAATCTGGTGGGTGAAGATGTGCTGATTACCGGGGCGGGCCCAATTGGGATAATGGCGGTGGCGATTGCTCGTCATATTGGTGCGCGTTATGTGGTAATTACCGATGTGAATGAATATCGGCTGGCGCTGGCCCGCCAGATGGGGGCAACGCGAGCGGTGAATATCAGTCAGCAGAATCTGCAGCAGGTGATGAGTGAGCTGAATATGTGCGAAGGGTTTGATGTCGGCTTGGAGATGTCTGGTCAGCCACAGGCTTTGCGGCAAATGCTGGAGGCAATGAACCATGGCGGTAAAATCGCGCTGTTGGGTATTCAGCCTGCCGATACCGCTATCGACTGGAGCAAGGTAATTTTCAAGGGGCTGGAAATCAAAGGTATTTATGGCCGGGAAATGTTTGAAACCTGGTACAAGATGGTGGCGCTGCTGCAGTCCGGGCTGGATATTCAGCCACTCATCACGCATCACTTCCCTGTTGCCGAGTTTGAGCAGGGCTTTGCTACGATGTTGTCTGGTTGTAGTGGCAAAGTCATTCTGAATTGGACGGATTAAGCACTGCTATCAAAACTGCTGATCCAGCGTTGCGCCTCCTTGCCTTATCACGGGTATTGTCTGCGTTGGCTCGCTTTGGCTCGCTTTGGCTCGCTTTGGCTCGCTTTGGCTCACGGGCTCTTCGAGCTGTTGTTAGCACCCCTAAATAAAAAAAGCCTGCCTCTTCAAGAGAGGCAGGCTGGTGAGTGTTATCCGATTTAGACCACACCTTGTGCCAGCATCGCGTCGGCCACTTTGCGAAAGCCGGCAATATTGGCGCCATTAACGTAGTCGATGGCATCACCTTGTTGACCATATTGCTGGCAGGACTCATGAATGCTGTGCATGATATCGCGCAATTTATCATCGACCTCTTTAGCACTCCAGCTACGCTTGATCGCATTCTGGCTCATTTCTAGGCCTGATACGGCAACGCCACCGGCATTGGAGGCCTTGCCTGGCGCATAGAGAATGCCAGCCTTCTGGAAGTAGGTAACTGCTTTGGGGGTGGATGGCATATTCGCCCCTTCCGCCACGGCGATGCAGCCATTGGCGAGCAGTGTTTCGGCATCATTGCCGTCCAGCTCGTTCTGGGTTGCGCAGGGCAGGGCGATATCGCAGGCAAAATGCCAAGGACGCTGTCCGGCAAAAAAGCGCAGACCTTGTTCTTGGGCAAATACCGACAAACGTTCACGGCGTTCGTTTTTTAATTCCATCAAGGCTTGTAACTGTAACTCGCTGATGCCATCAGGAATATGCACGCTGCCTTCTGAGTCGGAGAAACTCACCACTTTAGCGCCATAATGCAGCAGTTTTTCTGCTGAATATTGTGCCACATTGCCAGAGCCCGACAGGGTTACGGCTTTGCCAGCCAGTTCCAACTGACGGGTAGCCAGCATCTGTTTCAGGAAGTAAATCAGACCGTAACCGGTAGCTTCGGGGCGAATCAGGCTGCCGCCATAGCTATTGCCTTTGCCGGTAAAGACGCCGGTAAACTGATTAGCCAGACGCTTGTATTGGCCAAACATAAAACCGACTTCTCGGGCGCCCACGCCAATATCCCCGGCAGGGACGTCTACGTCCGCACCCAGGTGACGGTGCAACTCGGTCATGAAGGATTGGCAGAAACGCATGACTTCCAGATCGCTACGGCCCTTGGGGTCGAAGTCGGCACCGCCCTTGCCACCACCCATCGGCAAGGTGGTGAGCGCATTTTTGAAGGTTTGTTCAAAAGCTAGGAATTTCAGGGTGTCCAAACGTACGCTGGGGTGAAAACGCAGGCCGCCTTTATACGGGCCGATCGCGCTATTCATCTGTACCCGGTAACCACGGTTAACGTGTACCTGACCCTGATCGTCTGCCCATGGTACGCGGAACATAATGACCCGTTCCGGTTCCAGCATGCGCTCCAGTAAAGCATGACGGCGATAGCCTGGGTTTTTTTCCAGAAAGGGTTGCAGGCTATGCAACACTTCGGCCACGGCCTGATGAAAATCGGTATGTCCGGGGTCGCGTTGTTTTACCCTGTCCAGTAAGGCTTGGATGGAATCTTGCATAGATACTCTCTTTTCAATAAAGGTGACAGTTACTTAGGTATTGCTATGTTAAAGAGGCATGGCTAACGCTCCTGGCTTGAGTGGAGCGCTAACAAGCTTAGCGGGGCTACAGCATGGGTAACCGGGCTATTACTGGCCCGCAGATCATTGCAGGCCAGCAAAAAATGGGACAAAACGTCAGAAGTGTAACCGAAAAATAGCGCAGATTTACTACCCCAGATCAATAAAATAATTAGAGGGGCGTGCTGAGCTTGCGCTAAGTTTTGTCACGGGAGGCTAGTGCTGTAGCTGTGGTAGGTTTTCAAACAGCTTCAACGCATCAGGGTTAGCGAGAGAGCTCAAGTTGTTGACGGGTTCCCCATGAATCACGTTTTTGACAGCGAGCTCCACAATTTTGCCGCTAATGGTTTTGGGCAGGTCTGCCACGGCAATAATCTTGGCGGGCACATGGCGTGGGCTAGCGCCATTCTTTATTTGTGCTTTGATAAAACTATTCAGATGCTCATTCAGCTCCACATCGGATCGTAGCTTCACAAATAGAATCACCCGTTCA
Source organism: Neisseriaceae bacterium TC5R-5 (assembly GCA_020830965.2). Classification (GTDB taxonomy): domain Bacteria; phylum Pseudomonadota; class Gammaproteobacteria; order Burkholderiales; family Chromobacteriaceae; genus Chromobacterium. The sequence goes on from JACCFC020000008.1 coordinate 9,123, forward strand.
TCCCCCTGCCAGCGTTGGCCGACGGCTAGGCATTCCAGCACTTCGGCAAAGCTTTCCACCTGGCGATAAATTTCGGCCGTACCGATACGCACGCCGCCAGGGTTGAGGACAGTGTCGGAACGGCCATAGATGATGACGCCATCGTGCGGGGTGATTTCAGCGTAGTCGCCGTGGCACCAGATACCCTTGAAGCGTTTGAAATAAGCCTGCTGGTATTTTTCGCCTTCCGGGTCATTCCAGAAAGCAATAGGCATTGATGGGAAGGGACGGGTACAGACCATTTCACCTTTGCCGCGCTGTACCGGCTTACCCAGCTCATTGTAGATATCCACCGCCATACCCAGCCCACGGCATTGCAACTCGCCGCGATACACCGGTAGGCTGGCGCAACCCAGCGCAAAGCAGGACACAATATCGGTACCGCCAGAAATAGAGGCCAGGTTCAGATCACTTTTGATATTGGCGTAGACCCAGTCAAAGCTTTCGGCCACCAAGGGTGAGCCAGTGGAGAAGATTGCGCGCAGGCGCGGCAGCTTCCAGTGATGAATCGGTACCAGCCCGCTTTTGTGTACACCGTCCAGGTATTTGGCTGAAGTGCCAAACTGGGTGAAATGTTCTTGCTCGGCATAGTCCCACAACACTTTGCCCTCATCGGCGAAAGGGGAGCCATCGTACAGCATCAGCGCCGCCCCTGAGGCTAGCCCGGACACCAGCCAGTTCCACATCATCCAGCCACAGGTGGTGAAATAAAACAGATTGTCGCCACGATGCACATCGCTATGTAGCTGATGTTCTTTCAGATGCTGCAATAGTGTGCCGCCACTGCCGTGCACGATACATTTCGGCTTGCCGGTGGTGCCACTGGAATAGAGAATAAACAGAGGATGATTAAAATCCAGCCGCACAAATTGCACCGGCTTGACATTGAAAGCGGCGGTGAAGTCCGCCAGGGTAACGGCTTTGGGGACAGCTTGGGCAAAGCTGCTGGTGTCGCCCAGATAAGGCACGACAATTATTTTTTCTACTGAGGGCAGGCCTTGTGCCAGCGTCTGCATTTTGTCGCGAATGGATATCTGTTTGCCGTTATACCAATAGCCATCGGGGCAGAATAATAGGCGCGGTGCGGTTTGGCCGAAGCGATCCAGCGCACCATCGGTGCCGAAATCTGGCGAGCAACTGGTCCAGACCGCCCCCAAGCTACTGGCAGCCAGCATGGCGAGCACCGTTTCCGGCATATTCGGCATGAAGCCGGCAACGCGATCACCTGGCTGAATACCAGCCTGTTGCATCGCCTGTTGCAGTACCGATACCTGTTGGTGCAGTTCCTGCCAGCTAAGCTGTCGTTTGAGCTTATCCTCTCCCCAAAAGACTATGGCCGTGCTGTTGTCATGGCGGCATAACAGGTTTTCCGCATAGTTGAGGCGGGCTTCCGGGAAAAAACGCGCGGTGAGCATATCGTCGCCATTAACGAGGGGGACGCTACCCTTATCTCCCATTACGCCGCAGTAATCCCAGGCCAAAGACCAGAAGCGCCCCGGATCGGTAACGCTGGCCTGCCATAAGCTGCTGTAATCAGGTAAAGGCTGGTTATAGGCAATCTCCGCCAGGCGCTTGAATGCGGTCAGATGATGACCTGCCAGCTGGGTGGCGGATGGCTGCCAAATAGGGGTGTTGCTGGTTTGCATGATGACTCCTATTGTTTTTTGCGTATCCGGTACGAGTTGGTTAGCGGCCCAGTACCCGCGATAGCCGGGAGGCTGGTGTTCTGCCTAGTGCGTCGGCAATAAACCAGGCCGTTTGCACCAGATCAGCTAGGTTGACGCCAGTAGCATAACCCTCGTTTTCCAGTAGATAGACCACATCTTCGGTGGCCACATTGCCAGATGCGCCGCGCGCATAGGGGCAGCCGCCCAGTCCGGCCACCGAAGAATCGAACGTCATTATGCCTGCTTGTAGGGCAGTATGGATATTGGCTAATGCCATGCCGTAGGTATCGTGAAAATGTCCAGCCAATTGCGCCATGGGCACGTGCTGGCTGACTACCTCCAGCAGTGCTTTGACTGCACGTGGGGTACCGACCCCTATGGTGTCGCCCAATGAAATTTCATAGCAGCCCATCGCCGTCAGGCTGGCGGCGACAGCGGCTACCTGTGCCGGTGCAATCTTGCCTTCATACGGGCAGCCCAGCACACAGGAGACATAGCCGCGCACCTGAATATGCTCGGCCTGCGCGCGTTGCAGTACCGGCTCAAAGCGGCGCAGGCTGTCGGCAATGCTGCTGTTGATATTTTTCTGGCTAAAGGTTTCGCTGGCGGCGGCAAATACCGCAATCTCTCTGACCCCAACTGCCAAAGCCCGCTCCAGTCCCTGCTCATTAGGTACCAGTACCGGATAGTGAATGCCGGCGTTTAAATCCAGGCCTTGCAATACCGCCAGGCTGTCTGCCATTTGCGGTACCCAGCGCGGGGAGACAAAGGCACCGGCTTCAATATGGCGTAGACCGCTGGCGGCCAGGCGCTGAATCAGCTCCAGCTTGGTGGCGGTGTTCAGTTGCACCGCCTCGTTTTGCAGCCCGTCACGCGGGCCGACTTCGACAATCTTGATGGTTGGCATCGCATTGCCCCGGGGAGGTGTTGAGGTGGCGGGCGGTGTCTACCCTTGTCTGTCTAGAGACGTATTTAATAAATAATTATGGCGTGAAATTAGCCAGTCATTGCAACAATCCACAGGCAATTCCAAGCCGCTACTTACCCCTGTAGAGATCGAAATTGGCGATTGCTGTGTCAGCGCCTGTAATAGCAAGCCGCTGCAAAGACTTATTACATTAAGTGTCGCGAGTGTGCTTTGTTATCCGTTTTGATGCCAAACAACTATAACAAGCTTGCTGGGCGAGTACAAATGTCTAGGATTGAACTACCGGATGGGCTTGTTGGTATCGTGAATCCCCCCGGCGTGGTGGCTAGCTGCCGGGGCGTATTGCTTGACGTTGGGACAGCTGAGTTGTGTCTTGGCTGCCTCAGCCTAGTTGCCTCAATAACAGCATGCCTATGCCGCCCCAGCAGCGCGCTGCTGAGGCGGCATAGGCGTAATTCTGCCGGGCTTGGCAGTCGTCGCCCTAGCAGGTAGCCGCCAAGTTGCAGTAGCAGCGAGGTGCTGGCAAAGCCGAGTGCATATTGCCAGAAGTGGCTGCCCGCGCTGGCTTCGGCACCGTGGGCATAGCAGTGAAATAGCGCAAATACGCTGCTGAGTAACATTCCGGCCAGCAGGGGCAGGCGGGTTACAATGGCAGAACAGTCTAAAATATGATTTTTTCATAAAATGTGTGTGGCGGATGTGCTGGCAGCTATCATGCTTGGCTTGAAGGCGTGAAAATGCTTGGTCAAGACTGATGGATTGTCGCGCTGTCCGACGGCCGAATAGGCACAAGGTTTCCCCTTCAGCGGTAATGCTGGATATTAGTATCCAAGCCCGCTGAAGGGGGCGCATGGTTTCAGGGATGGGGCATGTAAGGGTCTATGCAGCAACGCCTACATCACCTCAAAATCAATCAGTTCCTCTCCTTCTTGCACTTGTTCGCCACAAGCAAAATAGAACGCCTTGACGATACCATCGGTCGGCGCGGGGATAGTATGTTCCATTTTCATCGCTTCCAGAATCAGCAGCGGCTCGCCTTTATTGACTTTGACGCCAACCGTGGCCAGCAGGCTGACGATGCGGCCAGGCATGGGGGCGGCTAAGTGCGCAGGGTCTTGCCATTCGTCACTGACCGTGGAGCAGGGGTCGTGATAAGCCACCTCCAGGCTGTCACCGTTGCAGAACAGGGTGCGCAGCAGGCCATCGCGTATCACCGTAGCCTGCAGGAATTGTTCACCCAGGTGGGCGGAGAGCTGATTACCGTGCAGTTGTGCGCTGGCACTCAGGACTTCGCCATTGACAGACAATTCGAAGCCCTGTGCCAGAAAGCGTATCGCGAGCGGGTAGAGTTGTTCCTGATGGGTAAAGCTTAGTTGACTACTCAGTTCACTGTTCAGGCGCCAGCCGCCGGTTACCGGGTAGGAGTGCTGTTGCGCGAGGATTTCTGCCAGTGCCAGCAAGGCCAGTTGCTGAGTGCTGGGGCTGGCCTGAGGAGCGAGCAGCTCGGCCTGGTGTTGTGGAATCAGGCCGGTATGGACATGACCGCTAGTAAAGCTAGGGTGTTGTATGATGCGGCGCAGAAACGGGATATTGGTGTGCAGGCCGGCAATTTGATAGTCGGCCAGTGCTAGCTCCAGCCGTTGTAAGGCATCGGCGCGGGTTTCGCCCCACACGACCAGTTTGGCGATGAGCGGGTCGTAATATGGGCTGATTAAGTCTCCTGCTACCACACCGCTATCGATGCGCACATGTGCCGATTCAGTTGGTGAGCGCAGATGCAGCAGTCGGCCGGTCGTCGGTAGAAAGTCGTTAGCCGGGTTTTCGGCATAAATACGTGCTTCTATCGCGTGGCCATGGATGGCCAGTCGTTTCTGGCCGACCGGTAATGTCTGGCCATTGGCGATCAGTAATTGCCAAGCAACTAGGTCTTGCCCGGTAATCATTTCTGTGACCGGATGCTCCACCTGTAGCCGGGTATTCATTTCCATGAAGTAGAAGGCGCCAAGCTCGTTATTGGCTTGCAATTCGATGATGAATTCAACCGTGCCGACACCGACATAGCCGACAGCGCGCGCCGCCGTGCAGGCAGCTTCGCCCATTGCTTGGCGAATATTGCTGGGCAGGTGCGGTGCTGGTGCTTCTTCCAGCACTTTCTGGTGGCGGCGTTGTACCGAACAGTCGCGCTCAAACAGGTAGACACATTGGTTGTGCTGGTCAGCAAAAATCTGAATTTCGATGTGGCGGGCGTGTGGCAGATATTTTTCCAGCAGTACCTGACCATTGCCGAAACTGGCACGGGCTTCGCGTTGGCAGGAGGCTAGTGCGGCAGCGAAGTCGCCAGGACGCTCGACGATGCGCATACCCTTACCGCCACCCCCGGCGCTGGCCTTGATCAGTACCGGATAACCGATTTGCGCGGCCTGTTGTTGTAAAAATTCACTATCTTGATTATCGCCATGATAACCAGGCACCAGCGGGACGGCGGCATTAGCCATCAGCGCCTTAGCGGCAGATTTGCTGCCCATGGCGGCGATAGCTGTGGGCGGGGGGCCGATAAAGGCCAGGCCAACACGGGTGCAGGCGGTGGCAAAGTCGGCATTCTCGGAGAGAAAACCGTAGCCGGGGTGAATAGCTTCCGCGCCGCAGTTCAGGGCGATCTGTAAAATGATGTCGGTTTTCAGATAGGACTCAGTTGCCGGTGCCGGGCCTAGTCGATAGGCTTCATCAGCCAGTTCAACAAAGTGAGCGTTGGCATCGGCGTCAGAGTAGACCGCCACGGTGCGAATACCAAGTTGGCGTGCCGTTTTGATGATGCGGCAGGCAATCTCGCCACGATTGGCAATTAGTATTTTTTTGAACATCTTGTGGTCCTCTGCCGTAGGTCACAGGGTAGGTAAAGGGTTTATATCCAACTAGCAGGTCGTTTGGCAAAAAAGGCGGCCAGGCCTTCCTGTGCTTCGGCGCCTATCCGTATGCGGGCAATATTTATTGCGGTGTCTTCCAGCAAGGCGTCATCCCAAGGTGAGCCCTGCCGTAGTCTGGCCAGCAGCGCTTTGACGCTGGCCATGGCTTGTGGGCCACCTTTGTTCAGTTCGGCGACTAGGCTGCTGATTCGACTATCTAGTTCATCATCGGCAACTACCTCGTGTACCAGACCAAGACTGACGGCCCGTTCGGCGCTGATGCTTTCGCCAGAGAGAAAGTAACGGCGTGCCTGCCGCCAGCCGATAGCATCGGCCACATAGGGGCCGATAGTGGCCGGAATCAAGCCCAGGCGTACTTCGCTCAGGCCGAAACGCGCTACGGTGCTGGCGATGGCGATATCACAGACGGCCGCCAGTCCGGTACCACCTCCTATGGCCGCGCCGTGAATGCGGGCGATGACCGGTTTAGGGCAGCGGTAGATAATTTTTAGCAGATTGGCCAGTTGCTGTGCGTCGGCCAGGTTTTCCGCTTCGCTATAATTTGCCGCCCGGCGCATCCAGTCCAGATCGCCACCAGCACAAAAACTGCTGCCACGCCCGGCCAGCACGATCACACGTACTTCGGTGGCTTGCTGTAATTGCGTAAAAGCCAGACTGAGTTCCTGTATCAGCGTTTCATTGAGCGCATTGTGGCGTTCGGGGCGTTTGAGCCAGAGCGTACTGTGTTGTGGCTGGTGTTCAATTTCTAGGGTGGTGTAGTTCATCGTGCTCTGTCTGCCTTGATTGACCAAAGAGGGGATGATATTCATCCCTTACATCCGAAACACGCCAAAGTGAGTGGCTTCTATCGGTGCGGAGAGGGCGGCTTCCAGCGCCAGGCTTAATACCTCACGGGTTTGTGCCGGGTCGATAATGCCATCGTCCCATAGCCGCGCGCTGGCATAATAAGGATGGCCCTGACGTTCATATTGTTCGCGCACCGGGCCTTTGAGTTCGGCCTCCTGCTGTGCGTCAAAAGCCTCGCCCAGCTGTTCTTTTTTGACCTGGGCCAGCACGCTGGCCGCTTGTTCTCCACCCATCACCGATATACGGCTATTTGGCCACATCCATAGAAATCGCGGATCGTAGGCACGACCACACATGCCATAGTTGCCGGCACCAAAACTACCGCCTATCAGTACGGTAAATTTGGGCACCTTGGCACAGGCTACCGCACTCACCAGTTTGGCCCCGTCTTTGGCAATGCCGGCGTTTTCGTATTTTTTCCCCACCATAAAACCGGTGATGTTTTGCAGAAAAATCAGCGGAATGCCACGCTGGCAGCACAGCTCAATAAAATGGCTGCCCTTGAGCGCCGATTCGGCGAATAGAATGCCGTTATTGGCGATGATGCCAACTTGCCAGCCATTCAGGCGGGCAAAGCCTGTGATCAGCGTGGTAGCGTAGTTTTGTTTGAACTCATCAAAATCGGAGTCATCCACCAGACGGGCAATGATTTCGTGGACGTCGAAAGGTTTTTTCGGGTCATATGGAATCACACCATAGATTTCTGCTGCGGCGTAACGCGGCATCTTGGGTGGACTGCGATCCAGTCGACCCTGAGTTTGCCAGTTGAGATTGGCGATCAGGCGTCGGGCAATGGCCAGTGCGTGGGCGTCGTTTTGTGCCAGATAATCGGCTACGCCAGACAGGCGGGTATGTACATCGCCCCCTCCTAGTTCTTCCGCGCTGACAATTTCGCCGGTAGCGGCTTTGACCAGCGGCGGCCCGCCCAAAAAAATGGTGCCTTGCTCTTTGACGATAATGGTTTCATCTGACATCGCCGGTACATAGGCACCACCGGCGGTACAACTGCCCATCACCACGGCAATTTGTGGAATGCCTGCGGCGGATAGTTGTGCCTGGTTGTAGAAAATACGGCCAAAGTGTTCTTTGTCGGGGAAGACTTCGTCCTGTAGCGGCAGGAAGGCGCCGCCGGAATCGACCAGATAAATGCAGGGCAGGCGGTTGGCCTTGGCAATTTCCTGCGCCCGCAGATGCTTTTTGACGGTTAAGGGGTAGTAGGTGCCGCCTTTGACGGTGGCATCGTTAGCGATGATCAGGCAATCAACCCCGGATACCCGACCGATGCCGGTGATGATGCCGGCGCCAGGCGCTTCGTCCTGATACAGGCCATAGGCAGCGAGCTGGGATAGTTCCAGAAACGGTGCTGCCGGGTCTAGCAATAGATTAATGCGTTCACGTGGCAACAGTTTGCCGCGCGCCAGGTGTTTCTCACGTGTTTTTTCGCCACCCCCCAAGGCAGCTTGAGCCACTTTGGTACGTAAGTCGGCCACCAGTGCCTGCATCTGTTCTGTATTGTGCTGGAATTCTGCGCTACGTGTGGAGAGTCGGGACTCGATGACGGGCATAGGGTTTTTATCCTGTTTTGGGCTAAGCAAGGCAAACAAGGGTTCGTTGGCGTTAACGGGTTTCTGCCATTAATTCCCGGCCGATCAGCCAGCGTCGAATTTCGCTGGTACCCGCGCCAATTTCATATAGTTTGGCATCGCGTAATAGGCGTCCGGCGGGGTAATCGTTGATATAGCCGTTACCGCCTAGGCATTGAATGGCATCCAGCGCCATCTGGGTGGCGTTTTCTGCAGCGTAGAGAATGGCACCGGCAGCATCTTTGCGCGTTTGGCGACCAGCTTCGCCGCGATCCAGCGCTTGTCCTACTGCATAAACATAGGCGCGACTGGCGGAAAGCTTGACATACATATCGGCCAGCTTGCCCTGCATCAGTTGAAAATCGCCGATGGCCTGACCGAATTGCTGACGCTCGTGCAGATAGGGTAGTACCAGATCCAGGCAGGCTTGCATGATGCCGAGCGGGCCGGCGGCAAGTACCGCGCGTTCGTAATCTAGGCCACTCATTAGCACTTTGATGCCATTGCCAACGCCACCCAACACATGGCTGACTGGCACGGCACAGTTGTCAAAAAACAGCGGATAGGTGTTGGAGCCGCGCATGCCTAGCTTGTCGAGCTTGCTGCCGTGGCTGAAGCCGGGCAGATTTTTTTCTATGACAAACGCGGTGATACTTTTATTACCAGCAGTGGCATCGGTTTTGGCGTAGACCACCAGGACATCAGCGTCTCCACCGTTGGTAATCCACATCTTGCTACCGTTGAGCAGATAGTGATCACCCTGCAGCTCGGCACGCAGTTGCATGCTGGCCACATCGGAGCCGGCATTAGGCTCGGACATGGCGAGGGCGCCAATGTGGTCTCCGCTAATCAGTTTGGGCAGCCAGCGCTGCTTTTGCTCGATAGTGCCGTGTTTGCTTATCTGGTTGACACAGAGATTGGCGTGCGCGCCATAAGAGAGGGCGACGGCGGCAGAGGCACGGCTGATTTCTTCCAGCGCAATGATCTGGGCCAGATAGCCCATGTTTACGCCGCCATATTCTTCCTCTACGGTAATACCCAACAGTCCCAGTGCGCCAAACTTGCGCCAGAGTTCGGCTGGAAACAGATTATCGCGATCAATCTGCGCAGCATATGGTGCAATTTCACTGGCAGCAAAATCGCGTACCGATTCACGCAGCATATCGTAGGTGTCACCAAAGGCAAAACGCAGGCTACTGTACACGCTTGTTCTCCTTGGAAGCAGGATGTCGATACCGTAATGTCATACTGATATAAGAAAGATGCTTACGTCAACTTAACTCAATCACAATTATGGTTATGATTTGCTCGTGGATTGGTATTTTATTTTCACACAAGCATTTTGCATGATGGTTTTCCCGGAGTTTAGCCAGCCGATGGTTAAGCGCCGCTAAGCAACCCAGGCTGAATATTGTTAGCGGTTAATTCGCTGATAACAACAGTGATTGTGGTGTTTTCTTGATGAATACTTTGAGTCTTGATATAGGGTTTTATGATGACGCCAAACCAGCTTGCACTTTATTTGCAACGTATTAACTTCAGCGCAGATACGCTGACAAACAATCTAAGCACTCTGAGTAAACTGCATCGCCTGCATGTTTGCCATGTGCCATTTGAAAATTTCGATGTTTATACCAAGCAGGGCATCTTGCTCGACTTCGATACCTTATTTAGCAAGGTGGTGCTGGCGCGGCGTGGTGGTTACTGTTTTGAACTGAATGAATTGTTTGCGTGTTTGCTGGAGCAACTGGGCTTTCAAGTCAGTCGCCATTTGGGAAGAGTCTGGATTGGAACAGGCTGGGGTAATCAGGCGCCGGTGCCGCCACGTACTCATCAGACATTAGTCGTGACACTGGGGCAGGAGCGTTATCTGGTTGATGTTGGTTTTGGGAATGGCATTATGCTTCCTTTGCCATTGCGATCAGGCGCTGAACAGCAACAGTCCGGGCGCCGTTTTCGTCACCAAATAGATCCGATTTTCGGGCATTTGCTGGAGATGTCGGTGGAGGGCCAGTGGCATGTGCAATATAGTTTTACAGACGAGCTGGCTTATCAAAATGACTATAAAGTAGCCAATTTTTATAGTTGTCACCATGCGAATTCAAGATTTACTCAGCATCTGATTTGTACCCTTTTGACTGCAGAAGGACGTAAAACATTATTTGATCGCGTTCTGAGCATTAGGAGTAGCGATCAGGAGTACAAGATTCAAATCGACTCCCAACAGCAGTGTTTGGCATTATTACGTGAACATTTTGCGATTGAACTACCAGCCGAGTGTGTACTACCTAAGTTCGGTTTGGAAAATGAAAATTAAGATGCTATTCGCTATCTAAACATTAAGTTAAATATTGCTGCTTAGCCTAGCATTAATACCGTCAACCACTTAGTTTGTGCGGTGATGGGGTGGCGATAAACCAATACATATATGCCCTCCTACTACATCATCTGGATATTTTCAGGCATTATGCAGCAGTGCTTTATTTGATCCATAAAATGAGAGTCGGCAATGTCTTCTGATACCCCTAATGATTTGAGTCTACATCCAGAGTCCCTAGCGATTCGGGCTGGTCGTGAAACCAGCCAGTTCAGGGAGAACAGCCAAAGTCTTTATCTAACCTCCAGTTTTACTTTTGACTCTGCCGAGCAGGCCGCCGCCATGTTTCTGGGCGAGTTGGACGGCTATACCTATTCCCGTTTTACCAACCCGACAGTCACGGCTTTTCAGCAGCGTTTAGCTGTGCTGGAGGGGGGGGAACGTGCTATCGCCACTGCTACTGGTATGGCAGCCATTCAGGCCATCATGATGAGCATGTTGAAAGCGGGCGATCATATTCTTTCTTCGCGCAGCCTGTTTGGCTCTATTACCAATCTGTTCGCTAACTTACTGTCTAAATTCGGTGTTGAAACGACTTTTGTCGATGGCACGGATATGCAGGCGTGGCAACAAGGTGTACGGCCGAATACGAAACTTCTCTTTCTGGAAACGCCATCCAACCCGTTGACTGAAATTGTCGATGTAACGGCCGTGGCTGAGCTTGCACATGCTCACGGTGCCTTATTGGTTGTCGATAACAGTTTTTGCTCTCCAGCTTTGCAGCAGCCATTGAAACTGGGGGCTGATTTGGTGATGCATTCGGCGACCAAGTTTCTGGATGGCCAGGGCCGGGTAATGGGTGGAGCGGTGGTGGGGAGCGATGCGCTGATTGAGCAGGTTTATCTGCATGTGCGTACTGCCGGGCCTTCCTTGTCTCCTTTCAATGCCTGGGTATTGTTATCTGGTTTAGAAACCTTGTTTGTGCGTATGGAAAAGCAGTGTGCCAATGCCTTGGAGCTGGCTCGCTGGCTGGAGTCTCAGCCTATGGTTGAACGGGTTTATTACCCCGGCCTGCCTAGTCACCCACAGTATGAGCTGGCCAAGCGTCAGCAGCGTAGTGGGGGAGCGGTACTGGCTTTTGTGCTGAAGGGGGGACGTTCTGCTGCATGGCAAGTCGTTGATGGGGTACAGATGATTTCGCGTACGGCGAATGTAGGGGATGTGAAATCAACGATCACCCATCCCGCTTCCACTACCCATGCACGTATTTCTGCAGAGGCCAGACAAGCTGCCGGTATTGTCGAGGGCTTGGTGCGCGTGGCCGTGGGCCTAGAGCATGTTAACGATTTGAAGCAGGACTTGGCTCGTAGCCTGGTTTGATTTCCAAATACCAGATCAGTTTTTCATAATATTTTCATGGTGACGATAGTCTAAAATATAAGTTGTTATCGTCCTTTTACGCTTTCCGGCTTGGTAAAAATGGGCAAAATATATTTTTGACATTTGTCGTATTAAAACGTATGTTTTGCCGAGAGATTAAAAATCTAATGATGAGCAAGATAATAGAAACAGTAGCTACCCAGCCGCTTGTCAGCTTGTCTGAGGCTGATCGTCATGAGACGGCTCTTCAGATCATGAATGTTGCGGAGCAATTGTTTGCCGAGTCTGGTTTTAACGGCGTTCCCTTGCGTTTGCTGACTAAAGAGGCTGGGGTTAATCTCGCCGCAGTGAACTATCACTTTGGCTCTAAAGAGGGTCTGTTTGAGGCAATATTCGTTCAGCGTCTGGCACCGCTGATTGAGGGGTGTCTGAAAGAGCTAGAAGTACTGGAAACCGAACAGCAAAAGCTTACCTTGGACAGTTTATTGCAAACGGTTATCCGACCTTGTCTGGCCTTGGCTAAAGATCCTAAAAGCGGGGGGGCGATATTTGTTAGGTTACTGTCGCGTACTTTGCTGGAGAACCATAGGCAGGTGCGTGAAATGATTGCCGGGCAGTATGGTGAGTTTGTGCAACGCTATCTACGGGCTTTTCATCAAGCCTTGCCACAATTAAATGCGGAGCAGTTGGCCTGGCGTATGCATTTTGCTTTCAGTGTGATGTTTAATGCTTTTGCTGGTAATGATGTACTGAAAGTCTTTACGCGCAGCGAAGTGGTTAGTGCGCGAGACCCCGACATTATCGTTAAGCATGTATTGCCATTTGTGACTGCTGGTTTGCTTGCACCCGTAGAGCGCTGAAACTGAGGTGAGCAGAGTCGTTGCATTTTATCTGAGTGACCTAGGGGTTAATTAATACGGAGGTAAAGCAATATGATTTCTGCTATTTTTTTACTGCTGTTAATCGGCGCGTTCGCTTATCTCCGGCTGCCTTTACTAGGCTGGACAATCGGATTAGCTGCGTGGCTGGCGGCTAATCAGCTGGTTTTTGGCTATGCCTTGCCTTCATGGCTACTCGGCTTGATCGTGATCGGTGCGGTGGTATTGAATATCGTACCTTTGCGCCGACTGGTTTTTACCGGCCCTCTGTTTAGTGTCTTCAAAAAAATGACTCCGGCGATGTCTCAGACTGAGCAGGAGGCGATCAATGCCGGTACGGTATGGTGGGATCGTGATTTATTTTCTGGTAAGCCAGACTGGCAACGTTTGCTTGCCTTTGCCGATCCAAAGCTGAGTGCTGAAGAACAGGCATTTCTGGATGGGCCAACCGAAACGCTGTGCGCAATGATCGATGATTGGCACATCACTCACCAGCTTAAAGACCTGCCACCCGAAGTGTGGCGGTTTATTAAGGACAATGGCTTTTTGGGCATGATCATCAAAAAGCAGTATGGTGGTCTGGAGTTTTCCAATTACGCGCATGCCAAAGTCGTCACTAAGATTGCCACCCGTGGGGGTAGTGCAGCAGTAACCGTTATGGTGCCCAATTCTTTGGGGCCGGGAGAGTTATTGCAGCATTATGGTACCGAGGCACAGAAAGACTATTACCTGCCGCGTCTAGCCCAAGGTGTGGAAATCCCCTGTTTTGCCTTAACTAGTCCGTATGCCGGGTCCGATGCCGGAAGCATTCCCGATTATGGTATTGTCTGCCGTGATTCTTATACCCACCCACGTACTGGAGAACGTTTTGAAGAGGTGCTAGGAATCCGCGTCAGTTGGGAAAAGCGTTGGATTACCCTCGCACCCGTGGCCACGATTCTTGGCCTAGCTTTTAAGATGTACGACCCAGATCATTTAATAGGTGATAAAACCGATATCGGCATTACCTGTGCTTTGGTGCCAACCGATTATCAGGGCGTGAGCATTGGGCGACGTCACTTTCCTGCCGGCGCAGCTTTCATGAATGGCCCGACCTGGGGCAAAGATGTCTTTATTCCGCTGGATTGGATTGTTGGTGGGCGTGACTTTGCCGGTCAGGGCTGGCGTATGTTGGTGGAGTGCTTATCCGTAGGGCGCTGTATTTCGCTGCCGGCAATGTCAGTCGCTTCAGGTAAGGTGGCGGCATTTACTACCGGTGCCTATGCGCGTATTCGGGATCAGTTCGGTTTGCCTATTGGTAAATTCGAAGGCGTCGATGAAGCGATGGCACGCATCGGTGCGTACACCTATCAGATGGAGGCTTCGCAGGATTTGGCATTGGCGGCTTTGGACCTTGGGGAAAAGCCATCAGTGCTATCTGCCATTCTCAAATATCACAACACCGAGCGCATGCGCAAAGTCATTAACGACGCGATGGATATCCATGGCGGTAGAACCGTCGTGCTGGGGCCACGTAATTATCTGGCAGCAGCTTATCAGGCCATCCCGATTGCCATCACGGTGGAAGGTGCCAATATCCTGACGCGCTCCATGATTATCTATGGTCAGGGAGCCATACGTTGTCACCCGTTTGTGCTGCGAGAGATGCAGGCGGCGATGGCGAATGATGGTAAAGCGTTCGATAGTGCCATTACCGGCCATATCAGTTTTGTCATCAGCAATGTCTTTCGCTCTCTATGGCTGGGCTTGTCCGGGGCGAGCTTGGTGCGAGTACCGCGTGGTGGCCTAGTGGGTCGCTACTATCAGCAACTTACTCGCTACTCCAGTGCTTTTGCGCTGTTATCTGATATGGCGATGTTTAGCTTGGGTGGTTCGCTCAAATTCCGAGAAAAGCTATCCGCCCGACTGGGTGATATGTTATCCGGTATGTATATTGCCTCGGCTTGCCTCAAGCGTTTTGAGCGGGATGGTGCGCCCAAGGAGGACTTAGCGATATTACAGTGGTCGCTGGATGACGCTCTGTATGATGTGCAGCAAGCCATGGATGGCTTTCTCGCCAATTTGCCTAATCGCTTCTTGGCGATGGTGCTGCGCAAATTGATTTTTCCATGGGGTCTCAGTCAAAAACCAGCCACAGACACACTGGGTAGCAAGGTTGCGCGTGCGATGATGCAGCCAGGAGGCATGCGTGATCGTCTGACACATGGCATGTATTTGCCACAACAGGAAAGTGACGCAGTTGGTGTGCTGGCGCATGCACTCACTGCCGTGCTGGCGACCGAACCTTTAGAACAGAAGCTGCGTAAGCTAGCGCGTGAGGGCCGGTTTAGGTCGATTACTGCGCGTGAACAACTGCAAGAAGCATTAGAAACCGGACTGCTGGCGCAAACCGAGTTTGAGGCACTAACGCGTGCGCGCAAGCTGAAACGTGACGTGATCATGGTGGACGATTTTGACAAAATGCTGAAGCAGCATGATGAAGCTTTATTGCAGCGTGTCGTGTTTTAAGCTTTAGCTAATCTGAGTAGTTGGCCACGGAGGCTCGCATGACGGAACAGACAGCAGCGCGACAACCAATACTCAGAGTGCGGGCCCTTGAATGTGCGAATATTTATGGTCGGGTTCCAGCGGGCTGGTTAATGAATCAGCTGGATATGGCCGGCAGTCTGGAGGCTGAGCGTATTGCCCGTGGAGAAGTCGCCACGGTGGCAGTCAATGCCTGCCAATTTGCCGCCCCGGTTTTATTGGGTGATGTGGTGGATTTTTATGTCGAGAGACTACGCATCGGTCAAAAATCCATTACCTTAAAAATCATTGCCCAAGCGTTGCGGGTAGATGGCAGTCACGTCAATATCACTGAAGTTATTGTTACTTTTGTGGCCCTCAACCGAGATGGAAAATCCCGGTTGTTAGATGAAGCCTGATAGGTATTGATGGTGGTTGTAACAGTGCTCAGATAGCAGCTGATTTGCCGCTATCTGAGCACTGTGTCTATAGCGTTGTGCCAGTGAGTTTATCTGCTTCTCTTCCTACCTAAGAAAAATATCAGCTTTTAACTGATGTTCAGGACATTAAAAAACCAGTAGGCTAACAAGCTTGTTATTCAAGCACAAACACAGTTATTACAAAGGAGAAAAATTTGCTTATTCATCAATTAAAAGAAGGCGCTTTAGTAAAAAGGCTATTCTTCACGCTGTTTCTGCTATTTGTGGCTAGTGCGGTTTATTCTAAAGAGAATAAAATAAAAATAAACTATGGTAGTGATCCTTCTCAATATGGTTATCTGTATCTCCCTGAAAAACCTGCAAAAACCCTTGTTGTTGTTATTCATGGTGGTTATTGGCAAGCTAAACATTCTTTAAATTATATCGAACCGGCCTGTCTGGATTTACAGGCAAGGGATTATGCGGTGTGGTCGATTGAATATCGTCGAGTCGGACAAGGCGGCGGGTGGCAAACAACTTCAGAGGATGTTCTTGCCGCGATTAATCATCTTGAGAAAATAGCCAAAGATTACCCGATACCAACGCAAAATATTATTTTGCTCGGTCACTCAGTTGGGGCGCAGCTGGCATGGTGGGCTGCCTCACGGGCCGATCAGCCATCGGCTACCTTTGCTAAATTACAACCGAAGGTGGCAGGAGTGATCAGCTTGGCAGGGGTAAGTGATTTGCTGCTATTAGATAAAGGCCATCGTAGTGCAAATAAAGACTATGTGCCTATTACTAATTTCCTTGGTGCAAATCCAGCGGATATCCCGGAAACGGTAAAGCAGGTTTCTCCTATTGAATTGCTGCCTTTAGGTGTTAAGCAGATCTTGCTGCATGGTGATATGGATATTAATGTGCCAATAGGTGTGAGTACGCTGTATAAAAACAAAGCAGCTATAACAGGCGATCATGTCAAGTTTATTACCCTGCCTTTAGCTGATCACTTTACTATTGTCAATCCGACTACTTCATTTTGGAAGCAGGTAGTAACGGCAGTTGGTGAATTGGAAAATTAATATACAATGGCTGCTAGCCTGTCCTGAATAATCCTGATGGGTGGCTGGCAATAGCGTTTTGTATATTAAGAGGTCAGTAAAACTAGCGCATTAATTAGTTCTTATTAATATATTTTTATTGCCATTTATCCAGCAATCAAAGTAAAAAATACTGCTGCAAGTCGCTTGGGTTGAAACTTAAAAAGAGATGAAGAGAGGGAATCTATGCTACTTAAGCCGTTAAATCTGTCGCTGCTAGTGATTGGCGCTGCCTGTGGCTTATCGCCACTACCCCTTATGGCTGCCGGTTATCAATTTGGTTCGCAAAGCGTTGCAGGTCAAGGCACGGCACATGCCAATGGTGCTGAGGCGAACGACCCTTCTACTATTTTTACTAATCCAGCTGGCTTGTCGCGACTGGATGGCACCCAGTTTTCTGGTGGCCTCACGCTGGTGGTGCCGCATTCCGACTATACCGACCATGGTTCCACTAATATTCTGGGGCAGCCTACTGGTGGTAGTGATGGTGGGCGCTTTGCTCCCCGGGTAGTGGCGGCACCCAGTCTTTATTTGTCTAGCAAAATCAATAATCAAATCAATGTCGGCTTGGGGGTGTTTGTACCTTATGGCGCTAAGCTGGACTATGGCTTCGATTGGACCGGGCGTTATGCGCTGAAGAGTATTAATTTACAGACTATCAATATCAATCCATCCATGTCGTTCAAACTGAACGAGCAGCATTCGTTTGGTTTTGGCGTATCGGCGCAGTATATGGATGCTAACTTACAGCAGATGGCGGATGCGACTTCAGGTTTACGTTTAAAGCTGGGCCCCTTAGTTGGGCCGGGAGTCAGCGGTGATGGCTTAGCGGAAATCAAAGGTGATGATTGGGGATTTGGTTGGAATATTGGTTACTTGTTCGAATTAAATAAAGGTACCCGCTTCGGTTTGGCCTATCGTTCTAGTATCAAGCAGAGCCTTACTGGCACATCTACTTGGACATTCAATAATGTGACCGGAAATATTGTTGTCCCAGCAATACCTGGTGTGACTTTGCCTCCTGGTACTTATCCTGCTAGTGCTTTGGCAAAAGGGAACCATCCTAACGCCTCCAGCACCGTGGATGTGACAACACCAGAAAGTTTTTCTGCCAATGCCTTCCACCAACTGAATTCTAAATGGGCGCTGATGGGTGATCTGACCTGGACCGGACACTCCAAGCTGGACAAGATCGATATTCAACAATCTACCGTCAATGGGGTGGCTCAGGGCGATATGGTGATTCATCAGAACTGGCGCGATACCTGGCGGGTTTCGCTGGGTGCCAATTATCAGTACAGCGATGCTTGGTTATTACGCGGCGGTCTTGCTTGGGAACAGTCCCCAGTGCGCTCCGACGATGATAGACATCCGGCGATTCCGGATGCCAACCGCTTGTGGCTATCGGCTGGGGCCAACTATAAGTTGACTAAAAATAGCTCACTGGATTTAGCGTATAGCTTTATCAACTTCACTAATGCCAGCACTAATTACACCGATGGTTGCAGTCCTGTTGGTGTCAGCCCGACAACGAAAGCATCTTGTACCGGTAATGGCGGCACAGTGCGAGGTAGTTATAAAACCTATCTGCAATTATTGGGTGTGCAGTATAACCATCGCTTCTGATTGGGTGTGTTGATGGCAAACCTGAACCATTACTAAAGCTGCTACTAGGCAGGCATGTTTGCCTGCCTATGTTTTTATCAAGTATTTAGTGCAAGAACAGTATTACGGTTGTGTGGATTGAATAGGCAGCTGTATGCCTGTTTTCAATGTGGCTTGCAAGATTAAAGAGGGAATCATGTCGCAAATCAAATTTAATATACGCAAAGTAGCGGTATTGGGTGCTGGTGTGATGGGGGCGCAGATAGCCGCTCATTTGGTCAATGCCAAGGTACCGACGATTCTGTTCGATTTGCCGGCGAAAGAAGGCGATAAAAACGGAGTTGTTCTAAAAGCTTTGGAGAATCTGAAAAAGCAAAAGCCTGCACCACTGGCCAATCGAGAGGCCATTAATCATATTCGACCTGCCAATTATGACGACCATTTGCATTTGCTGAAAGATTGCGACCTGGTGATTGAGGCGATTGCCGAACGGATGGACTGGAAAACCGAGCTCTATCATAAACTGGCACCGCATTTGGGTGAGCATACGATTATTGCCACCAATACCTCTGGTCTGTCGATTAATACGCTAGCGCAAAGTTGCCCGGATGCAGTGCGCCCACGGTTTTGTGGTGTGCACTTTTTTAATCCGCCACGCTATATGCACCTGGTCGAGATCATTCCTTGCCATACCTCTAATGCCGACATCCTTGATAATTTAGAGCGCTTCTTAGTCACCACGCTGGGTAAGGGGGTGGTGCGTGCCAAAGACACCCCCAATTTCGTGGCCAATCGTATCGGCGTCTTTTCGATGCTGGCAACGATAGCGAATGCCGCCAAGTTCGGTATTCGCTTTGATGTGGTGGATGATCTGACCGGGCCACGGTTGGGACGCCCGAAGTCGGCTACTTTCCGTACTGCTGATGTTGTCGGTCTGGATACCTTCGCCCATGTGGTGCAGACCATGCACGATACTTTGCCGCAAGACCCATGGCATGGTTTGTTTCAGACCCCGGCCTGGATGCAGGCGCTGATTGATGGCGGCGCTTTGGGAGCGAAGACGAGGGCGGGTATTTATAAAAAAGACGGTAAGCGCATGTTTGTGCTTGATCCGGCCAAAGGCGAGTACGTCGGTGCCGGTGAGAAGGCAGATGATGCCGTGAAAGAGTTGCTGAAGATCAGCGACCCGGCGCAAAAATTGCAGAAATTGCGAGAAAGCTCACATCCGCAGGCACAGTTCTTGTGGGCCTGCTTCCGCGACGTTTTTCATTACATTGCTTATCACTTGGCCGAGGTGGCCAACTGCGCGCGCGATGTTGATTTTGCTATCCGCTGGGGGTTTGGCTGGTCGCAAGGTCCGTTTGAAACCTGGCAGGCAGCGGGCTGGCAGCAGGTAGCTGCGTGGCTGGCAGAGGAGGTTAGCGCGGGTAAGGCACTGACAAGTGCTGCCTTGCCAGCCTGGGTATTGGAGCCGGGGCGTAGTGGTGTGCATTTTGCCGAAGGTTCGTTTAACCCGAGTGATGGTAGCCTGGTCGGGCGTTCCACTCTGGATGTGTATCAGCGGCAATTGGCCCCTGCGCGCGTATTGGGTGAGCAGGTACCGTCGTTGGGAGAAACAGTATTTGAGAATGACGGAGTGCGTGCGTTTACCAGTGGCGATAACGTGTTGGTCGTGTCATTCAAGACCAAAGCGCATGCGATAGGCCCCAGTGTGTTGGAGGGCTTGAATCGTGCAATTGATATTGCCGAAGACCGTTTTGCGGGTCTGGTGATTTGGCAGCCGGATGCGCCTTTCTCGGTCGGCGCAGATTTACAGTCGATGATGCCCGCTTTTGTCAGTGGTGACTGGGCTGCCATTGAGGCCATGATTTGTCGTTTTCAGGAAACCTCGCTGCGACTACGTTATTGCGAGGTGCCCACGGTAGCTGCTACTCAGGGTTATGTATTTGGCGGTGGTTGTGAACTGATGATGCATTGCGATAAAACGGTAGCGGCTCTGGAGACATACGCCGGCCTAGTAGAAGTGGGTGTTGGCTTATTGCCGGGCGGTGGCGGATGCAAGGAGTTTGCTCTGCGTGCGGCGCAGGAATCCAAAGGTGATTTGCTGGCGGCGCTGAAAGACTATTTCATGGCGATTGCGACAGCTAAGGTGGCTACCAGCGGGTTTGAGGTGCAGGAAATAGGTTTTGCACGGCAGGGTGATCCCATCATATTTAACGCTTATGAGTTGTTATATGTGGCCAAACAGCAGGCTTTGGCTTTAGCTGCCGCAGCGTATCGTTCACCGCTGCGAGTGAAGAGTTTCCCGGTGGCTGGTCGTAGTGGTGCGGCATCGATCAAGGGCCAGCTATTGAATATGCTGGAGGGTCATTTTATTTCGCAGCATGACTTCTTTATTGCCAGTTTAATTGCCGATGTGATGACCGGGGGCAATGTGGAGGCCGGTACGCTGGTAAATGAGCAGTGGATTCTGGAGTTGGAGCGTAAAGCGTTTATGAGTTTGTTGAAGAACAGTAAAACGCAGGATCGCATTGCCAATATGCTCACGACCGGCAAACCCTTACGCAACTAAACCCCGCGATAACAACGATGTGGTGGAGCTGTAAGGTTTCACCCATGTTCAGGAGAGAAAGAATATGGTTAAGCAAGTACAAGAGGCTTATATCGTTGCGGCGACGCGTACTCCAGTAGGCAAGGCGCCGCGTGGCATGATGCGGCAGGTGCGGCCGGATGACATGCTGGCGCAGGTGATCGCAGGGGTATTGGCGCAGGTACCGGGCCTGGATCCGGCTTTGATAGCGGACTGTGTGGTGGGGTGTGCTTTTCCGGAGGCCGAGCAGGGTTTGAATGTGGCGCGTATCGGCGTGTTATTAGCGGGTTTGCCTAATACGGTGGCGGGTATCACCATCAACCGTTATTGTTCTTCCGGTATTAACGCGGTGCAGATGGCGGCAGACCGTATTCGCCTGGGAGAGGCCGATGTGGTGATTGCGGCAGGTACTGAGTCCATGTCTCTGGTACCGATGATGGGCAATAAAGTGGCGCTGAATCCGGAGATTTTTGCCAAAAACGAGAATTATGGCATTGCCTATGGAATGGGTTTGACGGCGGAGAGAGTGGCGCAGCAATGGGGGGTATCGCGTGAGGACCAGGATGCTTTTGCTGTCGAATCGCACCGGCGTGCGCTGGCGGCGATAGATGGTGGTAAGTTCAAGCATGAAATTACGCCATTGGAAGTGACTTATCGGGTGCCTAATCTGGAGAGTGGTGAGCTAGTGGTTAAAACCCGCAAATTGGATACCGATGAGGGGCCACGTCGTGATACCACCCTGGAGGGCTTGGCCAAGCTGAAAACGGTGTTTGATGCTAAAGGCTCGGTGACGGCAGGGAATTCATCGCAAATGTCCGATGGTGCTGCTGCCATTCTGCTGGTGTCGGAGCGAGTGCTGAAGCAGTTTAATCTGGTGCCGCTGGCGCGCTACGTCACTTTTGCGGTGAAAGGAGTGCCCCCTGAAGTGATGGGTATTGGCCCGAAAGAGGCGATACCACTTGCTTTGCAGCAAGCAGGTATTGCCCAGGCAGACCTGAAGTGGATCGAGTTGAATGAAGCGTTTGCGGCGCAGGCTTTGGCTGTGATGCGTGATTTGCAGCTGGATGGCAGCAAAGTGAATCCGCATGGAGGCGCCATCGCATTGGGGCATCCATTGGGGGCGACAGGGGCGATTCGTGCTGCTACTTTAGTTCATGGGATGCGTGATGCCGGTTTGCAGGGTTATGGCATGGTGACAATGTGCATTGGTACAGGCATGGGGGCAGCAGGAATTATTGAAGTGCTGTAGAGCCTGTTCACGATCTTCGAAGCAGCAGGACGAGAAATGCCAGATGAACGAGTTGCAAACTTGAGTTGAGCTTACGCTCGCAGTTCTTCCACAAACGTCTGCATTTCTCCAGCCAACCAAAGCTGCGCTCCACGACCCAGCGTTGGGGGATCACCGCGAAGGTGTGCAGTTCGCTGCGTTTCGCCACTTGNGGCGCCATGGCGATCTGTCACGTCAGCCGTGGTGATGAGCACAGCACGAGGCAGCCCCTGTGCATGATTTATGAGAGTTAGTCGATTTTAGCGAGAGTGTCGAAATTACTATTACTGCAATCCTCGTACTCGTGTTGTGGGGCTTTGAGTTGAATTTGGTAAGACTTGCCCTGAGCGGTCAGAATAAGTTTTTTATTTGGGACGGTCAGTTCTTTGGGCATCAGGAACCAGCGTTGGCCTTTGCGTGAGTTAGGCTGGGTGATGTAGATGGCCGTAGCGGCAGCGGTTTCAGGATGCTCTGGATCAAGTAAAGATACGCCTACTGGATTTTGCCCTAAGATTTCTATGCCGACTTTAGTGTCAGTATTTTGTCGCAAAATACGTTTGATGATTCCCAGTAGCAAGGGATGGCTCTCGGTCTTGATGAGAACAATACGGCCAATAGCGAGTTGTTCTACTGCTTTGCCTAAGAAGGTGAGACCCATGCCGGTGCTGCTAATATCATTGATACGCCAGTCACCTGGCTTTTCACCATCATTCTCGGTATTGCCAATATTTTGCACTTTGACTTGAAAGGCTACCCGTTCAAACCCAATGTTGACCCGGGCCACAGAGGTTTGTAGTGCCCGTTCTGATTTGCGCAGCGATTTACCCCCGTCAGTTGACCAACGGATGGCTAGCTTTTCGCACAGCAGTGCCCACTCCTGATGGTTTAAGCCGGTGTTCATGGCTGTTAATGTGGACGGAATACGTTTGTCCAAGTCAAACATCAGATCGGCTAGTCGACTGCTAATTTTGCTGACAGACCAGTAACGATGCCATTTGCTTGCCATGCCACGTAGCATGGCCTGCGGTGGTTCGGGCATTGATAAGTTGTAAACAAAGATAGGTTCTTCTAACGGTGCTTGTTTTTCCAGTGGAGTACCTTGGCTGAGGAACATTAATAGTTGATCAACCGCGATGATTTCTCTATGCAGCATATTGTCGGTTTGTGACAAAAACAGCATGCCGGCCTGTATCAATAACTGCTCACAGGTAAACTCTTGTTGGCTGCCTGTGTACAACTGGATGGGGGTACGGGCGAAACCGCCGTCTTCCGCTTGGGAGTAAAAACGGAAGCCATGTTGCCAGGATGAGCCTTCTGGTTTTAAGTAGCGTAGTGAGTTCCAGACGATAAGGCGCATTTGATGATGCAGACCACGGATGGTGATCAGTTGTAAGTCGTTTTCCTGTGTGGGATTGCTCGTGCCTTTATGCAGATGCAGGCAAATCTGACAGGCGGTAGACATCTCGTGCCAGTAGGCAAGGATAGTTGGCAGGTAGCCTTTGCTGCCAGTTTTGGCCTGCAGATAGTCCTGACAAAGCTGTTGATGGATACTATAGGCTTTGTCATCAACATAAATCAGTGTCTTGATGCGTTCTTTTAATGAGATTTCAGTATCGGCATTAATTTTAGAGACAGCTTTGATGATTTCTACTAATGCGGTGAAATATTCTGCTTGTGGTAAATCGCGAACTAAGAGCGTAGCCGATTGCGCCACACCCGAAGCTGGCGTGTTCTTGCCGATGAGGGAACTGACTAATGATTTGAAGTCAAACATTGCGCCTGGCTTTATCTGTTATGTTCTTATTTATATCACTATATCTTACGTTATGAATAAGTGCTGTTGCAGCGAGCATGGTGACTCTTTAGTTATATGATAAAAGGGGGTGGCGTTCTCGCTTCGACTATGTCGGTGGTGTTCGGTTTACATGGCATATATCATTCTAGCTTATGCAGAGGCTAAGTCATTAGCCCTTATGTTGTCTACTGTGAATGCTTGTAGTTTAGCTGGCTATTGGCATTTTGGCCGGGGTAGAGGAATTTCGGAGGCTGCTTGATGGCGAAGATGACACTTGGTGGGTTGATCAGATCTGCCGATCAACCCTGTGACTAATAATTTGACTGTGCTAAACGTTAAACAGAAAATTCATTACATCACCGTCTTGCACGATATACTCTTTGCCCTCGGCTCGCATTTTACCGGCTTCTTTTGCTTTTGCTTCGCCACCATAGTGAATAAAATCAGCATAAGAAATTGTTTGGGCACGGATAAAACCGCGCTCAAAATCGGTGTGAATGACCCCTGCCGCCTGTGGCGCAGTGTCGCCAATGTGAATTGTCCATGCTCTTACTTCTTTGACGCCAGCGGTAAAGTAGGTTTGCAAACCAAGCAACTGGTAACCGGCACGAATCAGGCGATCCAGCCCAGGTTCTGCTAGCCCAAGACTTTCGAGAAACTCGATTTTATCGCCATCATCCAAATCAGCAATTTCGGCTTCGATAGCGGCACACAGTGCCACCACGGGGGCGCCCTCTTTGGCGGCAAACTCTTCTACGCGGCTGAGCAGGGGATTGTTACTGAAGCCATCCTCGGCCACGTTGGCAACATACATGGCTGGTTTGATCGTTAATAAGCATAGTGGTTTGATTAAGGTTTTTTCTTCGCTGCTCAATTCTAAAGAGCGAACGGGTAAGCCTTGGTTCAGGTGAGGTACCAGCTTTTCCAGTACGGTCAGTAGCGCACGGGCATCTTTGTCGCCGGACTTGGCTTTCTTGCCATCGCGAATGATGGCTTTTTCGACGGCTGTTAAATCTGCCAGAGCCAATTCGGTGGCGATGGTTTCGATATCACTTAGCGGGTCAACCTTACCCGCTACGTGTACGATATTGTCGTCATCAAAGCAGCGGACAACATTCACGATGGCATCGGTTTCACGGATATTAGCCAGAAACTGATTACCCAGACCTTCGCCTTTAGAGGCACCGGCAACAAGGCCGGCAATGTCGACAAATTCGACGATTGCTGCTTGGATGCGCTGTGGGTTGATGATTTTTGCCAGTTCTGCCAGACGGTGATCGGGCACTTCCACGATGCCTACATTGGGCTCGATAGTGCAGAATGGATAGTTGGCTGCTTCAATGCCTGCTTTGGTAAGGGCATTAAATAGAGTGGATTTGCCGACATTGGGCAAACCGACAATACCGCATTTCAGACTCATGTCAGCATTCCTTAATAATGGTTCAGTTAGTGTTGTTTAGTGACGGTGTGCAGTGTTTTCATTGCCTGAGACAGATCGCCGGCAATGCCTTGTGGCAACACTTGCAGGCAGCGTGTAATGGCTTCGTCCAGTAGGGTCTGTTCTTCGGCACGCGGTTTTTTTAGTACAAAATTGACAACTTCATTACGCTCGCCGGGGTGGCCAATACCTAGGCGTAAACGCCAGAATGCCGGGGTGCTGAGGCGGGCCGCAATGTCTTTTAGGCCATTATGTCCGCCATGTCCACCGCCTTGTTTAAAGCGGGCAATGCCGGGAGCTAAATCCAGCTCATCATGTACAACCAGTATTTCATCCGGCAGAATCTTGTAAAAGTGAGCAAGAGCCAAAACGGCTTGACCAGATAAGTTCATATAGGTCATCGGCTTGAGCAGCCAGACCTCTTGATTTTCTATGCTGACGCGGGCCACTTCTCCGTGGAACTTGGTTTCTGTACGCCAGTTGCCTTTGTATTTCCAGCACAACTCATCCAGCAGCCAGAAGCCAGCATTATGGCGGGTTTTTTCATAGTCTGTGCCCGGGTTTCCCAGGCCGACAATTAAGCGTATTGCCGACATTTATTCATCCCAATAAAAAAGCTCGCTGCAGGCCGTAAGGCGTACAACGAGCTCTTCAATATTACCGTTAGACGGTACAGTGACAAACATTAAGCGCGTGAGAAGTCGATATGCATTACTTGCTGTTTGTAAGGGTGCATTTGAAAGGCAGCTACTTTTACCTGCTCTTTCTGACCATCAATCACCATTTCTAGCACTGAGTTGTGAAAAGCTTCATTTTTCAGCGCGTAGTATAGTGTGTTGTGATCCAGCGTAATGGAGACGGCATCTTTGCCACCACCATAAACAACAGCAGGTAGTTTGCCCGCGTGACGCAGGCGGCGGCTCGCACTCGTACCCGACTCTTCACGCTTTTCGGCTGTTAATTCAATAGACATAGTAAAACTCCAGTTTTAGATTAAAAGCACTTGCTTCACCGCGACCAGTGAAGCAAATGTTTACGGCAGGCAGGCGCCTGTCGCAACCAGTTCCTCATTGAAGAGGTAAGACACCGACTCTTCGTTATTGATACGCCGTAAAGTCTCGGCCAGTAAACCGGCAATAGAAACTACCCGGATATTGGGGCAAGCCTTAGCTTCGGCAGTCAACGGAATAGTATCGGTAACGACAACCATGTCGATGTCAGAATTTTTAATGCGATCAGCTGCTTGGCCAGAAAAAATAGGGTGAGTGGCATAAGCCAGAACCCTTTCTGCTCCACGCTCTTTCAGTGCAGAAGCCGCCTTACATAGAGTGTTGGCGGTATCAATCATGTCGTCCACGATTAAACAGGTTCGTCCAGACACATCGCCAATCACATTCATTACTTCGGCGACATTGGCTTTGGGACGGCGTTTGTCAATGATGGCTAGATCGGTATTCAAGGCTTTGGCAACCGCACGTGCTCGTACTACACCTCCAACATCTGGGCTAACAACAATCAAGTCCTCAATACGTTGCGCACGAATGTCTTTAAGTAGAACCGGGGTGGCGTACACATTATCAACAGGAATATCAAAAAACCCTTGAATTTGATCCGCATGTAGGTCAACTGTCAGCACACGATCAACGCCAGCGCTGGTTAGCATATTCGCAACCAGTTTTGCTGATATGGGAACGCGGGCTGAACGGGGGCGTCTATCCTGACGTGCATAGCCGAAATAAGGTATGGCGGCGGTAATGCGACCGGCTGAGGCACGTTTGAGCGCGTCAGCCATGGTCAGGATTTCCATCAGATTGTCATTGGTGGGGGCGCAGGTGGATTGCAAGATGAACACATCACGGCCGCGTACATTTTCTAAAAGTTCGATGGCTACTTCGCCGTCGCTGAACTTGCCAACATCAGCACGTCCTAGAGAAATATCGAGATGTTTGACCACATTATGTGCAAGTTCCGGATTTGCGGTGCCGGTAAATACCATCAAACTGTCGTATGCTGCCATGATTTCTATGCCTTAGCTCTATAAGGAAAAAGCGTGTAAGGGATTCTTACACGCTTTTTATATGCCTGCTCTCAAAATTTTTATGAGAAAGTCTTGGCTGGGGAGGTAGGGATCGAACCTACGAATGCCGGAATCAAAATCCGGTGCCTTACCACTTGGCGACTCCCCAGTATTTTTTATCATGATGTTAGCTAGAAATAGGGTGTGAACTAAGGCCTTGGGCAAGAAACACACAATATTTATCTAACAACAGATTGTAAATTTTTTTGGCTTCATTTTCTGAGTCTAGTTCTAAAAAAATACAAGAACCTGAGCCAGTCATTAATGGTGAGCCATATTTTTTTAATTCGTTTAGAGCATTGCTTACTTGGGGGTAAGCACCTAAAACTAAGCTTTGCAAGTCATTGCTGCGTTGCTGCCTCGTTTTGAGGATTCGCATTATGCCGACCACTCCTAGCTCTGTCAATACGGTTTTTTTAAGTTTTTGAAATATTTTAGCCGTAGATATGTGTACCTGCGGGTGAACGATCACATACCAGGCGGGGGGGAGTTCGATTGCGCTTAGTTTTTCACCAATGCCCGTTGCGAATGCGTTGCGTCCAAAAATAAAGACTGGTACGTCTGCGCCCAGTTGTACGCCCAGTGCTTGTAGTTCTTGGCGAGGTAAATGGAGTTGCCAGAGCTGATTCAATGCTAATAGCACAGTGGCGGCATCTGAGCTGCCGCCTCCTAAACCACCACCCATAGGGATTTTTTTGTCTAGGCGGATGCTGACGCCGAGTTTACATTGTGTGTATGCCTGTAACAGTTTAGCTGCACGCACGGTTAAGTCTTGTGTGCTCTCTACGCCTGGAGTGGGGGTTTCTAAAATAATTTGTGCATCTTCTCGTACTGCAAGGTGAACGGTGTCATAGAGACTAATAAAACGAAATACTGTTTCCAGTAAATGATAACCATCGCTACGTTTTCCGACGATGTGGAGTAGTAGGTTAAGTTTGGCGGGGGCAGGGAAAGCTTGAAAAGCGAGTGACATAAGCAGCTGTGTATGAGATTGGTCAAAATATATGGATAAGGAGTCGTTCAATTCCAGTTTTGTGGAACCACTCGCACATTAAGATCTTTTCTGTTCATTTCGATGCGCTTGGGATAGGTTGTCATGCTATCTTCCGCACGGATAAAGCGAATCTGCCATCCCTGCTGGGATAAGGTGCCATCGCTTGCCACTTCGTCGTTTTCCCCTGGAACCGCTAGCCCCCTTATCCACCAGCTTAGTCCGGATAAGGGCAGGGGCCAGCCCAGAGTCTGTTGGGTCAAGTTTTCAATATCAGCGGCTTGCCAGGTTTTATCTTCGGTTTCTAGTGTGACCAGAGTATTGGTTCTGACTATTTTGGCGAGAGTGCTACCAAGCGGAGAGTTAATGGCTAGTTGGTCCTTTTGTAGAGCGTGTTGCCAATCAAAATTGGCGACATAGCCTTTGCCATTCATGTTCACTGATAAGCGGCCTGTTACCGAGAAAGGCTCATCAATGCTGGTGGTGATGGGGGCGAATGCCACTTCGCGGGTGGCGCAAGCACTCAATATCAGCATAGAGCAGAGCATTAACCAAGCTGCTAGCCTCATGGCTTGGCACCGAGTCGTTGCATCGTTTCATTTAAGACTTCGTGTGAGTTGTTCTCTGAGAGCGCTTTGTTCCAGATGGCTAATGCCTCTACGGTTTGCCCTTGCCGCCACAAAACCTCCCCTAGGTGCGCAGCAACCTCAGGGTCAGGCAATAGATCGTATGCTTTTTGCAGAGTTTTACTGGCTGATTCAAATTGACCTAGTTTAAATTGTGCCCAGCCTTGACTATCTAAAATCATGGGGTTGTTAGGCTCTTGCTTTAAGGCCCTCTCAATATAGCTCAGCCCTTCCCGGTAGCGGTTGGTCTTGTTTATCAGGGTGTATCCCAAGGCGTTTAGGGCTTGAATGTGATTGGGTTGTTGCTTGAGTAGTAATTTCAAGTCGCGTTCGGCCTGGACTGGTTGTCCTAGCGAGTCAGAAACTAAAGCTCGTTCATAGAGTAGTTCTGATGATTTTGGCTGTTTTTGTAGTGCTTGGCTTAATAATTTATGGGCTTTGGAGTATGCCTTGGCTTCTCGTGCGAGTTGAGATTGGAGCAAGGTTAAAGAAACACGCTCTTCGTCATTGCTAGCTAAGTGATTTAAACGATGAAGCGCTGAATCTAGCTTTCCATCTGCTGCATCAAGTGTGGCCAAGCGGCTTTGAGCAGTTAAAAATTGGGGGCTTGCTCCAACCCGTTCGTAAAATTTGCGGGCATTTGCCAAGTCGTGCCGTTCCTCTGCAATTTGGCCAAGGGTGAAATGAATGAAGTTCGTTTCCGGGTGGTTGTTGGCTAGCGCTTGTCGCAGGTATTGATCGGCCTTGCTCAGATCTTGGCGTTCATAAGCAATCAGTCCTGATGCGTATAGTATCTCAGGATTGTTGGGGTCGGTTTTTAGCAGCATGTCAAACGCGTTACCTGCTTCGGAGAAGTGTTTGGTGGCTACTAGTAGTCTGGGGTAGGCCATGCGCAGGTCTAGGCTGGCTTTAGGGCGGCGCGCCAGTTCGCGCTGTAGAAAAGTGATAGCTTGTTCGGGGTTAGTTTTGTATAAGCGGTCTAGCTGCCACATGACTGGTAGGTCCCAGGTCGGGGCAAGCTGGGCTAAGCGGTCAAACTCGCTGTCTACAGTCGCTTGTTCCCCCAATTCTGCGGCATATACCAATAGGGCAAAGCGTGCTTCGGGTAAGTTTGAGTAGCGGCTAGTTAATTGTTGGATAAAACTTGATGCGGTTGATTTATCGGTTTGGCGCGAACTTAGGCGCGCTAGTTGGATAAAGATAGCCGGGGCTCGTTCGGCATCTCGTTGCAGCAAGTTTTCTATTAGTGTTGTGTTTTCTGTTAGTTTGCCAGCGCGTAATACGGTAATAAAAAGTTGTTCCTGCGCCGGAATAGAGTCGGGTTCCAACTCTAGCCACAAAGCTAAGGCGTTTGACGTCTCATTGGGCATGCCTGCAAACATCGCAAATTCGGTTGCCCGTTGAGCCATGCGCGGGTCACGGGTTTGTTTGGCAAGCGTTAAGTAGCTTCTTGCTGCAGCACCGACGGCGCCGCGTTGCGCGGCAATTTCACTGGCAATGATGCTGTAAAATATATCAGGCTCTAAGGAAATTTTGGGTAAGTGGGCTTCTTGGGGGGTATTTGATGCCACCGCTTCATTGTTGGTGTTGGTTGCGATTTCTGATTCGGGAGCCTTAAGGCTGCTGCATGCGGATAATAATAAAACCATCAGCAAAGGAAGTAAGGGCGTCAGCGTTTTCATTCGCATGGAGTAATGACTCTGCTTAAACTTGATTGATTGCGTAGAATAGCATGTCTTGTTTTTATCTTCGCGCTAAACCTATCCATGCCAGAGTTACCAGAAGTTGAGATTACTTGTCGGGGTATTGCCCCTTACCTGCAAGATGCAGTCGTGACTGGGGTTGTCGTACGTGAAGGCCGTTTGCGTTGGCCGGTGCTTGCTAGCTTATCGACCACGCTGGCTGGGCTGACTATACGCAAGGTTGCTCGTCGTGCCAAATATCTGCTGTTCAGTACCGATGCAGGGACGTTGATGATTCATTTGGGTATGTCTGGTAGTTTGCGTTTTTTGCAGGTAGAGCTTGAACCGGAAAAGCATGATCACATCGACATCGTGTTTGGCTCGAATATTTTACGTTATCGTGATCCGCGCCGTTTTGGTGCCGTGTTATGGCATGTTGGTCCAGTCGAATTTCATCCTTTGCTTGCTTCCTTGGGGCCTGAGCCTCTGTCTGATGAGTTTGGTGGGGAGGTTTTGTATCAGGCCAGCCGCAAGCGAGCTAGTGCGGTGAAACTGATGCTGATGGATAACCATGTGGTAGTGGGGGTGGGTAATATCTATGCTAATGAGGCGCTGTTTCATGCGGGTATTTGCCCTACCCGTGCAGCCAATCAAATTCAGCGTCATGAATATGAGTTGTTGGCAGTTAAGGTTCGTCAAGTGCTACTGAGTGCCATTGAGGCAGGGGGGAGTACTTTGCGCGATTTCGTGGATAGCCGTGGTAAGCCTGGTTACTTCCAACAAAGCTATAAAGTATATGGACGGCAGGATCAGCCGTGTAGGGAGTGTGGCACGCCGATACGTCATCTTAGGCAAGGGCAGCGCAGTACCTTCTATTGTCCATTATGTCAGTCATGTTAAAATTAACAGCCTGATTACTTAATACACAACAAAAGTTATATCGCCTTGAAGTCAAACCAAACTACCCCCCAGATTACTAGGCTCGTGCGCCTGGTGCGACTATGTATTCACTTATTTGTCGGCCTCCTTATTCTTGTTACCCGTTACCCGCGATTGCTTGAGACCGAGCGGGCGATTGTGACTCGGCGCTGGTCATTGCAGGCATTAAAAATTATGGGTATTAGCCTGAATATCTCCGGAGTTAACCCAGGCTTTTATCCACCCAATACTTTACTGGTAGCAAATCATGTGTCTTGGTTAGATATCTTTGTGCTGAATAGTTGTACGGTTTCTCGGTTTGTGGCTAAAAGTGAAATTCGTGCCTGGCCGCTTTTCGGCTGGCTAATTCATATTAGTGGAGCGGTTTTTATTGATCGTGGGAGGCGTTCCGACGCAGCTAAGGTCAACAAGACTTTAGCTAAGGCGATGAAAGATGGTGCATGTATGGCGGTGTTTCCTGAGGCGACCACTTCAGATGGGAGCGGTGTATTGCCATTCAAAGCATCATTATTTGAAGCGCCTTTACTGTCGTGTGGAGTGGTGCAGCCTGTGGCTTTGCGTTATTTAGGGGTGGATGGAGCATTGACTAGGGAGCCAGCTTATATAGGCGATGTCACTTTTTGGCAAAGCATTCGCAAGGTTTTAGCTGTGCCTTCCATGAAAGTGGAGGTTCACTACGGGCAAGCACTAAGAGCGTGGGAAGATGGGCTGGAAACTCGTTTTGTTCTGGCAAAGCAGGCCTACAGGGATATTGCTAAAGCCCTCAATGTGCCAATAGAGATTGATGAGGGGGCTGTGTCTATCTCGTCTCCTGTTGGTCAAGTCAACCCATGAGCATGGGTTGAGTCTTTGTCTTTAGTGCCGCTGTTGTCTCTAAGCGTCGGGAACGTTCAGAGAGTTGATGTTGAATCCCGCGTCTACATAGGTAATTTCACCCGTGATCCCGGATGCCAAATCGGAGAGTAAAAACGCAGCGGCATTACCAACCTCTTCAGTCGTTACATTGCGCCGTAGGCAGGACTGCGCTGAGGCCATCGAGAGCAGTTTAGAAAAGCCAGAGATACCCGCTGCAGCTAATGTTTTGATCGGGCCGGCCGAGATGCCGTTTACGCGGATTCCATCTTTGCCCAGACTGGCGGACATAAAACGTACCGACGCTTCTAGACTGGCTTTTGCTAAACCCATTACGTTGTAATGGGGAATGGCGCGTACGGCACCCAAATAAGAGAGTGTGAGCAGTGCGGATTGGCGGCCTCGCATCATTGGCCGAGCAGCTTTAGCTAGAGCGGGAAAGCTATAAGCGGAGACATCATGTGCTGTTTGGAATGCTTCTCGAGTTAGCGCGTCCAGAAAGTCTCCTTCAAGCGATTCGCGAGGGGCAAAGGCGATGGCATGAACCAGACCATCTAAACCATCCCACTGTTTGCCTAGATCAATAAATAATTGGTCAATTTCCTCGTCGTTTTGTACGTCGCAACGATACACCAATGTGGAATTGAAGTCGGATGCCATCTCCCGAACCCGTTCTTCTAGCTTGTCTACCACATAGGTGAAAGCGAGTTCCGCCCCTTGCTTATGGCAGGCTTGAGCAATGCCATAGGCAATAGAACGGTTGGAAATCATACCGGTAATCAGAATTTTTTTGCCTTGTAGAAAGCCCATTTGGCACCCTTTGGTCGGAGTAAATAGCTGGCTATTATACCGGAGCTTATTTCTTGTAACAGTGGGGATGTGTGTTGCGGCCCTTACTCAAGTGTTGTTGGTGTTGAATTTCTTGGAGTTTATAAGGTGGCGATCACTCACGGGGGATGCTATTGCTTATTTTAGGTTGAAAGTTGGTGCTCAATTGGTTTAATGTTCACCTTTCCGGTTGCACCTTGAGTGGCGCTTGGCACCACTAGGGGGTTATGACGGTGCAACAAATACAAGATGTTAGAGAGGGTTCTATGAGTGATCTTATTCATCATGTAAGCGATGATTCTTTTGAGCAGGATGTGTTGAAGGCTCAAGGTCCTGTTCTTGTTGATTATTGGGCGGAGTGGTGCGGGCCATGTAAGATGATTGCCCCTATTTTAGATGAGGTAGCGAAGGAGTATGAGGGCCGTTTGAAAGTGGTCAAGTTGAATATTGATCAGAATGAATTAACCCCTCCCAAGTTTGGTATTCGTGGTATCCCTACCCTGATGATTTTTAAAGATGGTCAGGTCGCGGCGACTAAGGTTGGTGCTTTGGCAAAGAGTCAGTTAATCGCTTTCGTTGACAGCAACGTATAAAGCGAATATTCTCCAGCAAAATTCTTCAAAGCGGGCTATTGTAAGGTTTACACTTTTGCCCGCTTCGTCTTTACTTTCATACCTTCGAACAAGCATTCCGCTAATCGTTATCGAGTCGACCTACCTACGGCTGCTATGCACTTATCTGATTTAAAGCATTTACATGTTTCTGAACTCGTCGAGATGGCTATCTCCTTCGAGATTGATGGGGCTAACCGTCTGCGTAAGCAGGATTTGATTTTTGCCCTTTTGAAAAATCAAGCTAAAAAAGGCGAGAGCATTTTTGGCGAAGGCACGTTGGAAGTTCTGCCTGACGGTTTTGGCTTTCTGCGCAGCCCTGATACTTCTTATCTGGCCGGGCCTGATGATATTTATGTCAGCCCTTCCCAAATTCGCCGCTTTAATCTTCATACTGGCGACTCTATTGAAGGTGAGATTCGTACACCCAAAGACGGTGAGCGTTATTTTGCGCTGGTGAAGGTCGATAAAGTTAACGGTGAGGCACCGGAGAGTTCTAAGCACAAGATTCTGTTTGAGAATCTGACACCGCTGTTTCCTACAGAGAAATTTAAGCTAGAGCGGGATATCCGCGCTGAGGAAAATATCACAGGGAGAATTATTGATTTAATTGCTCCTATCGGAAAAGGGCAGCGTGCTTTATTGGTTGCTCCCCCCAAGACCGGTAAAACAGTAATGTTGCAGCATATTGCTCATGCGATCACGGCGAATCATCCTGAGGCGGTATTGATTGTGTTGCTGATTGATGAGCGTCCGGAAGAAGTGACCGAAATGCAGCGTTCAGTCCGTGGTGAGGTGGTTTCTTCGACTTTTGATGAGCCAGCTACCCGCCATGTGCAAGTGGCTGAAATGGTGATTGAGAAGGCTAAGCGTTTAGTTGAGCATAAAAAAGATGTGGTGATCTTGCTGGATTCCATTACCCGCCTGGCGCGTGCTTACAATACCGTGGTGCCGGCATCCGGTAAGGTCTTGACGGGTGGTGTGGATGCTAATGCCTTGCAGCGACCTAAGCGCTTTTTTGGGGCAGCACGTAATGTGGAAGAGGGCGGCAGCCTCACCATTATCGCGACAGCTTTGGTAGAAACCGGTAGCCGCATGGACGATGTGATCTATGAGGAATTTAAAGGTACCGGTAACTGTGAAATCCATCTTGAAAGAAGAATGGCGGAAAAACGAATTTTCCCTGCGTTGAACATTAATCGCTCAGGTACGCGGCGTGAAGAGTTGTTGATACCGCAAGATCAGCTACAGCGTATCTGGGTGCTGCGTAAATTGCTCTATCCGATGGATGATATGGAGGCAATGGAGTTCTTGCAGGATAAGATCAAGGCGACCAAGTCTAATCAACAGTTCTTTGATTCTATGCGCCGTTGATGTGAGGTGATGTTTACGTAAAAATGCCAGGAAATTCATCCTGGCATTTTTGTTTTGAAGCGCCATCTTGTGCTGTTTCGGGTGTTTGCCCTTAGGCCTTGGGGCCTGGAAACAAAAACGGATTGATCGCAGAGCGTGCAAAGCCTTGCTGCTCTAGCTGTGCATCCAGTGTCAGGGTAGCCAAGTCATCGGCCACTGCTTCGACCATCAGGTCTTTTTCTTGTGAAAGTATCTTCAGATAGCTGCCGCAGTCGCCGCAAGACTCCCCCCGAATAGCCGCCTGTTGGCCTTCACCTTGTTCCAGTGACCAGTAGGCAATATCGCGAGTCGATTCACAATTACTGCATTTTACTCGAACCATATGCCACTCACTCTCACAGAGGCTGCAATGCAGATAGCGTAGGCCTGCCTCTTTGCCGATATGCAACACACTGCTTACCGGCGAGCTATTGCAAACCGGGCATAGATGGCGGGCATCGTCTGGCTCTGGAATCGCCGTGATTTTTAGTTGGCTGGCTAGCTGGCTAAAATAAATCGAGAGTGCTGCCCAGATAAATGGGGCTTGTTCGCTACTGATTTTGTCAAAGTCCCCCTGTAGCAGGCTGCTCGCGCTCTGCTCTAGTTCTTCTGCGGAGAAACTCAGTAATGCTTTAGCCGCCATGGCAGGAGTTGTGGCGAGTGAGGGGATTAACGACTCGCAGAGTGTACGCAGCAACTGTTGCCAGGCATGGTCTCTGGGCCACGCCTGAACCCCAAGCGGTGGTAAGCCGTGCTCTGCACAATCTTGAAAATAGTTGTGGAGTTCAGGTAGTGTGATCGGATGACTGTGTACCAGTTCATGCTGAACCTGAGCAATTTTGCTGGCAAATTCGAGATAGGCCCCCATAGGGTGGTCTTGCGCCAGCGTTTTTAAGCGCTGTGCTCGATTTAGGTAAACTTCGGCTGGGTTTGGCAATAACAACGGCGGGATATCTCCCGCCGCTGCTTGCAAAGAACCCGCCTCGTCCACCGGGACGATGCGTATGCTCATGACTTGTTTTTCTCTCCTGTTACTTCACGGAACCACTTGGGATGATGTTTCTTCGCCCAAGCATAGGTAACCACGCCCTCTACCATCGCCCGAATGGTGCCGCGTACCCAGATGGCGGCATAGATGTGTACCACAATACCGGCAATCAGAATCAGCGCACTCCAAGCGTGCACGAGTAGTGCAATCCGAATCACAGGGATAGGAAAGCTGCTGGCAAAGTAAGGCCGCCACATGATAAATCCCGTACATAGTAGCGCCAGCATACAGGCGGTCATTAGCCAGAACATGCCTTTTTGGCCGCCATTATATTTGCCGGTGTCTCCAACTTCTTGGCCAGTGAGCACGCTTTTTACGGCGAGCATCCATTTCACATCCTCTTTATTAACCAGGTTGTGATGCCAGTAACGCAGGAATTGGCGCGCAAAGCCTAGGAACATGATCACCCCGACAAAAGGGTGAATAATGCGTGCCAGTTGCGGTGTGCCAAATACCCCGGTAAGCCAGAAGAAGGCTGGATAGAAAAATGCCAACCCGGAAATGGCTAATAAAATGAAACAAACAGCGACAATCCAGTGATTAATACGTTCTGCCGCGTTATAGCGTTTGATCAGCTTTTCCTTGCTCATACCTTATCCTCCTCTTCTTCTTCGGCCTTGTTTGGGCCAATACCGATATAGTGGAAGAATCCGAACAGTACCGAAGCGGCTAAGCCAATGGTGGAGAGTGGTTTGAGTATGCCTTTCCACAAACTGACGGTTGGGCTGATATGCGGGTCTTTCGCCAGACCGGAGTACAACTGGGGTTTATCTGCATGATGTAATACATACATCACGTGGGTTCCACCTACTCCTTGTGGATCATATAACCCGGCATTGGCATAGCCACGTGTTTTCAGCTCATCCACCCTATCCTGAGCATAGACCTGCATATCGTCCTTGGTGCCAAAGCGAATGGCACCAGTGGGACAGGTTTTGACGCAGGCAGGCTCTTGGCCGACCATCACCCGATCAGAGCATAAGGTACATTTGTAAGCCTTATTGTCTTTCTGGTTGATGCGTGGCACATCAAATGGGCAGCCAGCGATGCAGTAACCACAGCCAATGCAGTGCTCAGACTGAAAGTCCACAATACCGTTAGCGTACTGAATAATTGCCCCAGGTGAGGGGCAGGCTTTCAGGCAGCCAGGATCGGCACAATGCATGCAGCCGTCTTTACGTATCAGCCACTCAAGTTTGCCATTTTCTTCTACTTCGCTGTAACGCATTACCGTCCAGCTATGAGCCGTTAAATCCGCCGGATTGTCGTAGACTCCGACATTAGTGCCCACCTCATCGCGGATGTCGTTCCATTCTGAACAGGCTACCTGGCAAGCCTTGCAGCCAATACAGGTGGAGACATCAATCAGCTTGGCTACCTCAGCCTTATGATCACGTACGATCGGCGGTTGGGTAGGGCTGGCGGAGCGGCGCAAAATATCTTGCGATTGCAGTGACATGGTCGCCCCTTACACTTTCTCTAGGTTGACGAGGAAGGACTTGAATTCCGGTGTCTGAGTGTTAGCGTCCCCAACAAAAGGTGTCAGCGTGTTGGCGCTAAACCCCTTTTTGGCAACACCTTCATATCCCCAGTGAATCGGAATACCAATGTGGTGTACGGTTTTGCCGTTCACTTGTAGTGCACGGATACGTTTAGTCACCACAGCCTTCGCCTTGATGTAGCCGCGTTTAGATGACACTTTTACTGTGTCCCCATTGCTAATGCCTTTTTCCTTGGCCAGTGCTTCGCCAATTTCCACAAATTGCTCTGGCTGAGAAATAGCATTGAGTAATGCATGCTTGGTCCAGCCATGGAAGTGCTCGGTTAAGCGGTAAGTGGTACCAGCATAAGGGAAGTCCTCGTGCGTGCCCATTTGTGCTAAATCCGCAGCGAAAACGCGCGCAGCCGGATTGGAGATCACTTTGGGATGCAAAGGATTGGTTCCCAGCGGTGTTTCAAATGGTTCGTAGTGCTCCGGGAATGGGCCTTCTGCCATTTTGTCCAAGGCAAACAGACGGCCGAGGCCTTCCTGTTGCATGATAAAGGGTCCCATTGCGGTGCCTGGAGGTTCATCCGCTTTGAAGTCCGGGATGTCTGCTCCGGTCCATTTTTCACCATTCCATTTGATCAGCGTGCGGCTCTTATCCCATGGAGTTCCATCCGGCTTGCACGAAGCTCGGTTGTACAAAATGCGGCGGTTTGCTGGCCAAGCCCAGGCCCAACCTAGCGTGTTGCCAAGACCGGACGGATCACTATTGTCGCGGCGAGCCATCTGGTTGCCCGCTTGTGTCCAGCTTCCAGTGAAGATCCAGCATCCAGCTGCAGTGCTGCCATCGGCTTGTAGTTGAGCAAAGGAAGATAGCTGCTCTCCTTTGCGTGCCAGGAACTGACCAGGGTTTTTGGGGTCAGGTAAGTCGGCCAAAGCTTTGCCGTTGAGTTCCCGAGCTAATTCACCTGGTTGCGGAGCGTGTGGATCGGTATAAGTCCAGGACAGGCTTTGAATTGCCTCTGCATTTTTACCCGGCTCTTTGGCGTAGAGTGCTTTTATTTTGAGGAAAATACCGGCCAGGATTTCCGCATCAGGTCGGGCCTCTCCTGGGCCATCCGCACCTTTCCAATGCCATTGCAACCAGCGACCAGAGTTAACGACGGCACCATCTTCCTCTGCAAAGCAGGTAGTAGGCAAGCGGAAAACTTCTGTCTGAATATCTGCGGTTTTTACCTCATTGAACTCACCGTGATTTTTCCAGAAGGTAGATGTGTCTGTAGCCAAAGGATCCATGATCACCAAGTATTTGAGCTTGGAGAGGGAGGCGACTATCTTGTTTTTGTCTGGGAATGCCAATACGGGGTTAAAGCCCTGGCAGAAATAACCGTTGACCTTGCCCTGATGCATTAGCTCGAAGTATTGCAATACATCGTAGCTTTTGTCCCATTTGGGTAGCCAGTCATAGCCCCACTGGTTGTCCGCCTTGGCATTGTCTCCCCACATCGATTTCATTAACGATATGAAGAATTTGGGGTAATTCTGCCAATAGTTCATCTGACCATCGGCCAGCGCTTTAGTGGTGTATTTGTTAAGGTAGACGTCTAAAGTGGGTTCTTTTTCTGATGGCATAGACATATAGGCAGGTAAACTGGTTGAGAGCAAGCCCAAGTCAGTTAAACCTTGTATATTGGAATGACCACGCAGCGCATTAATCCCACCACCAGCCATACCCATATTGCCTAGCAGCAGCTGTATCATTGCCATGGTACGGATGTTTTGCGAACCGATAGAATGTTGCGTCCAGCCTAGTGCGTACAGGAAAGACGTTGTCTTGTTGTCTGCAGCAGTTTCGGCGATATATTCACAGACTTTGAGGAAGGCGTCCTTAGGTGTGCCGCAGATGATTTCCACCATTTCCGGTGTGTAACGAGCCACATGCTCACGCATCAAATTGATCACGCAACGTGGATCGCTTAACGTGTCATCACGTTTGGCATAACCTTGCTGGTCGAGCTGATAACTCCACGTCGATTTGTCGTAATTGCGTTTTTCTGCGTTGTAGCCAGAAAATAAGCCTTCTTCAAATTTAAAATCTGGATTAACCAACAAGGCTGCATTGGTATACGCCAGCGTATATTCCTTGTTGTATTGGCCCTTTTCCAGCAGATAGCGAATAACACCGGATAAGAAGGTGATATCCGTTCCGGTACGGATAGGGGCGTAGTAATCCGCTACCGAGGCCGTACGGGTAAAGCGTGGATCAATTACGATCAAATTGGCTTTGTTGCGGGTTTTGGCTTCAATGGCCCAGCGGAATCCTACCGGATGCGCTTCGGCTGCATTACCGCCC
Source organism: Neisseriaceae bacterium TC5R-5 (assembly GCA_020830965.2). Taxonomy (GTDB): domain Bacteria; phylum Pseudomonadota; class Gammaproteobacteria; order Burkholderiales; family Chromobacteriaceae; genus Chromobacterium. Next base: position 49,289 of record JACCFC020000008.1, read on the forward strand.
ATTACCACAACAAGATTGGCATTCTTGATGTCAACCCAATGGTTTGTCATCGCGCCACGACCAAATGTTGGGGCAAGACTTGCCACCGTTGGTCCGTGTCATACGCGTGCTTGGTTGTCGACAGCCAATAAGCCAAGGCTGCGGGTAAATTTGTGTGTCATCCAGCCTGCTTCATTGCTGGAGGCTGAAGCGGCCAGAAAGCCAGTTGTCAGCCAACGGTTTATTGTTACACCATCGGCTGTTTTTTCTTGAAAGTTAGCGTCGCGGTCTTTCTTCATATGGGCTGCGATGCGGCTGAGTGCCTCATCCCAACTGATACGTTTGAACTCGTTAGAGCCCGGTTCGCGAACTTCAGGGAAATGCAGGCGACTGGAACTGTGGATGAAGTCGATTAAGCCTGCGCCTTTCGGGCATAGTGCTCCACGGTTGACCGGGTGATCTGGGTCGCCTTCTATATGAAAAATACTGGCTTTGGCGTTTTTTGCACCATCACCTAGGCTGTACATTAAAATGCCACAGCCAACCGAACAGTATGTACAGGTATTGCGGGTTTCTGTCGCGCGCATCAGTTTGTAGCTGCGCACGTCTGCTAAGGCCGTTTCTGGCATGAAACCCAAAGTTGCAATGGTGGTACCTGTCATGCCGCCGGCGCAGAATTTAAAAAATTGCCGTCTGCTGACTTGCATGGAATATCTCCTGGTTACTGAATTATGCATACCTTCTATCGAAGTAGTTGATATACATGCCTAAAGTACACTCAAAACGCTATTATCGCCCTCTGTCGCGATCTGTACAAATTATTGGCGTGTAGAGCACTTACAAAAATTAATCATAGCTGAGGCGTAGGCAAATAATGGGCAATACAGATGAAGGTTTGGTTGGCGCTCAACTCCTTACTTTATTGAGCTGCCAAGGTGGTTTGATGCGGGAGCAAAGTGATTTGTTGGCTAGAGAGGTACCGGTAGCCTTAGTTTATAACGGGCTGTCACATGTGGTGATGATGGCTAGTCCGCAGCAATTGGAGGATTTTGCTTTAGGCTTTAGCCTAGCCGAGGGAATTGCGCGGCAGCCCAGTGAAATTTATGGTGTGGAAGTTTTGGAAACGAAACAAGGTATTGAACTGCATATTGAATTGGCTAGTGCCCGTTTTCTTGAGCTAAAGCAGCGTCGTCGTCAAATGGCTGGTCGTACTGGTTGCGGGCTATGCGGCGTGGAGCAGTTAGCGCAAATTCATCGCGACTTACCACCTTTGCCGTTTACCCAAAAGTTACAATTAAAGACATTGCAAACCGCGTTACCCCTCTTGGAGCAGGAGCAACAACTCTCCAAGGCTACGGCCTGTGCTCATGCGGCAGCCTGGTTTAATCTTGATGGTGCTTTGCTGCATCTTAGTGAGGACGTTGGACGACATGTGGCACTAGATAAGTTGATTGGCAAGCGTGCCCAACAAGACTGGCAACAAGGTGTTGCGATTGTGACGAGTCGGGCAAGCTATGAAATGGTACAAAAAGCGGCATCAGCAGGTATTGAAATACTTATTGCCTTGGCGGCGCCTACCGGCCTAGCTGTGGAGATGGCCGAGCGCTACCAGCTTACTTTATTGGGTTTTGCCAGAGCAGAGCGTGTCAATTTATATACTTGTCCGCAACGTATCGTATCAAGTGACTAATAAAGTAATAAGTGATCTAAATAGCTGGGCTGAGTAAATACTGTAAATCAATCTTGCTTTTCTATCTGAAACATGGTCAGAATTCGTGCTCGAATTTCGATCCCTTTTAATTAAATAGCTAAGAAACAAGCATGGCACTCATTGTACAAAAGTATGGCGGTACCTCGGTGGGTTCGGCTGAGCGTATCAAGAACGTGGCTCGTCGTGTCGCCAGATGGAAGGCGCAAGGGCATGATGTAGTAGTAGTGGTGTCAGCGATGAGTGGAGAAACTAATCGCCTCATCGCTTTGGCTAAGGAAATTCAGGACTATCCCGATCCCCGAGAATTAGATGTCATTGTTTCTACTGGTGAGCAAGTCACTATTGGCTTACTGGCGATGGCGCTTAAGGAAATTGGTGTATCTGCTAAGAGCTATTGTGGCTGGCAGGTAAAGGTGGTGACCGATAGCGCTCATAACAAGGCCAGGATCCAATCTATTGATGAATCACTAATGCGCGCAGATTTAAGTGCAGGTAGTGTCGTTATTGTGGCTGGTTTTCAGGGTATCGATGAGGTTGGCAATATCACTACCTTGGGTCGTGGTGGTTCGGATACATCAGCGGTAGCGCTGGCTGCTGCGCTAAAGGCGGATGAGTGTCAGATATATACCGATGTTGATGGTGTCTATACGACAGACCCGCGCGTGGTGCCAGAGGCCCGTCGCCTTAAAACGGTCACGTTTGAAGAAATGATCGAAATGGCATCGCTAGGATCCAAAGTGCTGCAGATCCGCGCGGTAGAATTTGCGGGAAAATACAAAGTGCGTTTGCGAGTGTTGTCCAGTTTTGAGGACGAAGGCGAAGGTACCCTGATTACGTTTGAGGAAGATGAAAACATGGAAAAGGCTGTGGTTGCAGGTATTGCATTTGACCGTAACGAAGCGCGTATTAACGTCAAAGGCGTGCCGGACAGGCCTGGAATCGCCTATCAAATATTAGGCCCTATTGCCGACGCTAATATTGAGGTCGATATGATCATTCAGAATGTTGGCGAAAATGGGACGACTGATTTTTCATTCACAGTGCCACGTGGTGAATACCAACGGGCGTTGAGTATTTTGCGTGAAGTGCAGGGTCATATCAGTGCTAACAAGGTGGATTCTGACGATAAAGTAGCCAAAATCTCTATTGTTGGCGTAGGAATGCGCTCTCATTGCGGTATCGCCTCGATGATGTTCCGGACATTGGCAGAAGAAGGAATCAATATCCAGATGATTTCTACGTCGGAAATTAAGGTGTCTGTGCTGGTGGATGAAAAGTATCTGGAGCTCGCGGTAAGGGTGTTGCATAAGGTATTTGGCCTAGAGTTATCGATGTAAATTATTTTTTTAGGTCAGATAATTTTTAAAGGCTATTGACAGAGTGTATCGCCATAATTATTATGGCGCCCTCTGAACGGAGAAATGGCCGAGAGGTCGAAGGCACTTCCCTGCTAAGGAAGCATACGGGCTTAAACCTGTATCGAGGGTTCGAATCCCTCTTTCTCCGCCAGTCAGTGCACCCGTAGCTCAGTTGGATAGAGTATCTGGCTACGAACCAGAGGGTCGGGCGTTCGAATCGCTCCGGGTGTACCACAGCTTAGTCCCTATAGTTTAGCGGTTAGAACACCGCCCTTTCACGGCGGTAGCCGGGGTTCGATTCCCCGTGGGGACGCCAGGATTTAAAGGCCATCACGTTTACGTGATGGCCTTTTTCCATTTGGAGCATTCTCCTGTTTGTCTAGTGTATATATCTCTAGCTTGAACTAAACTTGGCTTGCCAAGGCAGCAGCTAACAAAGATAATCGGCGACGTTATGCAGGAGAGTGTGGCGACTGAGCCACCGCCGAAGGCGCAAGTGCACCCGCAATCGCTCAGGCAAAAGGACTGTATTATCGAGCTGGCTATCGTCAGCTTGTCAGAATCTGGAGAGCGGCATCCTAATGGATGCCCACCGAAGGGGCTAACGGCAGGTTTGCCGGAAAATCTCAGGTGCATGGACAGAGGGGTGTGGGATTAGCGTAATAACACACCCTGCAAGGACGCACCATTTATGACCACCCCAAAACGTACCCCTTTATTTGAAGCTCATCTTGCTGCTGGAGCGAAGATGGTCGATTTCGCTGGCTGGGATATGCCTATTCATTATGGCTCACAGCTAAAAGAGCATGAGATTGTGCGCACCGATGCCGGTGTTTTCGATGTTTCCCACATGACCGTATTGGATATTCGTGGTCCTGATGCCAAAGCCTGGCTGCAAAAATTATTAGCTAACGATGTTGCCAAGCTGACGGTGTCCGGTAAGGCACTGTACTCCGCCATGCTGTCGGACCAAGGAACGGTGATTGATGACTTAATCGTCTATCTTGCTGACTATGGTTATCGCATGGTGATTAATGCTGGCACCACCGATAAAGACTTGGCCTGGATGCAAACGCAGACAAGCGGTTTCGATGTTGACATTCAAGTGCGGCGTGATCTGTCTATTCTGGCCGTGCAAGGCCCACAGGCGATCAGCAAAGTGTGCGCAATCAAAGCAGAACTGGCTACCGATATTCAAGCATTAAAAGTGTTCCAAGGTATGCCCGTCGATGACTGGTTCTATGCCAGAACAGGCTATACCGGTGAGGATGGCCTGGAAATCATATTACCAGCTAGCGAAACCCTCGCTTTCTTCCAGCAGTTACTTGCTGTGGGGGTTGTGCCTATTGGCCTAGGTGCGCGCGATACGCTGCGGCTGGAGGCGGGGATGAACCTATATGGCCATGATATGGACGAAACGGTATCGCCGCTAGAGGCAGGTATGGGCTGGACGATTGCCTGGGAGCCAAGTGAGCGGCTCTTTAATGGTCGTGAGGCACTGGCAGCGCAAAAAGCGGCCGGTGTGCAAATGAAGCAGGTCGGCCTGGTACTGGAAGGTCGTGGAGTGTTGCGCGAAGGTCTGCGCGTGGTAGTGGAAGGCGTCGGCGAGGGGATCATTACCAGTGGCACTTTCTCACCTACACTCAAACATTCTATCGCTATTGCCAGGGTACCCGTGGCCACTGCCGATATCGCGCAAGTTGATTTACGTGGCACGCTGACTGCGGTGCGAGTGGTGAAAATGCCATTTGTGCGTAATGGTAAAAAAGTCTTTGTTTAATCAATGTAATGGCAAGATTCAGCCTGATTTTTTGGAGAAATGCATGAGCAATATTCCTAGCGAACTTAAATATGTCACCAGCCACGAATGGTTGCGTTTAGAAGCAGATGGCACTGTGACCGTTGGTATTACCGAACATGCCCAAGAGCTACTGGGCGATATCGTCTTTGTTGAGCTGCCGGCAGTCGGCGCCAAATTGGGGCAGGATGAACAAGCGGGTGTGGTGGAGTCGGTGAAGGCAGCCTCTGATGTGATGGCGCCGATTGCTGGTGAAGTGTTGGAGGTGAATACCGAGCTGGAAGCCGCCCCAGAACTGGCGAATAGCGAACCGTATGAGGCGGGCTGGTTCTTCAAGATTCAGCCAGCTAATCCTGCTGATCTTGATACCTTGCTGGACGCAGCTGCTTACGCCAAAGAAATTGGTGCCTGATATCGTAGAAGCCCCTTGTTGCTAACGCCGAGGGGTTTTTTTGCGCCACGAAATCCACGTCATTGTCTTAGTAGCGGCTTATCTTCATGGCTCAGGGCGAAGAGGTATTCAGAATACTTCAGCGTGTCCGTTAGCTTCGTGGCTGAAAAGGAATATTTTTACTTATGTCTCTCTCCGAACTCTTTAATCACCAAGAATTCATCTCCCGTCATATCGGCCCTTCAGATGCCGATAGGCAGGCAATGCTGGCTGCGATTGGGGTGAACTCCCTTGATGATCTGGTCGCGCAAACCGTGCCGGATAATATCCGTTTGCGTCAGCCGCTTGATCTGCCCGCGCCACAGGCTGAAGCGGAAGCGTTGGCGGCGCTGAAAAAAATAGCCAGTAAAAATGTCGTGAATAAATCGTTTATCGGCCTCGGTTATTATCCGGTGCTGATGCCGGGTGTGATTCTGCGCAATGTGCTGGAAAACCCCGGCTGGTATACCGCCTACACCCCTTATCAGGCAGAAATCGCACAAGGCCGCTTAGAGGCTTTGCTGAACTACCAGCAAATGGTCATTGACTTGACCGGTTTGGAACTGGCTAATGCCTCCTTGCTGGATGAGGCTACTGCCGCCGCAGAGGCGATGGCGATGGCGCGCAGTGTGTCAAAGTCTCAGTCCGCGCAATTTTTCGTCGATAACCGTGTACTACCGCAAACCCTTGATGTGATGCGTACCCGTGCCAAGTATTTTGGTTTTGAGCTGATCGTTGCGCATCCCGAGCAAGTGGCCAATGGCGATTACTTTGGCGCGCTGTTCCAGTATCCGGGACAGGCGGGTGATCTGCTCGATTTGACGCCATACATCGCTGCGCTCAAAGCCAAGGGCGGGGTGGCGGTAGTGGCTGCCGATATTATGGCCCTAGTCGCCTTGAAGTCACCGGGAGAAATGGGTGCCGATATTGCCGTGGGTAATACCCAGCGTTTCGGGGTGCCAATGGGCTTCGGTGGGCCGCATGCCGCTTACTTTGCCTGCAAGGAAGCCATGAAGCGTGCCGCACCTGGTCGTATTATCGGCGTGTCCATTGATGCAAAGGGTAAAACCGCGCTGCGTATGGCCTTGCAGACTCGCGAGCAACACATCCGCCGCGAAAAAGCCAATTCCAATATTTGTACCAGCCAGGTGTTGCTGGCCAATATCGCTGGCATGTATGCGGTATATCACGGCCCGCATGGGGTAAAGCGCATTGCCCAGCGTATTCATCGTTTGGCGGCTATTTTCGCTCATGCGGTACAGCAGGCTGGTGGCAAGCTGGTGTTTGACCGTTTCTTTGACACGGTGCAAGTAGAGACGACTCAGGCCGATGCTATCTATCAGGCAGCGCTGGCAGCTGGCTATAATTTGCGTCGAGTGACGTCGACGGTATTGGGGGTGGCGTTTCACGAAGACGCCACTGTAGCCGATCTGGCGCAATTGATTGAGCTGTTTACTGCCAAGCCTGCCGATATTGCGGCTCTGGACCTTGCTGCCCAGGATGCGATTCCGGCCATGCTCAAACGCGAGTCAGCTTTTCTGACTCACCCAGTATTCAACTCGCACCATAGCGAGCATGAAATGCTGCGTTATCTGAAGAAGCTGGAAAACCGTGACTTGGCAATGAATCATTCGATGATCTCGCTAGGCAGCTGCACAATGAAGTTGAATGCCACTAGCGAAATGCTGCCGATCACTTGGCCGGAATTTGCCAATATTCACCCGTTTGCACCACGGGATCAGGCGCAGGGTTATCTGGAAATGATTGCCGGGCTGGAAACCCAACTGCGGGCGATTACCGGTTTTGACATTATTTCGATGCAGCCAAACTCTGGTGCCCAAGGCGAATACGCCGGCTTGCTGGCGATCCGCCGCTATCACGAATCCCGTGGCGACGCTCAGCGCCGTATCTGCCTGATCCCACGCTCAGCACACGGCACCAATCCGGCAACGGCTAATATGCTGAATATGCAGGTAGTGGTGGTGGAGTGCGATGAGGCCGGTAATGTCGATGTTGCTGACCTTAAAGCCAAAGCCGAACAGCACGCAGCCCATCTGGGTGCGTTGATGATTACTTATCCGTCGACGCATGGCGTGTTTGAGCCTGCGATCCGTGAGATCTGCGAAGTCATCCACCAGCATGGTGGTCAGGTGTATATGGATGGGGCGAATCTGAATGCACAAGTCGGCTTATGTCGCCCGGCCGATATCGGTGCGGATGTTTCGCATATGAATCTGCACAAGACTTTCTGCATCCCGCACGGTGGCGGTGGGCCCGGCATGGGGCCGATTGGTTTGCGTGCCCATTTGGCACCATTCATTGCAAATCATGTGCTTGCCGAAGTTCCCGGTGCCTTAGCCGGGCAGACGGCGGTATCTGCCGCGCCGTTTGGTTCTGCTTCTATCCTGCCGATTTCCTATATGTATATTGCGATGATGGGGGCGGAAGGGATGAAGCAGGCCTCACAGAATGCGCTTTTGTCAGCCAATTACATCGCGACCCAGTTGGCTGAGCACTTCCCGGTGCTCTACACCGGTAATCATGGTCGAGTAGCGCATGAGTGCATTATTGATTTGCGACCACTCAAGGCCGCCAGCGGTGTGACTGAGGTGGATGTGGCCAAACGCTTGATGGACTACGGTTTCCATGCGCCGACTATGAGTTTCCCGGTGCCAGGTACCTTGATGATAGAACCGACCGAATCCGAGCCTAAAGCCGAGCTGGATCGCTTTATTGCGGCAATGGTGGCGATTCGTCAGGAGATTGATCAAGTGCAAAATGGTGTGTGGCCGGCAGACAATAATCCACTGCGTAATGCGCCGCATAGCAAGGCAGATATTGCTGGAGACTGGGATCGCCCGTATAGCCGCGAGTTGGCACTGTTCCCGCTGGCCTATGTACTGGAAAACAAGTTCTGGCCAAGCGTGAACCGTGTGGACGATGTGTATGGTGATCGCAATCTGGTGTGCAGCTGCCCGAGTATCGACAACTACGGTTAAGCGCTTGTGCGTGTAAACGCCAGACTAACCCCGCTGTTGTTTGGCGGGGTTTTATCATGCTGGCTGATGGGACAAAGTAACAAAACCTCACAAGGCTGAGCTTCGCCGTATAATGCGCCGATGATGACCAATCCAGCCCCCCCTTATAGCCGTTTGACCCCCGATACGATTCTGGATGCCATCGAAAGCCTGGGCTTGCGCTGTTCTGGCAGCTTGCTGGCGTTGAATAGTTATGAAAATCGTGTCTACCAAGTGGGCGTAGAAGATGCCCCCCCCTTGGTGGCCAAGTTTTATCGCCCGGAGCGCTGGAGCGAGGCGCAGATTCTGGAAGAGCACGCCTTCTCATTGGAATTGGCTGCACGGGAAATTCCGGTGGTGCCGCCACTGCTTTTTCAACAGCAAAGTCTGCATCAACACGCGGGTTTTCGCTTTGCGCTATTTGCGCGTCGTGGCGGACGGGTACCTGAATTGGGTGATAGCCAGACGCTGGAATGGATAGGCCGCTTTCTGGGGCGTATTCATGCGCTGGGTAAAGTGCAGGCCTATCAGACACGTCCGGTATTGGATCAGCTCAGTTTTGGTGAAGAGCCGGCCAACTACCTAATACAGCATGCTGCAATTCCACCCGAATTGCACGAAGTGATGCGTGGTGTGCTCGCGCAGGCATTGGCGGGTGTACAGCGTGCATTTGCGCGGGCCGGCGAGTTCGAAAGCCTACGGCTGCATGGCGATTGTCATGCCGGCAATATGTTGTGGACCGACGATGGGCCACATTTTGTTGATTTTGACGATAGTCGCATGGGGCCGGCGGTGCAGGATTTGTGGATGCTGTTATCCGGCAGTCGCCAGGAGCAGTCGGCACAACTGGGTGATGTGCTGGCCGGGTATGAAGATTTTTGCGACTTTGACGTGCGAGAACTGCATCTGGTGGAAGCGCTGCGTACCTTGCGTTTGATTCATTACAGTGCTTGGCTGGCGCGCCGCTGGCATGATCCAGCTTTCCCGGCAGCTTTCCCCTGGTTTAATAGCCAGCGCTACTGGGAAGAACAGATTTTGAGCTTGCGCGAGCAAATAGCCCTATTGGATGAGCCGCCGTTATGGTCGGCTTAGAGCCGCTACCCCCCCCTGATCCAGCATTGCGCCTTCTTGCCGTACCACTGCTCTGCGTCGGCGCTTTGGCTCAGGAGCTCTTCGAGCTTTTGTTAGCGGCTTTTAAAACGAGTGCTTATTGATTGATTAACCAGGAAACGTTGAAAGGTGTGTGATGCCAGCACAAAGCATGAGCCCGGAACAGTCGCCGTTGGGTAAAGCGGTTAGCTATCAGGATCATTACGATCCCAGCCTGCTCTATCCCATACCCCGCCAGGTAAAGCGTGACGAAATCGGTATACAGTCAGGCGCTTTGCCATTTAGTGGCGTGGATGTGTGGACTGGTTTCGAGTTATCGTGGCTGAACGCCAAAGGCAAACCACAAGTCGCCATTGCCTATTTTTTTATTCCGGCAAGCAGCCCGAATCTGATTGAATCCAAATCGTTCAAACTTTATCTGAACAGCTATAACCAAACCCGCATCAGCGATCAGGCAACGCTATGCCAACAACTGACCCGCGACCTGAGCCGAGCCGCCGGTGCCTCGGTAACCGTAGAGTTACAATTGCCGCAGGACTTTGCCGGGCAGCATATTGCCGAGCTGGCCGGAGAATACCTGGATGATCTTGATATTGAGGTTGATCACTACGCACCTTGCCCCGAAGTGCTGCGGGCAGATGTCGAGCAGGCGGTATCAGAAACCTTGTGCAGCAATCTGCTGAAGTCGAATTGCCTGGTAACCGGTCAGCCCGACTGGGGTAGCGTTCAGATTCGTTATACGGGCGCGAAAATCGACCGCGAAGCCTTATTGCGTTATCTGATTGGTTTTCGCCAGCACAATGAATTTCATGAGCAATGTGTTGAACGTATTTTTACCGATGTGCTACGCTATTGCGCCCCGGAAAAACTCACTGTTTATGCGCGCTATACCCGGCGTGGCGGGCTGGATATCAACCCTTTCCGTAGTAATCACGAAAGCTCCCCGCTCAGCAATAAGCGCACCGCCAGGCAGTAAGCTCATTTAGCGCCGCTAACAAAGCCCCTACGCCTCCTTGCCGTAGCACAGCTACTGTCTGCGTCAGGAACTCTTCAAGGTTTTGTTAGCGGCTCGTCTTCTTGGAAGACGCTCGCTATACGTCATGGCGAGCGGATTTTGATATCAGTTCAAATCCGCCAAACATGCGCCACCAGCCTGATCAATGTGCTGGTGTACATGATGCATTTTCCTAAGTTACTGAATTTATTCAGCTACGTCCCCATTTCCTCCATCGTTAAAATGCCATTAATTTCTTGCTCACAGGGGGCTTGTTATGCGCATTTTTATTTCTGCTGGTCACAGCAATGACGACCCGGGCGCGGTGGCTAATGGCCAAACCGAAGCAGCTATCGTCGCGGATTTTCGCAATATGGTGGCCTTCTATCTGCGTGAAGTTGGTCATGAGGTGGTGACAGATGGTGTGGGCACGGTTAATCAAACACTCAGCCAAGCACTAAAGCACATTCCGGGTAGTGACTTAGCTGTCGAGTTCCATTGCAATGCGGCAGGGAGTCAAACGGCAAAGGGCGTGGAAAGTATCAGTTTGCCGCCACTCAAGGGTTTGAGTCAGCGCCTGAGTGCTGCGATTGCTTCCGTGTTAGGCAGCCCGCTACGGGGCGATAAAGGCTGGATTGACCAAAAACAAAGCGCGCGTGGCAGCCTGGCATTCGTCAATGCCGGTGGTGTGATTGTCGAGTTGTTCTTTTTGAGTAATCCGCAGGAGCTCGCTGTGTACCAGGCCAAGAAGTGGCTGGTGGCCAAGGCGGTTGCTGCCGTGATGAAAGAGGGTAGGTGATGAGCTTATTACTCAATAGCGGACGTTGGGCAGTAGCGTTGATCGGCTTGGTGCTGTGGATTGCTTCGTTGGCGCTAGCCTGGAATCGTGGTGCCGAACAAGTGCGACAGGAGTGGGTACAAGTTAGCAGTCAACAGCAATTCGAGCAGGCGCAGACTGATCTGGATGTTTATCGCGAAGAATCACGGCGGCTACATGGCCTATCCACCGTACTGGAGACACAACTGGTACAACTGCGTCAGACCCAACCCAAAATCATAGAAAGGTATAACCGTGTTGTTGAGAAACAAGCGCTACCCGTTGATTGCCACCTTGATGCTGACCGCTTGCGCGAACTCAACACCGCCATCATCGCGGCCAACGCCAGCATTGCCAGCCAATCTGAGCCAAGCAAGCCCAGCCATCGCGCCGCTAGTCAGCGATGACTGGGACGCCCTGGCACGTGCCTTTATCCATCTCAGCGGAGACTATGCCTCATGTGTAGCGCAAAAACAGTTATTGATCAGTGCTGCAACAAAATAAGCCAACACTTGATACCCGAATGGCGCCGTGCCTGGCATTTCGCCTCAGTAAAATTGGCTGCTTTGCTGTTTATCTTATCCAGTGCACGTGAGCATCTGCCAGAGCTACAGCACTTGTTACCTGAAGACTGGGCTAAATGGGCTGCGCTGGCTATTTTTATCGCTCGCATTGTTCGCCAGGATGAAGAGAAAAAGGAATAGCGTGGTAGATTGGTGTGTGACAAACAGCGAAAACCGGGTCGTGCTGATTCGGTTTTTGTTTTGCAGGGGATAGGTAGTGGTGGCCGTTATTTGTTTTGCTAATAAGGCATGAGGTTTGGCCCGCGCGGACTTAGGTGGAGAATGAGGTTGCTAAGAGCCGTGAACAAACCCCCTGATCCAGCGTTGCGCCTCCTTGCCGCACCACTGGTACTGTCTTCGTCGGCGTGCCTTGGTTCAGGTGCTCTTCGAGGTTTTGTTAGCGGTGCTAAGCACAGCTCTGTTTTTGCAGCGTATTTGCATTTTATGGTATGTTGCTTTAGGCAATCGGCAAAAATTATTGTTTGCTGGACTAACTAACCATTCAAAATAGATTGATATCAATATGACTAAAGAAGAGATTAATGTGGCGGCGTTTCTAAAGCTGATTCGTTTCGCTGAACATGGCACAGATAACGATAGCGTGTATTTTTTGTTGTATGGCGGCAAAAAGAGCTTTACTGATGTTACCAAGCACCCGAATAACCCGCAAACAGCATGGGGGCGTACTTCTACTGCTGCTGGTGCCTATCAGATTCTTGCGCCTACTTGGCAAGAGGCGAAGGAGAGAAGTGTTGTCAGTGATTTTTCGAAGGCTTCACAAGATAAGTTAGCTCTTGCTAAGTTACGCAGCCGCGGGGCATTACTATTTGTTCAGCAAGGTGATATTGAGAGTGCCATCACTCGCACAAGTTTACGCAAAGAGTGGGCATCACTGCCAGGTGCTTCGCAGTCTAATATGACGATGCAAGCTGCGCGTGAACGGTTTAATAAGTATGTTCAAGAGCTGAGCAGGCCATGAGAGTGATCTCCTTAATACCGCTGGCCGTCCTAGCGGCCTTATCTGTCATGCGTGTCGAAGCGCAGCCATTCACTGACACTCCCCAAACGTTTACCGCTCATCTAAGTTGTGGTCAGGCCAGTTTGCTGGCGAAGACAAGTTATCTGAATGTTGTTGACCAGGATAGGCAGGTCTTATCCCAGAAAATAACCCTTACCCGAGCAGATCGGCATCGCATGCGGGTATTGCCGCAGGAGGGTAAGCGTTTGCGGCAGCCGTTTTTGAAGAACGTTGCAGTTCTCGATGCGATGGCAACAGGCTGGGCCTGTTTGCAGGCCACAGATGGGCAAGCTTATGTTTACGTGTTCTATGCCTGTGTCGATAGTCCATTACGTCCAGAGTGTGCGGCCCCTTCTCGCGAATGGGTACGTCTGTTTAATACAGATGGTAAGCTATTGAATGCCGGTTTCCCACATGAGGGGCCACGCACTCCGGCACTGATGAAAAAGCTGGGCCTAGGGCATTATCTTGAGGATGGGGTGCAGTTAAGCGCGATTGACGGTAAGTAAGCAGAGTTTGTCGTGTTGCGAGATGAGATAAGCTTTAATTCAAAAAACTGATGAAAAAAGCCGAATCATGATGATGATTCGGCTTTTTGTATTTTGGTGGAGGTAAGCGGGATCGAACCGCTGACCTCTTGCATGCCATGCAAGCGCTCTCCCAACTGAGCTATACCCCCAAGCAACGCTGTTTTCACAGTGGGGGGCATTGTATTTTGAAGTTTCTGCTTTGTAAAGCGACTGAGTAGAATTTTTTGATATGGGCCGTTGTAGGTGACCGATCCGACCCGCTTTGGTATTGGTAGGTGTGTTTTGATGCCTCGGTTATAATCACCGCCTTATCAGGCACGAAGAGGCGGGCAGAATGTCGGTAGGTCACTACGAGAATTTCCCGGTAGGTTCTTTGCTATTGCCGCGCAAAATGCGTAAAGCCGTGCATGCCATTTATTACTTCGCGCGCTATGCCGATGATGTGGCGGATGAAGGAACAGAGTCGGACGAGGCCAGGCTGGCCGAGCTCTCCCGCCTGGTAGCGGAGCTGGATGCTATTCAGGCTGGTGTGCTGCCAACCATGCCCTTGATGCAGACTCTGGCCCTGGCGATTGCCGAACATCAATTACCTTTACAGCCGTTTTATGATTTATTGTCTGCCTTCCGTCAGGATGTACTGGTTAAGCGCTATCAGAGTTTTGCCGAGCTGGTCGACTATTGTCGTCGTTCCGCCAATCCGGTCGGGCGTTTGGTACTGGCGCTGTACGGTGAGCAGGATAGTCGTAGCCTGGCGATGGCTGATGGAATTTGTACCGCTTTGCAACTGATCAATTTTTTGCAAGATGTAGCAATAGATTGGCAAAAAGATCGGGTTTATTTGCCGCAGGCTGATTTGCAACGTTTCCGCATCAGTGAAGAGCAGATCGCGGCACAGGATAGCCGTGGTTTGTGGCCGGTCATGATGCGCGAGCAGATCGAGCGAGCGCGTAAAATGCTGCAGGCCGGTGCGCCTTTGGGCAAGGTGTTGCGGGGTCGTTTGGGCTTGGAGCTACGGATGACCATCATGGGTGGTGAGCGTATTCTGAAAAAACTGCATGATGCCGATGGAGATGTATTCCGGCAACGGCCGGTGCTGAATTGGCGTGACTGGATGTATATGGCGTGGCGTGCGCTACGTGCTAAATGATTGATGGGGAAAGGAGTGGCCGGTGACGCCGGATCAATACTGTGAGGATAAGGCTGCGGCGAGCGGTTCCAGTTTTTATTACAGCTTTCGTTTTTTGCCGGCGCCACGCCGCCGTGCCATTACGGCTTTGTATGCATTCTGCCGTGAAGTCGATGATGTGGTGGATGAGTGCCACGATGTGGAGGTGGCACGTATCAAACTCGCCTGGTGGCAGCAGCAGGTGCTGGCCCTCTATCAAGGACATGCTGAGCACCCGGTCATGCAGGCTTTGTTGCCGTATCTTGACGTTTTTGCCCTGCCTCAGGTTTTGTTTGAGGAAATCATCGCCGGTATGGAGATGGATTTGAGCGTAGTGCGTTATCAGCGCTTTGAGGACTTACTACTGTACTGCCATCGCGCTGCAGGGGTAGTGGGGCAGTTAGCAGCGAGAATTTTTGGTTATCAGGATGAGCAAACGCTGGCTTACGCCCATGAGTTGGGGATAGCGTTTCAGTTGACCAATATTATTCGTGATGTGGGCGAGGATGCGCGGCGTGATCGTATCTATTTGCCGATGGAAGAGTTACAGCGCTTTAACTGCTCCACTATGGATATTCTGCATTATGAAGAAAGCCCGGCATTCAAGGAACTGATGTTGTTCCAGATTGAGCGGGCGCAGCAATATTATCAACAGGCATGGGTCTTATTGCCGGTGTCCGATCGCAAGGCGCAGCGTCCAGGTTTACTGATGGCCGCTATCTACCGCGCGACTCTGGAAGAAATTCGTCTGGATGGTCCCAGCAAGGTGCTGAATCAGCGCTTATCGCTGACGCCGTTACGAAAATTATGGTTGGCCTGGAAAACCTGGACATTTGGTTATCAGCCATGAAGCCACGTGTGGCGGTGATTGGTGCGGGTTGGGCTGGTTTGGCGGCGGCGGTAGAGTTGGCCGGGCAGGTCGATTTAACGGTGTTTGAGGCTGGTCGCGAACCTGGGGGCCGGGCGCGCTGTGTGGGTGCAGGCTCACAGCGCGTGGATAATGGCCAGCATATTTTGCTTGGCGCTTATCATGAGTGTTGGCGTTTGATGCGCAAGGTGGGGCTTGAGCCGGAGCAAGTCATGCAGCGGCTTAGCTTGCGCTGGATGCGGCAGGGTGGCATGCAGATGCAATGCCCACCTTGGCCAGCGCCTTGGCATTTATTGGCGGGACTACTGACCGCCAAAGGTTTGTCCTGGTTTGCCAAATGGCGTTTATTGCGTGCGCTACAAGTATTACAGCGGCAGAATTGGCAGTTGTCGTCAGACTGTTCGGTCTTAAGTTGGCTGTTATCGCAGCAGCAGCCACCGTCCTTGCTTAAGGAGTTTTGGCGGCCGCTGGTGTTATCGGCGCTGAACACCCCGCTGGAGTTGGCTTCAATGCAAGTGCTGGCGGCGGTATTACGCGATAGTCTGGGGGCCGATCGTGCGGCAAGCGATTTATTGCTTCCCAAAGTGAAGCTCTCGGCCTTATTCCCTCAGCCCGCGTGGCTGTATCTGCGCGCCCAGGGCGTCACATTGCGTAGCGCTAGTCGAGTGCAGCAACTAGGTGCTAGTGACGGTAAAGTGATGGTGGATACGGAGTTGTATGATGCAGTGATTGTGGCGGTCGCGCCTTATCATGCGGCGGATTTGCTGGCGGATGAAGTCGTGGTGCGCTTGCTTGCCGCTTATCGCTACTATCCGATCGCTACTGTGTATTTGCAGTTTGCCCAGTCGCCGCGCTTGCCAGCGGTGATGTGCGGGCGCCGGGATGGGGCTGCGGATTGGCTGTTTGACCGTGCCGCCCTGACTGACGAGCAGGGTTTGATTGCGGCGGTATTCAGCGCGCCAGCAGAGGATAGCTTAGGGGATAGACAGGCCTTGGTGCAAAGAGCATTGGCCGATGTACAGGCCTTGGATCCCAGTGTAGGCCCGCTCTTAAATAGTCAGCTTATTGTCGAGAGGCGGGCAACATTTGCCAGTCTGGTGGATTTGCCCCGGCCAGTATTGTCTGGCTCGCTACCGGGCGTTTTCTTGGCAGGGGATTGGTTGTGTCCTGCTTATCCGGCCACATTGGAAGGGGCCGTGCGCAGTGGGGTGAGCGCGGCGACAGCACTGATTGATGGTTTCTCAAAAAGATAATGAATATGAAAAAAGATTTTTCGCGCGATGCTTTAGCCGGGCGCGTTATTTTAGTGACGGGTGCTACGCAAGGCATTGGCCGTGAAGCGGCTTTGACCTTTGCCGCCCATGGCGCTGCCGTCGTGTTACTGGCTCGTAGCGTCAAGGGACTGGAGAAGGTCTATGATGAGGTAATGGCATTAGGCGCACCTGAGCCAGCGGCGATACCCTTGGACTTGTTAACCGCGACGGAAACTGAGTTCAACAATCTGGCGATGATGGTAAAGCGTGAGCTTGGTGGTTTGGATGGGATAGTTCACTGTGCATCCCACTTCTATGCGCTATCCCCGCTGGAAAATCAGACGATAGAAGAGTGGATGAATCAGTATCGTATTAATACGGTGGCCCCGTTTGCGCTGACACGGGCTTGCCTGCCTCTGTTGAAAGCGGCACCAGATGCTTCGGTGTTGTTTGTCAGTGAAACGCATGCTTTGCATCCAGGGCCTTTTTGGGGTGGCTTTGGTGCTTCTAATGCTGGTTTGGCTTATCTGACGCAAGTGGCGGCTAATGAGTGGGACGTTTATCCGAATATACGCATTAATCTATTGGTGCCTGGGCCGGTGAACTCCCCACAGCGTATCCGTACTCATCCGGGAGAGCATAGGTCAGAACGTGGAAACTTGGCCGATCTGATGCCGCATTTCTTGTATTGGATGGCTGCGGATAGCCAAGGGCGTAGTGGTGAGGTGGTGGAGCTGGATTTACGTCAGCGCTAAAGAAGAGGTCACGCACGGAGGGTGCATGCGAGGGTTTTGGATTCTAGTGGTATTGCTAAGCTTGACTGGCTGTAACTGGCTAGGCTCTGTTACTGGTTTAACCAAGGATGCCAATAAGGCGATTGGGGCAGCCTGCCGTCAAACCGGGCGCTCATTGGAAGAATGCTATTTACGTAACCCGGATGCCGATAAAGCTGCTATTTATGGTGGTTGGCGGGAAATGAGTGAGTATATGGTGAAAAATAAATTGCCTGATATGCCTCCCCCCAAAGAGCCAACTGCCGCCTCTGCTGCGGCAGTGAGCCGCGTCGCGCCGGAGGCCGCCGTGGCTAGCGCTAGCCACGGTATGAGCCCGAATGTGAATCAGCCTTTAAGTAATGAGGAGGCGGAAAAAGCAGCCAAGACGGACCCAGAGGTACAGGCGGTGCTGGCAGCCATTCGGCAGCGTGACCCCAGTACAGAGAAAGCCCCAGTCAATAGCGCGGGGGAGCCTGAGCAAAAACGTCTACTAAATGTGATTAATGAGTTGAACAAACCCGGTAGCAGTGCACCGAAGCAAAATGCAACGAACTGACTGCACCTCGTTTTTTGGATGCTAATGGCCAAAATCAAAACTGTTTATAGTTGTGCTGATTGTGGTGGGCAAACCAGCAAATGGCAGGGGCAATGTCCGCATTGTCAGGCCTGGAATACCTTGTCTGAATCGCTTATTCCCGATATGCCTACCCAGGGCCGTTTTCAATCCTGGTCAGATAGCACTACTCAGGTACTCCGATTATCTGAAGTACAAACTGCTGAAATGCCGCGAGACCCGTCTGGCATTGATGAGCTGGATAGAGTATTGGGCGGCGGTATTGTGCGCGGTGCCGTGATTCTGATTGGTGGTGATCCTGGTATTGGCAAATCCACTTTATTATTACAAGCCTTATCGGAGATGGGGCTACGACGCAAGGTACTGTATGTCTCAGGAGAGGAGTCACCCCAGCAAATTGCCCTACGTGCGACACGATTGGATGTGCAGACTGAGCGCGTTAACTTATTGGCTGAGATTCGTCTAGAAACTATTTTACAGATGCTGAAGCAGGAGCGGCCGGATGTGGCGGTGATCGACTCTATTCAGACGCTGTACACCGATCAAATTAGCTCAGCGCCTGGCTCTGTGTCACAAGTACGTGAGTGTGCCGCGCAACTGACTCGGATGGCCAAGCAAAGCGGTACCACGATTCTGCTGGTTGGTCATGTGACGAAAGAAGGCTCTTTGGCCGGGCCGCGTGTGTTAGAGCATATGGTCGATACCGTGTTGTATTTCGAGGGGGACTCACACTCCAATTATCGAATGATACGGGCTATTAAAAATCGCTTTGGTGCAGTCAATGAGCTAGGCGTGTTTGCGATGACTGAGCGTGGCTTGAAAGGCGTGTCGAATCCTTCGGCCATTTTCTTGTCTTCTTATCGTGACGATGTGCCTGGCTCTTGTGTGATGGTCACGCAAGAGGGTAGTCGACCTTTACTAGTGGAAATTCAGGCGCTGGTGGATGATTGCCACGGTCTGCAACCCAAACGGTTAACGGTGGGATTGGAGCAAAACCGTTTGGCGATGTTGTTGGCGGTATTGCATCGGCACGGTGGTGTTGCCTGCTTCGATCAGGATGTATTTCTGAATGCGGTAGGGGGGGTCAAAATTATTGAGCCGGCGGCGGATCTGGCGATTATTCTGGCGATGGTTTCTTCATTGCGGAATAAGCCGCTGCCTCCCAAATTAGTTGTCTTTGGGGAGGTGGGGTTAGCTGGCGAAGTCAGGCCAGTAACGCGAGGCCAAGAACGATTAAGAGAAGCGGCTAAGTTGGGTTTTACTCGGGCGATCGTGCCAACAGCGAACCGACCGCGTCAGCCAATAGAGGGCTTGGAAATCATGACGGTAGATAGACTTGGGCAGGCGGTGGAGTATTGTCGAACCTGACCGTGTGCCGGTGATTTTTGCTTCAGTGACACTGCGCTATTATCCTGATTCCTAGTTAGTGGTATCAACATTATTAGCTAGTGGTGGTACACCTTCGGTTTGTTCAAGCTGTACCTGATTGCGTCCTTGGTTTTTGGCAAGATACAAAGCCTGGTCGGCACGGGAAATTAATTGTTCCAAAGTCGTACTGCCATTGATTGTACTCGCAATACCACCACTGAATTGAATCAACTGCCCTGCTGGTAGGTTGCTTTGCTCTCGTAGTTTCTCCGCTAAACGTTGCGCAATATGTTGTGCTGCTTGTGGTTCTGCCGCTATCAGCACACAAAACTCCTCTCCTCCATAACGAACCGCTAAGTCATTTGGACGGATGCTGGCCCGTAGCATATTGGCAAAATGTTTCAGCGCTAGGTCACCAGTATCGTGTCCCCAGGTGTCGTTGATTTGTTTAAAGTAATCCAGATCCAGTAGAAGTAAGCTGAGTGGGGCGTTAGTTTGTTTGGCGGTTGTGAGTGTTTGTGGTGCTGTTCGAAATAAAAGGTGACGGTTGGCGAGCCCGGTGAGTGGGTCTTCATTGGCCAGTTTGAGATAGGCTGCTTTGGTACGGTCTTGCTGGAACATCAGCCAGGCGACATTGGCGATTAGTAGTGAGGCAATATTGGCAAGTAGCAGACTTGAGGTAAGCGGAGAAGGGATGGCAATAAGGTGTACCGTTTCTGGAGACTCAATGGCTTGAATGATGCGCACTAACAGTGTGATAAAAGCCGTGGCTAGCCCAAATAGCATTAATGAGGCCGAACTGAGCGTGATATGTTGCTGACGATATTTTACGATGCAGCGGCAGCAGTAGAATAGTTGGATGCAAAACACGAGTAGAGAGCTAATGTTCTGTCCTGCGGGGGTTTCCAGCCAGAGTATCTGTCCTGTCGCGACAGTAATTAAAGGTAAGTAGATGATAAGCCTGGAGTTGGGCTGATCAAAAAATTGATTTAATGAGTGCCAGATTAGAGAAAAGCTGAGTGTGATGCTTAACACCCCAAGTGACATCATTAACCAAGAGTTTGACACCGTCGCTGCTGCCAACAATAACAGCCAAGCGGCAACCTGTGATAAGGCTGCGCCAATCCAACTCCATGCTGGAGGGTGCTCTGTTCGAAAGGATGTCCAAAGAAGACTGACAGCCATCACGCCTTGACAGGTGACTATCGCAATCATCAAGGTGGGGATATCTGGGATCGCTATTGAAGTCAAAAGGTGGTTAGCCATATTTTATGAGCATATTGAGAGGTGACGGTTAATGGCTAGGCGCATGGTAATTGAGTAGTTCTGTCTGTGGTGAGGTTGGTTTTAGCTTTGTGCCGTAATGTTTTTAAAAAACTGCAAGGTAGAGCGCTATTAATTTTGGAACAACGTTTTTGGTATAGACATTTGAGCGAGTGTTTATGCTCGAAGGTTGGTGGGCTTGCTTAGAGCTGCTAACAAAACTCCTGGCCCAGCATTGCGCCTCCTCGCCGTACTACTGGCACTGTCTGCGTCGGCGCACCTCGGCTCAGGGACTCTTCGAGGTTTTGTTAGCGGCCCTTATTACCAAGGCCTCGTCTCAATATTTAGGCGAGGCCTCGATTTTTACATTAATTAAAAAAAGTTAACTTAAATATCCACAGCCCGGAAATAATAACGACAGCGGGTTTTAGATCGGCAAATCTGCCGGTGAGGATTTTGATGGCAGTGTAGCTGATAAAACCAAAAGCGATGCCATTGGCTATGGAGAAGGTGAAAGGCATTGCCAATGTTGTCATGACGGCAGGAGCAGACTCAGTTAAGTCATCCCAGTTGATTTCAGCTAGGCCACGAGTCATCAGCACAGCAACATAGCAAAGAGCGGGTGCTGTTGCATAAGCAGGTACGGTAGCAGCTAGGGGTGAGAGCCAAAGAGCGGTTAAGAATAATAAAGCGACCACGACGGCGGTTAAACCGGTGCGACCGCCAACTGCGGTGCCTGCTGCCGATTCAACATAAGCTGTTGTTGAGGAGGTTCCCATAACTGCACCAGCAGTGATCGCGACAGAGTCGGCTAAGAGTGCCCGTTTCAAACGTGGCAACTTGCCATCCTTGTCGAGTAGTCCCGCTCTGTGTGAAACACCGACTAATGTGCCGGTGGTGTCAAATAGGTCAACGAAGAAAAATACAAAGATTACGCCGACCAAACTAGCTTGTAATGCACCAGCAATGTCCATCTGCATAAAAGTAGGGGCCATGCTTGGAATAGGGGCTATGATACCTTTGAACGGTGAGAGCCCTAGCATGATAGATAGCAGAGTAATAATGATAATACTGATGATTATTGAACCTGGAACTTTTCGATACTCTAGAGCGACAATAATGAAAAACCCGAAGATGGCTAATAGAGTGGATGGGCTGTGGATATTGCCTAGAGTTAAGTAGGTTTCTGGATGAGAAGTAATCACGCCAGCGTTTTTTAGCGCGATTATGGCTAAAAACATACCTACGCCAGCAGAAATCGCGAACTTTAACGATTGTGGAATAGCATTAACAATCGCTTCACGCACTTTGAACAAACTTACCAGTAAAAATACTACTCCTGAAATAAAGACAGCGCCCAGTGCCGCCTGCCAACTTAAACCCATGCCTTTTACAACACTAAACGTGAAGTAGGCATTCAAACCCATGCCCGGTGCTAGAGCAATCGGGTAGTTTGCGACTAGTCCCATGATGGCCGTTCCTAAAGCCGCAGCCAGGCAAGTCGCGACAAACACCGCATTTAAGTCCATGCCGGTAGTCGACAAAATCAGGGGGTTGACCAAGATGATGTAAGCCATGGTTAAGAATGTCGTGCAACCAGCAATGACTTCCGTTTTTACCGTGGTGCCGTGCTCTTTTAGTTTGAAGAAGCTTTCGAGAAATTGCATAGTTGTGGATACTCCAGAACCGATGGATGTTTAAGTGTTGTCGAGAGTGGAAAGATTTTTACGCGCGATCAGTGACTTGCCGTTTTTTGCCAAACCAACCCGAAAGACTAGCATAAATATTGCTTTGGAAATATATTCGCGCTTAGCAGTCCGGGGCTTGCTATGGTATTCTGAAACATTAAACTTGGCAGAAAATTTGTAATTCATGAGTCAACTGGCCGGAAATGTATTTATTGTTGTTGCCCCGTCTGGAGCTGGTAAAACCTCACTGGTGGCTGCGCTGCTTAAGGCGGAGCCAGCGGTGCAGTTGTCGGTCTCGTATAGTACGCGTCCTGCTCGTAAAGGAGAGATGGACGGGCAGCATTATCATTTTATTAATCGTCAAGCTTTTCAAGCCATGATTGAGCAGGGCGATTTTTTAGAGTATGCCGAAGTTTATGGCAATTATTATGGTACTAGTGCCTCCTGGATACGCAGCTGTTTGGCTGAGGGGCGTGATGTCCTGTTGGAAATTGACTGGCAGGGGGCTTTGCAGGTACAAAAAGTTTTCCCCGGGGCGATAACTATTTTTATTATGCCCCCCTCTATTGAAGAGTTGGAGCGTCGTCTGCGTGGCCGTGCAACCGATGGTGAAGACGTGATATGTCGACGGTTGGCTGTTGCCCGTTTGGAAATCGCGAAGATTGCTGAGTGTGACTATATCGTGGTGAATGATGATTTTGAGCGAGCCTGTGTTGATTTGATAAGCATAGTTCGTGCTAGTCGCCTAAACAGTAAAACTCAATATCTACGTCTGACCACTGTTCTCGCCAAAATGGGTATTGCTGGTTAAGTAAGCACCCTGATTTTGTCGTTTTTTGTCTATAAACCTACCTTTTATAAGAGAGAGTACCATGGCTAGAATTACTGTTGATGACTGTCTGGATCGCATACAAAACCGCTTTGACTTGACTTTGGCTGCAGCCTATCGTGCACGCCAAGTTGCCTCAGGTGCAACCCCTTTCGTTGAAGCGGGGCGCAATAAGCCGACTGTTGTGGCATTGCGTGAAATTGCAGCTGGCCATGTCGGTAAAGCGATATTGAATCGCGGTAAAGCCTGAAAATCTTAGAGAGGTAATGTATGGCTGCCGGCATAGAGGAAGAGGTTGACTACCAGGCCTTGGTCCAGAACGCTGCCGTGGCATTTTTTGAGGCTGCTGGAACTTACCTTAAACCAGAAGATGTGCAGTTATTGCGTTCTGTGTTTGAGGTTAGCAAAGACGCTCATCAAGGTCAGATCCGTAAAAGTGGAGAGCCTTATATTACCCACCCCCTCGCCGTTGCTACTATGTTGGCAGAGTGGCGATTGGATGTTCAGGGTTTGGCTGCCGCTTTATTGCATGATGTTTTGGAAGATACCGGCGTCACTAAGCCTGCGCTTATAGAAAAATTTGGTAAGACTATTGCCGACTTAGTTGATGGCCTGTCGAAATTGGAGCGACTAGAGTATCAAACCAGAGAGACGGCTCAGGCAGAGAGCTTTCGTAAAATGGTACTGGCCATGGCCAGAGACATTCGGGTCATCCTTGTAAAGCTGGCAGATCGTTTGCACAATATGCGGACGCTAGACTCAATGCGCGAAGCTAAGCGCCAACGTATTGCTTTGGAAACGCTGGAAATATACGCTCCCATAGCTAATAGGATTGGCCTAAACAAGGTTTATCGTGAATTGCAGGACTTGGCTTTTAGTCATTTGAATCCTCATCGTTATAATGTCTTGTCTAAAGCTGTGCGTGCAGCTCGAGGTAATCGGCGTGAGCTTGTGACTAAAATTTTACAGTCGGTTAGTCAGAAGCTGGTGCAGGGCAATATTGAAGCAACTATTAAGGGTCGCGAAAAAAATCTTTATAGCATATACAAGAAAATGCAAGAAAAGCATTTGTCTTTTTCTGAAGTGTTGGACATATATGGCTTTAGAGTTGTAGTTAATGATGTATCAAGTTGTTATCTGGCTTTGGGGGCCTTGCATAGTTTGTATAAGCCAATCCCCGGTAAATTCAAAGACTACATCGCTATTCCAAAAGGTAATGGCTATCAAAGTCTGCATACTACTTTGTTTGGGCCATATGGCACGCCTGTTGAGATGCAAATCCGTACCCGGGAAATGAATAGTGTCGCAGAAGCTGGTGTGGCATCGCATTGGATGTATAAAAGTGGTGACGGGATCAATACCGCTCAGCAGCGCACTCACCAATGGCTGCAAAAAATTCTTGATATGCAGGAAGAAAGCGACGATCCAGTTGAGTTTCTTGAGCATATCAAAATTGATCTGTTTCCAGATGAGGTCTATGTTTTTACCCCTAAAGGCAAAATCATGGTTATGCCTCAGGGTGCTACCCCCGTTGATTTCGCCTATGCCGTGCACACTGATGTTGGGCATCGTTGTATTGCTGCGAGGGTTAACCATGCTCTTGTGCCTTTACGTACGGTATTACGCAATGGTGATACTGTTGAAATTATTACCTCTACTCGCGCTAAACCTAATCCCTCATGGCTTACTTTTGTACAGAGTGGGCGAGCCCGTTCCGGTATTCGTAACTACCTGAAAGGACTGCAGCAAGAAGAGGCTATTGGACTGGGGGAGAAACTACTGAAACAGGCTATGGGCGCGCTGGCAGAGACTTCGCTAGCTTTGAGTGATGCTCTGTGGGTTGAGTATATTCAGGCCCATGGTGAGCGCTTGTTGTCTTCTCGCGAGGTGTTGGCTGAGATTGGCGCTGGTAGACTGATGCCGATAGTTGTTGCTCGCCGTTTGCTGGAGTTGGCTGGCGAGCGTTTGGGTGAAGAGGTTAAAGTTGGGCCGGTGGTTATTCGCGGCAATGAAGGTGGGATGGTGCAATTATCTCCATGCTGTAACCCTTTGCCCGGTGATGATATTTTGGGCGTGATTATGAAGGGGCAAGGCTTGGTTATCCATCGTGCTTCCTGCGCTAATGCACGAAGAGCGGATCATGATAAATTGCTGGAGGTAAATTGGGAGTCTCAGCGTGATCGAATGTTTGGCGTTACTGTGGCTGTTCTGTCACGTAATGAGCGGGGTGCGCTAGCGGATATCGCAGCGGCGATTTCGGAGGCTTCTGCCAATATCGAAAGTGCAGATACTCAAGAGAGTAGTCGTGATGGGGATGGCTTGTTCAATATTCATTTCCGCTTGCAGGTGGAGTGCGTTGAGCATTTGGAAAGAGTGTTGTCGGCTATTCGGCGGCTGCCGGTAGTGCAACGAGTGCAACGGAGATGAAAATGTTAAGTTTGCTTATTAATGGGGAAGATCGTCAATTGGCCGTGGCGAATCTTTTGCAACTGATACAGCTGCTTGATTTAGGTGATAAGCGAGTTGCAGTGGAAAGAAACGGCGAGATTGTGCCTAAAAGTCAATATGAAATGGTTTGTCTTGAGAGTGGTGATGAATTGGAAATCGTTGTCGCCGTTGGCGGTGGCTGAGTGTTAAGTTATGAGGGCGAGCATATGAATCAACTAGTTATAGCCAATGAGGTTTATCGTTCGCGCTTGTTGGTGGGGACGGGTAAGTACCAAAACTTTGACGAGACAGCCAAGGCATTGGATGCGTCTGGAGCGGAAATAGTTACCGTTGCTATTCGCCGGGTTAATCTTGGGCAAAATGCTAATGAGCCGAATTTGCTGGACTTTTTGCCTAAAAATCGGTATAAACTGCTGCCCAATACTGCGGGGTGCTACTCCGCCGAAGAAGCAGTACGTACTCTTCGTTTGGCTCGGGAGTTATTGGATGGCCACAAATTAGTGAAATTAGAGGTGCTTGGTGATCCGAACACGCTATTTCCTAATGTCAGAGAAACATTAAAAGCAGCTGAGATTTTAGTCGCTGAAGGTTTCGATGTTATGGTTTATACATCAGATGATCCTATTGTGGCTCGCGAATTTGAGTCTATGGGCTGCTGCGCTATCATGCCCTTGGCGAGTTTAATTGGTTCTGGGATGGGTATACTTAATCCTTGGAATTTGCAACTGATTATAGAGCAGTCGAAGATACCCGTGCTGGTTGATGCTGGCGTAGGTACTGCGTCAGATGCTGTTGTCGCTATGGAATTAGGTTGTGATGGGGTTTTGACAAATTCGGCAATCGCAATGGCCAAGCAGCCTGTATTGATGGCTGCTGCCATGAAGCAAGCTGTAGAGGCAGGTCGGGCAGCATATGTTGCTGGACGGATGCCAAAGCGTTTTTATAGTGCGGTGCCAAGTTCTCCTAGTGAGGGGGTGATTTCTTCTGGTCGGCTATGAGTGAGTTGTTATATAGGGCAATTTGCTAGATTGATGTCTGCTGGAAATATTTTAGGTTTTAAAGCAACAAAATCTGTTACAACACCATTTTTTAGCGCCCCTATGTATTTGGGCGCAAAAGCTAAGGATACCTGAGTAAATGCCGAATATTCGTGTAAAAGAGAATGAGCCGTTTGAAGTTGCTATGCGTCGCTTTAAGCGCGCAGTTGAGAAAACCGGTCTATTGACTGAGTTGCGAGCACGCGAGTTTTATGAAAAACCAACTGCGGAACGTAAGCGTAAACATGCTGCTGCGGTGAAGCGTCACTATAAGCGTATTCGTAGCCAGATGTTGCCACCAAAGTTCTTCTAAGCAAGCACACTTTATATATCATTCATGATGATAGAGGGACCGCAGGCATGCCTGCGGTTTTGCTGTTTGTAAAATATAAACTGCGGAATGAGTGAGCTGACCATCTTTTTTGTAGTGGTGTTCGCCTATCAGAAGATATCAAAGCGACTCTGCTATGCTTCCTCTAGTCAGTTTCATATTCTGTAGTTGGTCTATGAGTATAACGATGACTCTGAAACTCCGTATCAGTGAAGATATGAAAGCCTCAATGAAGGCTAAGGCAAGCGATAAGCTTGCTGCTATTCGTTTATTACTTGCTGCGATTAAGCAAAAAGAAGTAGATGAACGTATTGAGTTGGATGATGCTGCAGTCGTTGTAGTAATTGATAAAATGCTCAAGCAGCGCCGCGACTCGATCAGTCAATACGAGGCGGCACAGCGACAGGATTTGGCAGATAGAGAGCAATTCGAAATGGATGTGCTACTGACTTATCTGCCCAAGCAGCTGTCCATTGAAGAGATTGACCAGCTAATTGTTCAGGCAGTCGCGGACAGTGGTGCCGCTAGCATGCAGGATATGGGTAAGGTTATGGCTCTGCTGCGTCCCAAGCTGGCTGGGCGTGCCGATATGGCGCAAGTGTCTGCTCATATTAAGCTTAAGTTAAACGCTTAATGTCGACTACGGTTGGCTGTTTTAACGCATATGTTGTGATACTGCAGTGATTCCACAGGATTTTGTTGATCAGCTATTGTCGCGCGTTGATATAGTCGACGTGATTGATCGTTATGTTCCCTTAAAAAAAGGAGGACAGAACTACTTAGCCTGCTGCCCCTTTCATAAGGAGAAATCACCCTCATTTACAGTGAGTCAGTCCAAGCAGTTTTATCATTGTTTTGGATGTGGAGCTCATGGTACTGCTATTGGTTTTATCATAGAGTATCAGGGGGTTGGCTTTGTTGATGCGATAAAATTGTTGGCTGAAGCGGTTGGGATGCAGTTGCCTGAGCATCAGTTTGGTGTTGCTGAGCAAACCAATCGTGAAATTAAGGAGCGCAAGCTTTCACTCGAACAGATATTGCTTGCTGCTGCTGCATATTACAAAAGCCAATTGAAATTAAGCCCTGATGCTATTCATTACTTTAAGCAGCGAGGCCTGAATGGGGAGATCGCTGCTCGCTTTGGCTTAGGTTATGCGCCGGATGAGTGGCAGAATTTAGCTGCTATTATTCCTGATTATCAAGATGATAGGCTGCTTGATGCCGGTTTGGTGATTGTCAAGGAGGGTACAGGGCAGCGCTATGACCGCTTTCGAGGCCGGGCGATGTTTCCTATTCGCAACCAGCGCGGTGCCGTTATTGGTTTCGGGGGACGGGTACTTGGCCAAGGTGAGCCGAAGTATTTGAACTCACCTGAAACACCATTGTTTGAAAAAAGCCGTGAGCTATATGGCTTGTACGAAGCGCGTCAAGTTATTCGTGAGAAAAACCGAGTGCTCGTGGTTGAGGGGTATATGGATGTGGTGGCATTGGCTCAGTTTGGTATCGCCTATGCTGTTGCCACCTTGGGTACTGCAACAACTGGTGAGCATATTAAAAAGCTGATACGGCATGCCGATCAGGTTTATTTCTGTTTTGATGGTGATAAGGCTGGTCAGAAAGCCGCTTGGCGCGCCTTAGAAAATAGCTTGTCACATTTGGCTGATGGCAAGACGCTAAATTTTTTGTTTTTACCGCAAGAGCATGATCCGGATAGCTATATTCGCGAGTTTGGTAGTGCTGCTTTTGAAAAATGCTTGGAAGAGGATAGCTTGCCTCTTTCAGTTTACTTTACTCGAGAGTTGTGCCGAGAAGTAGACCTGAGTACGCCAGAAGGGAAGGCTGATCTGATTCGTCGGGCGGCTCCCCTTTTAGCGCAGATTGTGGCTCCGGCTTTAGGCTTTATCATTAAAAAGAGACTGGCAGAATTGGCTGGTGTGGATATCGACGAATTCGATATGTTGATGATGGGGCAAAAAAAACCGGGGAACAAGGGTAGGCGAGAATATCGTTTGCCTGATTTGTCATATCGCCAAGTTAACACTTCTATTGTCAGACGTCTGATTAAATGGTTGCTGATGAATCCGCAGTGGGCTAGCGATGTGCGCTTGCCGGATAGCTTACCGCTATCCGATGAGTTAGCCTGTTTTGCTATGTTGGCCGAGAGTGTGCAGGGGCACAACCAGCCGCCGAATACGGCACAATTGATGGAGAGCCTGCGTGGCACTCCTTACGAAGCGCTGGCGGATAGTGTGCTGCAACAGGCCATGCAAGACCCAGATGAGTTTGCTGATCCGAGTGAAGAAGATAGACAGCAGTTTCAGGATGGCAATGCCAAACTTTCGAAGTTGCTGCATTTAACTCAGGTTGAAAGACTTAAACAAAAAGATCGGAGCGAAGGGCTGGCTCCGGAAGAGATTAGGTTACTTGGGGAACTGCTAAAGGAATTGTCCTTCCCTGCCACTTAAGGTGGCTTAGGCAGATATCACGTGGTTGTATTTAATCAACTGTTTTTTCGGCTTATTTCAAGCAGGAAGCGAAATGGCGACCTCTCCCGACAATCAAGAAGACGTACAAAATAATGAACAGGATATAGTAATCAGTTTAGATGATCAGCGTAAGCGCTTACGTCAACTGATTGCCCTGGGCAAAGAGCGTGGATATTTAACCTACGCAGAAATTAATGACCATCTACCGGAAGATGTGTCCGATGCTGAGCAGATAGAAAACATTGTTACGATGATTTCTGGCTTAGGCATTCAGGTCTCTGATGAGGCTCCCGATGCCGATGCTTTGCTGATGTCGGATGCCACTCCGCCTGTTGCTGATGAGGATGCAGTAGAGGAGGCCGAGGCTGCACTGTCTTCGGTCGATTCTGAGTTTGGCCGTACGACCGATCCTGTGCGCATGTATATGCGTGAAATGGGTTCGGTCGAGTTGCTGACTCGGGAAGGCGAGATTGAAATTGCCAAGCGGATCGAGGATGGGCTCAAGTACATGATTCAGGCTATCTCAGTTTGTCCAGGGACAATTGCTGAGGTTTTAGAGTTGCTTGAGCGAGTCAGTCGTGATGAGTTGCGTATTGATGAGGTGTTGGACGGCTTCATCGATTTAAGTGAGCCTGCTGAGCCAGAAGCGCCCTTTGTCGAGCCGGAGATCGATGAGTTACTCGACGAAGACGACGAAGATGACGTAGAAGAAGAGGAAGTTGATGCAGAGGCTGAGTCAGCGGCTAACTTGGAGGAGCTCAAGCAAAAAGCATTAGAGCATTTTGCTGGCGTGCGCATGCTGTTCGACAAAATGTGCAAAGTGCTACATGGTAAGGGTGCGCAAAGTAAAGAGTATTTGGCTTTGCAGGATGCCATCACTACTGAGTTTATGCTGGTGCGGTTTGCTACTCGTCAGGTGGAAAGTCTTTGTGATTCCTTACGTTCCCGCGTGAATGAAGTGCGCACGCATGAGCGTAGTATTCAGGATATCTGTGTTAGCCGTGTTCGTATGGATCGTGCCTATTTTATCAAAGTGTTCCCTGGCAACGAGACCAATCTAGAATGGGTCGAGGATGAAATCCATGCCGGGCAGCCTTGGAGTGAAGCGCTAACCCGCTTTAAATATGCCATCATTGAAAAGCAGAGCAAGCTGTTTGAATTGCAGAACAATGCGATGCTACCGATCAAGGCGCTGAAAGAAATTAATCGTCAGATGTCTTCCGGCGAATCCAAAGCGCGGCGGGCCAAGAAGGAAATGATTGAGGCTAACCTGCGCCTGGTTATCTCCATCGCCAAGAAATATACCAATCGTGGTTTGCAGTTCTTGGACTTGATTCAGGAAGGCAATATTGGTTTGATGAAGGCGGTGGATAAGTTTGAGTATCGTCGAGGCTATAAGTTTTCAACTTATGCTACTTGGTGGATACGGCAGGCAATTACCCGTTCTATTGCAGATCAGGCACGCACTATCCGCATCCCGGTGCACATGATCGAAACCATCAATAAGATGAATCGTATCAGTCGCCAAATTTTGCAAGAAACAGGGCATGAACCTGATCCGGCGGAATTGGCGGAAAAAATGGAGATGCCGGAAGACAAGATCCGTAAAATCATGAAGATTTCCAAAGAGCCTATCTCTATGGAAACGCCTATTGGTGACGATGATGACTCCCACTTGGGGGACTTCATTGAGGATCAGAATAATCTGGCCCCTTCTGAAGCGGCAATGTATTCCAGCTTGAAAGATGCTACCAAAGAAGTGCTGGATACGCTCACGCCAAGAGAGGCCAAGGTATTGCGTATGCGTTTTGGTATTGATATGAACACAGACCATACCTTGGAGGAAGTGGGTAAGCAGTTTGATGTGACGCGTGAGCGCATTCGGCAGATTGAGGCGAAGGCATTACGTAAGTTGCGACATCCCACGCGTTCTGAGCGTCTGCGTAGTTTCTTGGATAACGAGCCTAGTACTCCTTAGGTCGTTTAATGCCTTATTCCCAGGCAGCTTGTAAAAGTGCTTGGGGTTTCGTTTTTTTTTTGCTATGATTGCCGACTTTCGGGCCTCTAGCTCATGCTTGGTTAGAGCAGCGGACTCATAAAAATTGTGCCTTATGTTTGGAAACTGCATAAGGGATGGTGTCAAATTCGGTGAAACCTAAGCACAGAGATGTGTATGGCAATGCCGAGCCAAGCTTCAGTGGAACAATACTGTTGAAGGTGTAGAGACTAGACGGCACCCACCTAAGGCAATAGCTAAGGTGAAGGCATAGTCCAGGGAGTGATGAAAGTCACACAAACCAGAATCCGTTGGTGCCGAGTTCGACTCTCGGGGGGCCCACCAAGTTTATAAAAAGCCAACCTTATTTAAGGTTGGCTTTTGTTTGTCTAAGTTTTATTTATTGCTTAATTCTGCGTTGTATTGGGTAATTTGAAATAATCTATTCTGTTAGCTAATTCCTCGGCTTGCTCGCTCATATTTTGCGCTGTCGCAGACAATTGCTCGGTTGCGATAGCATTAGCTTGCATTGATCGGCTAATTTCACTGACATTTTGATTAATCTGTTCTACTTGCAATGCTTGCTGAGTCGATGACTTGTTAATTTCTTGAATAAAACTCGTGGTATTTTGAATAATGGGTAGCATCTGATTGAACAGTAGGCCGGAGTCTTCTGCTACTTTGACGCTGCGCTGAGTGAGTTGTCCGATTTCCTTGGCGGCTGTCTGACTGTGTGCGGCAAGTTTGCGCACCTCATTGGCTACAACAGCAAAACCTTTGCCATGTATACCGGCCCGTGCGGCCTCAATAGCTGCATTTAATGCCAGTAGATTGGTTTGGTAGGCAATGTCATCAATAATCGAGATTTTTTTGGCAATGTCTCGCATGGCTACCATGGTTTCTGCTGCGGCTTGGTTGCCATTTTCTGCGTGTTGCTGGCTATTGGCTGCCATTTTCTCTGTGCTATTGGCGTACTCACGATTTTTCCAAACAAAAGTGGAAATATGTTCCAAATTAACGCTGGTGGTGTCGATATTATGGGCTTGTTCATTGGTTTGTTGGCTGATATTGGATACTGCATTGCTGATTTGACTGGCAGCATTGGCCAAATCAAATGAAAAGTAATTAATGTGCTCGATGATGTCGGCAAGCTTGCATACTTGTTGGCGTGTTGCCTCCGCTAGATCTCCCAATTCGTCATTGCTGTGAAATTGTGGTGGTGCTGTTAAATCTCCATTCGCAATCGCCTGCACTGCTAAGCTAATCTCTCCAATTGGTATGCCCACTAAGCGGCGTACCAGTATCGATAGAATAACTAGAATCAATGCATCCAGTACAGCGACCTGTATCAAGGTGGTCAGTAGGATATTTTTCAGTTTCGCCTTAATGTCAGCATTAGAAAACTGTAGATTGGCTGTGCCTATAGCATGGGAAACACCATCGTTTAAATAGAATAATGTGATGGTGGCTTGTAGATCGTCTTGCTTAAGCGTGTTGCTGCTTATTAGCTGGCCATCGGGGGTGCGGTGAATGCCAATTATGGGCTTGCCTTTGGTGTTAGTAACATAAATGCCGCTCGTAAATACGTTTTGCAGCTCTGACTCTAGTACTCGCTGTGCCTGCTGATTGTCAAAGTTCCAGAGCGGATTAGAAAGATTGGTGATGAGTCGTTGCTTGATATTGGCAATTTCTTTTGATCTGGCTTGTAATAATTCTGTGTGGGTCTGCTGGTAATTAAACGCACCAGAAGTGGCTAGCAGGCTGGACACTACAACCATAAAAATCAGGTTGAGTTTCTGGCTGATGCTAGTCCGTGGCATAGGCCGCTTGTCCTTGGGTGTTTGCTGAGTCAGCTGTTTCACTGCACCGAGAAGCCAAGTAAGCATCGTTCAGTGCTCAGTCCGGCCTATCATGGGTGGTGATGAGTTTTTGACCATGAATGATGTCCCCATTTGAGATGCTTGAGTCGGGGGCTCTATCATTATTCATAGCACTTACTATCACATAGAGTGAATTTATAAATCAGTAAAATTTGTTATCTATGACACAAAATGCTTTGGCGTAATAAGTGCTACAAACAAAGCTTTTGTTGCTGTATTACGCTAGAGAGCCACTCTGTCATGTGTCTTGCTGCAGGGGTATTGCTGGGATTTGTTCGCAACCGCAGAGTAAGAGATGGGGTTCGCTATTAAGAGCCGCTAACAAAAGCTCAAAGAGTCCCTGAGTCGAGGCGCAACGCTGGATCAGGAGTTTTGTTAGCGGCTCTAAATTGAGCAGATTAAAATGGTAGCTGGCTTTGTCCACCTTGTGGATAGTCAATAAGTGCTTCGGCAACACCTGCAGCCAGTTGTAAGCGGACACGCTCATGTTGACGCAGTTGCTCAGGTGCTTTTACTACTTCACCATTCTGTTTTTGTACGATGGCATAGCCGCGAGTGAGCACGGCCTGTGGGTTAAGGGCTTCGAGAGTGGCGGCCAGTGTACTCAGGTGTTGTTGTTGGTGGTTGAGCCGTTTCGATTGTGCTTGTTGTAGCCGCAGGCGCCATTTCTCAAGAGTTTGTGCACTTTGTTGCATATTAGGGCGGTGATATTGCAGCTGCTTGCCGAGTAGTTGTAGCTTCCAGCGACGCTGTTCAAATAGCGCACGCAATTGCCGTTGTAACCGTTCTTGCTGCTTGTTCAGCAGTACCTGCTGATGCCGCAGCTTTTCGCCGGGATGGTTTAATCGGTTAGCCAGATAGTCTAATTTTTGTGTTTTATTGCCTAGTTGGCGCATTAAAGCACGTTCTAGAGTTTGTTTATGCGTGCTTAGTTGGCCCAGTAGTTGTTCCCGGCTTGGGGATGCCAGTTCTGCGGCTGCTGTGGGGGTGGCTGCCCGTACATCTGCAACGAAATCACAAATGGTGAAATCGGTTTCGTGACCGATACCACTAATGGTGGGAATCGGACACTTGGCGAGCGCCCGAGCAACTATTTCTTCATTAAATGACCATAAGTCCTCAATGCTGCCCCCGCCACGGCATAAGATAAGGACATCCACCTCCTTACGTTGCGCTGCTTGTTGAATGGCGGCAGCAATCTGCGAAGCGGCTTCACTCCCTTGGACAAGTGTTGGGTAGAGAATGATAGGGATAGTCGGCATGCGTCGTTGCAGTGTGCTCAGGACATCGCGTAAAGCTGCTGCAGCGAGTGAGGTGACGATGCCGATTGCACGCGGATAAAGAGGAAGAGGGCGCTTACGTGCTTGTTCGAACAGACCTTCCGCTTGTAATTGAGCTTTGAGCTTTTCAAAGGCCTCATATAGCCGACCTAAACCAGCAGAACGCATCTGCTCGACATTGATTTGAAACTCCCCGCGTGCTTCATACAAAGTCACCAGTCCCTTTAGTTCCACCTGCATGCCTTCGCAAAGGCGGAAGGGCAGTGCGGCAAGCTTATGGCGAAACATCACACAGCGAATCTGTGCACCGGCATCTTTCAGTGAAAAGTAGCCATGGCCGGAACTGGCCAGGGTGAGGTTAGATAGTTCACCACCAATCCACATCGGAGGCAGATTACTCTCCAGTAATTGACGTGCCAGTTGGTTTAGCGACGAAACGCTAATAACATCACTACCGGTTAGGTTGAAGTTCATTTTGTCAAGTGATCCACAGCATTTTTCGCGCCACATAACATTGCTGAAATGGTTTGGCAAGTAGTTGGTTTAAAACCACACATTTTTATTTTTCTCAATAAAATCATGTGGTTATTGTTTTTTTGTTTTTTTGGCTATGGTGAGTAGGGCGGTGTTTGAAGAAGTTTATCGAGAGGCTGTTCAGGTTCTATCCACAAACTTATCCACAGCCATTTCTCTTGACAACTTCATGGCAAAAATGCTTCTTCGCTAGTGCCTAACTGAGTTCTTTCAGTAGCTCCTTGACCCGAACCACGCGCAAAGCCACGTTTTCCAAGGTGGATTCCACCCGGAGTTTATCCTGACCTACCAGTTTATAATGACGTTTTGATTGGATGAGCTGAATAATTTTCATCGGATCAATGGGTGGATTTTTAACAAAATGCAGTTGTATAGCTACTTCGCTGGCGTCCAGTTTTTGGATACCCAGTACTTTGGCCAGTAGCCGCAGGCGATGGCTATCCACCAGGGTTTTAACTGTCTGTGGTGGCAGGCCAAAGCGGTCAATTAGCTCTTCGTAAATATCATCTAGTTCGGTTTCGGTTTCGCAACTGGCCAGCCGTTTATACAGAACTAGGCGCTCATGGACGTCGGGACAGTAGCTATCCGGCAACAGTGCTGGGCTGTGCAGGTTGATATCGGTGGTCACGCCGAGTGGGGCGTCCAGGTCAGGAGTACGGCCTTTTTTGAGATCGTTCACAGCTCGCTTGAGCATTTCGGTAAACAGCGTAAAGCCGACTTCCTGCATTTCGCCGGATTGGCCTTCACCGAGGACTTCACCTGCCCCGCGAATTTCCAGGTCATGCATCGCCAGATAAAAGCCGGAGCCTAGCTCTTCTGACATCTGGATAGCTTCCAATCGTTTAACGGCATCCTTGGTCATACCATCAGGCGTCAGCAAATAGGCGTAGGCCTGATGGTGACTGCGCCCAACCCGGCCGCGTAACTGGTGCAACTGCGCCAGACCGAATTTGTCTGCGCGATGAATCAGGATGGTGTTGGCATTGGGGATATCGATGCCGGTTTCAATAATGGTGGAGCAAATGAGTACATTGAAACGCTGTTGCAGAAAGTCGCGCATCACCTGTTCTAGTTCACGCTCCCGTAACTGACCATGAGCAACGGCAATGCGCGCTTCGGGAATCAGTTCCGTCAGTTTGTCGCGCATATTCTCGATGGTATCGACCTCGTTATGCAGGAAAAATACCTGGCCGCCGCGTTTGAGCTCACGCAATATCGCTTCACGAATAACACCATGGCTAAATGGGCTGACAAAGGTCTTTACCGACAAGCGACGATTCGGCGCGGTGGCGATGACGGAAAAATCGCGCAGTCCTTCCAGTGCCATCGATAAGGTACGTGGAATAGGGGTGGCGGTGAGGGTCAGCACATCAACATTCGCGCGTAAGCGCTTGAGCTGCTCCTTTTGGCGTACGCCGAAGCGGTGCTCTTCATCAATAATGACCAGTCCCAGGTTTTTGAACTGCATATCAGGTTGCACCAGCTTGTGGGTGCCGATAACGATATCGACCTTACCCTCACTGAGAGCTTGCAGCGTGATTTTGCTTTCCTTCGCACTGCGAAAGCGTGACAGCTCGGCTACCTGAATGG
Organism: Neisseriaceae bacterium TC5R-5; assembly: GCA_020830965.2. GTDB lineage: Bacteria > Pseudomonadota > Gammaproteobacteria > Burkholderiales > Chromobacteriaceae > Chromobacterium. The sequence continues at coordinate 85,977 of JACCFC020000008.1, forward strand.
GCCAATCAGCAAAACGGTCGGAAAAGTTCTGAAAGTGCTGCTCGGCCAGCAAGGTAGTGGGCACCAGCACAGCCACTTGTTTGCCACCCATCACGGCGACAAAAGCCGCGCGTAGCGCCACTTCTGTTTTGCCAAAACCCACATCACCACATACCAGTCTGTCCATAGGCTGACCCGAACACATATCTTGGATGACGGCCTCAATGGCGCTGGCCTGATCTGGCGTTTCTTCGAATGGAAAGCCGGCAGCAAAGGCTGCGTAATCATGATGAGATAGGCTAAAGCTGTGTCCCTCACGCGCAGCACGCTGTGCGTAAAGATTGAGTAGTTCGGCTGCCGTGTCGCGTGCTTTTTCAGCAGCGCGCTGCTTGGCTTTTTCCCAAGCCGGGCTACCCAGCCGATGCAAGCGTAGCTCATCGGTAGCACCGCCGGCATAACGGGAGATCAGGTGTAATTGGCTGACCGGCACATACAAGGTAGCGCCTTCGGCATACTCCAGCTGCATCAGCTCGGTTTCACCCTCGCCTAAGTCCATGGAGATCAGGCCGATATAGCGGGCAATACCGTGTTGCTCGTGCACTACCGGGTCACCGGACTTAATCTCGGCCAAGTCCCGCAACATAGCATCCGAACTGGCACGGCTATGCTTGCGTCTAGTCTGACTTCGCGCGACATGGCGATAGAGTTCTGATTCGGTCACCACGGCGATGGCGGGCTCACTCAGCGCAAAGCCCGAATACAGTGGCGCAACGGTGAGGGCCAAGGTTTGGTTACCCTTGATAAAATCTGCCCAGTTATCTAATAGTGCTGGTTTGATGTTGTGATCAAGCAGCAGTTGTTGAATGGTTTCCCGTCGTCCCAGGCTTTCGGCCAGTAATAGCACGCGCTGTCCGGGCTGGGCGATAAAGTCGGCCAGGCGGTATAGGGGATTATCGCTACGCCGCTCTACTGCCAGATCCGGTAATAGCTGATAGCCAGCTTCCAGCTCGCCGCTGCCTGCTAGCTCAATGCGGGCATAAGGCTTGAGTTTGCCCATCAACTCGTCGTTGCGCAGAAACAGCTCATTGGGTGCCAGCACGGGGCGTTCGCTATCGCCGCCCGCCATCTGATAGCGGTTTTGCACATCCTGCCAGAAGCCCTCGGCACTGGCTGCGATGTCATGATGTAGTACCAATAGTGCATCGGGGCCGAGATAATCGAATAGGGTGGCGGTTTCTGAGAAGAAAAGTGGCAAGTAATATTCGATACCGGCTGGCCAGAGGCCGGCGGACACATCTTTGTAAATACGGCTTTTGCTCGGATCGCCCTCTATCCGTTCGCGGAACTGTTGGCGAAAAGAGGTGATGCCCGACTCGTCTGTTGGGTATTCGCGTGCAGGTAGCAGGCGAATTTCCGGCACCGGGTACAAGGTACGCTGACTGTCCGGATCGAAAGTGCGCAGGCTGTCGATTTCGTTATCAAACAAATCAATCCGGTAAGGCAAGGTTGAGCCCATCGGAAACAGATCAATCAGGCTGCCGCGAATCGAAAACTCTCCAGGTGCCATGACTTGGCTGACATGCTGGTAACCCGCTATGACCATATCGCTGCGTAACTTTTCTGCATCCAGTGCTTGCTTTAACTGCAGCGAAAAAGTACGTCCCAACAGATAACTGACTGGCGCGAGCCGTGTCATTGCAGTGGTGACCGGCGCGATGACGATATCGCACGATTGTTGCTGTATCTGCCATAAGGTCGCCAGCCGCTCGCTCACTAGCTCCCCATGTGGTGAAAAATGGTCATAGGGCAACGTTTCCCAGTCGGGCAGCAGGACGACACGTAAATGTGGCGCAAAGAACGGAATTTCCTGCTGTAGACGCTGGGCACTTTGTGCGTCAATGGTGAGAACCAAGATTGGCCGTTGAGTTTCAGCCAAACGTGCGATGACACTGCTGTCCACACCGGAAGGCAATTGACCGCAACGGGTTCTCTGGGCGCTAGGAGGAATGCTTGGGAGCTGGTTCAAGATTGAGGGCTTTGCTGTGTAGAACTTGGGCGGCAGTATAGCAGTGCTCGAGCAGGGCTGCGAAGCGCCAGGGCGATATGCCAGTTTTGGAGCGTTAGGATAGGTTTGTTGCAAGGCAATGTTGCGCTAAACGCAAGCTTTGGTTGGGGTTTACCCATGGCTTGGCTTAAAATGGCGGCCTTCACTTTTGAGATGCCGCCATGAGCAATAAACGCCTGATCCACGGTTTTCACGCCATCAATGCCCGCCTGTGGCAAAACCCCAAGAGCTTGCTTGAACTATGGCTGGCCGGTGGTCGGCATGACGCGCGGGCCAAAGCGGTGATAGATAAGGCGGCCAGCGAAAACATCAAACTGCATATTATCGACAAGGAGCGGCTAGATAGCATGACCGGCAAGGCCCGTCACCAGGGGGTGGTGGCGATGATTGATGCCAGTCGGCAGTTTGTTGATCTGGACGATGTGCTTGAGAACCTGTCTGAGCCGGCCTTGCTGCTGATTCTGGACGGCATCACCGACCCGCATAATCTGGGCGCCTGTTTACGGGTGGCCGATGCTATGGGGGTGCATGCGGTGATTGCGCCTAAAGACCGTTCCGCTACCTTGAATGCGACAGTATCAAAAGTGGCTTGTGGCGCTGCGGAAGTGGTTCCCTATATCACAGTCACTAATCTGGCACGGACTTTGCGAGAATTAAAAGATGCGGGTATTTGGATTGCTGGTACCACCATGGAGGCTGAGACAGATTTATACCACTGCAGTGCCGCCGGGTCGCTGGCCTGGGTGTTGGGGGCCGAAGGCGAGGGCATGCGTCGTTTAACGCGCGAACATTGTGATGTGTTGGTGTCTATTCCGATGTTTGGCACTGTAGAAAGCCTGAACGTATCGGTTTCAGCAGGCATGGTACTAGCAGAAAGCCGTCGTCAGCGAGTGCTGACAGGCTAGTGCCCTCATCGGGTTTTAAGGAGGATGGTCTGTCGTGTTTTGGTTTGTTCGTGTTGATAACGATCAAAAATGGCCAAGATATGGCGAATCAAGAATCGGCCTTTCGGTGTGATGCTTAAGTACTCATCATCCAGCGACAATAAACCCATGCGTTGAAATTGCTCGATTTCTCCGAGTTCTGCCGCAAAGTAATCGGCAAAGACTACATCGTGAGTTTCCTCCAGAGAGCTGAGCGACAGATGAGAGCGGCAGAGTAATTCCTGCATGATATTGCGGCGCAAGATGTCATCTTCATTCACGATCATGCCGCGAGCGATGGGTAGTCTATCGTTATCCAGGGCGCTGTAATAGCTGTACAAGTCCTTGGTGTTTTTGCTGTAACACTGGCCTACTTTGCCAAAGGCAGATACGCCAAGACCGATCATGTCGCAGTCGGCATGGGTAGCATAGCCCTGAAAATTGTACTGTAAACGGCCTTCCTGCATCGCCTGTGCTAGGGGGGGTTCCGCTTTGACAAACTGGTTCATGCCCAGCAGCAAATAACCGGCATTACTCAGCAGATGTACTGAGTCTTGCATGATATCCAGCACGGTTTCCTGTGACGGCAACTCAAGTTTATTCATCTTGCGTTGTGCTGCAAACATATCCGGTTGGTGGTAGTACTGGTAGAGCGTAATGCGGGTGGGGGCAAAAGAGATGGCTTTTTTTAAGGTGCGCCGAAAGCTGCTTTGGGTTTGTAATGGTAGCCCATACAGTAACTCGGCTTGAATCGTGCTGAACCCCGCACTATTAGCGGCTTTAAAGCTTGCCAACGTTTCGGTGTCTGATTGAATACGATTACTGGCCTGCTGTACCCGCCAGTCAAGATCCTGTACTCCTAGGCTGATACGATTGAAGCCCAGTTTAGCTAAATGCAGAATAGTGTCTGCTGATATCCTGCGCGGATCAATTTCAACAAAACAATCCGCTTCTTTGAGAAAATGAAAATAACTGTGTAGCAAAGTCATCAATTGCGTAAATTGTTGTTTACTGAGAAAACTTGGAGATCCACCGCCCAAATGTAATTGAATGACTTGCTCGCGCCGCCCCAGAGCCTGGCTAATTAAGCTAATTTCTTTTTCTAAATAATTTAAATAAATAGCGGCTTTTTCAGTATCATCAGTAATGATCTTGTTGTGAGCACAATAATGGCAAGTTGTATTGCAGAATGGAATATGTATGTATAGAGATAAAGGCTTTGGCGGTGTTTCAAGCTTCAGTTGTTGTAATTGGATTAGGTATTTCTGAGCGTCAAAGTCAATGCTTAATTTATTCGATATAGGATAAAACAAATAGTTTGGAGTAGGCTTGTCCAGGCGACTTGTTAAATCGCGGTCAAATTCAAATGGCAGGTAAGGCGGTATCGGATTAATCGTCATGATCATATTCTAATATGCTGCCTAAGTTATTGTTTAACTTGTTTATTTAAATTTGCCTGTTGTATGGATGATAGGAAAGTTCCTACAAAACACTAGTAAAAATATTTTATGACTAATAAACGTAATGCCTTATTGCCTAGTTTGAGAGAAGCCTGCTCCAATTGCAGTTTGAAGGAGTTGTGCTTGCCAATCGGCTTGAGTGATACAGAAATGGCTTTACTGGATGATGTGATTCGCCAGGGACACAAGCTAAAGCGTGGCGATTACTTATTCCGTAGTGGCGATGCTTTCAAATCGCTATTTGCGGTGCGCACGGGTTTTTTTAAAACCAGCGTGAGTAGTCAGGATGGTCGTGAACAGGTGACGGGTTTCCACATGTCTGGCGAGTTGATGGGTTTGGATGGCATCGCCGATAGCGTGTACGGTTGTGATGCGATGGCCTTGGAGGATAGCGAAGTGTGCGAACTGCCATTCGGTCGCATGGAAAGCTTGGGACGTGAAATTCCTAGCCTGCAACATCATTTTTTTCGGCTGATGAGTCGTGAAATTGTGCATGACCAGGGCCTGATGTTATTGCTGGGCAATATGAAAGCAGAGGAGCGCCTAGCCGCTTTCTTGCTGAATCTGTCACAGCGCTTGGCTTATCGTGGCTTTGCCGCCAATGATTTTATCTTGCGTATGAGCCGAGAGCAGATTGGTAGTTTCCTTGGCCTGAAGTTGGAGACAGTAAGTCGTACCCTGTCCAAATTCCATCAACAGGGCTGGATAAGTGTCGATCACAAGCATATTCAACTATTGGCGGTGAGTGAGCTAAAAGCACTGATTTCGCCTTGTGCCCATAGCTAAGCTAGGGTGGCTGCTGGGTGATTAAACTATGCTGTCTATGCGCTGTAACAATGGCAGCAAGGCTGCCTCTTTGGGCCAAGCGGCAGGTAGCGCGAAGCTGCGGCTGATCTCCTGCCAGTAGCCATCTGATTGTTCCTGTAACTCCACCACTAATTGCGGGTGATCTGCCTGGGCCAGCTGCGAGCGTAGCTCAGCTTCGCTAAAGGTATGCTGGTATGGCAGGTGCGCCGGTGCCAGCCAGCGTAGCTTGGGTAGCCAGGCCCAGCGTGAACCAGGCTGCTGCGTGGGCCAAGGGGGGCTTACTGGCCAGTAGCTACCCGTCAACGCTGTGGCCAATGGTGCCGCAGTTACCGGGTTTGCTGTGGCCTGAAATAGCCAGCCGGTCTGCCGACTGCCGATGTGGCAGTCGGCAAAGCCGTTCGGTAGCACCGTTTGAGCTGCTGGGTGGCGTGATAGCTGCAGTTGTTGTTGTAGCTTATGCGCTTTTAAGACCCAGGCATCACGCAGGCTGGGGCCAACCAGCGTGTCGGCCGTATGGCCTAGTTGTAGGTAGAACTTGCTGGTCACTTCCAAGTGATAAGCTTGCCCGTCAATGCGCAGCAGGAAATCGAACTCACCGATGGTGCGTTGCTGTGGGTCACGTACTGCCAGATTTTGCGCAACCAGCTCGATATGTGGCATTTGCTGGAACCAGAAACCTAGCAATTGCTCCGCGTACTGACCTAGTCTGCGGGCTGGCTGCTGTGCCAGCCAAAGCTGCAATGGTGCGGCTTGTTCGTCCCATTGTTGTAATCGGGCTTCGCCGTGCTCACCTAGCAGCAGTGATGATGAGATATCAACACCGCTGTGCCAGCATGGTGGTGAGCACAGTAAAAATGCCAGATCGCGTACTACAGTGTGGCGATAGGGCAGCGAGTAGCCGGTTTTATTGCTCATTAAGCGGCGGCTTGGGCGGTAGCTCGCCGTCGGCGGCGCGTTGAGCTTGTTTGAAGAAGCCGCGCAAAATGTCGATTTCCTCGCGCAGCATGCCGGCCCGGTTAAACAGCGCACGCATGCGCCGCATCATGCGCTCATTGTTACGTCGTCGAAAATAACCGAGCTTATCCATCGTTTGCTGCAGATGGCCACAAAAGCTCTCAATTTCGCCTAAAGAGGCACTGTCGCCGTCGCTGCGTAAATAGTCGACTCCGACAGCGGTATGACTGAATAGCTCGTAAGTCATGATCTGCACGGCCATCGCCAGATTGAGCGAAAAATAATCCGGGTTGCCGGGGATAGTGAGCAAGCGATTACATAGCTCTACTTCTTCTATGGACAAACCAAAAGTTTCATTACCAAAGACCAAGGCCACCTGTTCACCAGCACGAGCACGCGCCACCAGCTCTGGCGTGGTTTCGCGCGGCGTGGACAGTGGAGCCGTCAATTCTCGACGGCGACTGGTCAGCGCACAGGCGACGGTAACGTCCTCTAGTGCGGCGCTGAGTGTGGCTACTACCACTGCCTGCTCAAGGACATCTACCGCGCCGGAGGCCAGTGTATTGGCCTCGTCACTGGGGAAGGTTTTAGGCGCGACCAGATATAAGCGGCTTAGCCCCATGGTTTTCATTGCGCGTGCGGCCGAGCCAATATTGCCAGGATGACTGGGCCGGGCCAGCACGATACGAATGTTTTGCAAAAAATCAGGTAGTTGGGGTTTATTCATGAGTCGTTTCACATTAGAATCGCGGGCTTAATTAAAAAGCACACAGCTTTTTATTGTTCCTTAACCCCGATTGTTACTCGCAGTTGCCGCCATTGCTGGTGTGCCGCTGTTATGGTTGAAAGTATAGAGGCTGTCAATGCATCCGATGCTCAATGTCGCGGTAAAAGCCGCTCGCCGTGCTGGCAGCGTTATCCAGCGTGCGTCGCTTAATCTCGATACCATTCGTGTCGAGAATAAAAAACACAATGACTTTGTTACCGATGTCGATCGCGCGGCAGAGGAGGCCATCATCGCCACGGTACTGGAGGCCTATCCGAAGCACGCGATTCTAGCAGAAGAGTCCGGTGCCAAAGGCGTTGGTCATTCCGAGTATGAATGGATTATTGATCCGATTGACGGTACCACTAACTTCCTACATGGCCATACGCAATATGCGGTTTCCATTGCACTGGCCCATAAAGGCCTGGTGCAGCAGGCGGTGGTTTATGACCCTAGCCGTAATGATCTGTTTACCGCCTCACGTGGTGTCGGGGCTTTTCTGAATGATCGCCGTATCCGCGTTTCCAAACGCATTCAATTGAACCAGTGTCTAATTGCCACAGGTTTCCCGGTGACCGATCAAAGCTATATCGATCAATACCTAGGCATGTTGAAAGACATCCTAGCTAAAACAGCTGGCGTGCGTCGTGAAGGTGCGGCTTCGCTTGATTTGTGTAATGTGGCTTGTGGCCGGGTAGAAGGCTACTGGGAAAAAAATTTGCAACCTTGGGACATCGCTGCCGGCAGCCTGATCGTGCAGGAAGCAGGCGGTATGGTGACCGATTTGTCGGGCGAGCAAAACTGGATGGAATCCGGTGACATCGTTGCTGCCAGCCCTAAAGTATTGGCGCAGCTGTTACAGATGCTGGCACCGCATTTAAGCTAGCCCTCGCAAATCTGATTGCGGCCGTTTTGCTTGGCGTGATACAGCCGCTCGTCGGCGAGTTTGAGCAGGCGGCTGATTTCCGGTAAGTCGGCTGCCGCCATGCCCATGCTGACCGTATAGCGCAAACTTCCCTTGGTTGTCACAATCACACAAGACTCTATCGCCTGACGTAAATCTTCCAGGCGCTGACGCATATCCTTTTCCATCGGGTTGGGGCTGAGAATCACAAACTCCTCACCACCAAAACGCGCGACGACACCCTCCGGGAAAAACTGCTCCATCAGTCTGGCGGTATTGCAGATCACATGATCGCCAACATCATGGCCGTACTGATCATTCACATTTTTGAAAAAATCGATATCCAACACCGCCAAGCTATAGCCATCTTTCAGTTGCATCACCTGCTCAAAGAAATAACGGCGGTTCGCCAGGCCGGTTAAGGGGTCTCGGTCGGCACTGTCCTTCAAGGCGGCCAGGTTTTCGACAAATTCCACATTGCGGGTTACCCGGCAAAAAAACTCCTCAAAATTAAAGGGTTTCTGCAGATAATCATCGGCCCCGGCCTTAATGAAACGAGTCGTCATGGTCGGGTCGGCGTTGCTGGAAATACCAATGATGGCCAGCCGGTCGTGATCCAGAAAACGACGTATGGTGCTGGTCATACGAATGCCATCCATGCCGGGCATATCATTATCGGTCAGCACCAGCTTGATGCTTTTCTCCTGATGCAGACACTCCAAGGCCTGCTTGGCATTGCTGGCCTCTAGCACCTGATACAAATGCCGTTCCAGATGCTCGCGCAAAAAAGCGCGGAAGGACGTTGAGTCATCGACAATCAGCACCTTGATAGACGGGTTTTTATGAATGCGGATCAGCATACGCATCACATAATCAAAGGCGGCTGGGCTTTCCTTGGTCACGTAGTCCACTACCGGCAATTGCAGAATGCGCTCCCGCATCTCCACATCCGAGCGCGAGGTCAACACAATGGTCGGAATAGCGACCTGGAACAACTCGGCTAAATGCTCACCATTTAGCGCATCTGGCAGGCTGTAATCGGCAATGGCGGCGACGAATTTTGGCTCTTGTGCCATTCGCAGGCGCATCTCCGCCAGCGAATGTACCGGACAGGCTTCAAAGCCTATCTCTTCTACCATACGGCACAGCGGACGAATCAACACTAAACTGTCTTCAATGACCAATACACGCATCGCTGCCGCTCCCGTGCTTGCAAATCGTTTTGGGTCTAGCCGTCTGGCCCTGTTGTTCGGGGGCCAGATAAAAGTCGGTATAATCGAGCCATTTTTATATTCTAGAAGAACAGCGAATTATCACCATGGAACTTGCAAAAAGTTTTGAGCCAGCCGAGATTGAACGCCGCTGGTATCAGCAATGGGAACAAGCAGGCTACTTCCAGCCGCATATGGACAGCACCCAACCCTCTTTCGCCATTCAGCTCCCCCCGCCCAATGTCACCGGCACGCTGCATATGGGGCATGCGTTTAACCAAACCATTATGGATGGCCTAACCCGCTACTACCGCATGCAGGGCCATAACACCCTCTGGGTGCCCGGTGCCGACCATGCCGGTATCGCCACGCAGATCGTGGTAGAGCGCCAACTGGCAGAGCAGGGTATTAATCGTCATGATCTCGGTCGCCCCGCTTTTACCGAAAAAGTGTGGGAATGGAAACAGCAATCTGGCGGCATCATCACTGAACAAATGCGCCGCATGGGCTGTTCGGTCGACTGGAGTCGTGAATACTTCACCATGGACAATGTCCGTGCCGAAGTGGTCAGCGAAGTCTTTGTGCGCCTGTACGAACAGGGCCTGATCTATCGTGGCAAACGTCTCTCCAATTGGGACCCTAAACTGGGAACGGCGATTTCCGACCTGGAGGTTGTCTCAGAAGAAGAAGATGGCCACATGTGGTACATCAAATATCCGGTGGTGGGCAGTGATGAATACCTTACCGTCGCCACCACTCGCCCGGAAACACTATTGGGCGACGTGGCGGTAGCCATCAACCCCAGTGACGAACGCTATCAGCACCTGCTGGGCAAACAGCTGGCCCTGCCACTCACCGATAGGCATATTCCGGTGATTGCAGACGATTATGTCGATGCCGCCTTCGGTACTGGCTGTGTCAAAATCACCCCCGCGCATGATTTCAACGATTATCAGGTCGGCAAACGTCACCAGACACAACTGATCAATGTGATGAGCCTGCAAGCAACGCTACTGGCCAAAGCGCAAATCTTTGCCTTTGATGGCAGCAGCCAAGGTAGTATCGACCTACCCGCCGCCTATGCTGGGCTCAGCACCCAGGCAGCACGCAAAGCCATGTTGGCCGAATTGCAGGCCCAAGGCTTGCTGCTAGAAACCAAGCCACACAAGCTGATGGTGCCGCGTGGCGACCGTACTGGTTCGGTTATTGAGCCCTTGCTGACTGACCAATGGTTTGTCGCTATGGATAAAGTTGCACTAGGCGATAGTAGCGGCCAAACCATCGCCGCCAAAGCCATCGAAGCCGTAGCCTCCGGCGAAGTACGTTTTATCCCGGAAAACTGGGTCAATACCTACAACCAATGGATGAAGAACATTCAGGACTGGTGTATCAGCCGTCAACTATGGTGGGGACATCAGATCCCAGCCTGGTATGACGAAGATGGCCGCATCTACGTAGCACGAGACGAAGCCGCTGCCCAAGCTCAGGCCCCCGGCAAAACCCTGCGCCGAGAACAAGACGTGCTCGACACCTGGTTCAGCTCCGCCCTAGTCCCTTTTTCCACCTTGGGCTGGCCGCAAGATACGCCGGAACTCAAAGCCTTCCTGCCCTCCACCGTCCTGGTGACTGGCTACGAAATCATCTTCTTCTGGGTGGCACGCATGATCATGCTCACCAAGCACTTCACCGGTAAAGTTCCCTTCCGTGATGTTTATATCCACGGCATGGTGGCTGACCACGAAGGCAAGAAGATGTCCAAATCCGAAGGCAATGTTATTGACCCGGTCGACCTGATCGACGGTATCGATCTGCCTGCCTTGTTGGAAAAACGTACCACTGGCCTGCGCCGTCCGGAAAAAGCGCCCAGCATTGTCAAAGCGACCGAAAAGCTGTTCCCGCAAGGCATTCCCGCCTATGGTACCGACGCCCTGCGCTTCACCATGGCCAGCTATGCCACGCTGGGCCGCAGCGTCAACTTCGACTTCAAGCGTGCCGAAGGCTATCGCAACTTCTGCAACAAACTCTGGAACGCCAGCCGCTTTGTGCTGATGAATCTGGAAGGCAAAGACTGCGGCCAGGATGAAAGCCTGCCTTTGGAGTACAGCTTTGTTGATCAATGGATTATTGGCCGTCTGCAGCAGGCCGAACAGGAAGTAGGGCAAGCGCTGGCTACCTATCGCTTCGACTTGGCGGCACAAAGCCTGTATGAATTCATCTGGAACGAATACTGCGACTGGTATCTGGAACTGGCTAAAGTCCAGCTGCAAGGCGGTAATGACGCGCAACAACGCGCCACCCGCCGTACCCTGGTGCGAGTGCTGGAAGTCGCCCTGCGCCTTACTCACCCGCTGATGCCGTTTATCAGTGAAGAACTATGGCAAACCATCGCCCCGCTTGCCAATGCCAGACACAGCGACTCCATCATGCTGGCCAGCTGGCCGCAAGCGCAGCCGGAAAAAATCAACGCCACCGCCAATGCGCGTATGGACAGCCTGAAAGATATGGCTAATGCCGTGCGTAATCTGCGTGGCGAAATGGGCATAGGCCCCGCTACCAAAACACCGCTGCTGATCGAAACCAGCGACGCCACCGTCACTGATTTCCTGCCCTATCTCAAGCTATTGGCCCGACTGAGTGATGCCAGCCTGCTGGCCAAATTGCCCGAAGACGACTCCCCAGTCGCCCTGTCCGGCAATGCCCGTCTGATGCTGAAAGTCGAAATCGACAAAGCCGCAGAAACGGCACGTCTGAGCAAGGAACAAAGTAAGACGGAAGCCGAGCTGGCCAAACTAAAGGCTAAACTGGAAAAACCCGGCTATGTTGATAAAGCCCCGGCACACCTGGTGGAACGCGATCAGGCACAGCTGGCGGACTTAAGCGACAAGCTGGAGAAAATTCAGGGGCAGTTGTTGAAGCTGGCTTAACGATGGTTGTCGCTACGAAACGGTAACAACGGGTTTGGCCACAGAAGAGCATGGAAAAATAATCTTAGTGCAGTGTTTGTTTTTCCTGCTTGGCTGTGCTGATCGTGGCGACAAAGCTGCTGTCGTGTTAGCGATATAGCAGCAGTATTTTCATAAATGCTTTTAATTTTTTGTGTCTTTCCGTGGCTCTCGTGACACATCATGGTGGCCAACAGCAACCCAGTATGACTAAAACCCGCTACCCCCTCGTCGAAACCGAAGTCGAATTCACCGCCATGCGTGCCCAGGGTGCCGGTGGGCAGAATGTCAACAAAGTCTCTTCGGCTGTTCATCTGCGCTTTGCGGTGGCGGCCTCCTCCTTGCCCGACTTCATCCGCGAGCGTCTGCTTGCCTTGCCGGATCAGCGACTGAGCAAAGACGGCGTGCTGGTGATCAAGGCACAGCAATACCGCACACAACAGCAGAACCGTGCCGACGCACTACTGCGCCTGCAAGCTTTGATTGATAGCGTCAGCCACACCCCTAAAACCCGGCGGGCCACCAAACCCACTTATGGTTCAAAACAGCGAAGGCTGGAAGGCAAGGCCAATCGTAGTGGGGTGAAAGCCTTGCGTGGCAAGGTGGGGTTTTGAGCTGGGCACTGCCGGCTGGATGGGTTGTCCTGAAGTAATGAGTACCAATTATTTATACGGTGTAGAAACTTTTGAATCGCTAAGCTCTTTAGCAAAAAATCATTAAACCCTGCTGGCAGAGTAAGCCGTAGCAGACCGAGGGCCAGCCCGGCCCTTGGGTTTTCCCACTACAGCAACTTAATATCGAGTGTTTACCCAGCAGCTAGCGTCGACCACTGCTCTTGCCGCGTGTTGCTGCTGGTGGGCTGCGGCGGGTTTTGTAGCGCTGATTATCCCGCAAGCCGGTGCCGGCGGGTTGGAAGGCAGGAATCAGTTGCTGTTTACCATTGCCGATCAAATCGCTGCGGCCCATATTGACCAGCGCTTCGCGCAGCAAGGGCCAGTTGTCGGGGTCGTGATAACGTAGAAAGGCTTTGTGCAGTTTGCGGCGATAGCCATCTTTGACCACATCCACTTTTTCCGAGCTGCGTTGCAGCCGTTTAAGCGGGTTGCGGCGGGTGTGCCACATGGTGGTGGCCATGGCCATTGGGGTGGGCAGGAAGGTTTGTACCTGATCCAGGCGGAAGTTGTTCTTTTTCAGCCATAGTGCCAAGTTCATCATATCTTCATCGCTGGTGCCGGGATGGGCGGCGATGAAGTAGGGAATCAGGTATTGCTCCTTACCGGCCTGACGGCTGAAGCGTTCGAATAATTCTTTAAATTTGTCGTAAGCGCCCATGCCCGGTTTCATCATTTTGGAGAGTGGGCCTGCTTCGGTGTGTTCCGGTGCAATTTTTAAATAGCCACCGACATGGTGTTGCACCAGTTCTTTGATGTATTCCGGTGAGCGTACTGCCAGGTCATAGCGCAGACCGGATTGGATATTGATTTTTTTGACGCCAGGCAAGGCGCGTGCTTTGCGGTAGAGTTGAATCAGCGGGTCGTGATTGGTGCCGAGGTTTTCGCAGATATCGGGATAGACGCAGGAGAGCTTGCGGCAGGAAGCTTCGATATGCGGGTCTTTGCAACTGAGACGGTACATATTGGCGGTAGGGCCACCCAGGTCGGAAATCTGGCCGGTAAAGCCCGGGGTTTTGTCGCGGATGTCTTCGATCTCACGCAGGATGGAGTCTTCGGAGCGGCTCTGAATAATGCGGCCTTCGTGTTCGGTAATCGAGCAGAAGGTGCAGCCACCAAAGCAGCCTCGCATGATGTTGACGGAAAACTTGATCATTTCCCAGGCCGGGATGTGGGCATTGCCATAGCTTGGATGCGGATTGCGGGCATAAGGCAAGTCGTAGACGTGATCCATTTCCTCGGTGCTTAGTGGAATGGGGGGCGGGTTGAGCCAGACATCGCGCTCGCCATGCAGTTGTACCAGGGCCCGTGCGTTGCCGGGGTTGGATTCCAGATGCAGGGTACGGCTGGCATGGGCGTATAGTACCGGGTCGTGGGCAACGGCTTCGTAAGCAGGTAGGCGTATCACGGTTTTGGCCCGTTCGGCACGGCGTTTGGCCAGACGTTCGCTGCGCGATTCGATACGGATGGGTTGCGGTGCGGTGGGGTCATTGGCGGCGTTGGCCTGTTCGGCTTGGGTGGTGGTATCTTCATAGGGGTTCAGCTGCGGGTCGACGCGGCCAGGCAAGTCGACCACGCTAGAGTCCATTTCCTGCCATTCGGCATCTGGACGCCAGCCATGCGGTGCGATAAAGGCGGTGCCGCGTACATCGCGGATATCGCTCAGTTTTTCTCCGGCAGCGGCGCGATGGGCAATCTCCACCAGTGCACGTTCGGCATTGCCATATAGCAAGATATCTGCTTTGGAGTTGACCAGTACCGATGGGCGTACTTTGTCGCTCCAGTAGTCGAAATGGGCAATCCGGCGTAGCGAGGCTTCAATGCTGCCTATCATGATACCGACGCCGGGGTAGGCTTCGCGGCAGCGCTGGGCATAGACGGTGACGGCGCGATCCGGGCGTTTGTTCGGCTCGGCATTAGGGGTGTAGGCATCGTCGGAGCGCGGGCGCTTGTCGGCGGTGTAGCGGTTAATCATGGAGTCCATATTGCCGGCGGTGACACCAAAGAACAGATTGGGTTTGCCCAGTTGGCGAAAGGCTGTCGCTGAGTGCCAGTCTGGCTGCGCGATAATGCCGACGCGAAAGCCTTGTGCTTCTAATAAGCGGCCGACTAAGGCCATGCCAAAACTCGGGTGGTCGATATAGCAGTCACCGCTAATCAGGATGATGTCGCAGCTATCCCAGCCCAGTTGTTCCATTTCGGCGCGAGAGGTGGGCAAGAAAGGCGCGGTGCCGAAACGGCGTGCCCAATATTGACGATAGGAAAAAATAGGTTTGCTGGCTGGGGTGGTGCTCATAGGGGTCACATTTAAGCAGATATTTTGGCAAGGGCGAGATTATGCCAGAGCTGCCAGCTGTCGGCCATAAACAATTGTTTTTTAAGTGCTAGTTGCTTAGATCTATGTTTTGGCAACAATTTAAAATTTTTTTTTCGATGTTGACTTGCATTAACGATATTAAAATTAAATTCGGTTAGTGTTAGCGCAGAAGAACGTAACTCTCTGTGCAAGATAAGGAAATAATGGCATCCAACGAGGTGGTAACTATTGACCCATTGACAGCAGTCCGCTGTGTCAATGAACTGGAACAGGGCAAGGTATTGTATTTGCCGCGTGTTGATTTTGCTTTGTCATCTGCGGAGCAGCAGTTGTTAGACCCGGTGATGGCTGATCCGCGTCGTAAAAATATCAGTCTTAATCCCGAGACGGGCCATTTGCAAGGCGTACTGTGAAGTGTCGCGC
Organism: Neisseriaceae bacterium TC5R-5; assembly: GCA_020830965.2. Classification (GTDB taxonomy): domain Bacteria; phylum Pseudomonadota; class Gammaproteobacteria; order Burkholderiales; family Chromobacteriaceae; genus Chromobacterium. The sequence goes on from JACCFC020000008.1 coordinate 101,399, forward strand.
AGTAACAGGCGGCTCAGGTCTTATTGGCACGTTACTATCAGGCAAGCCGGATCTTATTGCAGCGCCTGCGTGGTCGCACGCTGCTGCCATAAAATATACGGCACAGGCTGTGGCGAGCGCGGATAACGAGTCGCAAGTGATTAGCCTGATAGCGGTTGTCGTTTAATTTTTTATGATTGACTGTTAATCTTGTTAACCGACAATTTTGTAACCCGATGGAACCTGAGATGAGCGCTTCTATTTTTTCCGCTTTAGAGTTGGCACCACGTGACCCCATTTTGGGACTGAATGAGGCATTTAATGCCGATACTCGCAGCACCAAAGTGAATCTCGGTGTGGGTGTGTATTCCGATGATAATGGCAAGATTCCATTGCTGGCTGCGGTGCAAGCCGCAGAAAAAGCCCGCCTGAACAGCATGCCGCCGCGTGGCTATCAGCCAATTGAAGGTGCCGCAGCCTATGATGTGGCAGTGCAGAATCTGGTTTTTGGCACCGACAGTGAGCTGATTGCCGCCGGTAAAGTGGTCACTGCCCAGGCATTGGGGGGGACGGGTGCGCTGAAGATTGGGGCTGATTTGTTAAAGCGCATGAATCCCAGCGCCAAGGTCTATATCAGCAACCCCAGCTGGGAAAATCACCGGGCTTTGTTTGAGTCGGCCAATTTTGCGGTGGAAAACTATCCTTATTACGATGCGAGCAGTCGTGGTGTCGATTTCGCCGGCATGAAGCAGTATTTGTCGCAGCTTGCGGCGGGTTCCATCATCGTGCTGCACGCCTGTTGCCATAATCCTACTGGTGCGGATTTGAGCCTGGCGCAGTGGGCTGAGGTAATAACCTTGTGCCAGCAATATGAACTGGTGCCTTTCCTGGATATGGCCTATCAGGGTTTTGCCGAAGGGATAGAGGCTGATGCCGCAGCGGTGCGTCTGTTTGCCGCTTCTGGTTTGCAGTTTTTTGTTTCCAGCTCATTCTCCAAGAGCTTTTCTTTGTATGGCGAACGAGTGGGGGCATTATCCATCGTCACCGCCAGCCAAGAAGAATCCGCACGCGTGTTATCGCAACTGAAGCGGGTGATCCGTACCAATTACTCCAACCCACCCATTCATGGTAGTGCGGTGGTGGCGGCAGTATTGTCCAACCCGGAGTTGCGTAAAATGTGGGAAGAGGAACTGGCTGCTATGCGTGAGCGGGTGCGGGCGATGCGCCATGGTTTGGTCGAGGCGATCAAGGCCGAGGGTGTTAGCCGAGATTTCTCTTTTGTTGCTCAGCAGCGCGGCATGTTTTCCTATACTGGTTTGACGGCAGAGCAGGTAGAGCAATTACGTAGCGAGTTCGGCATTTATGCAGTGAGTACCGGTCGTATTTGTCTGGCGGCGCTCAATAGCAAGAATCTGACCTATGTTGCCGCTGCCATTGCCAAGGTAGTAAAGGGCTGATTGGATTAGGTTTTTGTTGCAAGTAGCGAAGCCACTGTTGCAAGGCAGTGGCTTTTTTTGTGTGGTCTTGGTTTCTAGGGCACCGCAAAAACCGCTACAATCTCGCGGCGTCGAAGTATGCTTTACGACTATTTCTTGCTTGTTATGAGGTCTTGAACTGTGTGGCTCGTGGTTTTTGTCTTGCTGATACTGATGGCGATCACCGCCTGGCTCTTGCACCCACTCTGGGTGGCCTGGGCTAGGAGTCTTAGCCTGGCCTGGGAGGAGCGACGCGCGCGGCGTGTTGAGTTCGACGATGCGGATGAAGAGCCCGCTATGGCGCTACCGGATGAGCTTGAGGAGCCACCAGGCCCCATCTTGCCTGATGAGACAGTAGAAGCCCCCCTCGCCGCTGCTGAGTCTGCACCGTTTGTGGCGGCAGTGGCGGATGCGACGCCAGCTGAAGCGGAGCAGGTAGAGGATGTGCCGGAGTTGGAAACCATCAGCCTGCCGCAGTTGTTATTGGAGAGCCGTTATCGACAGCAACAGCGGCAGCAGACTGGTGCGGTGAGTCAGGCAGATAATCTGCCCACGATTGACTTACCCGAGTTAGAACGCAATTTGCAACTGGACTACCGGCGGCGCCGGGCGCAGAAAAAATCACATCCTGCCGGGGCTTTGCTGGATGAACGTGCGCTACCGCTGATTCAGGCCAGCGAAGTAAGGGCGCAGGTGCAGCAGATTCATGCCAAGCGCACCGCTGCAGCGGCGACTAAAACGGTTAAACCAACCATTATTCTGAGTAAGTCTGCTCCTGCCGATCCCTTGATTGTGAATTATGAACCCCCTGCGGCTACACCCAGGTCACAACTGCTTGCCAGCAGTGTGCCCAGTCCGGCACCCGCTATTGTGGCGGCACCTGCTGTGCCTGCCGACCCTGTAGTTGAGGCCGCACCGGTGGTAAATAGTTTATCCAGCCCGCTCGTTGCCAATGCCACGTTAGCAGCGCAAACGCCAGTGCTACCTTGGCAGAATCTGGCGCGGCTGCCGGTCAAATCTTGGTCTACGGTAGCTCCTGCGCCAGCGCAGCCCAGTATTGTTGCTCCTCCTTCCACTCCCACCGCTGTGGCCGCTACTGTCGCCCCCTTAGTCGAAATCCCCGACAGCGTGCTGCCCTGGGTGCTGGTCGATTCAAGCGCTACGCCCAGTCCCGCCGCTATTGCTACGATGCCAGCGGTGACTTATCGCTCCACGACGCAGTCTCCTCCTTTGCCCAGTCTTTCCCTATTACGGCCAGCTGATCCGGTAAATGAAGTGAGCTCGGAAGAGGAGATGCTAGAGCGCGGCATCGTGATAGAAGAAAAACTGGCCGAGTTCAAAGTCAAGGTCAGCGTGGTCGACGCTTATGCCGGGCCGGTGGTAACGCGTTATGAAGTGGAGCCTGCGGTGGGTGTACGTGGTAATCAGGTGGTAAATCTGATGAAAGACTTGTCGCGTGCTTTGGGTCTGGCCGCTATTCGGGTGGTGGAAACCATACCGGGTAAAACCTGTATGGGTCTGGAACTACCTAATCCTACCCGCCAGATGATACGTCTTTCCGAGATTTTATCGGCGGATGTTTTTCTGCAGGCGGACTCCAGCCTGACACTGGTGCTGGGCAAGGATATTACCGGCCAGCCGGTAGTGATGGACTTAGCCAAGGCACCTCATTTGCTGGTGGCGGGTACTACCGGTTCGGGTAAGTCGGTGGGGGTGAATACGATGATCGTCTCCATGCTGTATAAGGCCAGCCCAGAGCAGGTGCGTTTCATCATGATCGATCCCAAAATGCTGGAGCTCTCGGTATACAACGATATTCCCCATTTGTTGGCACCGGTGGTGACCGATATGAAGCTGGCGGCCAATGCGCTGAACTGGTGTGTCGGCGAAATGGAGCGGCGTTATCGTTTAATGAGTGCCTTGGGCGTGCGTAATCTGGCCGGTTATAACGAAAAAATTGTCGAGGCAGAACGTTCGGGGCAGGCCTTGGCCAACCCGTTCAGCCTAACGCCAGAAACCCCTGAGCCTTTAGAGAACTTGCCTTTTATTGTGGTGGTGGTCGATGAATTCGCTGACCTGATGATGGTGGCGGGCAAGAAAATCGAGGAACTGATTGCCCGTTTGGCACAAAAAGCACGCGCGGCCGGCATTCATCTGATTCTGGCCACGCAGCGGCCATCGGTTGATGTCATTACCGGCCTGATCAAGGCCAATATTCCTACCCGTATTGCGTTTCAGGTATCTAGCAAAATCGATAGCCGCACCATCCTGGATCAAATGGGGGCGGAAAGCCTGTTGGGGCAGGGAGATATGTTGTTTCTGCCGCCCGGTTCCGGCTATCCGCAGCGGGTGCATGGGGCGTTTGTCACTGATGACGAAGTGCATGCGGTGGTCGAGCATCTGAAACAGTTTGGTGAGCCCGACTATATCGAAGGCTTGTTGACTGGGGAGACTGAGGCGGACGAAGAGGCCGCTGCGGCTACCGCTAAAGCACAAGCCAGCACCGAGAGTGACCCCTTATACGACGAGGCGGTCGAGATTGTGCTGCGCACCCGCAAGCCGTCTATTTCCGGCGTGCAGCGGCATTTGCGTATCGGCTACAACCGTGCGGCACGTCTGATTGAAGAAATGGAAGCGGCTGGCATTGTCAGTGCGATGGAGAGCAATGGTAATCGCACGGTGCTGCTGCCGCATCGGGAAAAACTGAGTGATGTTTAGCGCCGTGAACAAACCCCCTGATTCCGCGTTGCGCCTCCTTGCCGTAGCACGGGTATTGTTTATGTCGGCTTGCCTTGGTTCAGGGGCTCTTCGCGGGTTTGTTAGCGACTCTTAAATGCTTCAGGCTTTCATCAGGTGTTCGCTACCCCATTCGCACATCGCAAAGATGATGTCTTTCAGCGAGTTACCCAAAGGGGTGACTTGATATTCCACCTTGGGTGGAACTTGTGGATAAACCGTGCGCAGGATAATGCCATCTTGTTCCAGTTCACGTAACTGTTCGGTCAGCACTTTCTGTGAGACGCCAGCGAGTAAGCGCCGCAGCTCGCCGGTGCGTCGTGGGTGTTCCAGAAGATGGCAAAGAATTGCACATTTCCATTTGCCACCAATCACATCCAAGGTGGCATCAATCGGGAAATTGAATTTTTTCATGGGGTAAATATTACTTTTTTGTACCTTAATAACGGAAAAGTGCCTTCTTATCAATGATATAAGGGTTTGTTAGTATGCCGATACTTTTTTGGTATTGGAAAATTTCTTATGAAAACCCTTGTTATTGTCAGTCATCCTGATATTCAACAATCCAGAGTTAATAAGTGCTGGCTTGCCGCTTTAGCTAAACAAAACGACGAAAATATCACCGTACACAATTTATATTTAGAATATAAAAATGAAGAAATTGATGTGGCACGAGAACAAGCGTTACTAGCTAGTCACGAGCACATTGTTTTTCAGTTTCCCTTTTATTGGTTTAGCTATCCGCCCTTATTAAAAAAATGGTTTGATCAGGTATTAACGGAGGAGTTTGCTTTCGGTCGCCATATTGAAAACCGCCGAATGACCGCTAAAGCAATCAGTTTTGCTATTTCTACCGGTATTAAAGAGGCAGACTTTTCTGCGCAAGGGCGTTATCGCTTCACCATGGAAGAGTTGCTACGTCCTTTTGCGCTTATTTGCCAATATATTGATGCCAACTATCTACCTGGTTTTGTGCTGCATGGTGCTGAATATGATTTGTCTGATCACCAGTTAGAGCAGAGTGCTGTTGACTATCTACAACACCTGCAACAGTTAAGACGCACTCTCAAGGCTTAGCGCCGCGAACACCCCCCCTGATCCAGCGTTGTACTTCCTTGCCGTAGCACTGCTACTGCCTGCGTCGGCGTGTCTTGGCTCAGGGGTTCTTCGAGGTTTTGTTAGCAGCCCTTAGCAGGAGGAGAGGCAGCGGCTTTGGCATCGGCTTCGCTCAAGTAGTTTTCTGGGCAGAAGTGACGCTCAATCAGCTCAATCAGTATATGCAGTACCTTGATATGCAGCTCTTGCACGCGGTCGGCAAACTCGCCGCCGGGGGTGACAATCTGGATGTCTGCCAAGGTTTGCAGCTTATTAGCCGCTCGGCCCGTAAGAATGATGGTAGTTAAGCCCATCTCACGCGCTGTTTCGGCGGCCTTGATCACATTTGGGCTATTACCACTGGTGCTAAGAGCAATAAGGACATCGTCACGGCGGGCGTGGCTTTCCAGGTAGCGGGAGAAGATGTAGTCGTAACCGAAATCATTGGCGACACAGCTGATATGGCTGGCATCGGCAATGGCTATCGCAGCCAGGCCACGTCGATTTTTGCGATAGCGGCCTGTTAGCTCTTCAGCAAAATGCATGGCATCGCACATGGAGCCGCCGTTACCGCAGGAAAAAATGCGGCCACCGGCTTGTAAACTATTAATCAATAGGCCTGCTGCGGCTTCAATGTCGGCGAGGGTGGCGGGATTGGCCAGCAGATTAGTCAGGGCCAGTTGGGCTTCTTGCAAACTAGCCTGTATGTGTTTCAGCATTATTTTGCTTTCTTATTAATGGTTATGGCCGGGCTCATCTTTTTGCACTATCACTTCTACGGTTATCGCGCCTGCTTTTGCAAACTTCAGCGTTAAGGGGAAGCGGTCGCCTACCGTCAGCGCTTGTTTGAGGCCGATGAGCATGATGTGGTAGCCACCAGGCTCAAACCCAACTTCCTTGCCTGCCGCGATGCTAACGCCTCCCGTGACTTCGCGCATACGCATCACGCCATTATCGTGAAGGTGACTATGCAGCTCAGCACTTTGGGCGCGCGGCGTGCTGGCAGCGATTAGCTTATCGTCCACCTTGCCTTTATTGCTCAGTTTCAGATAAACCGCGCCGGTAGGGCTGCTTGTCGGCATGGCGCGGCTCCATGGATGATCAATCTCTAAGCCTCGCAGTTTATAGCTCTGTGCGCTGGCCAGGCTGATCGTGCCCAGGCTGAGGAGTAGGGCTAATAGGTATTTCATCATGTTTTCCTTTCGCTAACAGAGGGAGCTTAGCGCTTACAACGGTAGCCCAACCACAACAGTAGTAGCCAGACCGGTAGCACATAGACCGAAATCGCTGCGCCGGGCGTGAATAATAAAATCCCTAGAATCATCACGACAAAGCCCAGGCAGAGCCAGTTACTGAAGGGTGACAGCAAGGCTTTGAATACCATGGTTTCCGTGGTTTTGGCCTGGCGAAATTTCAGATGAGTAAGGCTGATGATGGCCCAGTTGAGCACGAGTGCCGAGACCACCAACGACATCAGAATGCCCAACGCTTTATCGGGCAGGACATAGTTCAAAATAACACAGGTGAAAGTGGCCAGCGCGGAAACCAAGGTGGCCGTTACCGGTACGCCGCGTGTATCCAGTCGCATCAGGCGTTTGGGGGCATTACCCTGTTTGGCCAGCGCATACAGCATACGGCTATTGGCATAGACACAGCTGTTGTAGACCGATAGAGCGGCGGTGAGGACGACAAAATTCAACAGGTTGGCCGTTAAAGAGGCACCGATTTGTTCAAAAATCATCACAAAGGGGCTGCCGCCGGTAGCCACTTTGCTCCAGGGGTAGAGCGATAGCAATACCAGCAAAGAGCCAATGTAGAAGATCAGTATCCGATAGATAATCTGGTTGACGGCTTTAGGAATGGTTTTTTGTGGATTATCAGTTTCCGCTGCCGTCATTCCGATTAATTCCAAGCCACCAAAAGAAAACATGATGATGGCCAGCGACATGAAGAAGCCATGAAAACCATGCGGAAAGAAGCCCCCATCGCGCCATAAATTACTGACGCTGGCCTGCGGGCCGCCATGGCCACTCAGTAAGAGGTAGCCGCCAAAAGCGATCATGGCGCTGACTGCGACGATTTTGATCAAGGCAAACCAGAATTCGGTTTCACCATACACTTTGACATTGGTCAGGTTGATGGCATTGATTGAGAGAAAGCAGATCAGCACCGATAGCCAGGCCGGAACGTGTGGCCACCAGTATTGAATATATTTCCCGACGGCCGTGAGCTCTGCCATGCTGACCAGCACGTATAACACCCAGTAGTTCCAACCGGATAAGAAGCCAGCAAATTTGCCCCAGTAGCGATAAGCAAAGTGGCTGAAAGAGCCTGCTACCGGTTCCTGTGCAATCATTTCGCCCAGTTGCCGCATAATCAGAAAGGCAATTAGGCCGCCCACGGCATAACCCAAAATGATGGATGGCCCAGCTAGTTGCAGGATGCTGCCCGAGCCCATGAATAAGCCGGTACCTACCGCACTGCCCAGTGCAATCAACTGAATGTGTCGGTTTTTCAAGCCACGCTTCAGCTCTGTTTGCTGGTAAACATCCGTCAAAATAATTACTCCGTCAAAAAATCTGAAAAAGCTTAACCCAAGCGTGAGCTAAGGGTCTAGTACTGTGCCGGCGAGAAGCCGGATTTTTGGCGAATGCGGGGCGGGTGCTAGCAGGTGTTTGTTTTTTTGCTTTGTTCGCTTAAGCTGTGTGACATATTTTGCTTGGCTTTTTTTAATTGAGATGATGGGAGAGTGCGGATGAATCTTAAATTGCTTGCCCTAGTGTGTGCTGTTTTATCGCCGCTGGCCTTAGCAGCGAAACCGTTGACCGTCTGTACCGAGGCCAATCCGGAAGGCTTTGATGTGGTGCAGTACAACTCCTTGGTGACCACGAATGCATCGGCCGATGTGCTGATGGACAGGCTGGTGGAGTACGATGCTGCTAAGCAACAGGTGGTGCCGGGTCTGGCCTCTCAGTGGCAGGTGAGTGCCGATGGCTTGAGCTATACCTTTACATTGCGTCCAAATGTGAGCTTTCACCGCACGGCCTTTTTCAAGCCAGGTCGGCAGTTGAATGCGGATGATGTGGTGTTTACCTTTGAGCGCATGCTCAGTCCGGCCCATCCTTGGTATAAAACGGCAGCCAATGGTTATCCGCACGCGCAGGCGATGCAGTTTCCAAGACTCATTAAATCGGTCAAAAAAATCGATGCAAAGACCGTCCGTTTCGATCTTAACTACCCGGAAGCTACGTTTTTATCGAGTTTGAGCATGGGCTTTGCTTCGATCTATTCGGCCGAGTACGCCCAGCAGCTATTCAGTGCAGGTAAACAGGCTGAGATGAATAGTAAGCCGGTGGGTACCGGGCCTTTTATCTTTAAGAGCTTCCAGAAAGATGCCGTGGTGCGTTACGACGTTAATACCGCGTATTGGGCCGGGGCACCTAAGGTGAGTGGCTTGGTGTATGCGATTACGCCGGATACTGCGGTTCGGATACAAAAGCTGAAAGCAGGAGAGTGTCAGATAGCCTTATCTCCCAAGCCACAGGATATAGGTGGGCTTAAACAGGATAAACGGGTGCAAGTGCTACATACCCCGGCCTTTATGACGGCCTTTGTGGCGTTTAACAGTCAGAAGAAACCATTTAATAATCCTTTGGTGCGTCAGGCAATCAATATGTCTTTTGATCGGGCCACCTATCTGAAAACCGTGTTTGATAATACTGCTACTGCGGCACATTCCATTTATCCTCCGAATACGTGGAGTTATAAGCATTCTTTGCGCCCTTATCCTTATGACCCGGCACAAGCCAAAAAACTGTTGGCGCAAGCAGGCTACCCGAATGGTTTTAAGACCTCTGTATGGGTACGTCCCAGCGGTAGCACTCTGAATCCTAACCCCAAGCAGGGCGCAGAATTATTGCAGGCAGACTTGGCCAAGATCGGTATCAAACTTGATATTAAGGTCATTGAATGGGGGGAGCTGATTAAGCGGGGTAAGGCCGGTGAGCATGAGCTGCTGTTCATGGGCTGGGCGGGTGATAATGGCGACCCGGATAATTTCCTGACGCCGCAGTTTTCTTGTTCTGCGGTGAAATCCGGCACGAACTTCGCCCGTTACTGTGAGAGTAGGTTGGATAAATTGATCAGTGACGGCAAAAGAAGCAGTGATTTTGCCGCTCGTGCCAAGTTATATCAAAGTGCACAGCAACTGATTCGCGATCAGGCCTTATGGTTACCGCTAGCCCACCCAACTGCTTATGTTTTAGCGCGGACGAATGTCTTTGGCTATGCGGTTAATCCGTTTGGGCGGGTTAACTTTAGTCGGGTAACAGTTAATTAAAACAAAGATTAAAATAACGGCCATGCCACATTAGTAGGTGGCATGGCCTATTTTTATTGTGAATAGTCATTATTAGTGAGGAAATTATGGAGCTTTTTGAAAAAGAATTATCGTCTGAATTAGTTTATCAAGGCAGTTTCCTCAAAGTATATAAGGACAGGGTAGCATTACCGGACGAACATATTTCTACGCGTGAGTATATTCAACATCCGGGTGCGGTGGCGATTTTGGCGCTGACAGCGGGTGGAGAGTTGATATTGGAGCGGCAGTATCGTTATCCGGCGCGGTGCGTGTTTATCGAAATACCGGCAGGCAAAATTGATGCAGGAGAGGCGCCATTAAGCACTGCTCAGCGCGAGTTATTAGAGGAAACCGGTTATAGCGCAGCAAGCTGGACTTATCTTGGCAGCGCCCATCCTTGTATTGCCTATTCCGACGAGATGATTAGTTATTATGTGGCAGAAGACTTAACTTTTAGCGCCCGGCAATTAGATGAAGGTGAGTTCTTGGAGGTTTTTACCCAACCGGTGGAACAAGTGCTGGCGATGGCATTGACAGGAGAAATTTGTGATAGCAAGTCTATTGTTGGTTTGCACTGGTTGGCCGCTTACCTAGCAGGAAAAATGCCGGTTGTTAATAGTCGCTAACAAATCCCCTGATCCAGCGTTGTGCCTCCTTGTAGTAATACTGATATTGCTTGCGCCGGGGGGCCTCGGCTCAGGGACTCTTCGAGCTTTTGTTAGCGGTTCTAACGTTTGGGGTTTAATTTAATTTTATATTGAAATTACACTTATCGATATTTAAATAAAGATATTGTTTTTATTGATTTATTTCAATCATAGTTGGCTTGTGTGTGTATGAAATTTATTTAGTTACAAAAAATAGCTGGCTTATTCTCTCCTGTTTCCAATACTTAGTATTGAAAGCGATATTAATTCTCTCTATTTTTTTGTGAGAGATCACTTTTGTTCTACTAAGTTGCGCGCTTATGCTATACCCATAATAAAGATAGAGCGTACATGGGGTTAACATTTTAAATTCAGCAAGGGGAGTGACGAATGCCAGTAGGCTTCGTGCTCGCCACCGCTATCAGCCAGGAGAGAGCCATGAGCCCGGATATCTTCAGTCACTACGCTGCTCGTTACGATAAAACTCGTGAGGAGGAGTACACCATCCAGGAATACCTAGACCTTTGCAAAAAAAATGCTGGTGCTTATGCCAGCGCTGCTGAGCGTATGCTGGCTGCCATTGGTGAGCCAGAGCTGGTGGATACGCGTCACGACTCCCGTTTATCTCGCATTTTTTCCAATAAGGTGATCAAGGTCTACCCGGCGTTCCGTGAGTTTTATGGAACGGAAGAGGTGATCGAGCAAGTGGTGTCTTACTTCCGCCATGCGGCGCAAGGTCTGGAAGAGAAGAAGCAGATCCTGTATTTGCTTGGCCCGGTTGGTGGCGGTAAGTCTTCTATTGCCGAAAAGCTGAAAGAATTGATGGAGCTGGTGCCTTTCTATTGTCTGAAAGGCAGCCCGGTGAACGAGTCGCCATTGGCTTTGTTTAATTCGGATGAAGATGGTGCGCTGTTGGAGGAGCAGTACGGAATTCCGAGCCGCTACCTGAAAAGTATTCCCAGCCCATGGGCGGTGAAGCGGTTGCATGAGTTTAATGGTGATATTGGCCAGTTCCGGGTAGTTAAGCGCTATCCATCGGTGCTGAAGCAGATTGCCGTAGCGAAAACCGAGCCTGGCGATGAGAACAATCAGGATATTTCTTCTCTGGTGGGTAAGGTCGATATTCGTAAGCTGGAAAAATACGCGCAGGATGATCCGGATGCCTATAGCTATTCTGGTGGCTTGTGTCTGGCCAATCAGGGGCTGTTGGAATTTGTGGAAATGTTTAAGGCGCCGATCAAGGTATTACACCCCTTGCTGACGGCTACCCAGGAAGGAAACTTCAAGGGGACCGAGGGTTTTGGTGCGATTCCATTCGAAGGCATTATCCTGGCGCACTCAAACGAGTCGGAATGGAAGCAGTTCCGTAATAACAAGAATAATGAAGCGTTTTTAGACCGTATCTATATCGTCAAAGTGCCGTACTGCTTGCGGGTGACTGACGAAATCAAGATTTATGAAAAGCTGGTGCGTAATTCGTCCTTAGGGCATGCCCCGTGTGCCCCTGGGACGCTGAAAATGATGGGTCAGTTTGCAGTATTGTCGCGCCTGAAGGACCCGGAAAACTCCAGCCTGTACAGCAAGATGATGGTGTATGACGGCGATAATCTGAAAGATACCGATCCTAAGGCGAAGTCTTTGCAGGAGTATCGCGATTATGCCGGTGTGGATGAGGGTATGAATGGTCTGTCTACTCGCTTTGCCTACAAGATTTTATCGAAGGTATTTAACTTCGATCACAGTGAAGTCGCGGCTAATCCCGTGCATTTGCTGTATGTGATTGAGCAGCAGGTGGAGCGTGAGCAGTTTCCGGCAGAAACCGAGCAAAAATATCTGACCTTCTTGAAAGAGTATCTGGCGCCTAAGTATGTCGAGTTTATTGGTAAGGAGATTCAGACGGCTTATTTGGAAAGCTACTCGGAATATGGCCAGAATATTTTTGATCGCTACGTCAGCTTTGCCGACTTCTGGATTCAGGATCAGGAATATCGTGATCAAGATACCGGCGAGATTTTTGATCGAACCTCGTTGAATTCTGAATTGGAGAAAATAGAAAAGCCGGCGGGCATCTCCAACCCGAAAGACTTCCGTAACGAGATTGTGAACTTTGTGCTGCGTGCCCGGGCCAACAATGGCGGTAAAAACCCGGCCTGGACCAGTTACGAGAAGTTGCGCACGGTGATTGAGAAGAAAATGTTCTCCAATACGGAAGAGCTGTTGCCGGTGATTTCGTTTAATGCCAAAGCCAGTGCTGAAGATGCCAAGAAGCACGAAGACTTTGTCAACCGTATGGTGGAGAAAGGGTATACCGCCAAGCAGGTACGCTTACTGTGCGAATGGTATCTGCGTGTACGCAAATCGTCCTAAGCCACAGAGAGTCTGCCCCTGGCGGCTCTCGGCCGTGGGGGTGGTGACAGTGACCAGAGTCCAAGCCCGGTGCTGGACAGTTTTGTTGGCTGTGCTGGGCTTAGGATAGGAGCAAGGTGCTTATGTCCCACATTATTGACAGACGCCTGAACGGTAAAAACAAGTCCGCAGTGAATCGCGAACGGTTTTTACGTCGCTTCAAGGCTCAAATCAAAGAGGCCGTCTCTAAGGCTGTTAAAGGGCGGAGCATTACCGATATTGAAAGTGGTGAAAAAGTATCAATTCCGGTGAAGGATATTTCGGAGCCGATATTTCATCATGGCAAAGGAGGGGTGTTGGAGAACATTCATCCTGGCAATGAGGAGTTTATTCGAGGCGATCGTATTGCCCGGCCACAAGGTGGTGCCGGTGGCGGAGGGGGGGGCAAGGCTAGCCAGGATGGCGAGGGGGAAGATGACTTCGCATTTGAGCTATCCCGCGAAGAATTCATGAATGTATTTTTTGATGATCTGGCTTTGCCGAATTTGATTAAAACCCAGCTGGTGGGCCTAGAGGAAATGAAGACGGTGCGGGCGGGTTATACCAATGATGGCACGCCGGCCAATATCAATATTGTGCGTTCTTTGCGCGGTGCTTTGGCACGTCGCGTGGCGATGGCGGCGCCGACGATGGCGATGTTGAATGATGCCGAGGAGGAGTTGGATACGCTGATAGAGTTGGATGATGACAATGCTCGTGATATCCGCGAAAAGCGCCAGTATCTGCACCTGCTGCGGGAAAGATTAGCCTGCATTCCTTTTATTGATCCTTTTGACTTACGTTACAACAATCGAGTGAAGCAGCCTAAGCCGACCAGTCAGGCGGTGATGTTCTGCATCATGGATGTGTCTGGTTCGATGGATGAGCAAAAAAAGGATATGGCGAAACGTTTTTTTATCCTGTTGTATCTGTTTTTGCAGCGTAATTACGAAAAAATCGAATTGGTGTTTATTCGGCACCATACCAGTGCGGTAGAGGTGAGCGAGCAGGATTTTTTTCATTCGCGAGAAAGTGGCGGCACGGTTGTTTCTTCGGCTTTGAACCTGATGAGTGAAATTATCAAGAAGCGCTATGGCAGCAGTGAGTGGAATATCTATGCGGCGCAGGCCTCTGATGGTGACAACTGGGATAGTGATTCGGCTAATTGCGGGCGCATTATGGAAGAGGAGCTACTGCCTTACTGTCAGTATTTTGCCTACATTGAAATTACCGAAGGTGAGCCACAAAACCTGTGGTATGAATACCTGAAGGTGCATGAGCGCCAGCGTCATTTTGCGATGCAAAAAATACGTTCGGCATCAGACATTTATCCGGTTTTCCGTGAACTTTTCAAGCGCCAGTCGGCATCGTCGCGAGTTGGTGTGTGAGGCAGGCTTGCCAAGGGGGCAGCATGACACCCATTTCTACCGGGTCCGAATGGACCTTCGACCTGATCTATGAGTACGACCAGCACATTCGTACCATCGCAGTAGATGAATTCAAGCTGGATGTGTATCCCAATCAGTTGGAGATTATTACCGCTGAGCAGATGATGGATGCTTACTCTTCAGTTGGCATGCCGGTGAATTACCATCACTGGAGCTACGGTAAGCATTTTGTCTCTACCGAAAAAAGCTATAAGCGCGGGCAGATGGGCTTGGCTTATGAGATTGTGATCAACTCAAACCCCTGCATTGCGTACTTGATGGAAGAAAACTCGGTGACGATGCAGGCGCTGGTGATTGCCCATGCCGCCTATGGTCATAACAGCTTTTTCAAGGGCAATTACTTATTCCGATCCTGGACCGATGCAACTGCGATTGTTGACTATCTGGTATTTGCTAAGAGCTATATCAGCAAGTGTGAAGAGCGTTATGGTATTGACGCGGTGGAGGAGTTGCTGGATTCCTGTCATGCCTTGATGAACTACGGGGTAGATCGTTATAAGCGTCCGCAGAAGCTGTCCATGGCCAAGGAGCAGGCCAAACAAGAAGAGCGGGAGCAGTATTTGCAGATGCAGGTAAATGACTTATGGCGCACCATTCCTAAGCGCGATAAGGACGATAGTAATAAGGCGGCACTGCGCTTTCCACCGGAGCCACAGGAGAACTTGCTGTATTTCATCGAGAAATCGGCGCCTTTGCTGGAGCCTTGGCAGCGTGAGATCGTGCGGATTGTGCGTAAGGTCGCGCAATATTTTTATCCCCAACGTCAGACTCAGGTGATGAACGAAGGCTGGGCGACGTTCTGGCACTATACGATTCTCAATCGCCTATATGATAAAGGTTTGATGACCGATGGTGCGATGATTGAGTTTTTGCAAAGCCATACCAATGTGGTGTATCAGCCACCGGTTACTGCGCGCTGGTATAACGGTCTCAATCCTTATGCGTTGGGGTTTGCGATGTATCAGGATATCAAGCGCATTTGCGAAGCGCCGACGCAGGAAGATAAAGAGTGGTTTCCGGATTTGGCGGGGAGTGATTGGCGCAGTTCCCTAGAGTTTGCGATGGCGAACTTTAAGGATGAGAGCTTTATTTCACAATATCTGTCACCTAAGCTGATTCGGGATTTCCGTCTGTTTGCCATCCGTGATGATGACAGAGATGACAAGCTGGAGGTATCGGCGATTCATGATGATCGAGGTTATCGGGAAATTCGTAGCAAGCTGGCCGAGCAGTACAATCTGGGCTCTCGCGAGCCGAATATACAGGTGTGGTCAGTGAATGTGCGCGGCGACCGTAGCCTGACTCTGCGTCATAGCATGCATAATCGCCGTCCGATTGAACCTGGCAGTGCCAATGAGGTGCTGAAGCATGTTTGTCGTCTATGGGGCTTTGAGGTGCGCCTGGAGAGTGTGGATATGAATGGTGAGGTGAAAGCCAGCTTTGAAATGCTTCCTGCCGCCGAGGCAACAAGAGCGTAGTAAGCGTTAGCAGTGTCGAGTACGCGCAGGAACAAAAGCCCGGGTCTGTTGATCTGGGCTGTTTAATTCCAGAAGTTCTAATCCATACACCGCTTCCAAGCTGGCCTTTTGCATGATGTCTCGACAGAGGCCAAATCCGACTGCTTCTCCCTGTTTCATCAGTAAAATTCGATCAGCGTGGCGCATGGCAAGATTGAGATCGTGGATCACGGCGATGGTGCCAATTTGATGATCGCGACTGAGCCGAGCAATTTGAGCCATCAGTTGGTCCGCCACGGCAAAATCGAGTGCAGAGCTGGGTTCATCCAGTAATAAATAGCGCTCTGTGGCGCTAGAGGCAAACAACTGACACAGCGCGCGCGCCAGGTGTACCCGCTGTCGTTCTCCACCCGAGAGAGTGCTGACGGCTTGATTGGCGAATGCTTGTGTATTGCTGAGTTGTATCGCTTGTCTACTGGCTTGTGCGCTCAAGTGAGGGGCGTGGTAGGCACCGGTGGCAATCAGGTCGTGACTGGTCCAGTTCTCCGGTGTCATCAGCTCTTGTTCCAGCACGGCCCGTTGTCTGGCCAGCATGGCGGCGTTTTGGCCGGCCAAGACTTGGCCAGCGAGTAGTACTTGGCCCTGAGTCGGTGAGTATTGACCAGACAGCAGTTTGAGCAGGCTGCTTTTGCCTGCGCCGTTGGGGCCGACAATAACAGTCAGCTCGCCACAGTGGGCGTGGAATGAAATATTGTTTATCCGTTGCTGTCCGGCCAGGCTAAGCCCTAGTTGTCGTGCTTCAAGCATAGTTAGGCCTGATGTTTTTCCGTAATAAGTACAGGAAAAATGGTGCGCCGAGCAGGCTGGTAATTACGCCAACCGGTAGTTCGATGGGTGCGAGTAGGCTGCGGGCCAGCCAATCGGCTGATATTGCCAGCAAACCACCTAGCAGCGGCGCGCTGACCAGGAGCTGGCGGCAGTCACCGCCACTGAGTTGCCGTATCAGATGAGGGGCCATTAGGCCGATAAAACCGATCATGCCACAGCCGGATACCACCAAGCCGGTGGCAAGTGCGGCCAGAATGATAATCTGCCACTCCTGACGTGCGACATCAAAACCCAGGTGAAAGGCCGCAGCTTCACCTAATTGCAGGGCGTTGAGAAAAGTGGCTTGTCGATACAGCAGCAGCCAGATCAGCGGCGTTGTTGCTAGCAATAGGCTGGTGTGCGGCCATTCTGTGTTGGCGAAACTACCCATTAACCAGAAGGTGACGCTACGTAATGGCCCATCGGGCAGGGTGGTAATCAATAGAGTGAGTAAGCTGCCTAACAGTGTATTGACTGCCAGTCCCGCTAAAATCAGTTGGGTGCCATTCGGGCCCGCGGCTCCCAGCAGACGCGTGAGCAGTAAGGCGATCAAACCACCGCCGAAGGCTGCCGCAGCAACCAGATACATATTGCTTCCTAGGCTGAGCGCTGCGGCTGCCGCGAGTGCTGCGCCACTATTGATACCGATCAAGCCAGGTTCGGCCAGCGGATTGCGAAAGCGGGCTTGAACCGCGGTGCCGGCACTGGCGAGTAAAGCGCCGGCACAGTAGGCGGTGACTAGGCGGGGAAGGCGTAGCTCCAGCATGATCTGCCATTCCAGTGCTGCAATCGGCAGGTCTGACAGCAAGGCAGCTAAACTGATAGCACTGCCATGCAGCAATGAGCTGATAGCAATGAGCAGCGATGCGGGTAGGAGTATTAAAGGTAAAGAGAAAGTTGGCATGGTAGTGGGTTCAGCACAAGCCGAACCCTTTGGGTTTCAACGTAGGCCCAGCACATCCTGCATATCAAATAGGCCATGTGGTTTTGCTGTTAACCAACGTGCGGCCCGGATGGCACCAGTGGCGAAAGTCGTGCGACTGGAGGCTTTGTGCGAAATCTCGATACGTTCGCCCTCGGTGGCAAATAAGGCGGTATGGTCACCGACGACATCGCCCGCTCTGACGGTGGCAAAGCCGATAGTATTGGGGTCACGCTCGCCTGTGACGCCTTCACGGCCATAGACGGCACATTGTTTTAAGTCTCGTCCCAAAGCATCCGCGATAACTTCACCCATGCGTAAGGCTGTACCGGATGGTGCATCTACCTTGTGGCGATGATGAGCTTCGATAATTTCAATATCGTAGCCTTCGTCCAATATCCGTGCTGCCATATCCAGCAGTTTAAAAGTGAGATTCACCCCTACGCTGAAATTGGGTGCAAAGACGATGGCGATTTCTTCGCTGGCAGCGTGAATGGCTGCTTTGCCTGCCAGGTCAAAGCCCGTTGTGCCGAGAATCAGTTTGACCTGGTGTCGGACACAAGCTGCCAGATGCTGCAGGCTGCCTTCCGGACGGGTAAAGTCGATGAGAACATCAGCCCCTTGTAAGGCTTGATCGAGATCGCTGCTGATAGCAATGCCGCTAGTGCGGCCAAGGAAGAATGCCGCATCCTGACCTAACAACGGCGAGCCGGGCAGCTCCACAGCTGCATGTAGCTTAGCCGCGGGAGTATTCAGAACAGACTCAATTAGCGTGCGGCCCATACGGCCTGCGGCACCAACAATGACAATATTCATGGTTTTTGTATTGGGTTAGCGGATGAGGCGGATTCCGCCGCCTGCCGATGTGGTGAAGGTTGGGCATCACCATCAATACGCTCAAGCACACCGTCTTTAAAGTAAATCGACAGCAGCTTATTGCTGTCGCCGTCTAGCTCTCTGCGTTTGATGACCCGGTAGCTGTAGTCCCAGCGGTCATTGTGAAACGGGTCTAGCAGGAGGGGGGTGCCCAATAAAAAGCGAACTTGTGATGGTGTCATGCCAAGTTTGAGTTTGGCGACGCTATCTTCAGTAATAAAGTTGCCCTGCTGGACTTCCATGGTATAAGGCCTTATGGATCCGCAGCCAGCCAAGGCGATGATGGCAGCAAAAATCAGAACGCGCATGGTACTCCGATGAGCTGAAATAGTTTATGAAGTGTGCGATTAGGCAAAGCGTGTAAAACACTTTATCATGGCTCGAAAACCGAGACACTTTATATCACGATGAGCAAAGCACGTCACCTGAAAGATATTGGCTTAAAAGCCACCGGCCCGCGCCTGAAGATTCTGGATTTATTTGAGCAAGAGGGTTCCGGCCATCTGTCCGCCGAAGATGTCTACCGTAAACTCTTGGCGGAGAATATTGATGTAGGCCTTGCTACCATTTATCGCGTGCTGATGCAGTTTGAGCAGGCCGGTATTCTGGTGCGCCACCATTTCGAAGCTGGTAAGGCAGTATATGAGCTGAATCAGGGGGGGCACCATGATCATATGGTTTGTGTGACATGTGGCAAAGTGGCGGAGTTTTTTGATGCCGAAATTGAGGCCTTGCAGGATAGAATTGCGTTACAACACGGTTTTCGTATTGTTGAGCATGCTTTATATATGTATGGCGAGTGTCCCGATTGTGTTGCGGCGGCCGATAAGAAGTGATGATTCCTTGGCTCGATTCCGAATTAATGTTCCCCCCAGTACAGCAGGCTTTGTCTGAGCCTAATGGCTTATTGGCAGCTGGTGGCGACTTATCCCCTTCTCGTATTCTTAAAGCCTACTCCTTAGGTATTTTTCCTTGGTTCTCTGCGGGTGATCCCATTCTCTGGTGGTCACCGGCACCACGGATGGTGCTATTTCCCGAGGAGTTGAAACTAAGTCGCTCCTTGGCCAAGTTGTTACGTAATAGTCATTATGAGATTCGGGTTGATACCGCTTTTGCTGAGGTGATGCAGGCTTGTGCATTACCACGCGATGGGCAGCCGGGTACTTGGATTGTGCCGGAGATGGTTGCTGCTTATTGTCGTTTGCATCAGCTTGGTTATGCGCACTCGTTTGAGACCTGGATGGACGGGCAGTTGGTGGGCGGTCTGTATGGGGTGTCGCTAGGGCAGATGTTTTATGGGGAGTCGATGTTCTCCCGGCGTAGCAATGCTTCTAAGCTGGCATTCGTTCATTTGGTTCGTCATCTGCAAAGTCAGGGAGTGAGCATGATAGATTGTCAGATGCACACCCCTCATTTACAAAGCCTTGGTGCCCGACTGGTGTCGCGTGATGTTTTTCTGGCTACTTTGCAAGAAAAAATCCAGCAGTCGCCGCTGGTTTCTATGTGGAATTACTCTTTCAGCCATGACTGATCGTGAGACAGGTCAAGCCGTCGCTATCCAGTTTTACGCGACGGCGCCTTATGCTTGTAGCTACCTGGCGGGTAAACGGGCCCGCTCCCAGGTGGCTGTTCCGACAGAGGCCATCAATAGTGAGGTGTACAGTCAGTTAGTGAGGCAGGGGTTTCGTCGTAGTGGGTTTTATATCTATCGCCCTTATTGTGATGCCTGCCAGGCTTGCTTGCCCTTACGTATCCCGGTGGCAGCGTTTCGAGCAAATCGAACTCAGCGTAAAGTGATGCGTCGCTTGTCGGCGATGGAGATAAGCGTACAGCCATTACATTTTAATGCTGAGCATTATGCTCTGTATTGCTCATATCAACGCGCTAGGCATGCCGAGGGAGGCGTGGCCGAAGATGATCAGCAGCAATATGCCGAGTTTATCCTGAAGAGTAAGGTGGATAGCCGCCTAGTAGAGTTCAGGCTTGCTGGTGAGCTGAAAATGCTTAGTCTGATTGATTGTCTGGCTGACGGGATATCTGCGGTCTATACCTTCTACGACCCGCAGGATCAAAGATCAAGTCTAGGTGTGTTTAATGTGTTGTGGCAGATTGAGTTGGCACGGCAATGCGATTTGCCTTATCTTTATTTGGGTTACTGGATAGCTGAATGTCGCAAGATGTCTTATAAGGCCAGTTACCAGCCCTTACAGATATTGCAGGGAGGAAGCTGGGTAGATTTTACCGCCACAGCTTAACAGAGTAAGGCCAGGGTGTTCCTGGCCTTATGCGTGCTTCATTAGTGCTGATGTGCTTAGAAAGGTACGACGCGATCGTTGCCGCCGCCAGTCAGTACGCGTACGCGCTGATTGGGCGTAATGGCAATATCGGCATCCTGCACGATAGAAATCATACGATTAGAACCTTCTAGTTTTACCGTAATTTCCAACGCATCTCGGGTCATGGCTCTTTGTGCCGCATTAGCACCGACACCACCTGCCAGAGCGCCGACAATTGCTCCTGCAACCTGACCTCTGCCACCACCGACACTGCTACCTGCTAAGCCGCCCAATGCTGCACCACCTATCGTGAGCAGTTCATTATTATTTCCTTCCATTTTGACATTCTGTACAGATACCACGGTACCGATTTGTACGGTCTGAGCCTGGCGCATTTGCCCTTGTGAGTAAACGCCAGCAGAGTTCGATGTGGCACAGCCGGTTAGCACGCCAGCGGCTAGCAGGGTGACAACAGTAAGGCGGGTGAAGTTGTTTTTCATGATATGAGCGTTCCCAAGTTAAAGTTGTGCTTTAGTTTTTAGGCTAGAGGCAATAGCATTTGCACATTCTGCCACTAGATTCGGTCCTCGGTAAACCAAGCCACTATACAGTTGTAGCAGACTGGCCCCAGCAGCTATTTTTTCTTCGGCATCTCTCGCAGAGAGAATGCCACCTACCCCTATGATAGGCAGATTTTTATCAAGAGCCTTAGCTAATTTATAAATTAATGTTGTTGATTTTGATTGTACTGGGGTGCCAGACAGGCCGCCGGCTTCTTGTGCCAGCGAATGTCCTGCAATTTCGGCTCTCGAGAGAGTGGTATTGCAGGCAATCACGCCATCTATTTGGTACTCAATCAGTAGTCGGGCAATGTCTTCAATTTCCCCATCGGTCAGATCGGGAGCAATTTTGACCAGTAGTGGCACATAGCGTCCATGTTTGTCGGCCAAGGCTTGCTGACGAGTTTTAAGCTGGCCTAGTAGTTGAGCTAACTCGTTTCCTTGCTGAAGTTGGCGCAGATTTTTTGTGTTGGGGGAGGAAATGTTGACCGTAACGTAGCTGGCATGGGGGTAAACCTTGTCCAGGCAGATCAGATAATCATTGGCTGCTTGCTCAATCGGTGTGGCGGCATTTTTGCCGATATTGATGCCGAGAATCCCTTGAAATGCACTGCGCCGAACATTGTCCAGTAAAGTATCGACTCCCAAATTATTAAACCCCATACGATTGATGATGGCTTGATGTTCCGGGAGACGAAATAAGCGGGGTTTGGGGTTGCCTGCTTGCGCTAGGGGGGTGACGGTGCCAATTTCAATAAACCCAAATCCCAGACCGGCCAACGCATCAATGTGTGCACCATTCTTATCCAGCCCAGCTGCCAGGCCCACAGCATTGGGAAAGCTGAGTCCCATTAACTGTACCGGTTGTTGGACAGCTGCGGGGTAAACAAGCCGGTTGAGTCCTAGTCGCTGTACTGTATCTAATAGCTTGAGAGTATTTTCGTGAGCAGTTTCTGCGTCAAATCGGAATAGTAGCGGGCGCAGAAGTGAGTACAGCATGAATTTCTCCAAGGCAGAAAGTGGCCCGTATTATACCCAAGTGATCGGCAGCGAATTTAAAGTATCTGCTTGAATGATAGATTCATGGGGTGAGAAGGGCATTAAGGGGCCGGGTTGTCTGGCGTTGGGGTAATTAACTGTGCTTCGTTTTGATCCAATGCGATAACCGTAATGGCAACTCGGCGGTTGTTGGCACGACCCTCCGGCGTGTCATTACTTGCTACCGGCAAATTGGTACCGCGCCCAACGGCGACCAGTCGTTCTGGATTGATGCCATTTTCCTGAAACAGCCTGACAACGCTGCCGGCGCGTGATGCGGAGAGTTCCCAATTAGAGGGGAAGACCGGCGTGCGGATAGGAATGTTATCGGTAAAGCCTTCTACGCGGATTGGGTTATCGACTTTAACCAGTTGCTTTGCCACATTGGCCATTAATAAACGTGATTGATCGTTCGGTTGCGCTTGACCGGTGGGGAAAAGGGCGGTGTCGCGGATGTCTATGGTAATACCCTTGGCGCTATGCGTGATCGTTACCTGACCGCTTTTGACCAGTGGTTCCATTACCTTTGCTAGGTCTTCGGTCAGGGCACCGAGCTTGGCTTGCTCATTGAGTCTATGCTCGCTTTTGATATTTTTGGCGATAGGCTTGGTTTGTGGGATCTCAATCATGGTATCTGCCCCGCCAGTCGGTGGGGTGGTGTTGATGCTGATGGTTGAGCCAGACTGAAAAGCACTGACGATTGAAGATGAGAGTACGCGATATTTACCCTCATTCACCGAAGAAATGGCATACATGACCACAAAGAAAGCGAACAGCAGGGTGATAAAGTCTGCATAAGAAACCAGCCAGCGCTCATGGTTTTCGTGCTCCTCTGCCTGTCGCTTTCTTCCGCGTGCCATGCTGGCTCCTTACGATATTTCAGAATAAACGGGTATCAAACAGGCTTTTCACTCCACCGGCGAACTCGACACCAAAGCGGCGTGCCAGGCGGCTTGATAGGTCGTCCTGCTGTGTATAGTCCACTGTTTTTGCCGATTTGATGATGTCACGAGCAACTGATTGAACTGAGCCATAGCCATCGGCAATACCGAGTGGAATGCTTTTCTCTCCAAGCCAGATCATGCCGGAAAATAACTCGGGGTCGTTTTTCAGACGTGCCCCACGGCCTGCTTTGACTGCACTGATGAATTGCTGGTGAATATCGTTGAGTAATTGCTGGCGTATCGCTTCGTGCTTCGGGTTGAGTGGGGAGAAGGGGTCGCCCATGGCTTTGTTATCGCCGGCAGTTTGTAGACGGCGCTGTATGCCGAGCTTTTCCATCGCACTAGTGAAGCCGAAGCCATCGGAGAGCACGCCTATCGAGCCGATGATGCTGGCTTTGTCGACAAAAATCTTGTCGGCAGCAGAGGCAATGTAGTAACAGCCTGAGGCGCAGACTTCATTGACAACAACATAGATTGGAATATTGGTGTGGGCCTTCTTTTGCCGCAGAATTTCATCGTAGGCCATACCCGATAAAACCGGGCTGCCACCTGGACTATTGGCGTTGATAATGATGCCACGGGTATTTTTATCGCTATAAGCATCACTCAAAGCTTGGCCGAGTTTGTTGGCGGTATCACTCTGATTGTCAATGACGCCTTCCAGGTCGATGACGGCCGTATGTCCGCCATCGTTCAGTCCTACTCTGGCTTTCTCATCGTTGCGGAGATAGATGTTGGCGGCGATAAAAGCAAAAATCAACAGCCAGATCAGGCGAAAGAAGATTCTCCATTGCCGCGCTCGTTTTTGTTCGGCCAGCGCAGCCCCTGCCAGTTTTTCTAATAGTTGGCGTTCCCAGTTGGATGTGTCAGTCATACGGTGGTTAACTCCTGTTGGCTATTGATATGAGTCTAGCAAATTCTCTTGAGTATGACATGAGCGCTATCGTCAAGGGTGCTGTGCCGCGTGTAAAGGCGAAGGCTTCAACCTGGTGTGGTGTGCAGTTGTGGCAGTAGCCAGTGCTGCAAGTCTGCGATGGAATGAAAAATGGCACCGGGCTGGTAGCAGCTTAAATGTTCACTAGAGTGAGCCCCATAGCTGACGGCCACGCTATGACAGCGAGCATTGATGGCCATTTGCAGATCATGGCTGGTGTCGCCAATCATCAAGGTACGTTGTGGATCTACACCTAGGGTGTCCGTGAGCTCCAACAGCATGGCAGGATGTGGTTTGGAGTGACACTCATCAACCGTTCTGGTGGCATCAAACAAGGCGTGAAGACCTGTTTGTTCTAATAAGCGGTTTAATCCCCGGCGACTATTGCCGGTAGCGACGGCGAGGAAGGTATGACTCGCCTGAATGGCTTGCAAGCATTCAACGGCGTTATCAAATAAAACAACTTGCTGCTGTTGGTGATGATAATGCTGGATAAAGGCGGCGTGCAGTGCCGGTAGCTGCTGCTGGGTTGCGCTGGGACAAGCTTGTTGCAGCGCTTGGTTCAGTTCCAAGCCAATGCAGTGGCTGGCTTGTTCCCGGCTGGGAATGGGGAGGGAGAGGTCGGCACAGGCTTGTTGGATCGCCTTGCTAATGTGTGCCGTTGAATCCATCAAGGTGCCATCCCAATCAAAAACGATCAGGTCAAAAGTCTTACTCATATCGCTCCAAGCTTTGCAGAAAAGAGTTTAACTCGTTCGGTAAGGGGGCTTGTAGTTGCAGCGTCTCGCCACTGAGCGGGTGCGGCAGACTTAAGCTGTAAGCATGCAGGAACAGGCGATGCAGGCCATGCTTGGCTAAAGCTTTGTTATCGGCGATATGGCCATATTTGTCATCCCCTGCGATGGCACAGCCTTTAGCCTGCATGTGCACACGGATTTGATGGGTTCGTCCGGTGCGTAACTGTGCTTCGAGCAGGGTGAACTCAGCAAAGCGTTGCTTGATGGCAAAGTTGGTGTGTGAGTACTTGCCCTGGTCGGCTACCTGGACGCGGCGTTCGCCATCCTCGGTATGGTATTTGAACAGCGGCAGCTTGACTTGCGTGACGTGTTCCGGCCATTGGCCAACAGCCAAAGCCAGGTAGCGCTTGTCGGGTACATTGTCACGCAGCATGTCATGAAGCTTGAGCAGGGCAGAGCGTTTTTTTGCCAGTATCAGCAGGCCGGAAGTGTCTCTATCCAAACGGTGTGCCAGTTCCAGATAGCGCCATTCTGGATGAGCTTGCCGTAATTGCTCAATGACACCAAAAGCGATGCCGCTACCGCCGTGTACGGCGACCCCGGAGGGTTTGTCGATGACCAGTAGCGCGTTGTCTTCGTAGACAATCGGGAAGGTGCCTGGTGTGACCTGTTTATCGGCACGTTCGGCAAGCCGTATCGGTGGGATGCGTAATTCATCAGCAGCCTGGATGCGATAAGAGGCATCGATTCTGCCTTTGTTTACGCGTACTTCCCCGGAGCGCAGAATCCGGTAGATATGGCTTTTGGGGACCCCTTTCAGCAGACGTACCAAATAATTGTCTATACGTTGTCCAGCATCGGCTTCGTCAATCTGAAGCAGGGTAACGGAATTTTTGCGAATGTCAGTCATATTGCTTATACTTCGGGCGCCGTCTCACGAGTAGTTATTGCTTTGTGATGACAGCAGATTGCCAGGATGAAGCCACGATTATTTTAGTTGTGGCACAGTTGTATGTGGTTTAAGACGTGGCCGGCAAAACGTAAGTTTTGACCTGACGCCACAATATATGCAAAGCAGTCAAGGTTAACTCGCTCACCGAAAAGCAGCGATGGTAATGCATTTGTCCGCATAACGCACTCACGAGTATTTTGTTCCTTGATGCTTAAGCCAGTCAGGGGATTTTGCAGCGAAGTTTGACCCGGCATGTAGTCAGTTGCATTGCTTGTCCTGCTGTTATTTATAGCAGGTCGGAATTCCGTAGCGCCCTTTGCGCACAAGATGCAAGGCCACATGTAATGTTTCAGGAAGTAGGCTTGTCAAAACTGGTGTTATACGATCTTTATACCCACACTTCTTTCGGAAAGCGCCCATCACTAATCACTGGGCCGTCAAATACTGGCTGCATCCTTGCGTGAGTGCCGCGCAAGGAACGTAAATGAAACGTATGTTGTTCAACGCAACGCAGGCTGAAGAGTTGCGCGTTGCTATTGTCGATGGCCAAAAACTGATCGACCTTGATATTGAGACGGTAGGAAAAGAGCAGCGCAAAGGGAATATTTATAAAGGCATTATTACTCGAATAGAGCCTTCTCTTGAGGCATGCTTTGTCGATTATGGTACTGAACGTCACGGCTTTCTGCCGTTCAAAGAAGTAGCCCGTTCCTATTTTCAAGGCTACGAAGGTGGCCGGCCGCGCATCCAAGAGGTGCTGCGTGAGGGTATGGAAGTGGTTGTGCAGGTGGAAAAGGACGAGCGCGGTAATAAGGGCGCGGCGCTAACTACTTACATCAGCCTAGCTGGCCGTTATCTGGTGTTGATGCCCAATAATCCTCGTGGCGGTGGCGTCTCGCGTCGTATTGAGGGTGAAGAGCGTCAGGAGCTTAAAGACTTGCTAGGCCAGTTGGATGTGCCGACGGGGATGAGCCTGATTGCACGCACTGCCGGTATTGGTCGTGGTCTTGAAGAATTGCAGTGGGACTTGGGTTATCTGATGCAGTTATGGCGTGCTATTGAAGGCGCAGCCAGTAAGCAGAGTGCGCCGTTCTTGATTCTGCAAGAAGGTAGCTTGGTTATCCGTGCTATTCGGGATTATTTTCAGCCGGATATCGGTGAAGTCTTGATCGATACCGATGAAATTCACGATCAGGCCAAGCAGTTTATGGCGCACGTGATGCCGCATATGTTGTCACGGGTCAAAGCCTATAAAGACCACGTGCCTTTGTTCTCCCGCTTTCAAATTGAACATCAAATTGAAACTGCCTTTTCGCGTAGTGTGCAACTACCGTCTGGCGGCGCGATTGTCATTGATCATACCGAAGCCCTGGTATCTATCGATGTGAACTCGGCCCGTGCTACTAAGGGCGCCGACATCGAAGATACGGCTGTTAGAACTAATCTGGAAGCGGCAGAGGAAATCGCACGCCAGCTGCGTTTGCGAGATTTGGGCGGTTTGGTGGTGATCGACTTTATCGATATGGAGAACACCAAGAACCAGCGCGATGTCGAGAACAAGCTGCGTGACGTGCTCAAGTATGACCGCGCACGCGTGCAGATGGGTAAGTTGTCACGTTTTGGCTTGCTGGAATTATCGCGTCAGCGTTTGCAGCCTAGTCTTGGCGAAACCAGTCACCAGCCGTGCCCGCGTTGTCATGGTATCGGTTTTATTCGCGGTATTGAGTCGTCGGCCTTGCATATTCTGCGCATCATTCAAGAAGAGGCGATGAAAGAAAACACCGGTGCGGTGCATGCACAGGTGCCAGTAGATGTCGCAACCTTTCTGCTCAACGAAAAACGTGCCGAAATCCATTCGGTTGAAGAGCGTTTAGACGTCGATGTGGTGTTGATCCCCAATATTCATCTGGAGACGCCACATTACAAAATAGTCCGTGTCCGTCATGATGACTTGGCCGAGGCTGGTGAGGCTCCGAGTTATTTGCGGGTTGAGGTGCAGGAAGAGGATGTGACGACTAACTTCGGGCAGGAAAAACCGAAGCTGGAGCGTCCTGAAGCTGCGGTGAAAGATTTTACGCCACAGCGGGCACCGGATGCCAAAGTCGTTCCTGCTGCCGTTGAGGCGGGGTTGCTGGAGCGCGTCGTTGCTTGGGTGAAGGGCCTGTTTGCTGAGCCCGAGGTGGTTGCACCGGTGGAAAGTAAAAAACCGGCCCATTCTTCATCGCGTGGTAATCGTCAGCGCCAAAATGATCGTCGTTCCGGCGGTCAGGCGCGTCGTGAGCATGAACAGCGTAGGCAAGACACTTCTACTGCTGAGGAGGCGGGTAAGCGTCGCCAGCCATTGGAGCGTAATGATCGCTCTGAACGACAGGAGGGCCGTAAGGATGCGGCTGTTCGCGAAGAGCGTAGCGAGCCTTTGGCTCGTAATAGTCGGCGACGTGAGCGTGAGCCGCGCGAAAGTCGCGAGGTGAGGGAGCCGCGTCAGCCTGCTGTTGCTGCGCGCGAGGAGTCGCCTCGGGCAGAGCCGAACGGTGCTGAGCGAACAGACAATCGCGCCAGAAATGAAGGGCGCCGCCGTCAGCCGCAAGCTGCCTTGGATATGGAGAAGCCGCAGGCGGAGCCCGCTTTGTCGGTGGAGGCTGAGCAGCAGGAGCGTCATGAGAGCCGTCGGCGTCGTGGGGGACGTCGTGATCGCCGTCGCGATGGTGATGAGGGTACCGGCATCGCTCAAGCTAATGTTGCAAGCGCAGCAGTATCAATGGAGCAGGAAGCAATACAATTATCGCCAGTTGAGGATATCAAGCTGGAGACATCGGTTCCTTCAATTGTGTTATCAACACCTGTGTTGCCCGATCAAGTTGAGGCCCTGCTTGTGGTCGAGCCCGTTCAGGAAGTCGTCACACCCCCTCTGGTTGTTAAGCCGTTAAGCGAAGTTGCTGCAGTAGAGAGTGTCGATGTTGTCCGCGCCACGTGGATTGAGCCTGCAACTACGGTTGTGATCGCTCAGCCTGAACAGATGCCTGCTCTGGAACAGCCAGTTGTGCCTGCGTTCTCCTATGTCGAGCCAGAGCATAATGAAAGTAATTTCAACGTGGCACCGACTTATGCCGAGCCATCGACTTTAGAAGAGTTGTTTGCGTCGGTTCCTGCTCCACAGCCTATCGCGCCAGAGCCGCTTATCGAGCCGGAGGCTGTGCCAGTGGTGGCGTTTGTATCTCCTGCTGCTGTTGTGGAAGAGCCGGTAGTGCTGGTGTCGGAAGCACCTAAGGTGACTGAGGCTGAGCCGATTGAGTTAGGTGGCCTGATTATGGTGGCGACCAAGCCACATATAGAAATCAGTGAGCCGGAATTGCCTGCCTTGTCGGCGGGGCCGCGACGTAAAGACCTGAGAACGGCTGGGCTGGCGCATGAGGCTGCCACGCCAGCATCGTTAGTGCAGATTGAGACTCGGCATTCATAGGTCTTGATACGCTAGTGTTTGGGTGAGTTTAGGGCGTACATCGTACGCCCTAAACTTTTATGGGGCCTGGATTGAAACAGGCTTGCCCTTTGTGAGCTGATTGGCGGCGTGTTGCCGTAATAGTGTTGCGCAGTGGTAATATGATTAACGATTATGTTGTTGATAAGCCCAAGGAGACATGCCATGCAAGGTGACAAGAAGGTTATTAAGTATCTGAATCAGGTTCTCAAAAAAGAGCTGACGGCGATCAGTCAGTATTTCTTGCATGCCCGTATGTATAAGAACTGGGGACTGGCACAGTTGAATGAACATGAGTACCGGGCTTCCATTGATGAGATGAAGCATGCTGATGTGTTGATTGAGCGGGTGTTGTTTTTGGAAGGGCTGCCCAATTTGCAAGACTTGGGTAAGTTGCACATTGGCGAGAACACTAAGGAAATGCTGGCGTGTGATCTAACGCTGGAGTTAGAGGCAATACCATTGTTGCGAGAGGCCATTGCCTACTGTGAAACCGTGAAAGATTATGTGTCTCGTGATTTGCTGGCAACGATTCTTGCCAGTGAAGAAGAGCATGTTGACTGGTTGGAAACGCAGTTGAGTCTGATAGAGAAGATAGGCATTGAGAATTATCTGCAGAGTCAGCTAGACCACGATTGAATCAGGCAGGGCAAGCAAGCTAGGGTGGCCAGTCATGGCCACCCTTTTTCGTGCCTGCTTGGTTAAATTTGCGCCTCGCGCCGGAATACCCAGCGTGTGGCATCGGATGTTTTTTCATCGTAGCAATAGCCGGCATAGTCAAACTGCTTTAATTGTTCCACTTGCTGCACCTGATGTCTGGCTGCCCAGCGTGCCATCAGGCCACGTGCACGTTTGGCATAGAAGCTGATAATTTTATATTGACCATTTTTGGCATCTTGGAACACTGGTGTGATCACCGGAACGTTCAACTGCGCGGTTTTGACAGATTTGAAATACTCTTCGGAAGCTAGGTTGACCAGCACAGGTTCTGCTTGCTGGCTTAATGTTTGCTGTAAGTGTTCTGTGATGATATTGCCCCAGAACTCATATAAGTTTTTGCCACGAGCGTTAATCAGGCGTGTGCCCATTTCCAGCCGATAGGCTTGCATCAGATCCAGTGGCCGCAGGACACCGTACAGCCCCGATAAAATACGCAAATGCACTTGTAGATAATCTATCTCGGCTTGGCCCAGATCGCTGGCGTTCAAGCCTTCGTAGACATCGCCTTTAAAGGCCAGTACAGCTGCTTTGGCATTGCCCGGGGTGAAGGGGGTGTGCCAGTCGTGGTAACGGCCAATATTGAGCTGTGCCAGGCTATCGCTGATGCTCATCAGCTTGGCAATGTCCTGTGGGCTGGCTTGGCGTAAGGTGGTGATCAGCTGTGCGCTGTGTTGCAGCAGTTCGGGTAGTGAGTGTGGTGTGGTGTGGGCTGGAGTTTGATAGTCTAGGGTCTTGGCGGGTGAGATGACCATTAGCATGGGGCGGCTCCTGTAAGTGGGGCTTTATTGTAATGGAGCAGCACCGAGTTTGCTTGTGCAAAAGCTGATGGCTGGCTGATGAGAGGATAAGTATGCGAGTGCTGGTACAGCGTGTGCGTAAGGCCGCAGTAGCGGTTAATGATCTGACCGTGGGGGAGATAGGTTTAGGGGTATTGTTACTGCTTGGCGTAGAGGAGGCCGATCAGAAAGAAGACGTGGATTGGCTGGTGCGCAAAATCAGTCGCTTGCGTATTTTTGATGATGAGCTTGGGGTAATGAACCATTCTTTATTGGACGTAGCGGGCGATGCTTTGGTGGTGAGTCAGTTCACTTTGTTTGCCAGCACCCAGAAGGGCAACCGGCCATCGTATACCCGTGCAGCAAGACCGGACTTGGCGGTGCCTTTATTCGAACACTTCAGCCATCAATTATCGCTCACTTTAAACCGGCCGGTGGCACGCGGGGTATTTGGAGCGGATATGCAGGTGACTTTATTGAATGATGGTCCGGTGACTATTTGGCTGGATAGCAAGAGCCGAGAGTAGTTCCTGACCACCATCGTGAAGGTTTGGTGAGCGGCTCTAAGAGCCTGTTCACGATTCCTAAATGCTGGAAAATAAGGAGATGCGAACAACAAAATATCCAAGCGACATCAGTCTAGAACAATTTGAACAAATTCGTCCTCTGCTGGAGAGTGTGCGCAAGA
>JACCFC020000080.1 GCA_020830965.2 Neisseriaceae bacterium TC5R-5
ACTTCCTAAACTATCAAAATAGATTGGCCTGGTTCTACCGATATCGTGAACATTCCAAAGAGAGGGACGTGACAATGCCAGCCAGCAGCGATACCCAATATGCCAAGCACTCGACAGCGTTGATCAATATCAGCAGTCTGCAAACATCATCAGCCCTGGTCAGGAGAAACTAGCTCATGAAACCCACTTTTACCCTTGCCGCCCCCAGCTTGTACCCAGCAGGCACAGAGAGTGCCATGGCCGTTTTTGCCCAGGCGGTCTACCCGTTCACGGTGCGCCTGATTAATCACATGCCACGCCGGATGACACTGACCCTACTTGGCTCACAGGAGAACGTGTTTTTAGAACACTGCGCCGGTATCCCTGAAACGACTCAAGCCATCGTCACGCTGACCTGCGTCGAGCAACTAGCGCGGCTGGTGTGGCAGATCGAACAAATTTCTGAATTAAACCGGTACCGCCAGGCCATCACCATTGAGGCACTGGGGGCTTTGCCAGACGAGACGCCCGTAGAAGTCAGTACAAAGCTTGCCTCGGTAACAGCGCCACTGAGCAATGAGAAACCCGCCAATGACACCGTGGTGACTGATACGACGAATCCACCGAAGCCGCTACCTAATATCAGCAGCCAAGACGAGCAAGTAGTAGCTAGTATTAGCTACTCAGATAGCTGTCAGGAAACAAAATCACTAATCAGCAAGAGCCCGTCAACAGCTGATAGCCGAGCCAAAACTGAGAGGCGGGTTAGATCCGTTCCTGCCAAGGGCAGACCGACTGCTGATGGTTCACTCCCTGTACCAGCCGAACCCCGGGCCGGAGCGCCACCCCCTCCTGCTCCAGCCACCAGCACTAAACGCAAGAACAGTAAGGGGGCCAACAGCCCGAACCCCAAGGGAGCTTCACCATAAGTATCGCCGTTGTCTAACAACTCGCTGCCAAGCCGGGCATATAGTTAAGCCTACTACGGGACGATTCTGACATCATTGCTGCTGAGCATGACGATGGGGAACGGAACTGTCTCAGCGGCCACTTGCGCTGGCTGGTGTCGTGGCTCACAGGTACAGAAGGGAGAGTCCTGCCTGCGACCCACGGCAGAAGGTGGCACTTACAATGCGTTTACTATCGCGCAGGCGTACCCTGCTGGCCTAATGGTTAACGACCAGGCTGCACATGAGCTGATGCTAGTACTAACACGATGCGCTGAAAGTGGCGATTGCAGAGGTGCGGGCAAAAATGTCCAGTTTGAGTCATTCAAACTAGACAATCATCCCATTTATCATGAAACCAATGTTCGTTTTATTTGTCGATTGATAAAATTCGCTCATTTGCCAAAGTCACGAAAAGAAAAACACAATGCTGTACTGCCAACAGACCCCCAATCATGCGGGCCTCGTACTATTGGGCGATTTTGCTGCCCTAAAAAGTCTGCACCAGTTTATCCATGATGTTCTCAGAGAAAGCAGTCATATCGAAGACAAGCAAGGCTTTGTGCGGCATCTGGCCGACGATATCGCTAAGGCACTTAATCATCAGCATGAAGATGTCTATTTTACGCGCCATGATGCCGCCAATAGTCCAACCCGTTTTAACAATGAGCGTTACCGTTCCTATGCTCTGGCTATCTTGTGGCCGATGTTGCTGACCCAGGTTGGCTTACTACGTTATGCCATGGCTTTTATGCCCACGAGCAAGCTTGACCAAGCCATCATGTTCGAACTGGAACATGTCGTTGAGCGCGGATTACGGGAAATGATACCGATCACGGCAGATGAGGTGCTGCACTGTGTACGCTGCATTGGTGGCACCGCTTATACGCACCTTGACTATGTAGTTGACAGTCGTTGCCGGTATTTTATCGGGCTGTCCGCTAGCGAACGTTTAAGACGCTTACC
>JACCFC020000081.1 GCA_020830965.2 Neisseriaceae bacterium TC5R-5
CCTTGCGTAACACATCGGTATTCGATAGCCCAACAAACACATCGGTGGTGCGGGCAATGCCATCCATGGTGACATCATCTTCATTGACCTTGACACACATCATGTCCATGAAGTTATCTGCCCCCTTGATGCCCAGGCAGACATCATTGACTCGCTGATGGCCAACGGCAAGTGACAGCATCGCGTAGATTTCCAGCGGGCTGTTCGTGACGGGGGTGGCGGTCAGCAGCAACACGCCATCGGCCAGCGGCGACTGACCGCGAATCAACCAGGCTTTGGCTTGCGCATCCATGCCGCGTTTAGAGGCCGGTGACAAGGATAGAAACTTGGCCCCTTTGAAATCGACCGTTTGAGCCGAATTCTTGAATAAATGAGATTCGTCGATCACTAGGCTATCGACCCCCATATCTTCCAGGTAGGGCGCGGCGCCTTTTTTATCGGTCAGTACCGATAGCAGGCCCGCCTGTTTACTCTTATTCTGCTCATCGCGTTTTTTGTCATGGCTCTCGGCAAAACTGGCGTCTGCCTGCCGCATAAATTGCTCATAGTCGCTGATGGTGGCATCGCGCAGTCGGATGCGCTCGAACGCTTCCAGCGTCATAAAAATCTTACTGTGCCGGTTCTCTAGCACCGTGGTCAGGTCAGTATCGACATCGCCGGAACTGACCACCGCTTTGCCATGCTTATTGACGCGCAAGCCGATAAATAGACAGTCGTCGATGTTGGCATAAGCGCGGCTGGCCTCTTTGCGCCAGTTCGATAACACCGAATTGGGTACCACAAACAGCGTTTTGCGTTTGACGCCAATACTCTGCGCATATTGCACGGCAGCGAGTGAAGTAAACGTTTTACCCAGCCCCACGCCAAAGCCGTTAATGCCGCCAAACTCCCGGCTCATCTTGCGCACAAACGCGTTTTGGTAGCCGTGCAGCGTGAGTCCTGGGTTCATGCCCGGTATCGGCATTGGGGCTTCATCCTCTACCTGGCGGAAGCGTAGCCGCGCCGGGTCATTGGCAAAGGTGTCTAGCCGCGCCTGAATGCTGGGCTGGCTGCGAATATAGCCATTGAACTGCTCATTGGCGGTAGTGATCATTTTACGCAAGGCCTGCAAAGCCTCAGCGTCACTCATCCCCAGCTTGGCCCCGCCTAAGGTGATGGTGCCATTCTTCAGGTAGTCGCCAATGCGGTTCAGCAGCTTCTCTTTATCGCTGAGCTTGCTGCCCGGAATGTCGATATCCACCCGTTTCTTGCCGGTTTCTTCGTCATACACCACCACCGCCGCCGGATGGACAAAGCGACGCAGGAATTCGGCTTTTTCTTCCGGGGTGACGTGCGGACTGAAGAGATTGAAGCTCAATTTAGAGAGGTCAACTTGATCCATCCGGCTGCTGGCGTCCAGTTTCTGCCGTAACAGCTTGGCGCGCACCGTGTCATGAGTGGCGGCGGCAATCTCTGCATCGGCCCGCTGTAAGAACTCGCCCACATTGCCGACATAGTAATCATCGGCATGGGTGACGCGCTGGCCATCGGCAGAGACGCACCAGTCAGCCGAACCATAGGGGTCAAAGGACTCGCCATAGATCGCCTGGGCTTTGTCCAGATCGACCCAGATGGATTGACTCTGATAGCGCAACCCCTCAAAACTGCTATCCGCGCTCACGACGACTGACGGGGCCAGTTGCACATCGCCACGCCAGACGGCCGAGAAACCGGTTTTTTTATGGTAG
Organism: Neisseriaceae bacterium TC5R-5; assembly: GCA_020830965.2. GTDB lineage: Bacteria > Pseudomonadota > Gammaproteobacteria > Burkholderiales > Chromobacteriaceae > Chromobacterium. Next base: position 1,728 of record JACCFC020000081.1, read on the forward strand.
TGCTGGCCGAGGGTGGCGAGTCCCTGTTTCAGCGCACCGCCCAGCAGGCCGGGGCGTCTTTTAGCGACACTGGATACCCGCTGCATCGCATCGCTCAGCGCCGAGTAGGCCGCTAAGAAATCAAAGCCGGTTTCCTCGCCTAAGCG
>JACCFC020000082.1 GCA_020830965.2 Neisseriaceae bacterium TC5R-5
GTCACGGTCAACCGGTACCACTGGGGGTGAGTGGAGAAATCCATATCGGCGGCGCGGGAGTGGCGCGTGGTTATCTGAATCGTCCGGAACTGACGGCGGAGCGTTTTATTGCCGACCCGTTCAGCGAGCAAGCAGGTGCGCGGATGTATAAGACGGGAGACCTCGGTCGCTGGTTGGCGGATGGCAATATTGAGTATCTGGGGAGGAATGACTTCCAGGTGAAGATACGGGGTTTCCGGATAGAGCTGGGTGAAATCGAAGCGAAACTGGCGGCATGTGCCGGGGTACGCGAAGCGGTGGTACTGGCACGTGAGGATGTGGCCGGAGATAAGCGACTGGTGGCTTATCTGGTACTCAATGCAGGCGTTGCATTAGAACCTGCTGATTTGCGCAGCCATTTAAGTACAAGTCTGGCCGAACACATGCTACCCAGTGCCTTTGTGACGCTGGACGTCTTGCCACTGACGCCAAATGGCAAGCTAGATCGCAAGGCACTGCCAACACCGGATGGCAGGGCACTAGTGACGCGCGAGTACGAGGCGCCACAGGGTGAACTGGAAATCCAGCTAGTAGCGATCTGGGCCGATATTCTGTCACTGGAGGTTGAAGAGATCGGCCTGAAGGACTCGTTCTTTGGGCTAGGTGGACATTCCCTGCTGGTATCCCCCATGCTGATGGCCGTGAAAAAAAACCTGGCGCAGGACATCGCACTGGCTCGCTTCATAGAAACCCCAACCATAGCCGCGCTGAGCTTACTATTGAAGGAGTCATCATTGCCTAAGGGCACAGTCATTGCCCCGCGTGTGTACTCCGATGCCGAACTGCCGGTTGACATTAGTCCATTGCCAACGGCCAATCCTCGTCTGCACCAGCCTGATCGAGTGCTTTTGACTGGCGCTAACGGCTTTCTGGGCTGTTTTATTCTGGAACAGTTGCTGCAGCAAACCCGTGCCCAGGTGGTCTGCCTAGTTCGTGCCGGCAATGACGAACAGGCACAGGGACGGCTCAATAAGGCACTGGCCGATCTGGGTCTGGTGGCCCTGATTGATCACCCGCGCATCCTGGCCCTGGCAGGCGACCTTCGCAAACTGCAACTGGGACTGAGCACCAGCCGATTCGATGAACTGGCCAGCACGGTGGATGTCATCTACCACAACGGTGCCCATGTTAACCATTTATATGATTACAACTACCTGTACGCTGCCAATGTCGGCTCGACGCTAAGCCTGTTACGCCTGGCTTGTACTGGTCAGAATAAGGCGATGCACTTCGTCTCTACCCTTTCTTCTGCCAGCTGTATCAATGCGGCTGGTGAACTGGAAGAAGCGGGTCCCGTCGATACCCCCCCTCCTGGCTTTGCTGACAGTGGCTATTGCTTGAGCAAGTGGGTGTCGGAACGCTTGGTTTGGCAGGCTGCTAGTCGGGGGATGACGGCCGCGATCTATCGCCCTGGCAATATCACTGGCCACAGTCAGCTGGGAACTTGTTTGCCGGATCACAACCGACTGCTACGCATGGTAAAAGG
>JACCFC020000083.1 GCA_020830965.2 Neisseriaceae bacterium TC5R-5
ATAAACATAAGTCTTGATGACTTCGTCAGTTTGTTCTTGTAGCAGCCGCATGCCTTGCCACAGAAAGCGGATTTCATTCTTGGCGAAGTTGGTTTGTGGAGCCGCTACACCCGGCCCGCTGACTTTCATCTGTCCGGCTACCGGTATGCGGAATTTAGCGATTCTGCGGCCTAGGGCATCGTATTGGTAGGCGGTGTGTTTGCCTGCGTTTTCGACTTTGATCAGGTGGCCTTCATCATCCCAGTGCAGGCGTAGTTCTTGGCCATTCTGGCATTTTCGGGTGAGTTGCCCCCACTCATCGTAATCGTATTGGGTGTCCATATACTGCCGCAGCAGGTTGTCCAGCAGCTTGCTGCCCATCGGTAAATCGGGGTCGATCAGGTTACCGGCCGGGTCGTAGCTGAAACGTTCGGTATCCAACATATCGTGGGTGCGGCGTAGTAGCTGGCCGTTGCGGTCGTACTGGTAGTGAGTTTGGCCGTGGCGGTCTTCGTTGTGCAGCAGTTCGTCGTCGTGGCCGTAATGGTAGTAGCTGTAATAGCGTTAGAATTGCTTTACAATTTTTTTTAACTGATGATAGAAATCACACATAGATTGAAAATCGGACTCCATCTCGTAGTTTAATTTTTCTTCATCCATCATGCTTTTTATAAGGGCACCAGAGACATTTGCCTTTCCTAAAAAATTAACAGCTAAATTTAATTCAAAATTACCGTCTTCATTAATAAAAAAAAGTGAGTCAATGTTTTTTTCTACAATGTTTTCTAAATTTAGTATTAATTCTCTTATTCGTTCTTCAGAGCAAAAAAACAATACTTTAGCAGAGTACCAATCTGATTTGACTTCAACATCAATTTGAAAAAAATCGTCTTTAAATTTAAAATTTTCCAAAATTAAATAGCGTTTGTTTTCTGATTTTATAATAGCTTGCATAATAATTTTTAAATACCTTTTTAATGTTAAATATCATTAATATCAACAGGCCACCTAAAGCTCCTGCTTCTTTGTCCCCATTTACTTATGTCCACCATATCTCTATGAACAACTGTATTATCTTTTACAATAATATTGTAAACAACCTCCTTGCCATTCTTATAGCCACGTAAAGCATAGCCCTCAGCTCCCGTATCTAGTTTAACTGGTTTGGTTGACAAAATATGTTTATCAAAACTAAATGGGAAATTATGCCCCCCAGGATCCTGAACGGCTCTCTCTCTAATTCGTGGTGCATACTGAGGCTCTCCTTGAGAACCTCCAGTAGTCGGACACCACCCCCACGGATCAATCCAGCTCAACGGATTCGGCGCATAAGCATAAAGATTAACCCCACCTTCCAAGCCAATCGGGTCAGGTGATATAAACCGCCCAACCCCCGGATCGTAGTAGCGAAAGGTATTGTAATGCAGTCCGCTTTCTTCGTCGTAATACTGTCCCGGCATGCGTAAGTTCTGACTGAATCCGCTAGGTGGCGCTGTGTTCGCTCTTAATTCTCCCCACGCTTTGTAATTGCCTTC
>JACCFC020000084.1 GCA_020830965.2 Neisseriaceae bacterium TC5R-5
GGCGTTGCAGGGGAAATATATATTGCTGGCGTACAGGTAGTACGTGGCTATTTGAATCGCCCGGAGCTGACAGCAGAACGCTTTATTGCCGACCCGTTCAGCGGGCAAGCGGGTGCGCGGATGTATAAGACCGGTGACCTGGGTCGTTGGCTGGCGGATGGCAATATTGAGTATCTGGGGAGGAATGACTTCCAGGTGAAGATCCGGGGTTTCCGGATAGAGCTGGGTGAAATCGAAGCGAAACTGGCGGCATGTGCCGGGGTACGCGAAGCGGTGGTGCTGGTGCGTGAGGATGTGGCGGGGGATAAACGTCTGGTCGCCTATCTGGTGCCTGATGAGGGGGAGACACTAGCCCCAGCAGCATTGCGCAGCTATTTAAGTACAAGCCTGGCCGAACACATGCTACCCAGTGCCTTTGTGACGCTGGACGTCTTGCCACTGACGCCAAATGGCAAGCTAGATCGCAAGGCACTGCCAGCACCGGATGGCAGGGCACTAGTGACGCGCGAGTACGAGGCGCCACAGGGTGAACTGGAAATACAGCTAGTAGCGATCTGGGCCGATATTCTGTCACTGGAGGTTGAAGAGATCGGCCTGAAGGACTCGTTCTTTGGGCTGGGTGGGCATTCCCTGCTGGTATCCCCCATGCTGATGGCCGTGAAAAAAAACCTGGCGCAGGACATCGCACTGGCTCGCTTCATAGAAACCCCAACCATAGCCGCGCTGAGCTTACTATTGAAGGAGTCAGCATAGCCTAAGGGCACAGTCATTGCCCCGCGTGTGTACTCCGATGCCGAACTGCCGGTTGACATTAGTCCATTGCCAACGGCCAATCCTCGTCTGCACCAGCCTGATCGAGTGCTTTTGACTGGTGCTAACGGCTTTCTGGGCTGTTTTATTCTGGAACAGTTGCTGCAGCAAACCCGTGCCCAGGTGGTCTGCCTAGTTCGTGCCGGCAATGACGAACAGGCACAGGGACGGCTCAATAAGGCACTAGCCGATCTGGGTCTGGTGGCCCTGATTGATCACCCGCGCATCCTGGCCCTGGCAGGCGACCTTAGCAAACTGCAACTGGGACTGAGCACCAGCCGATTCGATGAACTGGCCAGCACGGTGGATGTCATCTACCACAACGGTGCCCATGTTAACCATTTATATGATTACAACCACCTGTATGCTGCCAATGTCGGCTCGACGCTAAGCCTGTTACGCTTGGCTTGTACCGGCCAGAATAAGGCGATGCACTTCGTCTCTACCCTTTCTTCTGCCAGCCGTATCAATGCCGCTGGTGAACTGGAAGAAGCGGGTCCCGCCGATGCCCCCCCGCGTGCCTTTGTTGACAGTGGCTATCTCTTGAGCAAGTGGGTGTCGGAACGTTTGGTTTGGCAGGCTGCTAGTCGGGGGATGACGGCCGCGATCTATCGCCCTGGCAATATCACTGGCCACAGTCAGCTGGGAACTTGTTTGCCGGATCACAACCGACTGCTACGCATGGTAAAAGG
>JACCFC020000085.1 GCA_020830965.2 Neisseriaceae bacterium TC5R-5
CACGGGAGAAGCGTTTGCCCTAGCCGTCAAAGACAGCTTGGGGGCGACAGTTCAAGTGGCGAAACGCAGCGAACTGCACACCTTCGCGGTGATCCCCCAACGCTGGGTCGTGGAGCGCAGCTTTGTTTGGCTGGAGAAATGCAGACGTTTGTGGAAGAACTGCGAGCGTAAGCTCAACTCAAGTTTGCAACTCGTTCATCTGGCATTTCTCGTCCTGCTACTTCGAAGATCGTGAACAGGCTCTTAGAAGCTGTCTGATTAATGCCTACTGCAGTTTGGCAAGCGTTATTTTTAGCATGGCGACGCGCACAACGTTTTTGACCGTCGCTGTTAACACTTCCACATCCTTTGCCAGCCGGCGATAGTGGCCCAGCCAAGCAAAGGTTCTCTCGACTATCCACCGCTTCAGCAGCACGGCAAAGCCATCTTTAATCTTGGTCGAAATATGGCATGGGCGTTGCGATACCCGCCTGCACANATTGGCGGAGTCATGCCATAAAAACCGCGCCAATGATCACTTGAAGGCATTGGGGCACCGGCATCCGACAGGATGCGCAGCTTCTTTTTATTGACTCTATAAATGATAATAATTATCATTTATTCCTCATCCATTAGAGGGGAAGCAGATGAACGCTATGCTAGTTGGTGCAGATACGCTCGGTAATATTCCGGGTGTTTTAGAAGACTTTGGTATCACGATTGATCGCCATATCAGTGGTCGCAATAGCGCACATCAACGCAAGATAGATCACTTGCCCGTGGGGACAGAGTTGTTAATTTTATTCACGGATTTTGTTGGTCACAATGTGATGCGACATTTTCGTGATCTGGCTGCACATCACCAGATACGTTGCATTATGTGCCGTCGTTCGATCTGTGCGCTGAAGCAGTCGCTAGATGCGGCGGGTTTACAAACTCGGCAATGTGCCAGTTGTTCATCGGCGCGGTGTGCGAATAAGCCCAAAAAACGCCAGCGGTAAAACCAAAGAATGATGGAAGATGGTGAGCTTAACGGTCAGGCTAAGCCGTGTTCAAACTGGCTATTTCCGCCCGCACCTCCGCAATCGCCACCTTCAGCGCATCGCGTTTCTCTGTCAGCACCTGCTCCATTTTGGGCGCAGCGGTGCGAATGCTAGCAGGGGGCGTCACTTTGGCTTTGGCTAGCAATAGCTGAAACTTGGAGCGCCCCGCATCCATCGCCTGCACGATCTCGGCAATGGCTTTTACATGGTCGTCCTGGTTCTTGATGGGCAGCACCTTTTTATTCAGCATCACCCTAAAAATATCGCCGCTCTGTTTAATTAGTAGGCTCACTTGCTGCGAGTCGGCAAAGGTTAACACCATTTCCCGATAGGTAATGCCCGCTGTGCGTTTCAGGGCCGCTAAGACATCCTGTTGCACGACTTGGCACCCGGCACGACTGAAGTAGCGGGCCAG
>JACCFC020000086.1 GCA_020830965.2 Neisseriaceae bacterium TC5R-5
TCCGCGCCGTGCTTCTTGGTTTTCCACTCGCCTTCGCCCAGCATTTTGATGCCGGTGCTATCGACCAGCAGATGCAGTGCGCCTGAACTTTTCTGATAGGGAATTTTGACCTGCAGCGTCTGCTGTCGTCTGGATAACGTGCTGTAGTCGGGAACGCTTCAGTCCAGACCCGCTAGCTTGAGCAGGCTTTGGATGAAACCAATGGTCTGCCGCAAAGGCAGCCCAAATAGGCTCTTGATGGTCAAACAGAACTGAATGGCGGCATCGCTATAGGTCTGTGTCCGTCCGCGCTTGTCCTGTGGAGCCGCCTGCCATGACATGCTCGTGTCCAGCCAGACTGACAGAGAGCCGCGCAGGATCAGGGCTTGGTTGTAGGCGTTCCAGTTGGTCGTTCGGTAGTGTTTTGGGGCGGGCTTGGTCATGCCGCTATCTTACCAAGCCGCGGTGCGCCGGATTTGTGCAACAACGCCGTACGAATCCTATCATGTGTACGATATTGATTTTCCCTATTTTCGGACAGCGCTGTCAGTGGGTGTCCGATAACGTTCGGTTTCGGACATGGTAAAGCCATCCGCTATGGAAGTGCGGGTGATCGATAAAAACCTAGTGGACCGGCTAGGGTGCGGATAAGCGGTGGCGGAGATCTAAATAGAGATCGTGCTACCTGTGCCTTAGTCTGGACCGTTGTTGTCATCATGCTCAGCCCGATAGGCAGCCTGGTCGGTCGCTGCCTGCTTACGCCTCTCTTCAACCTCCTGCATACCTCTGGCATAGATGGCGTCCAGCTCTTCTGTCGTGATGCTGGTACCGGTTTCCTCGACCACCGTATCCAGTCCCCACGTTTGACGCTCACCATGCTGGCGGATACGAATAGTTTCTGCCGCGATTTTAGCCAGACGGGCACGAGCCAGTCCCGCTTCGTCGTCCGTCATGGCCGTGAGCGGAAACTGCTGGCGGTGTCGCTGCCATTCGGCACGGTGTTGTTCCAGCATATCGGTGCGTAGATCAGCAAGGGCTTTTGTCGCTAAAGATTTTGAAGAATCGCTTGTGATGCTGAGGCCGGCGTAAGCGTTCAACGGTACCGCCTAGGCGATAAGGCTATTTTGCTGTCACGTCCCGTAAAGGCAATAATTCGTCTATCCGACTATTTGGCCAAGTTGGTAGCTTTGTGAGCGTGTCACGTAACCAGGCCAGAGGCTCCAATCCATT
>JACCFC020000087.1 GCA_020830965.2 Neisseriaceae bacterium TC5R-5
ATGGCAAAAGAAAAGTTCGAGCGGACCAAACCGCACGTAAACGTCGGCACCATTGGTCACGTTGACCATGGTAAAACCACACTGACAGCGGCGATTACGACGATTCTGTCGAAGAAGTTTGGTGGCGAAGCAAGAGATTATGCTCAAATTGACAGTGCGCCGGAAGAAAAGGCACGAGGTATTACGATTAATACCTCGCACGTTGAGTATGAAACAGAGGCGCGTCACTATGCTCACGTTGACTGCCCGGGTCACGCAGACTATGTGAAGAACATGATTACTGGCGCGGCGCAAATGGATGGCGCTATTTTGGTGTGCTCGGCTGCTGACGGTCCAATGCCGCAAACGCGCGAGCATATTCTGTTGTCACGTCAAGTGGGTGTGCCGTATATCATTGTGTTCCTGAATAAAGCTGACTTGGTAGATGATGCCGAGTTGTTAGAGTTGGTAGAGATGGAAGTGCGTGACCTGCTGTCTTCTTACGACTTCCCGGGTGATGATACGCCTGTTGTGATTGGTTCTGCTCGTTTGGCTCTTGAGGGTGATCAATCCGAATACGGCGAACCGGCTATTCTGAAGTTGGCCGCTGCATTGGATAGTTATATCCCGACGCCTGAGCGTGCAATTGATAAGCCGTTCCTGTTGCCGATCGAAGATGTATTTTCGATCTCCGGTCGTGGTACTGTGGTAACTGGCCGTGTTGAGCGTGGCATTGTTAAGGTCGGTGAAGAGCTGGAGATTGTTGGTTTAAAGGCAACGGTCAAGACGACTTGTACTGGTGTTGAAATGTTTCGCAAGTTGTTGGATCAGGGTCAAGCCGGTGACAACGTAGGTGTTTTGCTGCGTGGTACTAAGCGTGAAGATGTTGAGCGTGGTCAAGTGTTGGCTAAGCCGGGTTCGATTACGCCACATACTAAGTTTGAGGCTTCGGTGTATGTGCTGAGTAAAGATGAAGGTGGTCGTCACACGCCATTCTTTGCTAATTACCGCCCTCAGTTCTACTTCCGCACCACGGACGTGACGGGTGCTGTAAGCTTGTCGGAAGGTGTTGAGATGGTTATGCCGGGCGATAATGTGGAAATCACAGTAGAGTTGATAGCGCCTATTGCGATGGAAGAAGGCTTGCGCTTTGCCATTCGTGAAGGTGGTCGTACTGTTGGTGCCGGTGTCGTCGCTAAAATCATTGCTTA
>JACCFC020000088.1 GCA_020830965.2 Neisseriaceae bacterium TC5R-5
CTTCTGAGCGCCATCAGCGGGGAGGGTGGCTTCACTAAAACCGGGGCCGGTACGCTGACACTGAGCGGCACCAATAGCTATACCGGTGCCACCAATATCAACAACGGTACCCTACAACTAAGCTCCATCAATGAGCTACAAAGCAGTAGTGCCATGGGTATAGCCGATGGGGCCACGCTGAATACTGGGGGGGTTAATCAGCAGCTCAATAGTCTATCCGGGGCCGGTACCGTACAAATGGGCACAACCACGCTCACTGCCAACAACAACATCAATAAGGACAGCACCTTTAGTGGCACCATCAACGGCCTTGGCGGCACCCTAGTTAAAACCGGTGTGGGCAGCCTGAAGCTGAGCAATAAAGGCAGTCAACTGGGTAATGTCACGGTCAGCAATGGTGACCTCAACCTGGCGCATAGTGGTGCCCTCATTGTCAGCGGCAACTACATCACCCAAAACGGTGCCAGCACCACCCTGTCGGCCGAACCGGGCCAATTGAGAGTCAACGGCACCTTCACTCAGGCTGACGGCTCCACACTCAATGCCACCATTGGCGCCACCCCCGACATCAGCGCGCAAAACATCGTTCTGGGCGGGGTACTGAACATTAATGGTTTCAACGAAGGGAAGCAACCGGTCAAAGCCAGCGAAGCAATTGGTAGGGACTACGTTCTGATGACCAGTAATAACGTTATTACCGGCACTTTTACCAATAACGTCAATGACACTATCGACTACCTGCAGCTCACCCCAGGCCTGGCGCGTGGCGACCAGGACTAAGTGCTGGGCATCCGGCTATCCTGGACAGAAGGCAGCCAGGCCTTGAGTACCGGCACCTTTACCATGGATGAGGGCTCCGCCTTTGACGTCGACATCGCCCTGACTGACCAAATCGGCAGCTTTGACAACTGGGATGGCTGAAGCCTGACCAAAGCGGGCGGAGGACGCCTAGTGCTCTCTGCTGCCAACAGCTATAGCGGCGGCACCACCATTAATGGCGGCATCCTGCAAATCTCCCAAGACGCCAATCTGGGCGCAGCCAGCGGCACCGTTACCTTCAATGGC
>JACCFC020000089.1 GCA_020830965.2 Neisseriaceae bacterium TC5R-5
CGGGCGAACCAACTGGCGCACCGCTTGATCGCACTAGGCATTCGGCCGGATGACCGAGTGGCGATCTGTGTCGAACGCAGCCTGGAGATGGTGGTGGGGCTGCTGGGGATCCTGAAGGCGGGCGGGGCGTATGTGCCCCTAGACCCGAGCTACCCGGTGGAACGTTTGGCGTATATGTTGGGCGATAGCGAGCCGGTAGCCTTGCTGACCCAAACCGATTTGCTGGGTCAACTGCCCGAAATGAGGGTTCCCATGCTGCTGTTGGACGAGGCCGAAGATTGGGTAACCCAAGCAAGCACGAATCCGAACTCGGCGGCTTTAGGTTTGCATTCGAGTCAGCTAGCGTATGTGCTTTATACATCGGGTTCGACGGGTTTGCCTAAGGGCGTGATGGTGGAGCATCGCAATGTTATCCATCTGATCAATGCTCACATTCACTTCACTCAACTGACGGCAGATGATCGGGTATTACAGTTTGCCTCATTTGGTTTTGATGCCTCTGTTGCGGATATATTTCCGACACTGGCGGTTGGGGCGATGCTAGTTCTGCGACCCATACAGCTAAGGGTGCCGAATGAGGAGTTTAATAATTTCTTACGGCAGCAAAAAATTACTGCTGTAGATTTTGCTACTGCATTTTGGCATCAATGGGCACAAGCGTTAGGCAATCATCAACTTGGTTTAAGTGATACTTTGCGTTTGATCATGATAGGGGGTGAAAAGGCAGAATCTCGTTATGTGAAAACTTGGTTAGAAAGTCCTGTGACCAAGAAATGTTGTTTGATGAATGTATATGGCCCTACCGAAACAACAGTAACTGTAAGCACTGCAGTATTGGGACAAAACTATTCTGTTGTTCAAAATGAGGTATCTATAGGTCGTCCAGTAGCCAATACGCAAATTTATATTTTGGACAAACAAGGGCGGCCCGTTCCCATCGGCGTTGCAGGGGAAATATATATTGCTGGCGTACAGGTAGTACGTGGCTATTTGAATCGCCCGGAGCTGACAGCAGAACGCTTTATTGCCGACCCGTTCAGCGGGCAAGCGGGTGCGCGGATGTA
>JACCFC020000009.1 GCA_020830965.2 Neisseriaceae bacterium TC5R-5
GCCCACTAAAGTGTTTAGCGCCAGATTTGCCGCCGCGTAGTAATGCGGGCTATGACTGTTCGGGGTGCGTAAGACCAATTCGTATTCGAATAATTGATTCAGTGTTTCGGAACCTTTTAAGCTGACGGAGGTCAGTAAAGGTTCACCGGCAATAGCCGGGATAGCGGCGCACTGCATACGCAGCGTGCGCTCGACGGGTAAGGTCAGCATGGTTTGCCTCTATTTAAAAATGTAGAAGTAAGCGGTATCGATCGTAATTGTTTGAATTACGTTGTCTATTGCTTTACCCGCTAGCGATTTTTGGCCCTACCTGGCTTCCCCGTCGAACGTCAAACAAGGTACTCGGTGCTGAGTGTTGTAGCCTGACGCACGGGAGTTTCTGCGGTTCCTGTGCGTTTGGTGTGGCATGCTCAGCAAGCGAGACAGTGTGCTGCCTAGGCTTGCTGAGAATCATCGGTGTACTGTCCATTTCTGCCTCCTTTAACGTGCTCTTCATGGCTGATTCCTTGTGTGCTTGAATGAGTCATGCTTCCTTCCCCGATAAATGATCGATCACGGCAATCGGTCTGACGACTGCTGGCGTCGTCTTCGTCGCGCCAATTCATCTCGTTGCTGCTGGTGTTGCTTGGTATAAGCAAACGCCTTGTCCATCACCTGCCTAACATCGGCAAGACTCAATATCTGGTGCGCCAGGCTAAGGGCGAATAAGTCCACCAGATAGCCTTGGCTAAACACGGCACTTCCCTCCCACTCCGAACCGACGGGTCCCAGCATCAGGGCATTCGTCACCAAGACGGGCTGCCCTTGAATCTTTGCTACGGTGAAGTGATTTTCTTCTATCCCCTCAACAACATCAGTCGTCTGCATAGTGTGGCCTGCGATCAAATTGGCTCATCAACGGCGCCATCATAACGAAGTTTTTCGAAAAATAGGTGTAGAAAAGTCTGAGACTTTTCTACACGAAATTTTCGGTGAATTATGTTAAAATAGTGGGTTTTGGTTGATTTAGGACTACCTAAAAACAATGTGCGCAGATGATTGTTTATGAAGTATTTTTTTAAAAGCGATCACCCTGTTTTTAATGTGTTTGTGCAAAAAACGAAGGGTCGCCCAAAAATATATTTTTACCGGGTCGTCAAAACGGCCCTAAAAAAGCTGTAAACAATCGTTTTAAAACCCAAAAAGCATAAACGAAAGACGGCTCAGACCGGTCAGAATCTGAGCCAACAATAGAGAGGATTAGGAGGTAAAGAGGGAAGTGTGGACAAAAAAATACGAATGATTTTTATTCTAACAAGCCGCATGCCTGCGCTTCTATGACGGCCCGCTCGATGCGCTTCACGTTCATCTTGTGTTTGATATGCCTCAGCCTGCGGTAAACAATGCTCAGACTCAAATTTAAGATAGCCGCCATTTCTTCCCCTACTTTGCCGCTCTTGGCGAGTGTCAACAGCAGCATCTCTTGTTCGGTAAGTTGGTAGGTATCCATAGCCTGCTGCTTGAGAAAAGCACACATCCACCATAATAATTCAGAGGACAAGGCGGCAAATTCCGCCCGCCTCGCCAATAGTAGGGGTTCGCCAATCGGTCGTTCCTGTGAGGAACCCACGTAGAACAAGCCCATGCGCTGACTCGCGCCCATACAGGTATGCGTCGGAATCACTAAACCACTTCTAAAGCCATACTTGGCCCCACATTCGGCCATTTCGATCTGTCCTGGCGTCAACTTAGGAATCGTCGTGTTCACGGCAGGGGTGACATGGCAGCGAGCGTAATCCAGAAAAGGATCATTCAAGCTCCACATCCGTTCAGCATAGATTCGGCAGAAGGTTTCATCGCAACCAATCAGAAAATGGGGGTTGGCTTCGGGTGAATGAACGCCCGGCGGCAGGACGAGCGCGTAAATATAGCTTTCCGCCCCCAAGCCTTTCACAATTTTTTTGGCCAGACGACCCGCCTCCGCTTTGGTCTGACAGTTTTTTATCTGACTAATGGCATTGATGACCGCTTTTGGCCCCATTACTGTCTCTCCATTGCTTGTTCGCTCTCATCACCACGCTGAAAGTCGTCGCTAAGCGAACGCCACCAAGAGGGGGCCATTTCAACAAATGAATGGTATTCAGGTGACAATGCAGGATCATGAAGATCGTCAAACCCACCCGCTAACAGCGCGATGGTCGCCATCTCGTCAATCGCCCCTACGGAACTGCCGCAACAAGGGCAGAAAGCTCTACTGGAATCATCGGACGAACGGAACTTGGCAGGCTCCCCACCTTCACCCATCCACTTGACGTCATTCGCTGAAAACTCAAACCACATCGCAGTCAGCGAGCCGGTATGCTTCTGACAAATACCACAAGAACAGGTATGAGGATTCACAGGATTAACTGCCTCAAAACGGATATTCCCACAGAGACATCCACCAGTAAGAACCTTTTGCATCACCCCTCCCATCAAGTTGACAAACAGCGGCCCATGCCATGGTTTAAGCCTGGGCCAGCACGGACAGTATTCTAAGGGATAAGCTTACTTTATTCATACGGCTTATCTGTGTCATCGCTCTGCGACAGGTGGATGCGTTCCCGCTGAGCTGTCCGATTCAGGAAAAACCCACCCAGTCCACACTGACCCGCCTTCTAGTCTGAAGGCATGAAACCCCCTATTACCGCTCTCGACATGCAGGACATGGTGAGCCACTGGCTCGCTACGCCGCTGAATGGCTATTTAGGTTCCGACTATGGTCAGGATGCGAAGTCCCTGCTGCAACAGCCGCAAAGTGACGGCCAGGCCGACACGTTTTTAGCCAAGCTGCGCCGGGATGTGCCGATTCTGCAAGCGTTACCGGCGGGTGCCGTCAATCTCTACGGCGTCCAGCATGCCCCAGACCGTCTTGACCTGATTATTGAGATCGCCGGTCAAGTCGTCGCGGTACCCAGAGGCTAAGATGCTGACCAAAGCCGATTTTATGCAGGCAGTCCAGGACAGCATTGCGACATATCCGAGTATTGCGCCGCTATACCAGGCAGGCGACCCGCGCATACTGCAACATCTGGAAGCGATAGCGACCATGCTGGCGATGGTGTCGGCGCAGTTGGAAACCGCGATGGCAGAACCCTTTGAGAAGGTACGGGATGCGACGGTACTGGCCGATGCGGCGATGCGTGGCATTGTGCGTCAAGCCCGCCCCGCCCGTGTCCGTCTGAGCATCATCAATCAGGGTGATCTGCCTTGTTTGATTGAGTCTGGCCGGACGTTAATGGATTCGTCGGGCCTGCTCTACCAGGTCGCCACCCCAGTCAGTATTCCGGCAGGAGAAACGGCCACACTGGAAGCCCTACAGCAACGGCAGGTGACGTTAAAACACACGGTTCAGCACAGCTTGCCGTTTTACGCGATCGAGCTTCCCATCACCAACGATGGCGCGGATTTATGTGCTATTGCCGTCAGTGATCAAGAGGGCGAGTTCTGCTACCGCGACCGCTACGTCAATACCTTATCCGGCGAGCGGGTCTTTCATGTCGAAGCCGACGACCGCCAGCGCGTGTATGTACGTTTTGGTCTGGCGGAGGTGGTTGGCGTGGCTCCACCCGAAGGCAGCACCATCACGCTGACGCTGAGCTATTGCGCCGGTGAGATCAATCTGGCTTTTGGTAGCCCGTTTGCGTTTGAGTATCTGCGCTCGCCGTTAGAAGCTGGGCTGTCCTTACAGATGGATGCCTTATTGCTTCCTGGTCAAAACCCCATTTCCATGTCAGTGCTACGTGACCTGGCGCGCTACCCATCGGTCTATGACGACAATGCCGTTTTCTTGGGGGAGTTTGATTTCCTGGTGCGCCGCCATTTCCCGACACTGCCCTTCCTGGCGATCTGGAATGAAGCCGCCGAAGAACGGGTGCGCGGTGCCAGCCTCGACCATATCAATGTGCTGTTTGTGGCTTGTTTATCGAGCATGGGCAACGAACAGGTACTGATTGAGGTAGACCCCCAAGACCCGGTACACCCGCTATTCATTGCTGAAGAAAACCTCACCGCCACCCAACGCGATATCCGCCACTGCATTTTACAGGCCGACGATAGCTACAAGGTGCGGTTCGTCACCCCAGTACGCTCAGCCATCGTGATGGCAATTCATGCCCGTGCCGCCACCGCCTATGTGGCCTCCGACGTGCGTGAGCAAATCATTGAAGTGATTTTACAAACCTTTGGCGAGCAAGCCGCTGCGTCTCGTCGTGGCTACCATCGCCCCTTGTATCAGCGGGTGTATGCGCTGCTACGCGAGAAGATACCGGCTCTCTCTGCTGGGGAAGCCGATTTAACCGTACAGATTAATACCGCTGACAGCCTGAGCCATCGGCCTGAGATGTGGCGCTATGTGTCAGCAGACAGCTTGACGGTCTCGGTAGAAACCATCAATACCGTCACCCCCTCGTGGAGAAGCTGAGATGGCGCTCGACTTCGCTCACGCTCAATTGCCCACGCTACAAGCACTGGCAGAGAGTTTTACCCAAAACCCGATAGAGGCTGATCTGAAGCAATTGCTGCTTGATCTGTTTCAGCGCTACCTGGCGGCTGATCTATTCGACGCCAATGTACTCGGCGCGGCCCAACTAGGCTCACTGGAATTGGTACGAAAAGCGATTAACCGGGATGGGCTGGTGTTGGTGCCAGGTGAGCATGAAGAACAAGCGACACGCTATTTATACCGTGCCTGGAAGTCGATGAATACCCAAGGACGCGGCTTACACTTTTTACGTACCTATCTACAATTGCTCTACCCGCGCTCTAGCGAAGTGGTGCAATTGCTGCAAGACAAGTCTTTGCCCTACACGGTAGGCATGTTGCCGTTTGATGGGCAATCGGTGCCGGATGGCTGTTTTTTAAGTAGCCGTCTGCGCGTGACGATTGATGCGAGCTTAAGCAATCGCTCGGTACTGGATGTGGCCGCCTGCGTGCATTCGGTGATACCAGCGCGCTTTGTCACCGATTTCCAGTTTGCGCTCGCGGCCATGTCAGCCCCCTTGCGCCTCGCCTCGACGTTTACCAGCGTGATGATGGCGAATTTAAGCGGCACCCTACGCTATCAGAGCGCGCCCGCTTCCCGCTCCCGTGCAGAGGTGGCGCATCGCGGACAGGCCATGACCTTACTGACGACTACCGGTCGTCTGATTGCCAAACCTGGCAGCCTGATTGCTTCTGAGCTGTCCACCGCTCACACCTGGCGGGCGACCTCTCTACTAATGGCGACTGGTCGTCTGATCACTCAGCCAAGCCATTTGACCGGTACCGCATTCACTACCGCCCACCTTCACCAGCAGACCCTGATTGTACGCATCACAGGAGCCATAAAATGAGCCTGACGACCGATATGTTCATTACCCATGCCGGACATACCGCGCTATGGAATGCCCAGAACACCGGGGTTTCCCTGGCACTCACCCATGTTTCCTTTGGCGATGGCCGTCAAACGCCAACAGGAGAAGAAACCGCTCTATTGTCGGTACGGCAAACGGTGCCCATTGCCGGGGGGAGTCGTATTACCGACACACAAATCCGGCTGCGGGCGCAGATTCCCGGTACTACCTACTACGAAGTCTGTGAAATCGGCATCTGGGCGGGCGACCCGGCTGCGGGAGGGAAGCTGTTTGCCTACTATGCGGTGCCTGATGGCGTGATTATGTATGTGGTCGAAGGCATCAGCGCCATTTTTGCCTATGACTTCACCGTGGCTCAGGCGGTAGGAGATCATCTGACCATTCTGGCGGATGCCGGACAAAGTGCTGTCCTGGCACTGCTGTCAGAACATGAAGCCGCCGCTAACCCTCACCCGCAGTATGTGACGCGGGAACAACTGGAACTACGCTTTGCCGGTTCCTTATCAGACAACTACGCCACTAAAAGCGACCTCAGCGGTAAAGCGAACACGGCCACCACCTTAGCGGGTTATGGCATTACCGACGGCGCCACCAAAACCGATTTAAACAAAAAAGCCAATATCGATAGCCCCAGGCTCACCGGCACCCCCATTAGCCCCACACCACCGCGAGACGATAACAGCGGAAAAATCGCTACGACTCAATTTGTCATGGAGCAACGCGGGCTTTATTCACCCACGGGCGCTTATCTTGCCCCCGGCGAATATCCCGTCTCTTCGGTGGCTGGCGCGTCTAGTGAGCTCGCTTCCACCTTTAACAAAAAATCGACGTTTACTTTTTTGATCGACGATAACGACTACGGCAGGCGTTTTGAGCTACGCCATACCGGGGAAAACTCTATTTCTGAGATTATGTGCGGTAACTCAGGCCTGTTTTTTGTCGGTGGTTCCTTCGTGGTGGAGAGCGTCTCCTTAAAGTTTGGTGATGTGATCACGCTAGTCGTTACCCCGTCAGGTCTGATGATCGCCAACCTGTTTTCAGCCCATACCCCATCACTCCTTACTCAAAATGGCTACCGCCTGCTCCCCGCTTACCCTGGCGACCCTAACCCGCTCATTATGCAATGGTGTACCAGCGCGATCATTGCTGCTGGTCGTGCAGGCAGTGTCAATTTCCCTTATGCCTTTCCCAATCAATGTTTGTGGGCCCTCGCTAACGTCACGAACACCGATAGCTACAACCTTGCCTTTAATGTCGTCTGCGGTGCCACCACCCAGACCCGCGCCGACTTGTTCAACTGCGGCACGATAGGTAGCGCCGCCAGAATCCTTGCCCTAGGAAACTAATCCATGTCCCTCTATTTCGACTCCCAATTGTGCGCGTTTTTTAATAGTGAACTCGGCCCGGTACCCGATGGTGCCTTGCCGGTAGAAGAAGAAACCTATCAGGCCATACAAGCCGGTCTACAAGCCGGGCAACGACTGGCCGCTAATAAAAAAGGGCAGCCCGTACTGCTGGATGCCTTGCCACCCACCCCCGAAGAGCTGGCCGCACAAGCACAGGCTGAGCTGACCCGGCGCATTCAAATGGCCACATTTGCCATCGCCCCCTTGGCCGATGCGCTGGAACTGGGCATCGCCACTGAAGAGGAACAAGCCTCGTTGATCGCCTGGAAACGCTACCGCATTGAGCTGAGCAGGATGCCACAACAGCCTGGCTATCCCACTGATATCGATTGGCCTACTGAACCGCTGAAGTAAGCACCGATACCCGTTCTTAGATAACAGGAGCGAACCATGACAGAACCTACTACTAGCAGCCTCAGCATTGCCGCCAGTACCGGCTTGCTGGCCTTACTCATTGCCTGGCTCGGCCAAGTCGGCGCCGAAGTTGTGATGGTGGGCTTAGCCAGTCTGGCAGGCTGCCTACTCTCATTGTCAGGCCTGACCACGCTGACACTACGGTTTGCCATCACGCGCATTGTGGTGCATGTGATCACCGCGCTGGTGTTGTCGTGGGGTCTGGTGGGCATCGTCGTGGGACAGGTACCGGCATTGGAAGGCCCCTACGCCCCGGCCATGGTCGCGTTTCTGATTGGTTTGGGGGGTGATCGTTTCCTCAGTCGTCTGACACGACTGTTACCGGGAGGAGAACAGAAATGACCTTAAACGCACTGTTTATTCTGCTGATGGTTTTGGAAATCGGTGTCGGGGTGATCTGCGCCACCCGCTGCGGCCCCACTCGCCCGCTCTGGCTACGCTTCATCTTGCTCAGCCCGGCGCTCTCTTCGCTGTTCAGCCTGTTTGAGCTGATGGACGCGGTACGGCTCGGCAATCAGGTTTACAGCGTGTATTGGCCGGATATCGCTCGCGCCGTCAGTACGCTGGCGGTCTATGCCGTGGTGGTCAGTCTGCTTGGCCATCGTTCGTGGTTCGTGACTCAATCGGAGAAGGAAAGATGAAACCCTCAATCCATTGCATCAATCTGATTAAGCAATTCGAAGGCTTTAGTGCCAAACCCTATCTATGCCCGGCCAGAATACCCACCATTGGTTATGGCAGCACCCGCGACGAGAAAGGTAACCCAGTCAAGCTGAGCGACCCGCCCATTAGTGAGGCGCGGGCGCTGGAAATCATGGAAGCCACCCTGGCAAAAGAATATGCGCCTGCTGTCGAGCGTTATGTGCAGGTACCGCTCACGCAAAATCAGTTTGATGCCTTGGTCGATTTTGCTTACAACTGCGGCGGACAGAATTTACGTGGTTCGACCCTGCTGAAAAAGCTAAACGCCAAGGATTACGCGGGCGCGGCGAAAGAGTTTGATAAGTGGGTGAACGGCGGTGGTAAAAAACTGCCGGGGCTGATTAAACGCCGTGCGGCTGAGCGCGCCTTGTTTGAAAGCAAGTCATGAGCGGGCTGCTGCGCTATTGGCGGGTCGGTGTCGGTCTGCTGCTGGTGTTGGCTTGGCTGGCTTCACTCTCTCTAGCCTGGCACCAAAGCGCGGAACAGGTGCGTAGGGAATGGGCGTTGGCCGATAGTCAGCGCCAGGCCAAGCAAGCTCAGACAGATTTAACCGCGTACCAGCAGGAAACGACCCGCCTGCATGATTTATCGGCGCAACTGGAAACCCAACTGACCCAGCTACGGCACACCCAGCCGAAACTCATCGAGGCGTACAACCATGTTACCCAAGCCCAACCGTTACACCCTGATTGTCCTCCTGGTACTGAGCGGCTGCGCCAGCTCAATGCCGCCATCGATGCCGCCAACACCATCGCTGCCGGTCAACCTGCGCCAAGCCAGCCCGGCAATAGCCCCCCTGAACCAAGATAATTGGGATGCCGTAGCTAGAGCGTTTATTGAGTTGACCGGACAATATGCAGCATGTCGGGCGCGAGAAAATGCCTTGCAAAATCATAAACGATAAAACCTGTCCAGAAGACCAGTCCATCCTTGTTTTAGGTTTGGCCCCTGCTAATTTTAATATCTCAACAAACCGTCAGGATAATGACAATGAATATTCTGCTAGATTTAGGTGCAGTGATACTGGTTACAGCAATTATGCTGTTGGCCAGTACCCGTCAGTCCAAAAAAAAACGCCTCACGATTCTAGCGGAAGCTGATAAAAATAGCCCATCGTCCCCGGCAACTACTCAAACCATGATCCCCTCATCAGCCATGGGAAGTTATGGACAAGCCACCCTTAAAACAAAGCGGGATACCATCCTGAGCCCAGGAGAAATAGAGTGCTTTCGCCGCCTATCTCGTAGCCTCAGTCCAGATTTCTATGTTTTTCCACAAGTCGCTTTCCGTCGAATACTGGAAGCGCACGGCGGTACACCAGAACAGAATTTATGGCTATTCAGAACGATAAGCCAACAGGTGGCTGACTTTATCGTGTGTAAACAGGATATGACCATGGTCGCGGTCATTGAGCTGGATAATCGCAGCCCTGCCGAGCAAAAAGACACTGACAAAGTTCATGACAAAATTATCAGACAGGTTGGCTTGCTCCCCTTCAGACTCCCCTATGTTGCACAGCAAGATAAAATTGATGCTTACGCAGCGGTGCTGCGGCGTATGTATTGTCCCGCAGCGAAAGAGAGTGCGACACAGCCACAAATAACGCTGGCAACGAATACAGCCTAACGCTCTATCGATCACGCCTGCCATCAAGGCAGCGCTTATTCGCAACGGCCTTGATGGCAGGTGGGAAATTGCTCACTGTCCGAAAGTCGAGCCTGACTTTGTTTTAAGTCGCACCCCTGCTAATTTTCATTCACCAGACAAACGGCAAGAGGTATTGCAATGGAAATGATCGTAGGGGTAATCATCGTAGCGGTTCTGATAGCCGTACTCATTGATCTGAACTCCTCTAAAAAGAGGCGCACCCTAACACAGGCAGAAGCGAGAAAAAGATACCCAACGCTACCGCAGACGGCTCAAAAACCAACAGCCCCAACGGCCAAAGACTATGGCAAAGCAACGTTTAAAAAGAAACGGGACACCATCCTGACCGCCAGAGAAACCGAATGCTTCAAACGATTAAGTCAGAGTCTTAGCCCGGATTTTTATGTCTTTCCACAAGTCGCCTTCAGTCAGATACTGGAAGCCCATGGCGGTACCCGTGAGCAAAATCTATGGCTGTTCAGAACGATGAGTCAAAAGGTGGCTGATTTTGTGGTGTGCAAGCAAGACATGACGATAGTAGCGGTAATTGAGCTGGACGACCGTAGTCACGACGATAAAAAAGACGCCGATAAGGCGAGAGATCAAGTGATTAGGCAAATAGGTTTACTACCCCTCCGACTCCCCCGTACTCCTCAGCAGGACAAGATAGACGCTTATGCGGCAGTGCTACGGCGCATGTATGACGAGCAATCGGCAACGGCCTAGCCTTGGATATCGCCTGGCGTGCTTCGACCGTGCAGCCAATTGAAGGTGCGACGAATAAGATAGCCACGTAATAGGCTGATGAAGGTAAAGAAGACCACAATCCCGACATCCTGATGCAAGCTAGTGCGAATACCGAACCAGTGCGTAATGAACACCTGCGCACCCAGTGCCACAATAAAGCCAATGGCCGTGCTCACACAGGTTTCTATCAATGATTGCAGGCAGGTTTGCATCATTCCATCTCCCTTAGCAGGACATAGAATCAATTTAAACGATGATATAGTTAATTACAAATTTCAAAATTAAGTAACTACTAATCAAAATAAAAATTCATCAAAAACAGATCGAACCTGCATGCGCTTGTTGGGTGCAACAAAAATACCAATAAGGACATGGCCAGAGTGTGCCGGATTACCGGCACCGCGAGAGGCGAGAGGCGAGAGGCGAGAGGCGAGAGGCGAGAGGCGAGAGGCGAGAGGCGAGAGGCGAGAGGCGAGAGGCGAGAGGCGAGAGGCGAGAGGCGAGAGGCGAGAGGCGAGAGGCGAGAGTATTTTGTTAATGATGCAATATGCCGCGTGCTAGGGGCAATAAAAGGCGTCATACGATTGTTGCTAGAACATGACGGACTTCATCACCGTCATCAAAAAAAGTCATTCATTCACGCCCATGGGCTTGGCGGTAACGTCGATACTCAACCATCGTTCCCATGATGGCGAGCTGCGCCACCTTGGCGCGGAGGGAAGCATAATCCGCATTAATCGGGCTTAATTTAACCACTTCCTCACCCTGATCATCTTGCCCGCGTGGCCGGTATTTTCTGAATAAGGCCGTCTGACCATCATAAATGGCCACCACAAAATCACCCGGTTGCGGAGAAACCGCCGGGTCAATAATCACGATATCCCCCGGCTTAAAATCCGGCGACATGGACTTGTCGGCAAGGGTCAGGGCAAAAGCCTGATCTGAAACCGTCTGTCCACTTAATAGCCAGCCAATCACGACATCCGGGTTAATTTTCTCTCTGGCCTCTACATATTGTATTCCAAGCAACAGAGGAATCGGCTTTGGACGAGTGGGGAGTTTCGGCCATGACTCGTTGCCAGAGCGAGGCCGCTTCATGGGCGGCGGTAAGTCTGGCATCGGTAAAACCTCGCCTTCCTCATCCAGCCAACCAGAGGGCAAGCCCAACACCTTCTCAATGTCTCTGGCGAGCACTTCTCCCATGACGACCTTACCACTGAAATACAAGTTCACTTGTGACTGGTCACGCTGTATCGCCCTCGCCAGATCTGCTTGCACCCCTTTAAAGCGCGTATCCAGCAGAAATTGCAGCCGCTTCTGCCGTCGTGCCTGAGCAACAAACACGACTTTTTCATCGGCTTCCGTGTCCACCACATCCAATGGCTCATCCAAAAAATTCGGGGGCATCCCAAGCCGCGTCTCCAGATTCCTGGCCGCTCTCTCGCCCATGGGTTTGCCATGCAGCCATTGAGAAACGGCGCTACCTCGCTGCTTGGGCGAGTCCTTGCCAGTAAACCATTCCTTCAGTCTTGCCTGTCTTATTTTGGCGATTTCCATTCAATAAGAATAGTTAGTGATCACTTAACTTTCAATAAATACTTAAAAAAATATTTGACATACTGACAATCTAAAATAGAGTCAATTTATAGTAACCAAATGGATGATAACCCTATGAATCTTCGAGAGTATTTACAGCAAAAAAGAGGACGCAATAAGCAAATGGCCGACCAGCTACAACTGTCGCCTTCTTACACCTGCCAACTCAGTTCGGGCCAGTCCCCACTATCACCCGCCAGAGCCGTACAGATTGAGCATATCACGCACGGTCAGGTGACACGCCGTGATCTTTTCCCCAATAACTGGCAGGACATCTGGCCGGAACTCTCACCTTCTTCTTCCATCCCCAAGGAATCGTTATGAGACATTACGCTAAAGTCACCTCTTCTTTCTGGCTGGGTCATACCGGGCGGCAGTTACGTGGGCAATCCGCCACACAATTGGTCGCCCTCTATCTGATGACCAGCCCACACGCCAATATGATCGGCGTGTTTCACTGCCCTGCCCTCTACATCAGCCACGAAACCGGCTTATCCATGGATGAGGTGAGCGACGGGCTGCGACGGCTCAAAGAGGCTGACTTCTGTACCGTCGATGCGGATAGGGAACTGATCTTCGTGCATGAAATGGCCCACTATCAGATTGGCACCGACATCAAGCCTGCCGACAAACGTCTCAGCGGGGTACAGCATGATTATGCCGGTCTACCAGAGGGGCCACTCAAACGGGCCTTTTTTGCCCGCTATGCCCAAGCATTTTATCTGGAAGGTTTGGCCACTCGCCCCCACCCTGATGACGATCTGTTTGCCGAACCAGTACCGCAATCCCCCCCAAAAAAGGCGCAAACTCCTGGGCAAGCTGGCCTCAACCCTGAAAATATCTCTCATCAGGAAGCCCCTTCGAAGCCCCTTCCTGATGAAAATTTACCCCTTCGAAGCCTAGAGCTAGAACTAGAGCTAAATAAAGAACAAGAGCTAGAACAAGAGCGAGAGCAAACGCGCGCGCGCATCGGCACTCAAGCAGGTCAAATCTGCAAAGCGATGAAAGCCATCGGCCTGATGCACGTCAATCCCGCCCATCCTGATTTGCTCGCCCTAATCGCTTCGGGGGTGTCCGAACAGACTTTTGCCTACACCGCACAGGAAGCCGAGGAACGGCAAAAGGGGTTTGCCTGGGTACTCGCGACCATCCGTGGACGACTGCATGACCCGCAACCCCGCTGTATGCCCGGTTACCCCTCACACCGGCAACGACTGCTTAGCTCGGCATCCGATGACGATGAGATTGACTATGGCCCCGGAGGCTTGTTGCCAGAATGAAATCGTTTTCGCTCCTAGTTCATCAGCCACCCCGGCAACGGCAGGACGTGTGCTTGGCGCACGGTGCCTTCACTGCCTGCTGCTATCTGGGTGAGCAGTGGACAAAATGCCCAAGCTGCATCGCACAAGCTGAACAGGCGGCTCGTACCCACCATGAACGCCAGACGCGTGAAGCCCAGTTGCTGGCCTGGCAGAAATCGCTGGGTGAGGCGGCCATCCCGCGACGTTTCCAGCAATGTACGCTGAAAAGCTTTCGGGCAGACACGGACTGGCAAAAGACGGTACTGGCCTTTGCCGAAAGCTATACCAACGATTTTGAAACCGTGCTGCAAGTGGGTCGATGTGCGCTGTTTTTAGGCCAGTCTGGCACCGGCAAAACGCATCTGGCTTGTGGCATCGGGATACGCCTGATGTGTCAGGCCCGGCGTACCGTGTTGTTTACTTCTGCCTATCGGGCCGTGTGCCGCCTGAAAGAAAGCTGGCATAAAGCCAGCCACGAAAGGGAAAGCGACATTATTGCCCGGATGGTGTTTCCCGACTTGTTGATTCTGGACGAAATCGGCGTGCAGTTTGGCACGGAGACGGAAAAGCTGTTGTTGTTTGAGGTGATCAATCAGCGTTACGAAAACCTGAAACCGATGATTCTGATTTCGAACGAACCACTGGAAGATTATACGAAACAGGGACAGCGTTACCCCGGTGTCCGCTCGTTTCTCGGACAGCGGACGTATGACCGCTTGCGTCAGAACGGCGGCGTTAATCTGATTTTTGAGGGCAAAAGCCAACGAGGTCAACAGCCATGATTCACTTCAGCATTCCTGGTGAACCCGTCGCCAAAGGTCGAGCGCGAGCTTGTCTGCGTGCCGGGCATCTGGTGCATTACACCCCAGAGAGCACCGTGCGTTATGAAAACCTGGTACGCCTGGTCGCCCAGCAGGCGATGCAGCACCGCGCCCCGCTGGACTGCCCGATTGTGCTGATCATTCGCGCCTTTCTCAGCATTCCGGCCAGTTGGAGCCAGAAGAAACAGCGCGCCGCTGCGGCTGGCGAACTCACCCCCACCAAGCGCCCTGACCTCGACAATCTGGTGAAGGCGATCAAAGACGGCGCTAACGGGGTGCTATGGCGTGATGATGCGCAAGTGGTCACGCTTTACGCCAGCAAGCGCTATGGCCCACCCCATACCGAAGTGGAAATTGATACGCTATGCAGCCAGGAGGACAGATGATGAGCCCGCTATTTTTGAGTAGTCACGATGCGCTGGTGTTTGCGATGAACCGTACCCACCATGCTTATGATCGCCCCTTGATCAATCGTCTGGCCAGCCCCAGCAACAGCAGCGGTAAAGGACTGGCGGGCACGGATGGTATCGCACAAGCCGCCATGATTCGCTTGGCGCTCAGCGAGTTGAATCCCTTGTATCAAGCCATGCTGACCGCCAGCACGGCGCAGCCTATTTTGCATTGCGGCTGTGGGGCCATTTGCTGTTGTGGTGCCAAACCCAACGATGAATGGGTGCAAGCGATTAGCTATCTGGCCGAGCATGTGCGGGAAACCGCGCTGGCAGGCTGCCATATTTCCAACCCGCTGTTACGCGAATATGTCGCACGGTATTTCTTGCCCAAAGCTCAGCGCAGCAGCCTGGAAGACCTGGCCCTAACTTATAGCCTCAGCCGTAATAGCGTTGGCACACACACGGCCAAAGTCGCCCGATATTTTAGTGGTACACCCGGTAGCCAGAGTCAAGTCGGCCTTAAAACCTTGGCCTGGGAAGCGATAGACCATCAACTACAGGCGCGGGGTATCATCCGCTTTGTGCATGTTGCCTAAACGCTGTTATTCCACCTCTAAGGGGAAGCGTACAGACCCTGTCTCTACGGGATACGATTAATGATGATGGTAGCAGAAGTGTTTGGAAGCACTGTCGTCCACTGACTGACTCGTTTTACCGGCACGGATTTTGTCCCACACTTTTTCGTGAAAGTAATACGCGACGGTATTCACCAGAGGTTCAACCACGGCGAGCAAACTGGAAACACCGATATTGCCGGTTAATAGATAAGCGACCGTAAAAGCCACGCTAAAGTGACAGATAGCAAAAGTAATGGTTTTGAGCATGAATGTTGCCCCTTCAATATAAGGCCCCATCTTAATGAGATATGTTCTCAATTGGAAATTGAATAATACTAAGGGCCTGATAAATAAAACCAAGCTAGGCCTGTTGACACACATCCCATAGCACACACAGTTTAGGCAAGCCCAATAACACCCGCTCAGCTTAGCGAGTCTCGCCCAAGTTTTCCTGAAATGCTTTCACCCCCCAACATCACTTGGCCACAAGCTGAACAACCTCATAAAATCCACAAAAAAACTATTTTGTCCTTGATTGTGCAAAACATACCCAATATACTGATGATTAACGGAGTATCGTAATAGCGCCTAGAGAAATCGTGGCGCTTTTTTGCGTCTAAAGCCCCCTAAAACACGCTGATTTAACCCTAGCCGCCCAGCCCTCGCTCGGCGGCTTTTTCACGTCCAAAGGAAACACGATGTCGATAGCGCTCCCGCAACAAGATGACTTCTGGCAGACCGAATTAGCAACACTCAGCACGACGGTTTCCCGACCTGGTGATGTCTGGTCACTCGACGCGCACCGGCTGGTGTGTGGCGATGCCGCTGACCCGGCGATGATTCAGGCCTTGATGCAGGGTCAGGTGGCCCGTCTGTGCTTTACTTCGCCGCCTTACGGTCAACAGAGACATTACGGGATAGGCGTTACCGATTGGGACGCGCTGATGGATGGCGTCTTTGCCGTGCTGCCCTTATCCCCTGATGCCCAGGTGCTGGTGAATCTTGGCCTCGTTCATCAGCACGGTGAAGTTGTGCCGTATTGGGATCACTGGATAAACTGGATGCAGCAACAAGGTTGGCGGCGCTTTGGCTGGTACGTATGGGATCAGGGACATGGCCTGCCCGGAGACTGGCATGGTCGCCTCGCTCCTTGTTTTGAGTTTATTTTCCATTTCAATAAAACCCATGTCCGCCCAAACAAGATTGTTCCCTGCAAAGGGGCTGGCACCATCGAATATCACAAAGCAAGCTTGCGATCAAAGGATGAGTCTGTGCCAAGGTGGACACATGAAGGCATTCCCATCCAAAGCCATCGCATCCCAGATGCCGTTGTTCGGCTTGTCCGACAGCGTGGTGGCATTGGCAAAGACATTCAGCATCCTGCGGTCTTTCCCATCACGCTACCGACCTTTATTTTTGAGTCATACAGCCAGCCAGGCGATGCGGTGTTTGAACCGTTCTGCGGTAGTGGCTCGACGCTGATTGCTGCCCAGCAGACCCAGCGCGTCTGTTACGCCGTCGAACTGTCCCCGCACTACGTCGATACGGCGATCAAACGCTTTCGTCAGCATTTCCCCACCACGCCGGTACGACTGCTGTCTAGCGGTCAGGATTTTATGGATGTCGCCGCCGAGCGGCACGCTTAACACGCAGCACTCGCATGGAAATCACGCTCCTTCATCCACGCCAGAAAGCCAGGTGAAACATGAAATCGAAGAGTCGCATGGAACAGGCCGAAGTGGCCAGAATCATTGGCCGCCAGCTACGCGCCGCCCGTGAGCTGTGCAATCTGTCCGCCACCGAAGCCGCCCGGCGGCTGGGTTATACCAACGCGTCCGGGCTGGTCAAAATCGAGCTGGCCAAAGAAGGTTACGCCGTTCCCTTATCGCTGATTGTGCAAGCCGCCAAATACTATGAAGTATCGATTGACTACCTGTTTGGCCTCACGACCGATTGGGACACCGGTTCACGCATGACGCGAGAGCGGGCCACGTCCGCCTGGCTATTTGAAACTTGGCAGAAACAGCACCAGCACGATATGGACGTGCTCAAGCTGCTACATGACAAGTTTCAGTTCATTGAGCAGGCTGCCGTCACCATGGTCGAGGCCACCCGGCAAATACAGTTTGCCCTGGAGAGCTTTGCTGAGCTGCACCCCGAATTCCATGAGATGCGGTGTAGTCGCCTGGTAGCCAATATCCACCACGCCGTCGATGCCGCTCAAAGCATCGGCTGTCAACTTAAACGATTCCATATCGAGTGCGTAGTAGCCAGTCATGACATGCGCCAATTAAGCCTGCAATTTCTATGAATGGTGAGTTACTCGCTGGTTAATGGCGGCTTGGTCTGGTTAATGGCGACTCCGCAAAGTTAACGAGTTACGCAAATGGGATTAACCAATTATTCAAATGACGTACACAGCGCTGACCCACTCAAGCCTGACAAACCTTGTCTAGCCTGCCTTTCAGGTTTTTTGGCCCTTCAACAGCCAGTCAAATCCGGCAAATAGTTAATGGAAAGGAGACGAGTAAAATTTTTATCAGAATCATCATAGTTAAAATTTATCTACCCCTTAACGATACCCCCCCACCTGTCACCACCATCAAGAAGGAGTCAACCCATGCCCCATTCCAATCGACTCTCTGCCGACGACTGGCAGCGTATTCGTGAAACCTGGGAAATCGACCCTCGCCTTGGCTATACCTGGCTGATTGAGGAAATGCACCTATCGGTTTCACCTGTTGCCATTTTTAAGCGCGCTAAAAAGGAAGGCAGGCAAAAGCAACAAAGTACCGAGCTTAAAAAGGTAGTCGAACAGGCCCACTTCCTGGCTGACCTGAAAGCGGGACAGCTATCCGACTATGGCGGCACGCCTGATACCACAACAGCGGCTGATTTGCGCTCGGATGTCCTGGAACAGCACCGCACCGAATGGCAACGACACCGCAATCAATACCCACCTTTAGAGATAGGGGATGAGAAAGCGGGCTTTCTGCGCGCCCGGATTGCCAAGCTGGCCGCTGAGGTGATTCGCCTTCGTCAGGAGGGCGAGCGTAAAGCCTGGGGACTGGATACCGTCGTCGAGGAAACCGGTACCAGCCTCTCTACGGAAGAGCTGGATGCCATCTACGCCAGAGGGATGCAGAAGGTCGAGGAGAGGCGCCAGCAGGCCGCCGCTAATCAGGCCTCCTATCGAGCGCTGAAAGATGACGGCAACGATTCAGACTGAGGCGCGCTACCCGGCATTTATTGAGCGCTACGCTTTTGACATCAGCCGGTTTGCGATCGAAGTGGTGGGCATGACGCCCACCGATCAGCAAATTGAACTGTTTGAAGCAGTCTCACCGCAGGGTAGCCGTACCACGGTACGCAGTGGTCACGGTACCGGTAAATCACGGGGAATAGCCGTCATGACCTTGTGGCACCTGCTCTGCTATGTCAAATCGAACACGCTCATTACCGCACCGAAGATTGAGCAAGTACGCAACGTCGCCTGGAAGGAGATTGCCGATGTCTTGGACTTGATTCGTGACAAGGGCGCTCAGCCATGGATTTACGAGCACGTTAAATTCGAAGCTGAGCGTATTTATATCCAACACTACAAAGAAACCTGGTTTGTCATTGCCAAGACCGCGCCACGCGGCAACCCGGAGAACCTAGCCGGAATGCACCGTGATTGGTATTTGATCATTGCGGATGAAGCATCCGGTATTCCTGACCCGAATTACGGGGTACTGACCGGTGCGCTAACCGATTCTCGCAATCGGATATTGCTGCAATCCCAACCGACCCGGCCCGCCGGGTTTTTTTACGACACCCACCACCGCTTAGCCAAGGAGAACGGCGGCGTATGGGTTTCGCTGCACATGGACTCGCATGATTCACCGCTGGTTTCCAAGGCTTTTATTGAAGAAAAGCGGCAGGAGTACACCGAAGAAGAATTCACCATCAAGGTCAGAGGCGAGTTTCCTGAAAGCCGTGAGGGTTATTTGCTAGGGCGTCAGGAGGCGGAAGCCTGTATCGGGCGGCAAGTGTTACGGGAAACCGATCGTTACGGGATTCTGCTGTCTTGTGATGTGGGTGCCGGGGAATACCGGGATAAATCCATCGCCATTGTGGCGCTGGTCAGTGGTCAAGGTGATTTTGGCCCGGATGCCAGGCGCGTACAGGTAGTGGGTGTGCCGATTCGTAGCAATACCCGCAAGCTGCAAGACTTTGCAGGCCTGGTCTTTACCGAAGCTTGCGA
Source organism: Neisseriaceae bacterium TC5R-5 (assembly GCA_020830965.2). Classification (GTDB taxonomy): domain Bacteria; phylum Pseudomonadota; class Gammaproteobacteria; order Burkholderiales; family Chromobacteriaceae; genus Chromobacterium. The sequence goes on from JACCFC020000009.1 coordinate 19,262, forward strand.
GCTGGAAAACGTCACCACGTTGATTGACGCTGGCGGCATGGGCATTGCCGTCTGTCAGCACCTGGAAACCTTGGGACTGCCGGAAGTGGTACGGGTGAAATGGGGCAATCCTTGCTTTAACAAGCGCAACAAAGAGCGGTTTTTTAACCTGCGGGCGCAAGCGATGGTGTGTGCAGCCCGTGCTGCCAAGGAAGGACGCTTGGGCATTGTCGATGGCCCCTGGAAAAAAGAACTCTTAGACCAGATGAGCCGCACCCCCTACCACTTTGATGAAAAGGCGCGTTATGTGATGGAGCGTAAAGAAGATATGCGAGCGGCTGGCATCCCGTCGCCGGATTTGTTCGATGCCATCGCTTTTTTGTTTCTCGAAGGCGTGCATTACATGATTTGCGAAGGGCAAGGCCAACTAGGTGGCGGTGTGATGGCTTCGGTGAAATCACAAGCTAGAGGTCTATTTGCCCATTTGCGCCAGTCTGAACCAGCCGATAGGAAAAACGGCGAGGTTTGAGCGCCTAGGAAAAACGGCAGCGTTTGAGTAGCTGAAGGGCTGCCAAGATAAATCATCTCGTCATCTGTTAGTGGCATCTAGTCAGAGGATTCTCAGTATGGAAACCGATGTGATCACTTTTAACCTGGCTGAACGGGGCCGTCGCTTTACCGGTAAAGACCGCCATTTCAATTTAGCGGCCATCGCCAAGTTGATGAATGGCCCGGCCTGTCAGGAGCGTGTTAAAAACCGCGACATGATGGGCTACTACGGGCATTGGCCACGTCTGAAGTTTGGCTTGGAGCCAAGAGAAGGTGGCTTATACCAAGGCAAGGCTTTACAGCTCGAACCGGCATTGATTACCACTTATCTGAAAGCCTATCCAGATGGCACCGTCGAACACAAAGCCGACTTCTTAGAGACCGACCCCGGCAAGCTCGCCTGGCGCTTGCACAAGAGCAAGGCCGGTGGGTTTTCGTCAGCCATTGATGGCAATTTTTCTAAGTTCTATGGCTTTGATTATGTGCTGGAGCCGAACTTCAGCGGCAATCGTGGCTATGTGCTGGATGACGTGAACAGCTTATCAGACGATGAAGTGATGACGGCTATTCAGAATGAGCAGTTACACGGTGCCTTACTGCTGTTGGATTCCGTCACCATGGCGCACCAGTTAAGCAGTGAAGCCTTGCACCGCTTGCAGCAAGAGAATGAACAGTTATTGAGCTTGTTGGCCAGCAAGGGCGTGAACGAGTCCGACGCGGCACTGGATTCGGTAGCGGGCGCGAGTCAATCAATACGGCGCCTCTCCTGCGACAAAATCAACCTTATTCAGCGGGATATCAGCCATTTCCCCGCGCTGCCCCTGGAAAACGCCAGCCCCCTGCGCAGTGAAACCGATACCGAGTCGCTGCGCCATTACCAGCAGATCGCCAAGCAGTACCTGCGCCGCTAATCGCTACAGCAACCCCTCTTCCACTGCTAAGGAAATAGAATGTTCCAGCCGATTAAAACCGCGTTTGGCGAGTATCTAGGCGGGTTTTACCGCACCATCGTTCCCACCACGACCAGCTTACGCGCTTATGTGCAGCGTGGCTTGGCGACCAGCATTATCTGGGCCCCTGCCCGCATGATTGACTCAGCCGAGGACATGCTCGCCAGTTGGCAGCGCAACGGTACCGAGACCAACGATCACGCCACCCACCCGGCGCCATTGCCGGTGATGCTGGTAGCGATGGCCAAAGACCACACCCCGACTGGCGCGGAATTTACCCGCCAGATCAGCGATGCCGTCGACGTGACCTTACCCACTGACCCACAAAACCGCCTGTTTGGCCTGCGTACGCTTGCCGGTGATCTACGGGCGCAAGTGGCCATCTTTGCCCATGACGAACCTTCAGCGCACTCACTGGCCGCACAACTCTTGGCCTATCTCGGCGGCACTAATCAGCGCCGCTTTAGTGCTCGCTATCCCTTTGCCGGTGAAGTGACGAACTGGCCGGTGCAGATCGAATCCCCGGCGATTCCCGCGATGTCGATTCAGACCGAGAGCCGCAATCTGACCATTCTGGCCATTGATATCACGCTCAAGGTGACGGTGCCGCTTTTTGACCACCCACCAACCGACGACCCTGAGCAGCCGCCAGGCTATCCCCTGATTGAGCAGGTCAACCAGACCGATAGCAGTAGCGGGACAAACCAGCAGATTAGATAAAGCACCGTGTAGAAAATGAGAAGAAAGGTAAACACCCATGCGCCACCCCCAACACAGTCACCCCCAGCAAGTTCACCTCACAGACCACCAGACACAGCTAGATTTTGAGCAATGGGTTAGCAGCAGCCACTGGCAACACTCGCTGACCCTAGAAAAATTCCCCAGCGGCCAGTACGTGAACGAAAAGACCGCCATCGCTTTTGATACCTGGCAAGCGGCCGAGATGGTGTTTAACGATTTTTACTTCTTTCATCGCCTGCTGCCCCGCAACGTGGGGAACTTGTTTGAGGGATATCGGGATGACGGACGCTATTGATCACACCCCACCTCAGCACGAGTCGCTACCCGCTGGCTGGGCCTGGATAGCTGAAAACGAAATCAGCGGCCTGAATGGCTACACCCTCATTCAACATGACCAGACGCTATATCGTGTGTTTGCACCAAACGGCGCGTTTTTAGTCGTCGGGCGTGGCTCAGCAAAAGCGTTTATCGACTTCTGCGAGCGGCATGCGAAAGAGCAGCAAGGGCAAGGCCATGATTCAGATTCAAGCGACGTTTAGCGGCTATAGCGGGCGGCCTTGTAGCCTGTTTTCGGTCTACGACCCGGCTGCCCGGATTCTGGTGATTAGCCTAGAAGCGGCGTACCGGGAAACCCGCGAGCCTGCTTGTGTTGTGATCAGCAATGACCGGCATATCCCGCGTGACGTGCTGTTTAGTGATGAGCATCTGCTAGAGGCAATCTCTGCCTATTACACGCTCAAGCAAGGCGTGGCAGCGGATGGGCAAAGCCGTTGTCTGGATTTTGACGAGGACGCGATGCGCGCTAATCCCGAATCTCACCTGGAACAAGACGGTATCGACACCAATGGCCCGCGCTACCGGCTGAATGACGGTGTGACCTGCTGCCATATCGCCACGCTGGCGACCTGCTGGTATGTGCTACGGGCCGACACCATTACCCAAACGCTGGATATGGCGGCCTGGCTCGCCCATGGCGGCATTATCACCATTTAGGAGTGACGCCATGATGGATCAGGATACTCAGGCCGCGAAACGTTTTTATCATGATGTCCGTGCTTTTGCTGAACATACCTGGCCTTGGGAGTCCCAGGCCATTTTTTATGCCACTCAGCCCGATGAGTGTTGGGATTTAACGCTGGTGTCGCAACGGGTGTATGGGCGGCGTGACGAGTTTTTTACCGTGATGGCAGCGGCGGGACTGGATACCGTTGATCAGCCATTACAACAAACGCTGTTGGTCTTGCCCAGCGAGGGCCAGTTATACGCGATCAAGCGCCGGTGTGGTTTTGAGTCTATCGCCGCGTATCGTGCTGACTTCGCTCCGAGCGGCTTAAGGAAACCGTCACATGGCCAAAGCTAAAGCTCCTCAGTGGCTGGGCCAGCTCAAGGGCCATGTTGGCGAAGCTAAAAGCCGCTTTGCTCAGGACAAGCGCGAGCGGGAAGCGGCAGAGCTGTCGCCCAAGTCCATTATTCTGACCAAGCTCGAAGTGCAAGGCGAATGGGACGCCAGCCGGGTATTGATGACCACGCTAGACGGCAAAGTCAGACCGATTACACTGGCTGACCTGGCCGCCTTTCGGCACAACATGGACATGGCCCGCCATCGGTTTAAAGGCACCGGCGGCATGACGGCCCGGCAAGTAATCGACTTTGCCGCGAGTAAACCGCTGGCCTATACCAGCCTGAATCCGCAAGCCTCAGCGGGGAGCGATATCGACAAGGCCCGGAAGGAAATCACCCGCGCCATACCGGTATCCGCCAACAATGGCACGGTGCGCTTTATCACCAATGCCGGTAAAGGTTCTAAAGTCAGCCGCCATCATGTTGTCGTGGTGCTATATGGCTTTGAAGAAGCCGCCCGGCAGTTAAGCTCTAGCACCCTGCAAGACCGCCATGCCGCTAAAAGGCTGGCGAACTGGCTACGTAAACAACGGCTGGCGTTTGACTGTGACTGTGAGCGCCATCGCTACTTTCTTCGCTATGTCGCCACACTAGGCGGCTTTGCTGCTGGTCGTAAAGAGTTGGGTTTCCCTAAAATCCGTAATCCAGGACTTAAGGGTGTGGCCTGCAAGCATGTGCTGCGGGTGATGACGGAGTTGGAATCCGCCACCACCGTGCTGACCTTTCTACAGCGCCATCTGGAAAAGGTACAAGCCTCTGCCGACAACACCGCCAAGTTGCAAGTCACCCAGAAGGAAGCCGATGCGCTGGCAGCCAAAAAAGGGAGCGGGAGAAAGATCAAAACCAGTGCCGAACGCCAAGCCGAGGCCAACAAGGCCAAGGAGGCCCGCGCCGCCAAAGCCGCCGCCAGCGGTGCGTCACGGCTAAAGCAGCGCAAGCCACCGGCCACCCGGCAACTAGAGAAAGCCTTAAAAGATGGCACGATCAGTAAAGAAGACCTGATTGCGGCACTGAAAAGCCAGATGTCAGTAGACGACATTATGCAAGCCTTGAAAGGAGCCTAAACGATGACTATCCCCGATACGCTAAACAGACTGACTCGCAATGTCATCCTGAACCACCCGCGCAGTTGGGAGTGCCAATTGTTTCGCAAACAGTTGATGCGCCAAAGTGATAGCAGCATGGGTGGCCTGCCGACACTGGGTGGGCTGGGGGTGCTGGATGCGGAAGATGAGGAAGCCCTTACCTACGCCCACCTAGGCAATGGCTATGCCTTGGCCGCTGAAGCGTTTACGCCGGCGACCATGGTTGATCGGTTGGACACCCATAACGGCAGTGGTGATGAATGCCGCTTTCTGATTGAACCGGAAGAGCCTTCCGGCTTCCCTGGCTACTTTGTGATCCGAAAAAGTGATGTGCTGTATATCGTGCTCTCTGAGAGCGTCAAGATGGCCTACGAAATTGTTGCCATTGAAACCTTGGTCAATATCGCCCCCTTTGTCACCCGCTATGTCTGTAACCGGCGCGGCGAGCTGGATTGCTTGCCCTAGCGTTAAAGCCTTTACCCATCCATCGCCTCACGTTCTGAACCCGGTCATTTGACCTGGCTCAGCGTGGGGCGATGTCACGCCCCCATCCGGGGGAACCACCGCCTCAGCAATGAGGCTTTTTTACTTGATGAAAGTCAATTTATGAAAAACCCTATCACCTTTAGCTCAAACCAAAGCATGACCATGAGCAGCCGCGAAATCGCGGAACTAGTTGAAGCTCGTCACGATAGCGTAAAGCGTGCGATTGAAAGGCTCGTAGAGAGAGGTGTGATTCAACTTCCACCATTGGTGGAAGTTAAAAATCACCTTAGCCAAACGGTGCAAGAGTATCGAATTGGTAAGCGTGACAGCTATGTGATCGTCGCTCAACTTAGCCCGGAATTTACTGCGCGTTTAGTTGATCGCTGGCAAGAGCTGGAACAAGAGGCCGCTAAGCGGGAGATTCCCAAAACCCTACCCGATGCGCTGCGCCTTGCGGCTGAGTTGGCAGAAGAGACCTTGCTACTGGAAAAGCAACTGGCCGAGCAAGCCCCGAAAGCACAGTTTCATGATGATGTCTGCTCAGAGCTGAACGGCCAGACATTACAGGAAACCGCCAAGGAGCTTAAAACCGGACGCACCCGGCTATGCCATTTCCTGCGTAAACATCATCTGGTAATGGCAAATTTACTTCCGTATCAGCGATACATCGACCAGGGGTTTTTTAGAGTTGTTCATCGTGTTCGCAAATTGCCCAGCACTGGCGAAACCCTGAGCTATCCGCTCACCTTGGTCACAGGCAAAGGACTCACCTACCTTTACCAGTTGCTGAACAAGATATCGCTGGAACTACCCGAACACGAAGAAAGGAGACATGAGCCGGGTGATGGTGTGGTGTGACGCGCTCTATCCAGCAAATTAGGCTGCTCTTGATTCCCCGTTACCAATTAATCCCCACAGCCTCAGCAATGAGGCTGTTTTACTTGAGAATAGGCTATGAACACACTTATTCAGATGACGGATTACCAGATTGGTAATGATACCGTGCAGACCGTCAATGCTCGTGATCTGTATCACTTCATTGAGGTCGGCAAAGCTTTTGCAGCGTGGATTCAAGACCGCATTATTCAGTACGGATTTATTGAGCATCAGGATTATGTCGTAACGGTTTCCAAAACGGGAATCCGTCAAAATGTGATTCAAAAAGACGACCTCATCAGCTACCCGTTGCTAACAAGATGGCACTGGAACGACCCGAAGGCGAAGCACAAAGGTTAGATGGTGTGCTGTGAATCGTATCGCCGCGCTCCTTTCGAGCACTTGCGACGGCGTAACGGTACGACGATAATGCAGGCGCGCTCAGATTGAGTGCTAGGTTTGACGACCTGATTACAGAGACGGACAGCAGAACAGCAATGTTCCCATGTTCGTTACCAATACCATTGCTACGTCTATTGTCTGGCGGGAGCATGGTAGGGAGGCTCTCGGGCCTGCCGGTTTCTCTGTACCGGTTCGTCAACCCTGCTATGCGCCTGCCAATCCCGAGTGACGACGGGAGCAGGCATAACCTTACTGACAGAGAACGTAGCCATGCACATCATTTTACGCCTTACCCATCCCCTTTTTCCTGTGATTCTGTCGGAGGTATCGGCATGAACACCGTTGAATTTAACCCTCGCGTCACCCCCTTTGCTGGACTCTCTGCCGACATCATCGAGCAGTACCGGCTGCACCAGGAGCAGGATGAGCCCACTCGCGCTTATCTAGCTGGCTGTATTGAGGGAGAGCTTGCTTTTGCGCTTGCCAGCCACCCACATAGCGCCGTCACCACCTTCTATCGCTGTCAGCAAGCGCTATTGCAGCGGCTGGGGCTGGTGAACGAAGTCACACCAGAGCAACGCCGTCTCAAGGGCTGGATTGTTGGCTTATTCGGCTGCATGACCGAATCGCTTAGTGATCTACCTGCACCACCAGCGGAAGCTTCACCGGCACCCGTTGATTGAACGAACAGACAAACAAATTGACTAGACTAATAGAAATATTAGTTGATCGTCTCGCTACCCCTTTAAGCCCCTGACGGGTTTTGTTCGCCCACCCAGGCACCACGCCATGGGCTGGGCAAACTGCACCCATCAGCTAAGGGCTTGTCTTTCATCCCCCTATTCAACACGGATTGCGACGATGAAACCTGAACACTTCCCGCTACTGCGTAGCGCACAACAAAACCTGGCTCAATTTGATCAGGCCGTCGAACAACTGGCTATTGCACAGCAAGCTGGCGGTATTTCTCGCCCCCTCTTTCGTCACGTACAAGACACCCTCTCTCGCGCCGTCTATCGCGCTTGGGACAAGCATATTGATCAACGATTCTTTCAATGCAGCAAGCAGATCATCTCACCCGAACTTGCCCGTCTCTATCGAGCACTACCGCATATGCGCTTACATAGTGTCATTACGGTGCATGAAAAATTACAGAAGAGCACGTTTACCGGCCCGATCATGGCTGCAATGCAGCACTTGATTGATGAAGCCTACCCACTGGCCGAAGCCGTCAACGCGCTGAAAGATAAAATGATCGAGGGCCCTCTCTCCCTCAATAGTGCCACCAAACAGCCCAAACCACGGCCAGCCAAGATCATCAAGACCTGCCCGGTCTGCTTCCGAGCGATCGCCTTGATCGGTGGCTATATGGCAAACCATGGCTATCAGCGAAGTGGCCGGATGATCCAAACAGCGCCTTGTGCCGGTTTTCGTTTTCCGCCACTGGAACACAGCAACGAGGGCTTAATCTGGTTGATTCAAGACCTGTATCAACGCCAGGCCCTGATTCAAAGCGCACTGGACGATCAGGCCAACCTGAGCCGCTTAGTGATTCCAGGGAAAGGCCTAAATGGCGGAGCAACCACACTCACACGAGACTCGCCATCATGGCCAAGTTTTTTTGAACACCATGTCGCCCAGCTCACCCGTGAACTAGGGCAATTAGAAACCGAAATACAGCGCCGGGAAGAACAGCTCAGCGCTTGGCAACCAGAAGACGGCTAATGGCCGGTTTCCAGACGCTCCCCAGACAGCCTGCCCTCAGCAGGCTGTTTTTATATTGACGTAGCAAACAGGAAAGAGAGGTAAGCAATGAACAGCATTAGCTTTGATGGCCATCTGGCAGCCGATGCGGAACTTCGCTACACACCAGCAGGCGAACCGATATTAAATTTCCGCGTAGCCAGCAATATCGGCTTTGGCGAGCGGCAAACGACCAACTGGTTTAACTGCCAGCTCTGGGGCAAACGCGCCGAGAGGCTGCGGGAGTATTTGGGCAAGGGCCAGGAAGTCACTATTTACGGACAACTGACCCTGCGCGAATGGCGCGACAAAAGCCACGTTAAACACCTGTCACCCGATATCTGGGTCGGACAAATCACCTTGCGAGGTAACAAACATGATGAAGGATTTGAAGAGGAGCCAGGCCGACACCGCCAGGCACAGGCAACCACACCGCCAGCCCAGACGCTGGATGAAGATGACATCCCTTTTTAGAGTCGTTCAACGACAAAACTCACCCCACAAGCCGCCAACATTGGCGGCTTTTTTATTTCAGGAACCCTCATATTGACGATAGGAGCCACGACAATGCGCCCTCCCAAAATCAACGCGGCATTAGCCCATTTATTCTTTTATCACCACCCGCTACCGCCAGACCCCCGGCTAGAGAAGGTGAAACAGCACCTGGCGCCGTTACCCGCCAGCTTCACCATGGCGGATGTGACTGAGCATTTTGCTATCAGTCGCCGAACCGCCAGTGAGCTTGTCCATAGCGCGCTGGATTACAAGCTGCTGACCATCTCGCGGCAGGCCCATGGTCAGTGTTTCTATACGAAAGTGACTCCATCATGAATAGCGATCAACAAGCAGCGTGGGAACGCATGAATCCCGGTACGCCGATTCATCAAAATCCTACACCAGCATGAATTTATGCGTTTCAAATAGTTTACTCGTGCAGTATCATCCACCCCTGACCCGCGTCAGGGTTTTATTGGCTGTCTTCTCGTATCCATTAATACTACCTAGCTTTTCGGTATCGGATAAAAACCACTTGAGGGCAGCCACTACAACCGGCTATGCGACTTAAACCACCTTAACCGGTGGTTTCTTTTTTTGCATAGCAAAAGAAGGAGGAAGCGAGCTTGAAAGTCACGCCACGTTATCGCACCACCCGGCATTATGGCTGGCGATACCAATACGCCCCACCACCCCCACAGACACAAAAAAGCCACCCGTCACGCTATATGACCGGTGGCTTTATCTTTATCAGAGGATACGAAAAATGAACAAAGCCAAAGTGGTTGCAGTCGAACCTGCTTGCCTTGATCTGGCCAATACAGCGGCGTTTTTATCGCTCAGCCCCAGTGTGGTACAGAGTGAGGTCAGAAAAAGCCGCTATCCCGAAGTGCCCACTGACTTTCCTAAGCCGCGTCTCTTGTCTCCGCATCGGGTTGGTTGGCTGCTGGCTGAATTGCATTTTTATCTTCAGCACCGGCCGATTTCAAACCTGCTGCCCCCGACGAATAGCGGGAAAGGAAAAGCGCGTCGGGGTCAGGACTCGCCAAGCTAGCTTGTAGTTTAAGTAAGTGTTCATTCCACTTTTTTAACCACACCATACGCTCTTGCTCGTAGTTATGCCGGTCGTACACCCCTTTAATCCCTGTTGGCAGATGGCCTAATACAGCCTCTGCCACATCCGCATGACAGCCTAGTGCAGATAAGCCGGTACGCACCGTGCGCCGCAAATCATGGGGAGACCAGTTGGTTACCTTCAGGCGAGGGCGCTTGTTATTTGGTAATATCTTGCAATGTGGCATGCAGAATCTGACAGCCGCTGCTATGCTCTCCTGGTGCCTTGGCTTAGTCTGTATTTGTTTCCCAGGGAATAAATAGCCATTGCCGTAACGAGCTTTACGCGCCAATACAACTTCACGCCCCCACCCAAAAAGTGGTACACGTAAATCGGTCGCATGATCAAAACGAGCATTCTTGGTCTTCGCTTTAGGCACTGTCCACCATAGCACCCCATTTTCTTCCGTCACCTCTGAGCCTTCCATCTGGACGATCTCGCCACCCCGGCAGCCTGTGGTGAGATAAAGCAATAAAGCATCCTGCATAGTCTGAGAAAAATTCGGCAGGAAAGAGAAAAGCTGGCCCAGCTCAGCATCATTGAGTACCCGGCGACGGGTGCCAATATGCTTCCCGTCAATTTTACGGCCTTTGCTTTTAAGCTTCTGACCGCGCATGACTCGACTCCACCAGTTCGGTGTTTCTTCAGGAACTCTTCCCGCATCCAGTGCATAATTCCAGGCAGCGGCTAGTTCCTTGCGTAAAATATTGGTCATAGCAGGCGTTCCCATGTGCAATTCCAGCAGGCTAAATGCCATGGCACGGGAGACTTCAATTACCTTGCAATCGGCCAGTGGCCCTAACATGGTGTTAAATATCCTTCTGATCTCCCGCGCACCTTTAGCTTTACGTGCTTTATCTAAATGCTGGCAATAATCTTCCACACACTCAGACACGCGATAGCCTGCTGGGCCACTGCTGACTGATTCAACCTCTGTCGCTTGTTTAGCCGCCTGGCGCGCATTGCGGGCCTCAAGCGCAAGGTCTTTGCCTTGCTCTCGCTGCTGCCGGGCTTTATCCCATTCCCCCATCGCCTGAGCGAACGAGAGTGCAGGCCAGCGGCCCAACTTAATCTGTTTCATTCCACCATCAACGGGAGACTTATACCGGTAAGTCCAAGTGTGGTGCTTAGTCGTCGCTTCCAGACGTAAGCCGGGACAACGGTCAATTTTAAGGTGTTGACCAGGGAGCAGTTGTTTTGCCTGTTTCGCATCAAACATAATTCATTCCATTCAAGGGCTTACGATCTACTGCTTGGACTGGCGTAGCTTGTTCAAAAGACTCTGAAAAAACTACGCCAACATCCGAAGTGTTGCCACATGCAGGCATTCGTAGAATGCCAGATTAAATTACTGAGAAATGATATTAAGCTGTTGATTTAAAAATACTAATTATGTATTTTTAGATGCCACAAGACTTTCAAAGGTGGGAGTTTTTCCTAAATCCACTTCCAAGCCATAAGCAGGAAAAAGATCAACGCACACCAGACCAAATGCAGTACCAAACAAAGTACCTAACGCTAACATCGGTGCAAATATTCCCCCCGGTGCTCCCGAACAGAAACACAGCAGCGTCATCACCAGTCGGGCAGCAAAAATAAATAACAGCGTACTGATACTGTAATGCCCCAGCGCCGCAGCAGGGATTAAGCTAAAGCCTCCGCCGATGAGCTCAGGTTCAAGCAAGGTGATCACCCCACACACGCCGCCAAGCAGTGCCCCAAGCAGCAACACCCTATTCATTCGATGCTGATGGAGACGGGCAAACCCATCCTGTACGCGAAAAATCAGAGCATTAAACATCACCCCGACAGCGCCGAACAGAATACCTAACAGCAGGTATAACCAGAGAGTCTGGGTTGGTGCCGAAATCAATTTACCCACGGCAATCACCGGGTGATCACCATTGAACAAGCGGTAGACGATGTTGGACATAATCACACCGATGAAGACGGCTTTAATGGAGATCAAGTTATAGCGGAACTGCGAGCGCATCTCTTCAATAACAAATAGGATGCCCGCCAAAGGGGCATTAAATGCTGCCGCCAGCCCTGCCGCCGCACCGGTAGCGAGTAGTGAATGGCTAGCTTCGCGATCACGCAGACGAAAAAGATCAAACACCATACGCCCGGCATTACCACCCATTTGTACCGTGGGCCCCTCTCGGCCCAATACCATGCCGGCACCCAGCGTGCCCAGGCCACCAATAAACTTCACTGGTAGTACTCGCCACCAGCGCACCGGTCTAAGGTCTATCAATGCACCTTCGATTTCGGGAATGCCCGAGCCGCCGGCCTCTGGTGCATAACGCCGCACCAGATAATAGCCACTGGCGGCCAGCAGCGCTGAACTGCCAAAAGCCAATAACCATACTGTCCATGACCCATGCTGCACGGGTAACAATAAGGAAAGACGCTGCTGCAGTATCCAATTAACGGCTTTCTCGAACGCAACGGCTAACAAACCGACGATCACCCCAAGCAGGGCAGCCAGCATCAGCGTTGCTAGCGGTGTTTTATCACGGCGCAGCAATTGGCGAATAGCGCGACTATAGGGTAAATGAGGTACCAGCCTAGTCGACAGGGTGTAGGGAGTCGTGCTGACAGAATGCTGTTTCATCGGAGGGGGGGAAGTTATCCATATTATGCGGGCATCCAAGCAGGCTGCCCGCGCAGGTAAATGAGCACACACAAAAACGGGGCGAAATCATCACGAAAAAAACAGGCCAAACACAGCAAATTGCTACGTTTGGCCTTGTTAATGTAAAAAAAACCAGCGTGGCCCTAGCGACCAATCTTGATTTGCGACCACACACGATTCAATTCACGCCGTGATTTGACATCCAAATCCTGCAAGGCAAATAGCTTGCCCTGATTGGGATTGAGCATAATCACTGGATTAGCCTTGATATGGGGCTGGAAAAAAGCTTCAGCCGCTTTAACGGGATTATTGGCACCAATCTCATTGGAAATTTCCGCCGCGTTCTTACCATCCAACATGAAATTGATAAAGCGATGCGCCAAATCAGGTCGTGCCGCGTGTTTCAGGATAGTCATATTATCCACCGCCAGCACATTACCCTCGTTCTGTAAGCGGTAGGCCAGTTTGAATGGACGCTTGGCCTTGATCGCATCCTGCTGAGCTTGGAATAAATCATTAGAGTAGCCGTGCGCCACCCAGATATTGCCAACGGTCAGTTCCTTGATATAGCTCTGATTATTGAAAGCGGCCCAATATGGCTTGGCTTTGCGGATCACTTCGGCCGCAGCTTTCCAATCAGCAGGGTTAACCGAATTAGCATTTTTACCCAAATAAAGCAGTGCAGCCGACATCAGCTCACGCTGGCTGTCGAGCACGGTAACCTTGCCTTTGATCTTGGCCAAAATAGCCGGGTCGAAAATCAGCCCCCAACTGTTGGCTGCCGCCAAGACCCCGGCTTTTTGCAGCTGGGTTTCGTTATAACCAAGCAAGGTAATGGAGACCAGCGTGGGCGCAGCAAAGCGGTTGCCCGGGTCAAATGGCTCATTGAGTTTCAGATAAGCCGGATTCAGGTTTTTCCAGTTGGCAATCTGTGCTCGGTCCAAAGCTTGCAATTTGCCCTGTTTGATCAGCGTGTTTACCGCAAAAGCGGTCGGAAACACCATATCGTAGCCTTTGGCACCGGCAGCCAGCTTGGCCAGCATTTCCTCGTTATCACCGTAATAATCCTGCTTTAACGTGCATTTGCAGTATTGTTCAAAGCGCTTCACGGTATCGGGCGATAGGGCATTATTCCAGTTGTAAATAGAAAGCACATCAGCGGCGAGCGCCGAGCCCCATGCCAGAGCCAGAAATGCTGTCAGCAGCAGCTTTTTCATATGCATCACCCTAGTAAAGAGAATTCAGAATAGTTAGAGAAGTTTCAAAATAATAACCGCTACCTTAGAGCGGCTAACAACACCTCGAAGAGTCCCTGAACCGAGGCGCGCCGACGCAGACAATACAAGTAGCACGCAACGCTGGATCAGGGGTTTTGTTAACAGCTCTTAGCAGCGGTCTCAGTCAATACCCGTCTTGCTCAGCACAAAGCTTCAGAGTGTCACCATATTGTCGCGATGAATCAGCTCAGGCTCGACCATATAACCCAGTATCGCCTCGATTTCCCGAGTCGGTTTTTGCATGATTTTACGGGCCTCGTCCGAGCCGTAATTGACCAGGCCACGCGCCACTTCCTGACCAGCACTATCCACACAGGCTACCGCTTCACCCCGTAAAAAATCGCCTTCAATCGCGAACACCCCTACTGGTAATAAACTGGTTCCTCTGGCACGCACCGCCAAGGCCGCACCAGCATCCAGCACAATGCGACCGGACAGGATCAGTTGATCGGCTAGCCACTGCTTGCGTGCTGCCATACGGGTGGTGGTGGCATTCAATTGGGTGCCAATTGCCTCGCCATCAGCCAGACGACTGAGCACCTCCGGCTCGCGACCACTGGCAATCACCGTGGCGGCACCACTGCGCGCCGCCCGCTTGGCCGCCAGAATCTTGGTCATCATCCCGCCAGTACCGATGGCAGAACCCACCCCCCCAGCCATCTCCTCCAATTGCGGATCACCGGCCTCTGCCTCATGGACGAATTGTGCAGCCGGGTTTTTACGCGGGTCGGCATTATAAAGCCCCCTTTGATCGGTGAGAATAATCAAAGCATCGGCCTCAATCAGATTCGTCACCAGCGCGCCCAAGGTGTCGTTATCCCCCAAGCGAATCTCATCCGTGACCACGGTATCATTCTCATTAATGATAGGTACCACGTTCAGATTGAGCAGACTGGTCAGCGTGGAACGGGCATTCAGATAACGGGTGCGGTCAGCCATATCCTCGTGTGTCAGCAGAATTTGTGCGGTTTGCAAGCCGAAACGGCGAAATGCCGATTCGTAAGCCTGACACAAACCCATCTGCCCCACGGCCGCCGCTGCCTGCAACTCGTGTACACCCTTGGGGCGTACTAGCCAACCTAGCCGCTGGCAGCCTTCGGCAATGGCACCACTGGAGACCAGTACCACCTCTTTGCCGCGCCGTTTGAGGTCGGCAATTTCCGCCGCCCAGCGCTCCAAAGCAGCCAGATCAAGGCCCTTACCATCATTGGTAACAAGGCTGGAACCCACTTTGATAACCAGCCGATCGGAAGCATGAATGACCGAACGCATCCGCTAAGCCTCATTAGGTAAAAATAACAGGGCGCCTAGTGTACCGCAAAACACGGACAAGCCGCCCCGAGGTTTGCTCGCAGAACTAAGCCTGGTGGTATGAAGTCACCCGCTCCACTTCTTCTTTCGAACCCAGGAACACCGCCACTCGCTCATGCAGTTTCTGCGGCACGATCTCCATAATGCGCTGCTGACCATTGCTAGCCACACCACCGGCCTGTTCGATAATGAAGGCCATCGGATTACCCTCATACATCAAACGCAATTTACCCGGCTGCTGCGGTGTGCGCGCATCATGCGGATACATGAAAACACCACCACGGGTAATAATACGATGCACCTCTGCCACCATGGAGGCCACCCAGCGCATATTGAAGTCGCGCCCGCGCGGGCCAGTTTCACCTGCCAGCAATTCATTAACATAGCGCTGCACCGGCGCATCCCAATGGCGCATATTCGACATATTGATGGCAAACTCATTGGTGCGCTCCGGCACACGCATATCCGGATGGGTCAACACAAACGAACCATGTTCACGATCCAGCGTGAAACCATGCACGCCACTGCCAAAGGTCAGCACCAGCATAGTCTGTGGGCCATACACGGTGT
Source organism: Neisseriaceae bacterium TC5R-5 (assembly GCA_020830965.2). GTDB lineage: Bacteria > Pseudomonadota > Gammaproteobacteria > Burkholderiales > Chromobacteriaceae > Chromobacterium. The sequence continues at coordinate 34,879 of JACCFC020000009.1, forward strand.
AACCCGCGGCCACCTGCTGTGTGCCAGGCTGTAAAAATGCCGATTCATCCGGCTGCGTTACCCCTGATGGACAGCGCAGAATGGAGAAAATGGTCCCCACCGAAATGTTCACATCAATATTGGATGAGCCATCTAAGGGATCAAACAACAACAGATAATCACCCTTCGGGTATTCACCAGGGATGTGATAAGGCAGCTCCATTTCTTCGGAAGCCATCGCCGCCAGGCTGCCACCCCACTCATTGGCATCCAGCAAAAAATCATTGGCGATCACATCCAGCTTCTTCTGCGCCTCGCCTTGCACATTGCCCGAACCCGCATCGCCCAGCACGCCGGCCAACGCACCCTTGTTCACCGAAAAACTGATTGCCTTGCAGGCGCGACCAACGGTTTCGATCAATAAGCGCAACTCCGGCGGCAAGCTACCCGCCTTCCGTTGCTGCTCGATTAAAAAGCGGGAAAGAGTGATACGACTCATGGCTATCCTTATGAGCAAAAATAAAGAGGCAGGCAAACTGCGTAAGTGGCGATTATAGCGAAGAAGCCAGCGGCAAGTGCAGCGCAGATTATCTGTTTTTCATAGAGCGAGCAGCGGCCATCTGCTAGACTCTCTGCGCTTGTGCATCGCACTGTAGCAGTCCAGCCTACCTGGCATGAAATAGATAGAACACGAGATGGCGAAACACGATGACTGAACCCATCTGCCCACCCCCATCACCATCAGGAGTCACGATGTCACCCCCTGCCAACAAAATGAGTCGACTCGCCGCTCAGGTACAACATTTACCCGCTGCGCTGCAAGGTGTGGCCTTCAGCCTGCTATTTGGCCGCTATGTGCCCTTTCTGGCCACTGCCGGCCTGCGTTTTGATGAGGTAGGCCCGCAACAACTTATCGTTTCCATTCGGAACCGCCGCAAAGTGCAAAATCACATCAAAGGCGTCCATGCCGCCGCTATGGCTTTGCTGGCGGAAACAGCCACCGGTTTTGTCGTGGCGATGAATATGCCGGATGACAAACTGATGTTGCTCAAATCCATGCAGGTGAACTATACCAAACGTAGCCAGGGCCAGATGCGGGCGGTTGCCCACTTGAGTTCTGAACAAGTTCAGTTAATGCACGAAACCGACAAAGGCGAGGTGCTAGTGCCGGTTTGTGTGACCGATGAGTCAGGAGAATCCCCGATTGAGTGTCAGATGCTCTGGGCGTGGATTCCCAAAAAACGTCCAGAGTAAGGGGGAAAGATGCTGGATTTAAGCACACTGACCGTAGAACAAGACAATCAGGTTGCCTTGATTCATTTTAACCGTCCGGACAAAGCCAATGCCTTGAGCTACTCGATGTGGGAAGAGTTACGCACAGCGTTTGAATGGGCCGATCAGGAACCCTCTGTGCGCGCTGTGGTGCTCGCCGGCCATGGCAAACACTTCTGTGCCGGTCTGGATTTATCCACCATGTTAGGTTTGCAAGCGGGCATTCAGGATGACTGCGAAGGACGTAAGCGGGAAAAACTGCGCCGCTTAATCATCAATCTGCAAGATTGCGTCAATAGCATAGAGCGCTGCAGTAAACCGGTAATTGCGGCAATACAGGGGGCCTGTCTAGGTGGCGGCCTGGATGTAGCCTTAGCAGCGGATTATCGCTTTGCCGCAGCAGACGCGATATTTGGTGTGCGTGAACTGGATATCAGCCTGGTAGCTGATCTGGGCTCGCTACAACGCTTACCCCGCGTAGTCGGCGAGGGCATGGCGCGCGAAATGGCCCTCACCGCCCGCAATGTCTCTGCCGCAGAAGCGTTGACCATCAGACTGGTAAACCGGGTCTTGCCGGATGCCGATAGTACACTGCTAATGGCCATGGAAAGCGCCAGCCTGATTGCCAGTAAGTCACCGCTGGCGGTGCGTGGCAGCAAAGAGGTGCTTAATTACAGCCGCGATCATAGCGTGACCGAAGGTTTGAACTATGTCGCCACCTGGAGCGCGGCCACGCTGATCTCCGAGGATTTAAAACGTTCCAGTCAGGCAGCGATGCGCCAGCAAGAGGCGATTTTTCCCGACTGAACACTACTGGGTCGTCAACCAATTCAACACAGCAACCGAGGTTTTGTTAGCGATTCTTAACCTCGCAGAGTCCCTGAGCCAGGGCACGCCGACGCAGACAGTACCACTAGTACGGCAAGCAGGCGCAACGCTGTCAGTGGTTTTGTTAGTGGCTATCAATGGCTGCCGGTACTGCCAAAGCCGCCACTACCCCGCTCTGACACATCAAAATCGTCAACAATATTAAAGCTGGCCTGTACCACCGGTACGATAATCATCTGCGCAATACGCTCCAACGGGGTGAGACGAAACGGTTCACTGCTGCGGTTCCACACAGAAACAAACAGCTGCCCCTGATAGTCGGAATCGATCAAGCCGACCAGATTGCCCAGCACGATGCCGTGTTTATGCCCCAAACCGGAGCGTGGCAGCAGCATGGCTGCCAGCTTGGGATTGGCTAGATGAATAGCCATGCCAGTAGGGATAAGCCGGGTCTCGCCGGGGGCGATAGTGACATCCTGCTCAATGGCGGCACGCAGATCCAGACCGGCCGAACCGGGGGTGGCATAGTCGGGTAGGTTTTCCTTTAAGCGTGGATCCAAAATTTTTACATCAATAACCGGTTTCATACTGCATCCTTTTTAAATAATCGCTTAAGCCTGAGCAGTTGCCAACAAATGGCTGATATGTTGCACAATCGCACGGGCGACCTCGTTTTTCGGCAGGCTGGGTAGTGGATGGCTACCCTGCTGATCAAGCAGCAGCACTTGATTATCATCACTTCCCATCGCCTGCTGAACCAGATTGGCCACCAGCAGTGGCAATTTTTTACGCTGACGCTTGGCTTCCGCAAAAGCCAACAGATTTTCGCTTTCTGCAGCGAAACCGACGCAGAACGGCGCAGCAGGTAAATTGGCTACTGTCGCCAGAATGTCGGGGGTTTCCAACAGTTCGATTTGCGGCACCGCCTCGCCTTTTTTGATCTTGTGAACCGAAGCTTGTTTGATGCGGTAATCGGCAACGGCAGCCACTGAGATAAAAATATCGCTCTGCCCTACCTGGCCTAACACCGCCTCCAACATCTGCTGTGCGCTAAGGACATCGACTCTGGGGATGCCGACGGGTGCGGCTAGCGCAGTCGGCCCGGAAATCAATGTCACCTCGGCCCCAGCATCCCGACAAGCACGCGCCAGCGCATAGCCCATTTTACCGGAGCTGATATTGGTCAGCCCTCGTACCGGGTCAATGGCTTCATAGGTAGGGCCGGCAGTAATCAGCACTTTCTTACCTGCCAGCAACGGTTCACTCAGGGCGGCGCCCAGTAGTTCGACCAGTTCATGCGGCTCCAGCATGCGGCCTTCACCGGTTTCACCACAAGCCTGCTCGCCCACCGCCGGACCCAGTATGCAGACACCATCGGCGCGTAGCTGGGTGAGATTACGTTGATTGGGCGGGTTTTCCCACATCTGCCGGTTCATTGCCGGAGCCACCAGCAAGGGGCAGGTACGGGCAGCGGCTAAGGTGGAAATCAGATCGTCGCACATGCCGTGCGCCAGTTTGAATAAGGTATTCGCCGTAGCGGGAGCAATCAGAAAAGCATCTGCACGGCGTGACAGCTCGATATGCGCCATTGCATTGGCCGGACGAGCGTCCCATAAATCGGCGTAGACGGCATTACCGGATAAGGCCTGAAAAGTGGCTGGTGTGACAAAACGGGTCGCCGCTTCGCTCATCACCACCTCCACCGAGTACCCGGCCTTGATTAACTGGCGAGTCAGTTCTGCCGCTTTATAAGCGGCAATGCCACCCGTTACACCCAGCAAAATCCTTTTCCCCATTGCAAGCCCCCTAGCACGGAATCAAAAACCCGGATTCTAACGGATTCACCCGCCCTGTGCTGCCGCCATACCAAGGCAAACGATTAATGGCCTATTTAGAGCGCCACCAACCCACCACAGCTGAGTGGCCATTTTTTACCACCACACAGTATAGAGTTTTGGCGGCGGCCAGGATTAGAAACGGGGATAAGGCACGATGACTGTTTGCGAACGGGTTTACAGGGCGCTCGCCTTACCACGCGACACATCCATAATCATGCGTGTCAGCAGATAAAGCCGAGGCTCGATAGAGTCAAGCAATACATATTCTGCGCTGGCGGTATGTGAACCTGCCCCGCGCAAACCCAGCCCTTCGAGCACCGGTGCCTGAGTGTTCATGGCGGCAAACGCAGCGTCCGTACCCCCTCCACCCACCTTGGCATCGGCTTGCAGGCTGTGGCCGATTTCGTCGTAAATAGTTTGGGCATGCTGAGCCAAGGCAATAGCAGCAGGTTTGGCCTCCAAAGGTGGCCGACGACGCTCAAACTGCAGATTCACTTTCGACTCGGGCAGTAGTTGCTGTGTGACTTTGTCACGCAATCGCTGTTCGATCACTTCGTAATCGCTGATACGCTCAACCCGTATATCTGCACTGGCCGTTGCCTTGGCCGGGATCACATTGCGCACTTCCCCGGCTTTTGCCAGTGTCCAGTTCACCTTGATGCCTTTGGCGGGATCGGAAAAATCACGCATCTGCATCACCTGATGCGCCATTTCATACAGGGCATTCACGCCTTTTTCCGGTGCTGCGCCAGCATGCGAGGCCCTGCCCTCTACCTCCAAGGCCGCCATGGCAATACCCGCAGTGGCTAATGTGAGTTTGTCCTGAGCGGTGGCCAATGAGCTTTCATGTGAAAGCACCACATCGTGCTGCTGACCTAAACGAGCCAGCATGGCTTGCGAACCAGGCGAGCCCAATTCTTCGTCAGCATTGATCAGCACGGTGAGGGTGCCATACTCGTTGAAGTTAAGCTGCTTAAGCATCGCCAGGCTGTGCAGGATCAAGGCAATACCATGCTTATCATCAGACACACCCAGACCATAGGCTTTATTGTCTTCGATACGAAATGGGTATTGTGCCAGCATTCCACGCGGATAGACGGTATCCATATGGGCAATCAGCAGAATATTTTTATTACCGCTGCCCTGAAAAGTCGCCTTGACCATCTTGCCAAGTTGCTGCGGTGTGTCCTGATTGCGCCGCACTTCTGGCGATGCACTACTACCAGGGGTGATGATATCGACCTGCGCGCCCAGTTGTACAAACCGTTGGGCTATCAGTTGTGAAATTTGCGCCAATCCTTCTAGATCACGGCTACCGGATTCGATACTGACCAGTTGTTGCAGCGAATCAATCAATGGCTGTTTTTGCTGACTGGCCAGACGCTTTACTTCTGCATCCATTTCGGCCGCCTGAGGCAGGCCGCTACTCAGTAGCGTACTAACAAATAAAGCGGTCAGCAGTGTGTGTCGTGGTAGGAATAAAGGAAATAAAACGCGGCGCATAATCAACTCTCCTTGGTTTGGCTGATTGGAAACAAGGTATAGCGAACACAAAGCAGGATTAAAACAATACCGGCACAGCATGAAATGAATATTGAACTGTGACAACGGCATGGCGGAACTGTGTAGCGTTGCCAGGCCGCTGTCAAGCACCAACCCTGCTGACTACTCCCTGAACTTACGCGTTCAGGACAGCAAGGAAAGTGTATAGCTTGTTAATCAGGCGCTATGCTTTCACGCCCAACTCACGCAAACGCTCGCCCAGATAGCTAGCTGCCGTGTAGCGCTCCGACAGTTGTACTTCTGGACGCGGATGCAGGAATAACGGTAGCGAAATCCGGCTGCTATTGGCGGCTTCACCGGTGGGATTGGTCACGCGATGCTGCGTCGAAGGATAGTAACCAGCAGAAGCTTCTTGCAGCATGTCGCCGATATTGATGATCAACGTGCCAAAGTCACAGGGCACATCCAGCCAGTTACTCTGTTTATCCTGAACTTGCAGGCCAGGTTCATTGGCGGCAGGCAGCAGCGTAAGCAGATTGATATCACCATGGGCGGCAGCACGCAGGGCCCCCGGCGCTTCTTTACCGGTCAAGGGTGGATAACGCAATACCCGCAACAGGGTTTGCTGACTATCACGAATCATCTGTGACAGCGGCTCCCGATAATGTGCGGCAATTTCTGGTGGCGTATATTGCTCTACCCAGCCGAGCAATTGCTCTGCCAACTCATTGGCAATGCGGTAATAATGATCGATATTGTCTTTGAGCTGTGGCGGTATCCGGCCCCAGGTGTAGATATGAAAGTATTCTTTGATATCTTTTAATTGTGCGCCCTTGGCAGTTTCCGAGACTTGTGGCGAGAACCAGCCATCCTGCCGCTCTGCCGAAAAAGTGTAGTCAAATTTTTCCTGGCTATTAAAAAAAGCGAGCCACTCTTGGTAAATAGCATCCACCAGGGCTTGCGGAATAGGATGGTTAATCAAAACGCCAAAACCGGTTTCATGTAGTGAGCGGGTAAACTGCTCGGCGGCATCTGGGGCACGATAATCGACTACGCTGACATTCATGGGTTTCATTCCTGAAATTGGACGCTAAATATGATGGGGCGGCATCTTACCCGTCTGATGCCACTTTACCAAGTGGTCTACCCGACATGTTATGGGTATGTAAGTCGGTGTGCCAGCTACACTTTCTGATCCATTTCCAGCGCTGGCGTCCCCTTACAGGCACGCGCCACGACCTTGGCAGGCACTCCGACAACGGTGCAATGTGCCGGCACATCATCCAGTACCACACTGCCAGCCCCTACTTTGGCACACTCACCAATATGAATATTCCCCAGAATACAGCTATTGGCACCAATCAATACACCATTGCCAACTTTAGGATGACGATCACCATGCTGTTTACCGGTTCCACCCAAGGTTACACCCTGCAATAGTGAAACATTATGACCAATTACCGCCGTTTCCCCTACAACCACGCAAGTACCATGATCCAGCATCACCCCATGCCCGATCTGGGCAGCTGGATGGATATCGGCAGCGGTTACTTCTGAAATACGATTTTGCAAAAATAAAGCGAGCGTCTTGCGTTGCTGCTGCCACAGATAGTGAGTGATACGCTGGCTTTGTATGGCATGAAAACCCTTGAAATACAGCAGCGGCGTAGAGTAATTTTCCGAGGCGGGATCACGCTCGCGACAAGCTTGTAAATCGGCACGCACACCGGTCACAATCGAGGCGTCCGCCTCCAGCACCTCACCGAACAGCTGCCGCAGACTGTTGGCACTTAACATGGTGCTGGCCAGTTTGTTAGCCAGATGGCAGGCCAAGGCCTGCGCCAAACTATCATGCTGCAAGATGGCACTATGTAAGAAATCGGCTAATAGCGGTTCGGCCTGCGCCGCCTGTTCCGCCTCCTGCTGGATGGCAGCCCACAATGGGTCAAGCTGCATGGCATTCATTCAATACTCCGAAAAGACTGATACAAAGCCGACCATTGTAACGCGCAATCCTGCTTGCCGATGATTACAACAACACCACATCAAACTGCTCTTGGGTATAAGTGGCCTCCACCGATAAGGAAATCGGTTTACCGATAAAATCGATCAGCATCGCCAGACTTTGCGACTCCTCATCCAGAAACATATCAATCACCGTCTGGGCGGCCAAAATCCGGTAACTCTTGGCGGCAAACTGTTTTGCTTCACGCACAATATCGCGCTGAATTTCATAACATACCGTTTGCGCGGTTTTCACCTCACCCCGCCCCTGACAGACGGTACAGGGCTCGCACAACACATGGGCTAGACTTTCCCGAGTACGCTTGCGGGTAATTTCCACCAGGCCCAGGCTGGTAAAACCATTCAGCGTCACGCGAGTACGATCGCGCGCCAAAGCCTTGGCTAGCTCGCTAATCACCGCCAACTGATGCTCTTCGTTATCCATATCAATAAAATCGACAATGATGATGCCTCCCAGATTACGCAGCCGCATCTGCCGGGCAATCACTTGGGTGGCTTCCAGATTGGTCTTGAAAATAGTCTCGTCAAAATTGCGGTTACCAACAAAGCCGCCGGTATTGACATCAATTGTTGTCATCGCCTCGGTTTGATCGATAATCAGATAGCCACCAAACTTCAGATTCACCCGCCGCGATAGTGCTTTGTCGATTTCAGTTTCAATACCATGCAGCTCGAACAGTGGCCGCTCACCGCTATAACGCTCAATCTTGCTGACGACCATTTGCACATACTGCGCGGCAAACTCCACCATGCGACTATAGTTTTCAGTAGAGTCGACGATCACCTTGTCGGTGTAATCACTCACCATATCGCGCAATACCCGCACCGCTAAAGGCAGGTCTTCATACAACAGGCTTTGCGCCGGCAAGTGCTGTGATTTGTGACGAATATCAGCCCACAACTTGGTCAGATACTCCACATCGGCTTTCAGTTCTTCATCACTAGCCGTTTCTGCACTGGTCCGAATAATGTAACCACAGGGACTGGGATTGGGACTGGGTAGCAATTTCTCCAGCCGGGTTTTCAGGCTATTGCGTTCATCATCATTTTCGATTCTTTGTGAGACGCCGATATGCTCTTCTTGCGGCAGATGCACCAGAAAACGCCCGGCCAGTGAGATTTGCGTCGATAAGCGTGCCCCCTTGGTACCGATAGGGTCTTTGATCACCTGTACCAGAATGGTCTGCCCCTCAAACAGCATTTTTTCGATACGCTGTGGTTCAGTAGGATGCTGACGCTGCTCCAGCAAATCGGCAATATGTAAAAAAGCAGCGCGTTCCAGACCAATTTCAATAAACGCACTCTGCATACCCGGCAATACCCGCTTGACCTGGCCCAGATAGATATTGCTGACAATGCCACGACTGCTGGCTCGTTCCACGTGCAGTTCCTGCACAATATTGTCTTCCAGCACTGCCACCCGCGTTTCCTGCGGCGTGATATTGATCAGAATCTGCTCCTTGGGGCGTGGCACATCACGCGGCAAGGGAATAGTTTGATTTAGCATTGTTAACCCTTGGCTTAAGGTAAGGTGTAAGCAAATTCGCTTAATAAAGCTGCAGTCTCAAACACGGGTAAACCCATTACGCCGCTATAACTGCCCTCAATACGCTCGACAAACACCGCAGCACGCCCCTGAATACCGTAAGCGCCAGCTTTATCAAAGGGCTCACCACTGGCAAGATAGCGCTCAATATCGATCTCACTGAGTTCACGAAAAAATACCTCGGTCACCGAGGTACGCAGCAATACACGTTGTTCCTGACGGATAGCCACACTCGTAATCGCCTGGTGATGACGCCCGGAAAAAGCACGCAACATGCGGCGCGCATCGGCAGCATCCTGCGGTTTACCAAAAATTTCACCATCCTGTGTCACCGTGGTATCTGCCGCCAGCAAAGGACGGGAAGGTAGCCCGCTAGCCAGCACAACACGCCAGCCAGCATCTGCTTTGGCAAGCGCCAGCCGTTCGGTATAGCCGATGGCTGGCTCCCCCGGCAATACCGACTCGTCAATTTCAGCATGAATGCGTTCTAGCGACAGGCCCAGTTGTTGCAAAATCTCATAGCGACGCGGGCTCCCCGAAGCCAGATAAATGCGTTGATCATGTTTCATGTTCATGGTTATTTATATAATTAAATTCTTATGCAGTTTGCTAGGTTACCAGAGCTATCGACGTGTAACCATGAAAGTCTTGGTGCCACCGTCAGAATCAAATACATCAGCCTCGGCATTTAGAGCCGCTAACAAAATCTCAAAGAGCGCGTCGACGCAGACAGTACAAATGGTACGGCAAGGAGGCACAACGCTGGATCAGGGGTTTTGTTCGCGGCTCTTAGTCGGCAACTAACTACCCAAGCCGGTAGCTATGGTAATCTGCGCAGCATTTACCCGCCTACTGGCAACGCTTGAGGAAAGGAAAAATGGCCAACTACCAAACCGAACCAGCATTTCGTCATGATTACAGCCCGAAAATCGGGGTATTGCTGATGAATTTAGGCACGCCCACGGCCCCTACCAAACAAGCTTTGCGGCCTTATCTGAAAGAGTTTCTCTCTGATCGGCGTGTCATCGAAATTCCACGCGCGCTATGGTGGTTCATTTTGAATGGCATCATTCTCAATACCCGCCCAGCCAAGTCTGCCGAAAAATACGCCGCCATCTGGCACGCCGAAGGCTCACCCCTCTATGTCACCACCCGCAAACAAACCCTGCTGCTCAAAGGCCAGCTTGGCGAATTGGGTTGGCATAATCTGGTGGTGGATTTTGCCATGCGCTACGGGCAACCCTCCGTGGCCAGCGTGCTACAGAAAATGCGTGAGCAAGGCGTAGAAAAACTACTGGTGCTGCCGCTGTATCCGCAATATTCTGCGGCCTCTACCGCCACAGCGCTTGATCAAGTATTCCGCCATCTGCTGACACTGCGCAATATGCCGGCGCTACGTACTGTACGTCAGTTTCATGATCACCCCGCCTATATTCAGGCACTAGCTACCCAAGTACGCAGCCACTGGCAGCAGCATGGCCGTGGCGACAAGCTAGTGATGAGCTTTCATGGCATGCCGCGCTTTACCCTGAACAAGGGAGACCCCTACCACTGTCAATGCCTGAAAACCGGGCGTTTACTGGCCGAAGCACTACAACTCACTACGGAACAATACATTGTCTGCTTCCAAAGCCGCTTTGGTCGGGCCGAATGGCTCAAACCCTACACCAGCGCCGTATTAACAGAACTGGGTACACAGCACATTGCCAAAGTGGATGTCATTTGCCCCGGCTTTGTGGCGGATTGCCTGGAAACACTGGAAGAAATCGCGATGGAAGGCAAACAAACCTTCCTGCAACAAGGTGGCGGCGAGTTCCGCTATATTCCCTGCCTGAATGAAGACCCACAATGGATAACGGCACTGGCAGACATAGTGCAGCAACAACTGGCTGGCTGGCTGGATGAAACAGTGGATGCTCCCGCTGAACGCTGTCAACGCGCACAGACAGCAGGAGCCAAAGCTTAGCGCCGCTACCCCCTGACCCAGTGTTGCGCCTCGGCTCAGGGACGCTTCGAGGTTGGGTTAGCGGTTCTTAGTTAACTGGCCGCATTACTGTTTCAGCAAATGGGCAAGATCCTTGATCACCTTCACCACCTGGCTGGCACCGCTGCGGATTTCCCTAATCGCCACCTGTGCCTGCTCCGAAAGCTGCAAACTGTTGCTGGCCAGGCCGCTCACCTCCTGCATTGCATCTCTGGCTGACTTGGAATCATGCTGAATGGTACGCACAATATCCGATATTTCTCGGGTAGAGTGCGTAGTACGCTCGGCCAGTTTACGAACCTCATCGGCTACCACGGCGAAACCGCGCCCCGTCTCACCTGCCCGGGCAGCCTCAATCGCCGCATTCAAAGCCAATAGATTGGTTTGATCAGCAATATCGCTGATTGTGCTGACAATACCACCTATTTTCGTTGAACTACCTTCTAATGTAGCAATAATACTGGAAGAGCTTTCCACGCTATGTGCAACCTTACCAATTTCGACCGCAGCCTGCTCCAGTATTGCGTTACCTTTTGTCGACAACTCCTCGGTATGTTCCGACTCCCCTACGGCGAAATCCGCATTTTCTGCCTGAACATGTAATTGCTTAATTTTGACGGAAATGTCACTGGCAAACTTCAATACCCGAACCGGGCGACCATTGGCATCCAGAATAGGGTTATAAGTCGCCTCCAACCAAACCGGCTGACCATCCTTAGCCACACGTTTGAACTGCCCCTGAAACACCTTGCCTTGACCGAGTTGCCGCCAGAAATCAATATACTGCGGACTATTGGCATAAGCAGGCTCACACAGGATACGATGATGTTTACCTTTGATTTCCGCTAATTGATAAGCAAATGTGCTCAAAAAATTCTCATTGGCATCGACAATGGTGCCATCCAACTCAAACTCAATCTGTGCCATCGAACGATTTATCGCCTCACGTACCGCCGCATCCTTCAATTCCAACAGCACTTTATCCGTCACATTCGTCGCAATTTTGACAACACCGGTTACTTGCCTGTTCTTGTCCAATACCGGAACATAATTTGCCTCCAACCACACATCCTCCCCGCCCTTATTCACACGACAAACCCGGCACAACATCGCCTCACCGCGCCCCAGCTTTTTCCAAAACTCACTATAAGCCGGACTATTCACATAGGTAGGACGGCAAAACATACGATGATGCTTACCCACAATCTCGGCCAGTGTATAACCCATGGTCTGCAAAAAGTTCTGATTGGCACTCACAATAATGCCATCGCGGGTAAACTCGATCTCGGCCATTGATAAATCAATAGCAGCCAATAAGCTCTGTGATTTCTCCAGTTGTGCCAAAGCCTGCGTCAACTCCTCCTGCTTTTTTTTGCCTCCAAAAAACATCACTCTCTCCCTCATAGTCATGCATTCAGCCTACCCACCTGCTTATGCCTTAAAGCCTAATTAAAATTAATCCACGCCGGGCACTTCTGCTGAAAAATCTAATTACAACTGACTGCGACGGCATGGCAAAGCCCCACCCCGGCCTGCTCAAGCAACTATGCTGGAAAAGAGATTCTGTTTTTTTACCATGCAAAAACTTATTTTATTGATAGTCAAAAATAGAACTACAAATAATAAAAAACAGGTAATAAGCATTCAATAACATCATGTTAGCTGATTAACACCATAACACCGTGATCAAAATTACTACCAAGGATAAGCATATGCCTCAATACGCTCGTCTTAGTCTGATGGTGATCGCCATCACCCTAATCGCTTGCAGCAAACAGGAGGCGGCTACCGGCTCTAGCGCGGCTGCCCCAACACCGATTGCCGCAGCCGCGCCCGCTGTAGTCGTAAAAATCGGTCAAGTCTCCCCCATGTCCGGCCCTATCGCGCACTTAGGCAAAGATAATGAACATGGCGCCACGCTGGCTGTTGCCGATCTCAACACCCAGGGAATCGAAATTGGCGGTAAAAAAATCAGATTTGAACTGATGTCGGAAGACGATCAGGGCGACCCCAGAATCGGCACCCAGGTAGCACAACGTCTGGTTGATGCCAAAGTAGCCGGCGTCATCGGGCACCTGAATTCCGGCACCACCATACCCGCTTCCAAAATCTATGCCGATGCCGGTATTCCACAAATATCCCCTTCTGCCACCAATCCGACCTATACCAAACAAGGTTATAAAACAGCATTCCGGGTGATTGCCAACGATATCCAGCAAGGTAGGGCATTAGGTGAATTTGCAGTGGATCATCTGAAAGCGAAAAGAGTTGCCATCATCGACGATCGTACTGCCTATGGTCAGGGCCTGGCTAACCAGTTTGAAGCCGTCATCAAGGCCAAGGGAGCCTGGGTGGTAGGACGCGAATTCACCACCAACTCAGCCACCGACTTCAACACCATCCTCACCTCACTCAAGGCCAAGAAACCCGATCTGGTGTTCTATGGCGGCATGGACGCTCAAGCCGGCCCACTAGCCAAGCAAATGGACAATCTAGGCCTCAAAACCAAGCTGATTGGCGGTGATGGCTGGCAATCGCCAGAATTTATCAAACTGGCCGGGCCAGCAGCCGAAGGCCAATACGCGTCCAGCTGTGGCGTGCCGCATGACAAAATGCCCGGCTATGCCACGTTTAACGATAAGTTCAAAAAAACTTTCGGTACCGATGTGCAAATTTATGCACCTTATGAATACGACGCCACCATGGTGCTGGTTGATGCAATGAAACGCGCTAATTCCACCGACCCGACAATCTACCTACCTGAGCTGAGCAAAACCAGCTACAAGGGCATCACCGGTAATATCGCTTTCGACTATAAAGGCGATGTCAAGAATGGTGCAGTCACCGTCTATCAAGTAAAGAATGGCCAATGGCAAGTGCTCTCTACCGTCGGGGGGGCGGACTAGATTTCCGCAGCACACCGACCTGCCCATATTGGAGAGGTGCCCTATGGCACCTCTAAGCGTTTTATAATCACGCATCGACACTGGCAATTCTTTTGATTGCCCCCTCATCCAACTCAGCAAGGACAAACCATGCGCCCCCTATTATTAGTCACAAGCCTTTGCCTCGGCGCCTGTGCCCAGCCACCCACCCCCGCTAGCAGCCAACTGGCTAACCCGGCCTCGGTGTACTGTGTTCAGCAAAAACAAGGGGAACTGCTGATGAAAACCGCCAAGGATGGCGGCGTCTATGGCGTGTGCAAGCTGCCGGATGGCAGTGAAGTCGAGGAGTGGGAGTTATACCGACGTGAGCACGCTGCAAAGTAAATACCCAATCAAAATAAACTCTTACCAATGCAAGATAGCTTAGCAAGAGAACACTAGCGGCCGTCAGATCAGCAGACACAACAGGGCCAACATCAAATGATGCTGGCCCTGATTAAAAGCTTAAAGTCTAGTCAAACGCAAAACCAATCAGAAGCTAGGCGGTAAATCGCGTCCGGGAACCTGGAAGGCATAACGCGAAATCTGATTGTCTGCTGTCACCACCTTCGCCTCTAATACAAAAAAACTAGGCCACGTAGGGATCAGCATGCGCCCCGTTACCGGATCTGTCGCTGGTTGGGTGGCACATAAAGCGCCCCACAGTTGCCCCTCAAAACAGCGGCCACGCCATGTCACGGTCACGCCGGGCGGCACGATGATATTTGGCAAAATATTATTACCATCAAAGCGGAACCCCGTCTGTAAAAATAGCATAGTCATGGCTGCGTAGTTCGGGTTCGGGCCAACAACAAAATAAGCCTGTTGCCCAACCAGCCCTGGTCGCCCTAGCACTTCCGCGCTAATCACATAAGTGGCACTATTTGCTGTGGAATTACCGGTTGTGGTATTAAAATCATAAAAACCATTCCAATAGGCGGTATCCACATCCGGTACCGGATTCAATCGACCACTGCTGGTATCAATCGTAGGGGCTAATATTGACTGCAACCAATCAGGTGGACGAATCGCATCCCCCTGTGGCAGCACCCCCACCACTTTCCAGCGCATAGCCAAGGGCTGCAAACCCTCCGGATCACGCGAAGCAGAGAACTGCGGTGTATCACCACGGACGGCAGTAAACACCAAGCCGCCCTGCCCGCCAGTAGCTAGCTGACCGTTCATACGCACATAAAAACGCGCAATCACCGCTACTGACACATTTGTCTGCACTGTCGGCTGACTGCTGCTACGTGCAGTCACGGTGACGGTGACTCCCTCATCCGCAACCGCCGCTGGCGCGGTATAAACGCCGGCATTAGAAATAGTACCAACGCTGGCATTACCCCCGACGATGCCATTTACCAGCCAGGTTACGCTGTCATCAGGCAAACCTATCGACCTGGCCACAAAAGATTGTTCTCCCCCCTCAGCCAGCACCACGCTGTCAGATGGGAAAACCTTCAGGCCAGGAACAACAGGGCCAAGCTGAATGTCGATGCTAGCACCAGCTCTTATCAGCGCAGCCAGCTCCGTCGCAGAGATTGACTTGATGGCAGCCACCTCCCCATTCGGATAAGACAAAACCAGCTCAGTATCAAAACCCAGTGCCATCGGTAAGGTATCGCCATCACCACTAATTTGCGCCACACGAACAGACACCAGGCCGTAAGCTTTAGTCCCGAAGTTTGGCAGCGCCTGCCTAAACTCTGCCTGTACTGTCAGAGGACTCAGATAGGCTTGGCCTTGCGCATTAGTAATATGAAAGTTCAATTCTCTAGTCAACACCGCAAAATCGGTATTCCACCAGGAGAAATGCGCGACCGTCGCTTCCATCGCAAAACCGGTTGGGCTGCTGGCATCACGCACCACAATGCCATTTCCCTCCTGCTTCCAGGTACCACTGGCATCATCCATGCTCCAGGCAGGTACTGTTGTGCCTTCTGCCAACAACTGACCATCCGGTCCATACAAGCCGTACAACGGCAGATGCACTTTGGCCGTTTTGCCAGCGGCCAGTTGCAGTGTTTGGCCATTCTGCGTGAAGGTGAAATTAGTCATCCCCGCACTGGCCATATATTCCCATTCGCCGTTGGCCGCACGATATAACGGGGTCCCGGGAAATGCCTGCGGCTGTAACGACGGGTTGTAAGGGGTAATCGCGACATCTACCGTCCCGACTACCGCGCGTCCGTCGCTATCGACAAAACTGGCTGGCTCCACAAGCACCTGTGCACCATCCGGCCCGCTAGCCGTGCCTCCGAGCTCAAACTGCGCCATGCTCACCACTTTGCCCACCGGCAATAAGGTCGTTTCAAAGCCTTGCTGCGTGGCTTTATTCAAGTGCAGAGGCAATACCTGAGGCACGCTGTTCTGACTCTGAATACGCAGCAGCACATCTCTATCGGCTACTACTTTGGCAATGTTCACCACTCCCTTCTCATCAGCTATGGCAGTGGCCAGGATGGTTTTGTTGTCGGCCGCCATCACCTGCACCGAAGCCCCTGCGGCGACACCGGCAGCGCTATCCGTATTAGCTGCCAGCAACACCCGCCCGGACAGTTGAGTAAATATGGCCTCGGTCAGATTACCCTGATTGCCACCACCACCACTTCCCCCGCCACCACTATTGCCACAGGCTGATAGCATCACCACCAGCAACGCGAGCAGCCAAGGCTGTCGCCATTTTTGCATTCCTATCATTTCGTCACCTTTTTGCTACCTCGATTACACAAAATCAGCCCTGAGCAGTCAAACCAGCATCCCCAAGGCCGCTGCCAACTAAGCAATCCAAAACCAAAAAAATTTAAAAATTATAGACCATTAACATAAAAAACCCAAAAAACATAAAAACAATTTTTTGCCACCTCAAAGCCATCTACGCATTCAGAGCCGCTAACAATACCTCGAAGACTCCCTGAGCCAAGGCGCGCCGACGCAGACAGTACCGGTAGGATGGCAAGGAGGCGCAACGCTGGATCAGGAGGTTTGTTCGCGGCTCTTAGCATTGCCTTATGAGTGCAAGCAATAATCGACTTGCCGGCCCAACCCGCTAAAGCACACCACGCACAACTCGCCATTACCCTCACATATTGCACTGCAAAATCAGCTTATTCCTGCTACGCTCTACCCCATCGTCTTGATCAGTTATTCCTCATATCATCAAGGAGCCTCGTTCATCATGCCCAGCCGCGAGTTTGTGCTGTCTTTTCGCGAAGCCGCGCCCTATATCCATGCCTATCGTGGCAAAACCTTTGTGCTGGCCATTAATGGCGAAGTGCTGCAAAGTGGCGAATTTAGCCGCCTGGCGCAAGATATCAATCTGCTGGTCAGCCTAGGCGTGCGCATCGTGCTGATACACGGCATTCGCCCACAAATCGAAAGCCTGCTCAGCCAGCAACACATCCCGGCACAACACCATCGACGCCGACGTGTCACCGATGCCAATACCATGGAAATCGTCAAGCAAGTAGCCGGTGCCACCCGCTGCGATATTGAAGCCACCCTCTCCATGGGTATGCCTAACTCACCGATGCACGGCGCACACTTACGCGTAGCCAGCGGTAACTTTGTGACCGCGCGACCATTAGGTGTGCTGGATGGTGTCGATATGCAGTACACCGGTCAGGTACGCCGCATTGATAGTCAGGCGATACGCTCACGGCTGGACCAGGGCGAACTGGTGCTGCTTTCGCCGCTCGGCTACTCTCTGACCGGCGAAGCCTTTAATCTGGCGATGGAAGAATTGGCCTGTCAGGTGGCTATTGCGCTCAAGGCCGAAAAACTCAGCTTCATGATTGAGGAGTGCGGCGTGGTGCTAGCGCAAAAACTGATTAGCACACTGACCTCTCAACAGGCAGAGGAACTCCTCGCCGCCGGCAAACTCTCCGCAGACGTCAGCGCCTATCTACCCTATGCCATCCGCGCCACACGTGAAGGCGTGGCGCGAGCCCACCTGATCAGCCGCCATAAAGACGGTGCGCTGCTGCTGGAACACTTCACCCAGGGCGGTAATGGCACCATGATTGCGCGTGATCCGCTGGTACGGGTACGCACCGCCACGGTAGAGGATATCGCCGACATCCTCGGCCTGATTCAACCGCTGGAAGAACAGGGCACGCTGGTCAAACGCAATCGCGAGCATCTGGAAGTGGAAATCAGCCATTACGCGGTGCTGGAACACGACGACCAGATTGCCGGCTGCGTGGCCATGCACTCGTTTCGTGACGAGGCAACCGCTGAACTGGCCTGCCTGGCGGTCAGCCCGCACCGGCGCGATGCCGGTTTTGGCGAGATTCTGCTGCAGCACGTGGAATACCAGGCCCGCGCCCAAGGGCTGCTCTCGCTGTTTGTGCTGACCACACAAACCTCGCATTGGTTTGTCGAACGCGGCTTTGTCGAAACCGACAAAAATGCCTTACCACTCGCCCGACAACAGTTGTATAACGAACAGCGCCGCTCCAAAGTCTTATTGAAAACACTGTAAACCGGAGTGGCGGTTGGAAGCCCGGCTAGGGTGTGACACAATACCGCGTTGATTTTCAGACCACACAAGGATGAGCCATGAGCCGAACCGTGAATTGCATCAAGCTGGGCCGCGAAGCCGAAGCGCTCGATTTCCCACCGCTACCAGGAGAACTGGGCAAGCGTGTTTATGAAAGCGTCTCCAAAGAAGCCTGGCAAGCCTGGCTACGCCATCAAACCATGCTGATCAATGAAAACCGCCTCAGCCTGGCCGATGCCCGCGCCCGCCAATATCTGGCGGCACAGCTAGAAGCGTATTTCTTTGGTGCCGGTGCCGATGCACCACAGGGCTACACCCCACCACAGAACTGATTAACCGGCCCTCCCTGTGAGGGCCATTTGTTTTCTTCACCTCTACACTGCTAGCTCAACAACCGTATGTCACTTTCACCAGACTTACTGCTCAACCGCGAACTGGGCCTGCTCGAATTCAACCGTCGTGTGCTGGCTCAAGCCGAAGACCCTAAGCTTCCACTGCTGGAGCGCCTGAAGTTCCTCTGCATCGTCTCCTCCAATATGGATGAGTTCTTTGAAGTACGCATGGCTTGGCTACAGGAAACCGCGCAGCTGACGCCAGACCGGCTATTACCCGATGGCCTCACCCCCAAGCAGGCACTGCAAAAGGTTGCCGCCGCCGCCCACCAACTGGTGCAAGAACAATATGCGGTGATGAGTGACAATCTGTTTCCGGCGCTGCGTGAAGAAGGCATTGTCTTTCTGCGACGTATGGAGTGGGACAGCGCACAACAGGAATGGGTAAAAAGCTTTTTCTTTCGTGAACTGATGCCGATACTCACCCCTATCGGTCTCGACCCCTCACATCCCTTCCCCAAGCTGTTGAATAAATCACTGAATTTTGCGATAGAACTGGAAGGCCGCGACGCCTTTGGTCGTGCCTCCGGCATGGCGATTGTGCAGGCACCGCGCATCCTGCCGCGCGTGATCAAACTGCCCGCAGAAATCAGCCACGGCCAGCAACACGCTTTCGTCTTCCTCTCCTCCATCTTGCACTCGCATGTGCATGAACTGTTCAGCGGCATGACGGTAAAAGGCTGCTACCAGTTCCGCGTCACCCGCGACAGCGAACTCACCCTGGAAGACGACGATGTCAAAAACCTGCGCACCGCCTTGCAAGGCGAATTGCGCCAGCGTCAGTTCGGCGATGCCGTACGCCTGGAAATTGCCGACAACTTCCCGCCACCGATGGAAGAATTCCTGCTCAGCCAATTCAATCTGCAAACACAGGATGTCTATCGTGTCAGCGGCCCGGTCAATCTGGTACGGCTGATGCAGGTGCCCGATCTGGTAGACCGCCCCGACCTAAAATTCAGAACCTTCACCCCCACGCTGCCCGACATCCTGCGCAAGAAAACCTCGCTGTTTGAAGCCATACGCCAAAGCGATATTCTGCTGCACCACCCCTACCAGAGCTTCCAGCCAGTCATCGACCTGCTCACCCTGGCTGCCTCCGACCCGCATGTGGTAGCCATCAAGATGACGGTGTACCGCACCGGTACCGACTCGGTGCTGATGGAATCGCTAATTGCCGCCGCCCGCACCGGCAAACAAGTCACCGTAGTAGTGGAACTGATGGCACGTTTTGACGAAGAAGCCAATATCAGTTGGGCCAGCCGCCTGGAAGACGCCGGTGCGCACGTGGTGTATGGCGTGATCGGCTACAAAGTTCACGCCAAGATGCTGATGGTGATCCGCCGCGAAGAGCACGGCCTGCGCCGCTATCTGCACTTGGGCACCGGCAACTACCACCCGCGCACCGCCCGCCTCTATACCGACTTTGGCCTGCTGACCTGCAATGAAGACATCGCCAGCGATATGAACGACATCTTCGTACAACTCACCGGCCTGGGCCGCTCCAGCCAGCTCAAACAGCTCTGGCAAAGCCCGTTTACCCTGCACAGCAATATCATCCAGGCGATAGAACGCGAAACCGCCCACGCCGCCGCCGGCAAACCTGCGCAAATCATCGCCAAAATGAATGCGCTGCTGGAAAACCAGGTGATTCTGGCGCTCTACCGCGCCAGCCAGGCGGGCGTCAAAATTCAGTTGATCATACGAGGTGTCTGCGCACTACGCCCCGGCGTACCCGGCCTATCCGACAATATCAGCGTACGCTCTATCGTCGGCCGCTTTCTGGAACACCCCCGCGTGTTCTACTTCTACAACGAGCGCAAGGAAGACCTGCTGATAGCCAGTGCCGACTGGATGGGCCGCAACTTCTTCCGCCGCATTGAAACCTGCGTGCCTATTCTTGATCCCAAACTGAAACGCCGCATCATCAAGGAAGGGCTGCGCATGTATCTGCAAGACAATGTCAACGCCTGGGAAATGCAGTCGGATGGCAGCTATAAACGCCGCCCCACCCGAGGCCAAGCTCACTGTGCCCAGCTACAACTGCTGGAAGACTATACCCGCTGAGCAGCGGGCCTGAGCGTCAGGTAGCTGAATTGGCGTCTGCTCCGGTTCAGCTAGGCTAAGCTTTGCTGGGTTACTATATTTAAGTGCCAATTCTGGCTAAAATTACCAAAAATAGCACTTAAAAGAGGTTTTGATCACATGTTAATCGAATTTAGTGCAACAAACTGGCGCTCCTTCAAAGACACACAAACCCTCAGCCTGGTCGCCGCCAAAGGAACCGAACTACCAGAAAACACCTTCCAAAGCAGTGCGGCGGCTACCCCGCGCCTGCTGCGCTCTGCAGTCATCTACGGCCCCAATGCTTCCGGTAAATCCAATCTATTAAAAGCGCTGACAGCAATGAAAAACATCGTGCTGGAATCCACCACTTACCAGCACGATGCGCCTATTCCGGTGACGCCATTTTTATTAGCTAGCGAGATGGCCAACCAAGCAACCACATTTGAAATCACCTTCGTTGCGGAAAATGTTCGCTATCAATATGGCTTTAGCGCAACCAGCGAACGAATTGACGAAGAATGGCTATTTGCCTATCCCAATGGACGCGCACAAAAGTGGTTAGAACGTCGTTGGATAGCAGAAACAGGCCTGTATCAATGGGAAAAATGCCATGCGCTAACGGGCCAAAAACAACTCTGGCAAAGCTCAACACGGCCAAATGCGCTGTTTTTATCAACGGCAGTACAGCTAAATAGCCAACAACTACAAGCCGTTTATGACTGGTTCCAAAAGACCCTGCGCATGATGGGAGTAGCCGGTAGGAGCCCAGAGCTTACTGCCCGCTTATGCGATAAAGACCAAGGAAAAAAAGAACAACTACTAGCGTTCCTGAAAGTAGCCGATTTAGGCGTACATGATTTAGCAGTAGAAGCGAGAAAACTCTCTGCACAAGACCTTTTCCTCCCTGAAAACATGTCTGAGGAAATGAAGATCGAAATTCTAAACCGGTTTTCAGATAAAAAAGTGTTTGATATTCAAATCAAGCATCAGACCTCTGATCGATCCCTGATTTCATTTGATATCAAAGAAGAATCTGATGGCACCCAAAAGCTATTTTCTTTTGGTGGCCCTTGGCTGGATGTCTTAGAAAATGGCAATGTTTTGGTGATTGATGAACTCAATAACTCGCTACACCGGGATATCACCGCCTACTTAATCAGCTTATTCCACAACCCTAAGACCAACCCGAAGAATGCACAACTGATTTTCACCACCCATGAAACCTCGGTGCTGACCCAAGACATTTTCCGCCGCGACCAAGTCTGGTTCTGTGAAAAAAATAAAGAACAGGCTACTGTCCTCTATCCACTTACCGATTTCCACCCCATAAAAAACCGAGAAAATCTCGAAGCGAATTACCTGGCAGGCCGTTATGGGGCTTTACCTTTTATTGATACAACCACCTTCAAGCTTAATTCTTAAGAGAACAAGAATGGGACATGACGAATTGCACAAAAAAAGAAAAGCGCAAGCAAATGAGCTAAAACGCTCAGCAGCTCGTCGTCAGCGCTACGATAAGGTTCTGATTGTCTGTGAGGGAGAAAAAACCGAACCCGGATATTTTCAGGCCCTGATCAGGGAATACAAAATACATACCGGCGATGTAAACATCACCGGAGACTGTGGCTCCGCCCCCGAAAGTGTGTTAGCACATGCCCTTGCTTTATTTGACCAAGAAAAAAGCTCAGCAAGTGGGCCATTTAACCGGGTTTACTGCGTGATCGACAAAGATGGACATGCGAACTACCAACAGGTGATCAATAGAATTCAACAAGCAACTCCAGCGAATACTTTCTTCATCGCCAACTCGGTCCCCTGTATTGAGTACTGGTTTTTACTACATTTCACCAACACAACCAAGCCACAACAGAATGCAGACCAGGTGATAAAGGCTTTGAATACCGCAGTACGAAAACTCAAAACAGGCAAAAACTTTCGTTACACCAAAGGTAAATCTCAACAATTTTTTCAGGATTATCTAAAAGACAGACTCGACACCGCCAAAACAAATGCCAGCAACGCACTATGGGCTGCCAAAACACGCAATACCGACAACCCCTCCACTCGCCTCCATGAATTAGTCGACTATTTAGCAAACATCAACAAGCGCTAAGCCCTCGGAACCCAATATGTCTACACGCCTCATCGGTCTTATCCTGCTCGCCCTAGGCTTGGGCTTAAGCTCTTATCTATGGCAGCTCGCCAAAACAGCAAGACAAGCGCAAAGCTGGCCAACGACCAAGGGCACGATGGCCATCAGCGAAGTCGAATCACGCCCGGCGCGCCATGCGGATAATGCCGGGCGCCTGGAATATCAGGCACGGCTGCTGTACCACTATCAGGTAGCGGGACAGAGCTATCAGTCTGATCAGCTGCGCCTGCCCAATCCCGGCTACAGCCGTAGCCAGCAATTGGCTAGCGAGATTGTGCAGCGCTATCCGCCTGGCAGCAGTGTGCTGGTGTATTACAACCCGGACAAGCCGACGCAAGCCTATCTGCAAACCGGGCCACATTGGAGTAGCTGGCTGGGGCTGGCACTAGGTTTGGCACTGAGCGTGGCCGGTTTATGCTTACTGGTGAAATCTTCTTAGAAAGTCCATCGCATGCCCAGCACAGCAGCTTTCCCTTTACCCACGACGCCCTTGCACATCGGTGTGGCGCAGGCACAGGCGATCGCCGGTGATTTGAGCACCAATATCGCTAAAGTGGTGCAGTTGCTAGAGCAGGCCGCCGATCAAGGTGCGCAAATCCTGCTGCTGCCAGAGAAATTTCTAAGCGGCTACGAGCCAGCGCTGATTGCCGCGCAAGCAGCCCACTATGCTATCGGTAGCGAAGATGAACGTTTGCAGCCAATACGCGAGGTGTGCCAGCGCCGCCGCATCGCTGCCATTATTGGCGCCGCCAGTTATGAGCGTGAGCAGTTGTCTATCAGCTCGCTGGTATTGGATCAGAACGGGCAGCTGCTTACCCGCTATCACAAACAGCAGCTCTTTGACAGCGAGAAAGAGCACTTCCGGCCGGGGGAGCAGGCCTGCTTTCTGGACATTCAGGATTGGCGACTGGGCCTGGCTATCTGTTATGACTGTGCCTTCCCGGAGCACGCTCGCTACGCAGCCCGTCATGGCTGTCACGCTTATCTGGTCAGCGCCTTATTCAGCATGGGCAATGGTTACCACGAATCACGTACCTGGCTGCCGGCACGTGCACTGGATAATAACTGCTATGTGCTGCTGTCCAACCATATTGGCCACACCGGGGGGTGGCATAGTTGTGGCAGCAGCGCTATCTGGCAACCCGATGGCCGGCTGCTTGCCGAGGCTGGCACGACAGAGCAGGCGGTGTTGGTAGTGGAACTGAGTCCAAGTGTGTTACAAACGGCCAGAACACACTGGCACATGCTGACCGATTCCGTGGCTGTGCCACTAAGAGCCGTTACCCAAACCTTGAACAGCCCCTGAACGCAGACAGTAGCCGTGGCACGGCAAGGAGGCGCAACGTGATTAGCGGCGCTAAGCCATGCCGCTAGCCAGCTATCAGCTACTGGCTAGCGCCACAACACCTTACAGATTACAAATCCAGATGCAGTATGCTGCATCCCTCGGCCGGTACCGCGCAGCAGATAAGTGCCTGATCCGCAGCGGGCGTGATGGCCGGTGCTTGCGGATAAGCCACCGCACCACTGATAATCCGCGTGCTACAGGTACCGCAACTACCGCTCCGACAACTGAATTCCGGAGACAAACCACGCTGCTCAGCCAGCTCCAGCAAACTGCCAGCTGCGGGGTTCCAGTCAGCCTCTTTAGCGGATCGCGCAAACAATACCTCGACCTTGCTACTCGCTGGCAACACAACCGGCATGGCTGGCACGCCTTCATCGGCCTGACGTGTCAAACTGGATGGGCCAAATGCTTCAGCGTGAATACGTTGATCAGCCACATTCACGCTACGCAGCGCGTCGTACATGTCTTGCATGAAGCCTGCCGGGCCACACAGATAAAAATCATAATCATCAAATGGGAGCGTTTGTTTCAATAATTCTAGGCTAATGCGCCCAGATACGTCATAGTCCTTGCCCCTATCGGCAGCGGCGGTATCACTCAGCACTCGAAGCTGGCGGAAGTTGCCTCCTGCCAACTGTGCCAGCGCGTCAAGCTCAGCACCGAAAGCTCGCTCCTCCTTGCTGCGCGCCGATTGGAACAACCACACTGGCCGCAAGTAACGCTTGCGGATGCCTTCATGGATGAGGTGCCGCACCATCGCCAGCATCGGCGTCACACCAATGCCCGCACCCAGCAGCACCACAGGCCGGCGCAAAGCAGCATCAATGGTGAAACTGCCAGCAGGTGCCCGCGCCTCGATAATGTCCCCTAAGGCTAAGGTATCGTGCAGATAGTTCGAAAACACGCCTTCGCGCTTTACGCTGATACGCAAGAGCCCATCTGATGGCGCACTCGACAAGGTATAGGTACGACTCTGCGGCACGGCAGACCCGGGTAGCACAAGCCGCACCGGTATATGCTGACCCGCAAGCGACTGCGGCATGCCCGCACCGTCAGCCGGTGCCAGATAAAATGATCGAATCACCGAGCTCTCATCAACAATCCGCTCCACACGGAACGGGCGCCATTGTTGCGCGAGACTGGCGGCCTTTATCCTCGCTGCCGCGTCATCCCAGTTACCCGTGATGAGCGAGTTAGGTGAGGCGCCCTGCTCAACATCCGTCCAACGCAAGGGTAACGCCGCCGGACGATATACGATGCGCTGCGGTTTGAAACGCCACATCCGTTCGGCACCGGCAAAAGCCGCAATTTCTGGCGCGTCCAGAATCACCTCGGCACGCCCGCTCATTTGCAGCAGATCGCCGGTATGGAAATTAACAAACACCAGCCCTGCACGCGGATTAAGTAATAAATTACCCAGCGTGTTGAAAAACAGATTGCCAGCAAAGTCGGGAATGGTCAGCGTATCGTCATCCCCTATTTTGACAAAACCAGGCTTCCCACCACGGTGCGAGGCATCCACCTGGCGGACACCATCGCGTTCGACGTAGGAGGCCACATAAAAAGAGTCTGCCGCCGTGATCATCGCCCGCGCCTGCCGGTCAAGCACCGTCATCTCTGTCACGGCAGCGGGTGCCGTATTGTCAAAAGCATACTGCCGCAACTGTATGTACTGAGGACAATTACCATAGGCTTGTGTGACTTCAATCTCGAAAGCAGCATCACTAGCACGGCGGACATTGCCATTCATACGATTACGTCGACGGGTATGCAGCTCAATGCCCAGCATACCGACGCCATCCCCATCCTCCATCCCCGCATCGGCGGGATCGTCGGGTTGACGTGCCAGCGCCAGGGCCAAGCGCTGCGGCGTCGGAGAGTGCATAAAGCCAGGTGGCCCGGCACGCAAAGTCGCCCACACCTCACCGGCTTTGTCCACGCTACCCAACACCACGAAAGGCAACTGGGCGTAGAACACTCGATGCTGATCTGGCATGTAGTCACGGCCCAACTGTTGTTGGCCTATCGAGGCCATACGGTCGACAACACCGATACTGCGCTGTAATGTCAACTCCCCCTCATGAAAGGGAGACCGCGTTGCTTTCATAGATATCACCTCAAACGGCTAGGCCTACTGCAGTCTTCTGAAAAGGCACAAACCCAGGCAAGGCCTCGATACGCGCCAACCATGCCAAAACATGCTTGTAAGCGGATAAATCAACATTGCCTTCTGGTGCACTAGAGATATAGCTATACAGCGCGACATCAGCAATAGTCGGCTGACCGGCAACCAACCAGTCACTCGCGGATAGCTCCTCGTTAATCAGCTTCAGGATGGCATGTGATCGCTGGATAGTGTCTTCCACGTCGAACTTGGCACCAAACACCGTAATCAGTCGGGCCGATGCTGGGCCACGGGCAAGCTCACCGGCGGCTACCGACAACCAACGCTGTACCGCAGCAGCCACGGCAGGGGTTTCTGGCAACCAATCATCACGGCCTAAAGACTTAGCCACATAAACCAGAATTGCGTTGGAATCGCTGATCACCGTTTCGCCATCTACTAACACAGGCACTTGCCCAAAACGGTTGAGTTTCAGAAACTCAGCCGACTTGTGCTCTCCTTTTTGCAGATCAACAAATACCAACTCATGTTCTGCACCCAGCAGGGATAAGAGCAAGCGTGCACGGTGAGCATGGCCAGATAGGGGATGGTGATAAAGTTTCATCATAAATCTTTCTATGGTTGTGTGATTCTGGTGGCTAAGCCCTACCAGAATGATGGGTTTCTATTGAGAGTCATCTCAATACGTAATGAGCGATAAAGTGCAATTTAGCAAGTAACAAAGCACACTTTGCTGACATGAACTTTGTAACCTTTGTTTTAGCTTTTTAAGGTTATATTTGTTTATGTAACCTGTCAAATATTTTTTGAAGGTTACTTGAAATAAGCTACACAACTTCCTTTGCCAGACTTAAAGAATAGATTGGGGAATGAACAGTTTGACCAAATAGCCGAATAAGAGCGGCTAACAAAACCTCGAAGAGATCCTGAGCCAAAGCGTACCGACGCAGACAGTACAAAAGTAGTACGGCACGGAGGCGCCATGCTGGACCAGGGGTTTGGTTAGCCGCTCTCAAGGCGACGCCCGGTAGATGGCTGCCACCCATCAAACGAAGAGTGGCTAGCTTCATTACCTGTATGAGCATAGTCTGGATACTGGGATATAGCTGCGGCCAATCGAAAGTTGACCAGGAAAATTAAGCTAAACGATATTTTGCCATCCTAAAAAGCCGCTAACAAAACCTTGACGGGGCCCCTGAACCAAGACGTACCAATGCAGACCGTACCAGTAATACGGCAAGGAGGCGCAACGCGGGATCAGGGGGTTTGTTAGCGGCGCTAAGCCATGATACTCATCCCGCCATCAACGAACACCGTGTTGCCCGTCATACGCCGTGCATAGGGTGTCGCCAGAAATGCGCAGGCATAACCCACGTCCATGATGTCGACCATTTCCCCTATCGGTGCACGGGCCGCTGCTTCGCTGAGCAGCACATCGAAATCTTTCAGCCCCGATGCCGCGCGCGTCTTCAATGGCCCCGGTGAAACCGGGTGAACACGTATGCCTCGCGGCCCAAGTTCGTGCGCTAAATAACGACACGATGCTTCGAGCGCCGCTTTCACCGGCCCCATCAGGTCGTAATTAGGCACAACCCGTGAAGCACCAAGATAGCTCATCGCAAACATCGACCCGCCCTCAGTCATCAGCGGTGCGGCCAGTCGCGCCATCCGGATAAACGAGTGGCAGGAAATATCCATCGCCTCGGCAAAGCCTTGTGCCGAGCTATTGAGCAGACCATGTTGCAAATCCTCTTTTGGGGCATAGGCAATTGAATGCACGGCCACGTCCAGCCGTCCCCAGTTTGCACGAATCGATTCGAATAGCGCCTCCAGCTCATCGGGCTTAGACACATCAAGCGGCATGCAAATCGTCGCACCGACTTCGCGGGCCAGTGGCTCGACAAAGGGCCTGGCCTTGTCATTCAGATAAGTTATCGCCAGTTCCGCGCCGAGCTCGCGAAAAGCGCGCGCGCAGCCCCATGCAATCGAATGTTCATTGGCGATGCCGATGATGAGCACTTTGTGTCCGGCGAATGGTTGTGCTGTCAGTTTGTCCATGGTCAGTTATCCAGATGGTGAAGGGTATGTAAGGCGATCATCAGTTCCTCGTCAGTTGGAATCACCCAAACCTTGACAGCGCTGTCGGCTGTGCTGATATGCGGCCCATGCTTGGCGTTGGCTTCAGTATCCAGCGCTACGCCAAGCCATTCGGCGAGCAGACAAACCCGCTCGCGCACAGGAGCCGCCCGCTCGCCGATGCCAGCAGTGAACACAAGCGCATCGAGACCACCCAGCGCAGCGGCTAGCGAGCCCAGTTCACGGGAGATGCGGTAACAGAACAGATCAATCGCCTCTGCGGCGCGCGGATCTGTGCTCTCCAGCAGCGTGCGCATATCGCTGGAGATGCCGGATACGCCAAGCAGGCCGGAATGCTGGTACAGCATCGTCTGAATCGCGCTGGCGTCCATATGGGCCTCCGCCATCATCCACAGTACGACGCCCGGGTCGAGGCTGCCTGAGCGCGTGCCCATCGGCAAGCCTTCGACGGCGGTAAAACCCATGGTGCTGGCAATGCTTTGGCCATTGGCGATGGCAGCCATGCTGGCGCCATTGCCCAGATGCAGCACGATGGTCTTACCCTGCGCCGCACGCGCATCATAATCAGGCAATACCCGTGCGATGTACTCGTATGACAGGCCATGAAAACCATAGCGGCGCACGCCGCGTCCGGTAATTTCCGGCGGCAGCGCAAAGCGGGTGGCGATATCGGGCTGGGTATGGTGAAACGCGGTATCGAAACATGCTATCTGGGGTAGCTTGGCATGTTGTGCGCTAATCGCCCTGATTGCCGCAAGATTATGTGGCTGGTGCAGGGGCGCCAGCGGAATCAATGCTTCAAGCTGGCTAATCACCGCTGCGGTGATCCGTACCGGCGCGGTATAACCGCTGCCACCATGCACGATGCGGTGCCCCACCGCCAGCAGATTGGCACCCTGCGCATGCTCGCTCAGCCAGCCGAACAAAAAGCTGATTGCAGCATCGTGCCCAAGACGCTCGCCTAGTGACCAGCGCTTCTCCTCAATCAACTCGCCATTCTGCCGTCTGGCCTGAAAATATGGATGGGTATAGATTTCCTCAAGCTTGCCACTGGTGACCGGCGCAAGTGTGCCAGCCGCTACCGAGAATACCGAGAACTTGATACTGGATGAACCAGCGTTAATGACGAGAATCACATCCATCGTTACTCCTCAATTATTGACGCTCGCGCTGAGTCGTTGACGCCGGGCAAGCGCGACCAGCGATGCCACCGCACAGGAAGCCAGCCGCGTGATTTCCGAATCGGCACGACTGGTGAGGATAATCGGCACACGTGCGCCAAGCACAATGCCGGCGGCGTCGGCACCAGCCAGAAATGACAGACTTTTCGCCAGCAGATTACCGGCCTCAAGATCGGGCACGACCAGCACATTGGCGCGACCGGCAACTGGCGACACGATGTGCTTGATCTGTGCCGCGGCTTCATCGATCGCGTTATCAAGCGCTAGTGGGCCATCGACGATGCCACCGGTGATTTGCCCGCGATCGGCCATTTTGCAAAGCGCCGCAGCCTCAATCGTCGAGGGAACTTTAGGATTCACCGTTTCCATCGCCGACAGGATGGCAACGCGCGCCTGTGGAAAATGCAGCGCATGGGCGAGGTCAATCGCGTTCTGGACGATGTGTTGTTTGTCTTCGAGCGTCGGCGCGATATTAATCGCCGCATCGGTGATAATCAGCGCCTCCTCCCGCCCTGGCACATCCATCACAAAGCAATGACTGATGCGGCGTTCGGTACGCAGCCCGCTATCGCGTGCCACGACTTCGGCCATCAGCTCATCAGTATGCAGCGAGCCTTTCATCAGCGCCTCTGCCTTGCCTTCACGCACCAGGCGCACCGCCATCGCCGCCGCCGCATGGCTGTGTGGCACATCAACGATAGGCAAATCGCCCAGCAGCAGCTTACCTGCCAGAGCAACAGCTTGGATTTTCGCGATCGGCCCGACGAGGATGGGGGCGATCAGGCCAAGCCGTGCCGCCTCAATCACCGCGGCAAGGGATTCGTGGTCGCAAGGATGGGCAATGGCGGTGAGTGTGGGCGGCAACGTTGCCGCAAAAGCCACCAGCCGTTCGTACTTTTCGCGTTTGGGTACCATTTCAAGCGTCCTTTATCTGGTTAGGATGTGCTCAGTCCAAGCCAACGGGAAAGCAGCGCCAGAACAAAGGCGTATTGAATTCCCGCTGGCGCTGGCATAACGGTTGCCGCCGAAAAAATTATCGGCTGCCGCTTAGCCCACCCGCGACTGGCGAGTGGTACGCGGTGTCTTGCTCTTGGCTACCGACTCGAAAATCTCAAGGACGCGGGCAAGATCGTGGCGTTCTTCATCATCAAGCAGCAGCTCTTTACCGAGCAGCTCCAGGTCACGCGCAATAACGTGAAGCTCAGCCGCCGGCGTGCTCGCCAGCATCGCAGGCAGTGCCGCCAGCGCGGCTTCCGCATCAACACGCAGCAATTCAGCCTGCTGTCTGATCACCGACTTGTACGCCAGAATGTTGCGCTCGGTAAGTGTGCGAAACAGCGTGAAACGGCGTTCATCCACTTCGCTACGCGAGCGCCGCACAAAGAGCAAGGCACGGATGCAAGCTTCGGTGAGCCCGCCCGCCGTCATTTGACTGAGCGCCCGTTCACGCGATGCGTGAATCACCTCGGCCGGCGTGCTGCCAGGCTGGATTTTGGCATTCGCCACACGGCCATCATGGTCCGGGCTGAAACCCGCCAGCGCCTGCAACCACGGGTTGCTGTAGATGGCCTCAAAGGCTTTCTCGCAGGCTTCATCACGCTTGTCGCGGTAGAAATCAAGCGACGTGCGGATTGCGTCCGACACCATGTGCTGCATTTGCAAAAACGGATTGTCGGCGTTGACCGGCTGGCGCGTTGCGCTCACCTGCTCGGCCTGCGTGGCCACCACCGCAGCCAAGGGGTTGCGGTCGCACCAGACCTCATAAGACACCCGCAGCGGATGCAACACTGTCAGCGCATAGCTGGATAAAGGCGTAACGCTGGCGCGCACCCACGGTTGCACAAAGGTACGATAGAGGCCCAGATTCTGGTTCGACAGCCATGCCGCCGTGGCGAAGCGACGGTCGCTTTCAGCATCGGGCTCAACAATTTTCTTGATATCGTCGACGCTGCGACGTGAGATCGACATCTCATAATGGCTGGAAACGAGTTCAGGGTTCGACACCGGGTCGCTCTTGTCTTCGATCTGCGCCTCATAAAGACCTGTCGGCAGCAGGTCGATCAGATCGATATTGCTGACAAATTCACTATGCTCCTTGCGGCCGGTACTGCTCGATACAAAGATGCCGAGGTGACCAATATTGGCATGTGTCGCATAGATAATGGTTTGGTCACGTTCTAGCAGGTCAACGTCCGTGCCGTAGAGGTCGGTGATCCAGCCCAGTGCCTGTGGTGGTGGCGTGATATTGTCGCCATACGAGCAGAACACAAGAATAGGCGAACGGATATTGCGCAAGTCCAGACGCGTGCCGTCGGACAGGACCAATTCGGCGCTGGTCAGGCGGTTGCCGACAAACAGGTTATCGGCAATGTATTGCATCTCTCCCGCGTTCAGAAAAACATGACCCCCCCAGTATTTTTCAAAGCCAAGATAGCGCGGCGCTTCGGTGTCGATATTCGCATAGAGATTGTAATTCTTGGTCCACAGCGTATTGGCAGGATTGAGGTTTTCGAAGTTCTGCACCAGCCAGGCACCATCGAAACGACCCTTACCCAGATCACCAGTCAGCGCGGTCATCCATGTGCCGCCGAGCAGGCCGCCGGAATAGCGCATCGGGTTTTTGCCACGCCAGCCGGCCCAGTACGACATGGGCGCACCAGCGACGATGATCGGGCCAAACAGCTCGGGCCGCATCGCCGCGGTCATCATGATCTGCCAGCCCGCCTGGCAGTTGCCGATGACGGCAGGCTTGCCGGGGCTATCGGGATGCAGTTCGATGACTTTTTCGAGAAAGGCGGCTTCAGCGCGCATCACATCTTCAACGGTTTGGCCTGGCATCGGCTCGGGCAGGAAGCCGATGAAATAGCATGGATGCCCGGCGCGCAGCGCGGCACCAATCTCGCTATCGTGCTTGAAGCCACCAATACCGGGACCATGTCCGGCGCGCGGGTCGACCACCACGAACGGACGCAAGCGTCCCCGATCCTGTGCGGAGCGCGTATCATCAATCACCTGCAGATCATCGGGCGGGATGATACGCACCAGCCCGTAATTGACCGGACGTGGCAATTCACGGCCATCCATCACCAGTTCGGCATCGAAATCGAGCACATTAGGAACGGGCTGTGCCTGATGCGCCTGATACTGGTTGCCACGTTGGCGCATCACATCAGCGTAAAGCACGGAGCGCTGCCAGGCATCAACGGTATAGGCCATGGCAGCAGAGAAGCACGTATTGGATAAGATGTTATTAAGACTAGGGATATGGCTGGACAGATTGAAATCGGGGATAGGGTAAGACGGCTTCATGATCGATGCAAACTCCGTAAATAAGTCGTTGGGGACAACACTTCCGGGCTGGACAAAACGTAAGGCCTCATGCTTTCTGTGCAAGAGACTTACCAAAAGATCTTGCTCGAGTTTAGGCTTTTTGATCAGTGATGATGCACTACTGTTTGTGGCCGCTCACTCACGGGAACCCACATCTCCTCGATATTAGCTGATTGTTCATTTTACCCGCACGCATACGCACAAAGTGACTTTATAGCGCAGATGGTCAACGATCACCATAATGGTGAACAACGCTAATCGTCGAGCCTGCCATCGATGAGTGCATGCTCATGCCGCGTTGCGAAGATGTGGGGCCGACAAGTTGCTGCAGCGGGGAATGCGGTTCAGATGGTTCGCTGATCGCGGCAGAGCGCATGACTTTACGTGGCAAGTGGCCGAACTCAGCTCGCCAATATCTCTAGTTTGCTGATAGCACCAAGCGCTGCCATGCTTGCCCGTCCACGGCCAACACATGCCCATCGATAAATACCGGCCGCGTCAGCCCGGTCAATACCTGGCCGGGCGGCATTTCCCAGGCGGTGCGTATGCCGCGCTCCCAAGCGTGGCGCATGCTGTCACCCCAGCGCACCTGGCGCGCCATATTCATGGCCAGATCATCGGCAATCTGTGCCGCAGTGAACAATACGCGCGCCCGGCTGCTGCTCAGATAGAGCAAGCGCGGTGCCTGTAACACGATGTGTTGCATGGCCTGACGCAGTTGTTCGGCAGCAGCTTGCAGCAAGGGGCAATGCGAAGGAACGCTCATCGCCAGACGATGGCAGGCCTGCGCACCGGCGGCGTGGGCGGCCGTGTTCAAGCGGGCTAGTGCGCCTTGTTCTCCGGCAATAACGAATTGGGTATCGCTGTTCAGATTGGCCAGATACAGCGGGGCAGCTGGCTGATGCAGCTCCAGCAGTAGCGCTTCCAGCTGTGGCTGACGCAGCCCCTGTATGGCCAGCATGCCGTAACCGCTGGGAAAGGCCGCCTGCATCAGTTCGCCGCGCAAAGCCACCAGTCGCAGCGCAGCGGCAAAATCCACAACGCCAGCCACTACCGCCGCTGGCCAGGCGCCAATCGAGAAACCGGCCACCATCGTTGCTGGCACACCAGCACTCAACAATAGCCGGGCCATCGCGACACCGGCAATCAGCAGGCACAGCTGTACTGCTCGTGTGCTGTGTAGCGCCTGTTCGCTATCCAGCTCCAAAACCGGCTGCTGCAGCACCTCACTGGCTTGGGCCAGCGTCTCGCTAATCAGCGGGTGCTCCGGCAGGGTGTGCAACATCCCGGCGCGTTGCGCGCCCTGCCCGGGAAAGGTCAACAATAAGCTCATTTCACCCCTATTGCTGTTGCCAGGGGTCAGCCAGCAGCAGCGGCCCCTGTGCTGTTTTCAATAAGACTCGACCCGGTGCCGCCAGCCATTCACGCAGAGCAAAGCCACCACGACCGGTATCGATCTGTACGTCTAGGCGCACCGGGCTGTCAGCCAGACACTGCTGCAAACAGCGTTTCTGCTGCTCATCTGGCGGCGCAGTCAGGCGAATCAACACATCCAGATCACTGCTGGCGCGTACTACCGGCAGGCCACTGGCTAGCGCAAAGCCGACACTACCGGTCGGCCCCCACTGCAAGCCGGCAGCATTCAGGCGCGGCGCCAGTTGTGCTAAGGCCTGTATCGCGAGAGAGGTCGCTGGCCAACGTCGCCAGGGCTGACTGGCAGCGAGTTGTTCCGGGCAGATGATTGCTGTCAGCGCACGGCAATCCACCCAGGCCGCCTGGCGCTGCCCGCGCTGCCAGCCACGCAGGCCCACCGGCAGCAAGCCGTCCTGTGTCGGCGCACGGCGCAGCACCAGCCAGCGCGCTAGGGGTGAATATGGCCGCCACCAGTCGGGCAGGCCGCCGGCGCAGTGCAGCGCAGCACCATCGGCCAGGCCTAACAAATCATGCGCGTTTACTATCACTTACCCGGCCAGCGCCAAGTCAGGTGGTCGCCGCACTACCCAACGGGTGAGCAGATCATAGGCATGGGCCAGTTGTAACACGGCCATATCACCACGCGGCTTACCGATAATCTGCATCCCCATCGGCAAACCGGCAGCATTAAAGCCTACTGGCACACTGATCACCGGCAAACCGGCCATTGTCGCCGCCAATACCACTTCCATCCAGCGGTGGTAGCTGCTCATGGTCTTGCCGGCAATCTGCTGTGGCCAGTGCTGCTCCAGCGCGAACGGGAATACCTGTGCGCTCGGCAGCAGTAGATAGTCATAGCGTGCAAACAGGCGCAGCATTTCCCGATACCAGTCGCTGCGGGTTTGCGATGCCTGGTAGATATCCAAGGCCGATAGGGCCAGACCACCTTCTATCTCCCATTGTATTTCCGGTTTCAGCAGTGACCGTTGTGCCGGCTGACGATACGCCGCGTGTAATTGACCGGCCAGCAGCCATTGCCGCAGGGTTTGCCAGCTCGACCATAGCCGTGCCATCTCAAAATCCGGCTGCGCCGCCTCCACCACCGCCCCCAGCTCGCTAAATGTCGACAAAGCCTGCTCACATAAGGTGAGCACACCCGCTTCGGTTGGCAAGTAACCGGCGTAATCGCCCAACCAGCCTAGGCGCACGCCGCGTAGCTCGCGTTGCAGCGGCTGCTGCAAATCTGGTAGATCAAACGATAGCGGCGCACGCGCATCGTAGCCCGCCTGAGTACGCAATAACGCCAGAATATCCGGTACCGAGCGCCCCATCGGGCCCTCAGTAGCCAGTTGCTGACAATACAGTTCGGGCAATGGCCCCAAGGCTACCGCGCCGGTGGAGGGTCGAAAGCCGAACACATTATTGAAAGCGGCCGGATTACGCAAAGAGCCCATCATATCGCTGCCATCGGCCACCGGCTGCATATGCAGCGCCAGCGCTACTGCCGCGCCGCCACTGCTGCCACCGGCGCACAGTGTCGGAACATAAGCGTTAGCGGTGGCACCAAACACCGGGTTATAGGTTTGCGAGCCGGCGCCAAACTCGGGGGTATTACTCTTGCCGATAATGATGGCGCCGGCTTTCTTCAGGCGCGCTACCGCCAGCGCGTCGTGGGCTGGCCGATAATCGGCAAATAGCGGCGAGCCCATGGAGGTGATAATGCCCGCCGTGGCTGCCAAATCCTTCACCGCCTGCGGAAAACCATGCATCCAACCGCCATCCTCGCCGCGCGCCAATTGCTGGTCACACTGCTGCGCCTGCTGCAGTAATAGCTCCACCGGCTGCAAGGACACCAGCGCATTCACCTGCGGATTACAGCGCTCAATCTGCGCGAGATAAGCCTGCATCACCTCGACACACGACCAGTGCCGTGCATGAATCGCCGCCGATAGCTCTAAAGCCCCTAAGCCGACAATCTGTTTGCTGCTTGCTGCTGATAGCATTTTATTCCCCCTTTTCCAGAACGAGCCTCGACGGCGCCCGCGAGCGCACCGGCGTGGATTCTTCGCGCAAACACCAGCAGGCGATCACACCCAAGCCCACACACAGCATCAGATAAAAAGCCGGCGCCAGTGAAGAAGCCGTGGTCTGGCTTAGCCACAACACAATCAAGGGCGCAAAGCCGCCAAACAGCATCACGCCCAGATTGTAAGAAATCGACATAGCGGTAGAGCGCACCCGGGTGGAGAACTGCTCGGCAAAGATGGCAGGCAGCGGGCCGGCAGCCATGCCCTGCAAAGCACACAAAATCAGTTGCACCACCAGAAAGCGCTCAATACTGGGTGCGCTGCTCAACCACCAGAACAACGGGTACACCAGCAACAGCAAGCTGCCCAACGAGTACAGCACAATGCTGCGACGACTGACATAGTCGGACAACCAACCAGACAAAGGGGTAATCACCGTCAGCAAGGACACCGCCGCAATCTGCACACTGAAAGTTTGCTCCAAGGGCAGCGAAAACTGGCGGCTGGCATAACCCGGCATATTCACCAGTACCACATAAAACAAGGCGGTGCCCGGCACAATCAGCGCCGCCGTCAGCAGCATGCCGCGCCAATGCGCGCGCAAGTCCTGACCCATACCCTGCTTGGGCTGGCCTTGTTTCACGGCGACAAACTCATCGGTTTCATGCATATAGCGCCGCACCCACATTCCCACCGGGCCAATCAGCAGGCCTATTGCAAATGGCAAGCGCCAGGCCCAGCTCTCCAATTGCTCAACGGTAAAGCTATAAGTCACCAGCGCCCCCATCACCGAGCCCCCCAGCACCGCAGCATACTGCCCAAAAAACTGCCAGGAGCCATAGAAGCCACGCCGTCCCGGCGGCGCACTTTCCACCAGAAACGCCGTCGAGCTGGCAAACTCACCGCCGCTGGAAAAGCCCTGCAGCAAACGTGCCAGCAGCATGATGGCCGGTGCCGCCACCCCGATCACGGCATAAGGCGGGGCCAGCGTAATCATCAGCACCGCCAGCGTCATCAAGCCCATGATGAGCTGCAAGGCAGCCTTACGGCCCTTACGGTCCGCATACAGTCCCAACAGCACCCCACCGATCGGCCGCATCACGAAACCGGCACCAAAGGTAGCCGTAGTCAGCAGCAAAGACACATAGCCATCGCCATGCGCCGGGAAAAACAGCTTGGCAATCACACCGGTCATAAAACCGTACACGATAAAGTCGTACCACTCCAAAGCATTACCGATGGTGGCCGCTACCACCTGACGGGTACGGGAGGGCATTGCGACACGCTGATTCATAGCGAAACTCCTTGCTTGGGTAAGGGCAAAACACGCTCAGGCTACTAAGGCACGCGTCGCCAGAAACAATACCGACGGCGCCAGCAGACAGCCCAGACCGGTATAAAAGGTTGCCGTCATCGCCCCATACGGCACCAGCTTGGGGTCGGTAGCAGCCAAACCACCGCATACCCCACTGGTCGTCCCCATCAGGCCGCCAAAAATCATCGCCGTGCGCGGATTGTTCAGGCCGATATAGGGGGCAGCAAATGGCGTGGCTACCATCACCAGAATCGACTTGATCAAACCTGCCGCAATACTCAAGGCCACCACATCCGAAGAGGCACCAATCGCGGCACCAGTCACCGGGCCGACAATATAGGTCACCGCCCCGGCGCCTATGGTGGTCATGCTCACCGCATCGTCATAGCCAAAAGCTACCGCCACCAAGGCCCCTACCACAAAGGACACCACCACCCCCA
Source organism: Neisseriaceae bacterium TC5R-5 (assembly GCA_020830965.2). Classification (GTDB taxonomy): domain Bacteria; phylum Pseudomonadota; class Gammaproteobacteria; order Burkholderiales; family Chromobacteriaceae; genus Chromobacterium. The sequence goes on from JACCFC020000009.1 coordinate 73,166, forward strand.
ACAGCAGCGCAATACCGCCACTCAGCCCGGCCTGACGGATCTCCTTCATCTCCACCCCGAACGCGGTAGCGGTAATGGCAAAATCGCGCAGCATCGCGCCCCCCAGTAAGCCAATGCCCGCCAATAAAGGCACATCGGCCACGCCCTTGCTGCCGCCCGTCCATTTGCCACACACATAGGCCAGCACCAAACCGAGCAGGATAGCCAGCGCTGAGCCATGAATACGCCCGGCGGTCAGCCGCGCCGACAGACGATAGGACACAAACAGCGTCAGACCAATCAGCGCAAACGCGGTCAACAGGCCATTCTTGACGACGACTTCATCCAGTAATGTCAGCATGCTCAGGCTCCCTTCATGACAATGGTCGGCGCACGGCCCAACCTATCCAGCACGGGAATCAGCGCACCACACACCAGCACAGCCAGCACCCCGGCCAATACTGCCGCCGGCCCGCCTTTAACGGCAGCCACCACATTCTGCTGTGCCGCCATCGCCACCACGATGGGAATATAAATAGCACTCCAAAAGCTGATACCCTGCTCGGTGATAACCGGCAAAGCACCACGTCGGCGTAGCCAGTCGCTGACCAACATCAGCAGCAGCATCGCAAAACCCACTCCGCCCACATTGGCTTTTACCCCAATCAACACCCCCAGGGCTTCACCCAATAACAAACCAAGCAACACACAGGCGGCTAATACCGCCGTTCCATAAATCACCATCTCTTCTCCTTTGCCCTTGCTTGACTAAACGCCACGCATTGCCCGTATCCCGAGTCTTAATCCATGGCGATGGTTGTATCTGCTCCTCATGACTGCTAGCCACTAAGAGCCGCTAACAAGAGTCCTGATCCAGCGTTGCGCCTTGATCCAGGAGCCCTTCGCGGCTTTGCTAGCGGCTTTAAGCACTACATTCAGCCTGCCTCCGCCCTCCATTGCTCGCGCAAGCGCGCCCTAACCTGCTGCGCTGCCTGCGATACCCCAGAACCACGCCGCGTTGCCACCGGCTGCGCCCGCACTTCTTGTAAAGCGGCCTGCAAAGCCTGTTGCACCCGCTGCACATCCGCCGCGTCAGGAGCCGTCGCCGAGCTGACTGACAATAAGCGCCATAACAAACCTAGTTCGGCATAGGCGCGGATATCGTAGGCCATTGGCAAGATACTGGCCGCCAGCGTTTCCAGTTGCTCCAGTGAACGCATAGTCACCCGCGCCGCTGCCGCCTTACCCATCGCCTGCGTCATCACCCCGGCCTCATCCAGCGCCAATAAACGATGCGCCTGATAACCATGCGCCAAAAACGCACCCGACATCGCCTGTCCCACCAAGAGACCCAGCACCGGATGTCCGGCCAGGCGCGCGCTGGCATAGGCGTCCACAGCGGCCGCCAGTGCCAGGTGAATACCATACGCCTCCTCGCGGCGCCCATACGCCTGGCTGGGAACATCAATCAGCGCCACCAGCGCCCGTTTATGCTCACGATCAGCATCTGCCGTGATGGCATCCTGCACCGCTTGCGCCAGGTTCCAGCCCTGCTCCAGCCCCACCTCGCCATGACGCGCGCGAACAAAGCGTTGCGCCGCATCCGGCACCACCGCCAGATAGCGCGCCGGGTAGGCACCCAACACCCCATCCGCTACCACAATCGCCGCGCCATAGTGCTGCCAGTCTTGCGGACACAGTGCGTGCAACCAGCGCTCTGCTCTGTTTTCAGCTATCTGACTCATCCAACCCTCCCGCATGAAATGAGAAACATTGATTATTAAAATTTTGAATAAATCAAAGTAAACAATTCAAATAAATGCTTGTGCGATGCGATCAACGCATGCCAATATTTATCTGCAATAGTGCAATAAAACAGACCACAAGCCTTCATTGTGGCGAAAAAAAATGTTTGCCAGGCAGAAACGCATTGCTCTTACCCCCTAGGTAACTGGCTGAGCTTCATGTCGCTTTCTGCCTATTCAATAACTATTCAGGAGAAACCTTATGCCAGGCCAAGGCAATACTCAGGGCCAGCTAACGCTGGACGGCCTTCCTCTGCAAACGCCCAACACCAGCGGTGAAGGGCACTTCAAGCAACAACTGTCACTCACAGATCTGACCTTTATCGGCCTAGGTGCTATTTTTGGTTCCGGCTGGCTGTTCGCCGCCAGCCATGTTTCTGCCATTGCCGGGCCTGCCGGTATTTTTTCCTGGTTGCTCGGCGGTTTTGCCGTGCTGCTGCTGGGTATTGTCTATTGCGAATTGGGCGCTGCCTTGCCAAGAGCGGGTGGTGTGGTGCGCTATCCGGTGTTTTCGCATGGGCCTTTACTCGGTTACTTGATGGGCTTTGTCACACTGATTGCTTTTTCCAGCCTGATTGCCATCGAGGTGGTTGCGGCACGCCAATATGCGGCGGCGTGGTTCCCCAGCTTGACCGAAGCTGGCAGCAGCAATCCCACCACTATTGGCTGGTTGTTACAATTCGCACTGCTCTGCCTGTTTTTTGGCCTCAACTACTACAGCGTGCGTACCTTTGCCCGTGCCAACAATTTAATCAGCATCTTCAAATTCATTGTGCCGTTGGCGGTGATTGTGGTGCTGTTTACCTTCTTTAATCCACAAAACCTGACCACCCAAGGCTTTGCACCATTCGGGCTTTCTGGCGTCGAAATGGCGGTCTCCGCTGGCGGAGTGATTTTTGCCTATCTCGGCCTCACCCCCATCATCTCGGTAGCCAGCGAGGTACGTAATCCGCAGCGCACCATCCCGATTGCCCTGATTTTGTCGGTGCTGCTTTCCACCTTGATTTATGTGCTGTTACAACTGGCCTTCATCGGCAGCATTCCAATTGAGATGCTGGCCAATGGCTGGCAAGGTATCAGCCAGGCTTTTTCACTACCCTATCGCGATATCGCGCTGGCGCTGGGCGTGGGCTGGCTGGCTTATATGGTGGTTGCCGATGCCGTCATTTCTCCTAGCGGCTGCGGCAATATCTATATGAATGCCACCCCACGTGTGATTTATGCCTGGGCCCGTACCGGCACTTTTTTCAATGTATTCACCCGTATCGATTCCGGCTCAGGCATTCCCCGCCCTGCCTTATGGCTCACCTTGGCGCTATCGGTGTTCTGGACACTGCCCTTCCCATCGTGGGAGGTCCTGATCAACGTCGTCTCCGCCGCCTTGGTACTCAGCTATGCCATTGCACCGGTTTCTGTGGCCGCGCTGCGACGTAATGCGCCGGACATGCCCCGCCCGTTCCGGGTACGTTGTTTCGCCCTGCTTGGCCCGCTGTCCTTTATCATTGCCGCCCTGATTGTGTATTGGTCCGGCTGGCGCACCGTGTCATGGCTGCTGGGTCTGCAAATCGTGATGTTCTTCGTCTACATCGCGTTTGGGCGTATGGTGCCGACCCAGCATCTGAGCCTGATGCAACAAGTTAAATCCTCTTTGTGGTTGATTGCCTTTTATGCACTGATTATCGTGCTCTCCTACCTGGGCAGCTTTGGTGGTAGCGGCATCTTGAAGCATCCGTATGACACCCTGGTCGTCGCCATCAGCACACTGGGCATTTACTACTGGGGTGCGCGTACCGGGGTACCGGCAGCGCAGCTACGTCTGGAGGAGGACGACGAGTAAGCGCCGCTAACGACTACACCAAACGGATTCCACCCCAAGCCACACAGCGCACAGCGCTGGTGGCTTTTTTTACTCACTAACGATGTTGCCGTGCCGCCACATACACCGCACTCAGACTGATGATGCTCAGCACAATCAGGTAATAACTTGGAGCCAGATCACTACCGGTTTTCTGGATCAGCAAGGTACAGATCATCGGGGCAAAGCCACCAAATACCGTCACCGCCACGTTGTAACTGAGTGACATGCCCGTGGCGCGAGTGGAGGCTGGAAACAGATCAGCCATCATCGATGGCAGCGCGGCGAAGTACACCGACTTCAACACTGCCAGCCAGATCACAAACAGTAGTAAATAATTGGCAGTAGGATGCTGTACCAGCAGATAAAAACCGGGATAGACCGAAACCAATAACAGCAGCAAAGCGCCTTTCATCAAGGGGATGCGCCCCACTTTTTCTGCCCACAAACCCGCCAGCGGCGTCAGCACCGCCAGAATAATGCCGCCTACCAGTGTGGATAGATACGCCCCGCTACCGGCCAATTTCAGGGTTTTAGTTGCATAGGTGGGGATGTAATTGAGCATGTAATTGACGGCAGTGGAGATCACCATCAGGCCCGTGGCGGTAAAAAACCAGGCTTTTTGGTGACGGGCAATTTCCGCCACCGGGGAGGCCAGCACTGGCTCTGCATTAAAGCTGGGCGACTCATGCAGATGACGGCGGATATACAAACCTACCGGCCCGATCAGCAAGCCAAAAAAGAAGGGAATACGCCAGCCCCAATCCTGAATCTGCTGCTCCGGCATCCACAGCGTTAGCCCGACGCCAAAAGCCGAGGCCATCACCGTGCTGGCGCCCTGCGTGGCAAACTGCCAGCTGGCGATAAAGGCTTTGCGCTCCGGAAAGTGCTCCACTAGGAAGGCCGTCGAGCTGCCGAATTCCCCCCCTGCCGAGAAGCCCTGAATCAGCCGCGCCAGCAGCAGCAAAATCGGTGCGGCCAAACCAATACTGGCGTAAGTCGGTAAAGTGGCAATCATCAGGCTGCCCACCATCATCAAGGCGATAGAGAGTAATAAAGAAGCCTTGCGCCCGGCCTTATCGGCATAAGCACCCAGTACAATCGCCCCTAGCGGACGAATCAGAAAAGACACGCCAAAAGTGCCAAAGGTCAGTAATAGTGAGCTGGTTTCATCGCCGACCGGGAAAAAAGCCCGCGCAATATAGCTGGCAAAAAAGGCATAGACAATGATGTCAAACCACTCCAGCGCATTACCAATACAAGTGGAAAACAGGGTTTTGTACAGACTGGGCTTGGGCGTTGTCGCCGGGTCTGCCGTTGCTAAGTTTGCTGGGTTCATCTGGTTTCTCCTGATATTGCGCTTATTATTTTATTTGGCTAAGGGGCAGCGATGGCGCCGTTGCTGGGCCAGCAGCGCCTGACCTTGCTCACCCCAATCCCACCATAGCTGCGTCATGATATGCAGCCCTTCGCTGGCAATGGTTTTGAGCATATGTTCGTTAACGCCATGCTGACCGCAAGCCGGGTAGGAGTGCGGTATCCACAAGGTAGGCAAGCCAAGAATATCGGCAAACACTTCATTGGGCAGCGAGCCGCCAATATTGGGTAATAGCGCCGGTTTTTTGCCGGTGGCCGCCTGCATGATGGCCAGCGCCCAGTTCACCAGCGGGCTGGTGGGGTCGAAACGGGTGGCCGGGGTGCAGCCAAGTATTGCAAGCTGCACCTGATTAAAGCCGTGAGCATCCAGATGGGCACGCAGATGCTGCTGGATAGCATGCCAGTCGGTACCGACGACAAAACGTAGCTGGCAGATCGCTTGTGCGCTCGGCGGAATAGCATTAACCGGCTGTTGCGGATTGCCCGCGCTATAACTCAGCACTTCCAGCGTGTTCCAGGCAAACAGCCGCTCAGCCGGGCTAAGCCCCGCCTCACCCCAGTTAACATCAATCGCCGGGTCACCAGGCTGGCCACCGGGCTGAATATCACTGAGTATGGTGCGTAGCGCTGGCGTTAAGGCTGGCGCTTGTAAAGCGGAGACCTGCATCTGGCCTTGGGCATTCACCAGACAGGCAATCGCATTAGCCAGTTGAGTAGCCGGATTGCTCAGCAGCCCGCCCCAGTTGCCGGAGTGGTAAGCCTGCTCACGCGCCGACAGACTGAGACGGAAATTACAGCAGCCACGTGAACCTAAAAACAGCGTGGGCCGCTCAGCATTCAGGCGCGGGCCATCGGAGGCGATAAAGATATCGGCGGCCAGCCGCTGCTGATATTGTCGACAGAGTTCGGCCAGACCGGGCGAGCTGATTTCCTCGCCCATCTCGAACAGGATTTTGCAGTTAAAACCCAAACGGCCACCGCGTGCCTGATGAATCAGCTGCAAAGCCGCCAGATTGATACTGTGCTGACCCTTATTGTCAGCACTACCACGCCCATACCAGCGCTCGCCCTCCTCCACCAGTTGCCACGGGTGTAAGCCTTCGCGCCAGTTTACGGCATTACCGAAAACCACATCGCCATGGCCATAGCTCAACACGGTGGGAAGCTGCGGGTCTTCCAGATATTCGGCCAGTAAGAACGGTGGACAGCCGCTGTGCGGGTTATCCAGTAATTCGCAGCGGAAACCCAGCGCCTGTAAGGCCGGGCTGATTTCCTGCAGCAGATAGTCGGTCAGCAAAGTGACCGCTTGCGCTTGCTGACTTTCCGTGGCCCAGCCAATACGCCGCGCTAAAGTGCGCTGCAATTCGCCGCTATCCAGAAAGGCTTGCACCTGAGTAGTGAGTACGGCTGCGCCCATGATTTTGCTCCTTAAAAAATTTTATTCGCCAGCGAACACTCGCGCCCGTGCCGCATCGGCCTGCTCCACGGCATCGATTGCCGCCAGTCGCTCACGGTAGTAAGCAATTTTCTGGCTGCGATGCTCAGTTGGTACGCCTTGTTGCAACCAGCGCTGCAGCTGCTGACGAATCTCGGCGACATCGTCAGCACAACAGGCATCCACCAAGCCGCAGGCATAGCGCTGCTCCCCACCGATCAGGCTCCAGATTAGCGGGCGGTCACTGGCGTTGTATTCCGCCACCCCCGCTTCCTGCTCAATCACCGCCGGGCCGTTCAAACCCAGGCGCGCCTCGCGGGTGAGCAGCAGATAGCTGCACAAACCAGCAGCAATACTCATGCCACCAAAGCAGCCCACCGGCCCGGCACTGATGCCGATAACCGGCTGATAACGGCGTAAATCGACAATGGCCGCATGGATATCCGCAATCGCCGCCAGGCCAAGATTAGCCTCCTGCAAACGTACGCCGCCGGTTTCGAGCAAGAGCAATGCCGCCGTCGGCCGCCCCTGACGGTTGTCTTCGGCAGCCAGCTCCAGCGCGCCAGCCAGCTTGGCGCCGGAAACATCGCCCAGGCTACCACCCTGAAACGCGCCTTCAATCGCCGCCACCACGACGGTCAGTCCTGCCACGCGGCCTTGAGCGATGACCATGCCATCATCAGCCTGGCTGACCAGGCCTTGCTGCTCCAGCCAGGGCGAGCGCAAGCGCTGAAAGGGGTCGAGTAATTCGCGAAAACTGCCGGCATCCAGCAAGCTTTGTGCACGCTGCCGCGCATTACCTTCGCTAAAACTGTGTCGTTGTGCCACATTGCTCATCGGCTATTCTCCGCGTCCTGACTGGCTTCCAGCGCCTGCTCCAGGCGCAGCCGAATCACACCCGGGCTGGCACCAAAATCGTTGATTTCCAGTTGCACCGCTGGCCAGAGCCTGGCGGTAAACACCCGCTCCAACGTTGCTCGCCAGATGGTTTCGGTACCGCTCAAAGCGGTGTTGACCCGCACCTGAATGCAGTCGGTGCTATCTGGCTCCAGCAGCACTTCCAGATCCCCCGAGCCGACCACGCCAACAATCGCTCGCTGTGGGGTGCGGCCATAGGCCGGATAGTTGAATTGATAGTGTTCCATCTGTTTTCCTCATGCTCACGACGCGGTTGGCAAACTATCCAACAATAAAGTAGCAGCCAGTAAGTCGGCCGCCCCACCCGGTGATAAACGCCTCGCCAGTAATTGTCTATCCAGTTGTTGCAATAACACGCGACCAGTTGCACTGGCACTGCCGCCAGCCTGCAACACCGCCGCCGCGCCCTGCTGTGCCAGTTGCAAACCCGCCACACCGCCACGCGCCAGCAGGCAGGTATCGTCCAATTGCGCCATGATGGCGAGCAAGGCATCCAGCTGAGCACAAGCTTCACCGGCACCGGCCTGCCGTGTGTGACGAAGTGTCGGTAAGCCTGCCTGCATCACTTGTGGGAACCCCGCCATGGCCTGCGCGCGCGCGCCACCGACACCATATTGCTGACAGGCCCGGGCACCGGGATGCGCCGGCTGTTGCTCAAGGCCGCTATCTGGCAGACGCGCCAGTTGAGCCGCTCTTTGTGTCAGCTCGGCCACACCGGCCTCTGGCCAGTGCGCCGCCGCTGTCAGCAGCAGGCCCAGCGCCCAGATGGCACCGCGATGAGTATTGATCCCACCCGTTACCGCCAGCATGGCCGCTTCGGCATCACGACCATGCCGGCCAATCGCACGGCGTAAGCTGGCCAGATCATCCAGTTCCTGTGCCGCTTGTGCCATCGCCAGCAGGCCGGGCTGCAAAGCGCGGGCAGAGCGGCACAGCAGCCACCAATCCATATCCTGATGCGCCCCACCGCCACGCTGGTCTACCAGCCCCGGCTTGGGGCTGAGGCTGGCCTCGCTAATCAGCGCCCGCACTGCCGCCGTCGCCAGCGCAGCCGGGCTGCGATTGCTGACAGCGGTAGCCTCCGCCTGCCATGATCTGAGCAATGCCCCCATTACCAACTCCTGAACTTAGCCGGCGGCTGATACAAGCCGCCCGACCATTCCACCAGATCGGCCATGCTTTTCGCTGCCAGCCATTCGCGGCTGGCGTCCTGACGGCGTATCCCCAGGTCTTCCGGCAAGGCAATCAAGCCCTGGCGGCGCAGGCTTTCTGTTTGCTTAGGATCATGACGCAAGCCTATCGCGGTGACACCGGCTACCGCAGCAATCATTGCCTGGCGCTGTTGCAGCGATTCGGCCAGATATAAATAGGCAATGCCTTCTTCGGTCAATAAATGAGTAACATCGTCGCCATAAATCATGATTGGCGCTAAAGCCATGCCGCTTTGCCGTGCCACGTCCAGTGCATCCAGTCGCTCGACGAAAGTGGGTTTCATCCCCTCCTGAAAGGTTTCCACCATCTGCACCACCAGCTTACGGCCACGCTCCAACAAGGGCTCGGCACTATGGCTTGGCCGCAGATCCAGCCAGGCCGGGCTAGCATGGCGACGACCGCGCGGGTCATGGCCCATATTCGGCGCCCCACCGAAACCGGCCAGACGGCCACGGGTAACAGTGGAAGAATGGCCATCGCCATCCACCTGCAAGGTGGCACCGATAAACAAATCCACCGCATACTGCCCGGCCAGTTGACAGAACAGGCGATTGGAGCGCAAGGAGCCATCGCGGCCGGTAAAGAAGATGTCCGAACGCGCCGCCACATAGTTTTCCATGCCCAGCTCGCTACCGAAGCAATGCACGCTTTCCACCCAGCCACTTTCGATCGCTGGAATCAGCGTAGGGTGCGGGTTTAATGCCCAATGCCGACAGATCTTGCCCTTCAGCCCCAGTTTTTCGCCATAGGTCGGCAGGATCAGCTCAATGGCCGCGGTATTAAAACCAATGCCGTGATTCAGCGACTGCACATTGTGGCGCTGATAAATACCACGTATCGCCATCATCGCCATCAGCACATGCAGCGGCTTGATATGACGCGGATCGCGGGTGAATAGGGGTTCGATATGAAAGGGGCGGTCGGCTTCAACGACAAAATCCACCCAGGAGGCAGGGATGTCTACCCGTGGTAGCTCACTGATATCGTCTACCAGTTGATTTACCTGCACGATGACAATGCCGTCGCTAAACGCAGTGGGCTCCACTAAGGCCGGGGTGTCTTCGGTACTGGGGCCGGTATAGATATTGCCAGCACGGTCAGCCATAAAACCCGCCACCAACGCTATATTAGGAATTAAATCGAGCACCAGCCGCGAATAGAGTTCGATATAGGTGTGAATCGCACCAATCTCCAGCAGACCGTCCTCTAAAAGCTGGCTGATACGCAGGCTTTGCGGCCCGGCAAAGGAGAAGTCCAGCTTACGGGCAATGCCGCGTTCGAAAATATCCAGATGCTCGCTACGACTGACGCTGGGCAGAATCATGTGCAGATCATGCACGATGGCGGGGTCCAACTGCGCCAGTGCGCGCGACAGAAAATCAGCCTGCTTCTGATTATTACCTTCCAGCACCACCTTATCGCCAGGCTGTAATAGTAGCTGTAAGGCCTCGACGATGGCGTGACTGGGCAAGACTCTGCCCACCGCTAACGATGCCAGTTTGGCGAGTCGCTGTTGTTTGTTGTGGCGTCTATGCTGCCAGGGCGCTGCTTGTGCTGCCGCCTGCATATGCTCTCCGCTGTGTGCTTGGCCAATGCGAACACCTTACGGACTTGTTACGGCACGAATCAATCAAGCAGGCCGTCACATCATTACTGTGAGGTTAATGATACTGCGCTAGTAGGAACTGACTGAGAGCCGCTAACAAAACCGCGAAGAGCCCCTGAGCCAAGGCGCGCTGACGCAGACAGTACCAGCAGTACCAAGCACAGTAAGACCTTGAAAACGTGGTTTGATATCATAAAGTGTCACAGATACACCTCAAAGCTGTGTGTCATAGCGGATATTATCGTTTTTCACATGGCGGTCGATAGGCTTGCGGCCGGTTCACCGCCGCCACCATGATATAGCTGATGATCATCAATAAAAACCACGAACCCAGCTTGGCGAACGACACCATCGTCCAGCCTTTCATTTGATTGGGGTAAAGCCAGGCACCGGTGAAGGTACCGATATTTTCAGCAAGCCAGATAAAGATCGCCACCAGGAAAAACCCAAGCAACAAAGGCATGTGGCGGTAAACCTGCCAGACCCGAAAATAAATCCAGCTTCGACCAAAACTCAGCAGCAGCACCACAAACAAGCCCCAGCGCATATCCGGCATATAATGATGGGAGAAGAAATTAATGTAGATCGCACCACAAATCACATAGGCCAGCCAAAGCGGCGGATGATGCGTAAAACGGAAATCCATCAGGCGCCAGACTCGTGCGATATAGCTACCGATTGCCGCATACATAAAGCCGGTGAACAGTGGCACACCGCCGATGCGAAACCAGTTCGCTTCGGGATATACCCAAGAACCAACCGCGGTTTTGAAAATCTCCATCACCGTGCCGACCACATGAAACAACAGAATCACCTTCGCCTCATCCAAGGTTTCCATGCGTAAGGCTAAGAGAGTTAACTGAATAAGCACCGCTGCGAGAAACAGAAAATCATAGCGAGCAAGCCAGCTACCTGACGGATACCACAGATAGGTACCCACCAATAAAGCCAGCATTAGCCCACCAAACAAACAGGCCCAGGCCTGCTTAACGCCAAAGCGGACAAACTCATACAAAAAAACGGCAAACTTTCCTCGCTGCGACGCATAGGCCCCCAGCCGGGCCGCACATTGTCGCCAATAAACTGGCGTGAAAACCGGGCTATTCGCTGCCGGTTCTGTCGAAACACTCATCGCTACCCCACCCCTAATAATATGAATAACATGCACTAAATCTCCTGTCGTATCATAGCTACCGGATCAAGCCGGAAACCGCCATGCCCATCGATGACGACATTACCCTCAAAAAGCTGAGTGTGTTCCTCACCTTTATGCAGCAGGGCAGTATGGCACGCACTGCCGAACACTTGGGCCAGAGCACGGTGAGCGTACACCGCGCGCTGCATTCACTGGAGCAAGCCTTGGGCTGCGCGTTGTTTAAGCGCGAAGGCCGACTGCTGACGCCACTGGCCACCGCCCGGCACTTTGCCGACAGCGCCGCCCAGGCGTTAACCCTGCTGGAGAACGGCATTCAGCAAATGCGCGAGTTGGCCGGCTTTGCCGGTACTCAACTGAAAGTGGGAGCCTTATATTCGCTGACAGCCGGGGTGATTCCACAGATTCTGATGGGCCTGAAAATCCGTCGACCCAGCATTGAAGTGGACCTGACGCTGGCGTCCAACCACGCTTTGCTGCAAGGGCTGCATGAAGGCCGCCTGGACGCCATTATCATCGCCAGCGCACAGGCCGACTATCCCGGCGCGCTGTCGGTCGCGATGTTTGAAGATGAAATCTGCTTTGCCGCCCCACTCGCTTCACCTTATCAACACCATACCGAGATTGACCTGGCCACGGTTAGCCAACTGCCGTTTGTCGCCTTGGACGAAGCCTTCGCCACCGGCCAGGACTTTAACCGCGCCTTTCACCAGCTCGGCTTGCATGCTGAAGTGGTAATGCGGGTGAACGACATTTTTTCACTCGCTAATCTTATCAGTGGCGGCATGGGCTATGCGCTCTTACCCAAGCGCGTCGCCCTGTTCAACCCGCAGATTCAGCTCATCCCGCTGGCGGCCCATTGCAAAACCTATCAGCACATCCGCCTCCTGCTCAATAAAAGCCGCGAGCGCGACCCCAATCTGCTGGCACTGGCCGCAGAATGTCGTATGCAGGGCAAACAACGGAGGCAGGATCGGGTAGCTAATTAGCCAGTTTGCGCCAAACGCTGCAACAACTGCTGATGAATGCCACCAAAGCCGCCATTGCTCATCACCAGAATATGATCGCCCGGCTGTGCCGCTGCGACGATAGCTGCCAGCAAGGGCTCGAACTCACTGAAGTTGTGCAGCTTATCCCCTAAGGCAACTAAATCCTTGGCCGGGTCCCAGGATAAATTAGTGGCCGAACAAAATACCAGATCGGCCTGTTCCAGCGCCGCTGGCAAGGCCGCCTTCATCTGGCCCTGCTTCATGGTATTAGAGCGTGGCTCCAACACCGCCAGAATGCGCGCAGCTCCGACTTTCTGGCGCAAGCCCTGCACCGTAGTGGCAATGGCCGTGGGGTGATGGGCAAAATCATCGTACACCGCCACCTCATTGGCGATACCGCACAACTCCATACGGCGCTTCACATTATGAAAACCACTCAGCGCAGCGATAGCCTGTGTCACACTCACCCCGACATGCCGCGCAGCAGCAATAGCCGCCAGCGCATTCAAACGGTTATGCTCGCCCAGCAAGTCCCAAGCCACCACGCCCTGCACCACGCCCGCCAATAACACTTCAAAATGACCATTCGCCTGCACCGACCCCAACTGCCAGCCAGCAGCCACACCAAATGCCTCATACGGCGTCCAGCAGCCACGCGCCAGCACCCGGCTGATACTCTGTTCCCGGCCATTGCACACCAGCAGACCCTGCGCCGGCACCGTGCGTACCAGATGATGAAACTGCGTTTCTATCGCCGCCAGATCAGCAAAAATATCGGCATGATCGAACTCCAGATTATTCAATACCGCCGTGCGCGGTCGGTAATGTACAAACTTGGAACGTTTATCGAAGAAGGCCGTATCGTACTCATCGGCTTCAATCACAAAAAAAGGGCTGCGACTGCTCGGGTCCTGCGGCGGCACCCCCGGTAAGCGTGCCGACACCCCAAAATTTTGCGGAACACCACCAATCAAAAATCCCGGCGCCAGGCCTGCCTGCTCCAAGATCCAAGCCAGCATCGCACTGGTGGTGGTCTTACCATGCGTCCCGGCCACCGCCAGCACCCATTTATCGTGCAAGACATTTTCCGCCAGCCATTGCGGCCCGGAAATATACGGCAAACCGCGGTTAAGGATTTCCTCCAGCAGCGGCTTACCACGCGAAATCGCATTGCCGACCACATAGACATCCGCGCCCAGCGTCAATTGCTCGACACCAAAGCCTTGAATCAACTCAATACCCATGGCTTCCAGCTGGGTACTCATCGGAGGGTAAACATTGCTATCACAACCGGTGACAGTGTGGCCTGCTTGTTTGGCAATGGCGGCAATACCACCCATAAAGGTGCCGCAAATGCCGAGTATGTGGATGTGCATAATATTTGTTCTAAGTATCGAAAAACAGCAAAGCGGCAAGCATACCTGAAACCGGCTATAATGCGCCGCCTGGATAAGGTGCTTTTGTCGACCCTGTTGCGCAAAAGCAGTATGCTGCCTAGACAGCTATACTTGCTTTGGAAGAGATACGTCCCCGGTGGGGCGGCTGGTCTTCAAAACCAGAGGGGGCCGCCAGCGGTCCTGGGCAGGTTCGACTCCTGTTCTCTTCCGCCAATAGCACAGCCATTGAAAACGACCCAACATCCAGCAATAAAACACCCACTATCTTGATTAAGAGCCGCTAAGTAAGGGGTTTCTCGGCGGGCGACACATCTATCGCTACCGCTATTAGCTCTAGCCAGCACAAGCCTTGGACAACTCCGCATTCACTTGCACCCAACCCTGAGTCGCCTCCTCTCCTACTGCAATAAAAGCCTGTTGCAGAAGACGGGTTTGCTCACGATAAAGCAACATTTCCAAGGCTAAGCCCGACGAACTGAGGCTGAGCTGTTTTACTCGCTTATCGTGGCTGGCGGTTACGCTATCGATCAGCCCCATTTCCAACAGCTGCCGCAGCGGAATATTGATTGCCTGTTTGCTCACCCCCATAGCGGCCAGCAAATCTTTCACCGCCAAGCCCGGTTGGCTGGCAACGAAAAACAGAATGCGGTGATGTACCCGTGCCAGCCCACGCTTGGCGAGAATTTCATCAGATTTGCCGGTAAACGCCTGGTAAGCATGGAAGAAGGCCGCCATAGTGGCACGCCGATTTTCTTGCGTAGATAGGTCAAGCATATTGACTATTTAACATCCTGGTAAGTATCCTAAATAAGGTCAACAACATTGACCTTATTTAGGATACAGCAGTAAATATCGCGAGGAGAGTACCATGTTTTCAGAACGTATTAATCGATTAAGTGGTTCGCTGATCCGTGAAATTCTGGCCGCTGCCCAACACCCGGAAATGATCTCCTTCGCCGGCGGCTTACCGGCACAACAATGCCTGCCGGAACTGGACTTCAATGGCTTACCGGCTGAGCTGGCGCAATATGGTACCAGCGAAGGCGAGCCGGTATTACGCGAACTAATAGCCAGCCAAGCGCAAGCGCTGGGCATTCGTTGTGATGCGCAACAGGTGCTGATCTTATCCGGCTCACAACAATGCATAGACTTGTGTGCCAAACTGTTCATCGACCCCGGCACACTGGTTGTCACCGAAGCCCCCACTTATCTGGCAGCTTTACAGACTTTCAAGCTATTTGGTGCCGATATCCGCCCGGTAGCGCAGCAGAACGGCAGCTTGCCGGCCGATAAGCTCGCCGCAGCTTTACCCGGTGCGCGCTGCTGTTATCTGATTCCCTCTTTCCAGAATCCGTCCGCTAGCTGTTATAGCCATAGCAAGCGCTTACAACTGGCCGCAGCAATCGACGACGCCGACGTCCCCTTGATAGAGGATGACCCCTATCGCGCACTAAGCTATGACGGGGAAGCGCCAGCACCACTAGTTAGCCATCTGCAACGTGCGTCCTGGGTGTATTCCGGCTCTTTCTCCAAGACCCTGGCTCCTGGCCTACGTGTCGGCTATCTGATTGCCTCTCCCGATCTGTTTCCCTATCTACTACGTCTGAAGCAAGCACTGGACTTACACAGCAATCGTCCTGCGCAGTGGTGGGTAGCTCAACGCCTTAACGATCCCGACTATCCCGCTTATCTGCAACGTTTACGCGCAGCATACCGGCAAAGTCGGGATGCGATGCAAGCTTCTTTGCTGCGTCACTTCACCGAGCTAGCCGATTGGGCACTCCCGCAAGGAGGCTTGTTCTTCTGGTTAAAACTGAAACAAGCCCAAGATACGCGCCTGCTACTGCCCAAGGCTTTGCAACGACAACTGGCGTTCATGCCCGGAGAAGCATTTTTCCCGGTACCTGAACAGAATTTGGGATATATGCGCTTGAATTTCAGCCATACTACTCCGCAGCGTATTGAGCAGGGTGTAGCCACATTGGCAGACTTGGTACGGGAGAGCGAGACGCTTGCCGCACAACAGCTAGCTTAAGCAAAGCGGGCTGGATACCAGGCATGGTGTCCAACCCGCTTCGTGCCGTTAAGATGGTCGTATCTGGTTTTGCCAGCAACTCATTTCATCCGTTCATTACCGGACGTATGACTTGATAGGCTCTCTAGCGACTTCCAGAACATGAGCGCCAAATTGTGCGACTGCCTGCTCGGTTAAGGACTTCAGCAGTAAGCGAGCACGGATGAGATCATTACCATAATCGGCGGCAATATCCTCATCCTCAGTGCTGGCACATATCATCGCCCAACGTTGCTCCAGCTCGCTCATCGCCTCGATCAGCAAAGCGGTTTCAGACTCGGTCAGATTCAGTGTCAGTGTTTTCATGTCGCGCACGACGATACGTTTTAGCCACTGGTTCCGCCCAGTTTCTGCAGCACATCCTTTGCTTCCCAATGCGGAAAATACTTGCGCACCAGAGCGTTCAACTCCACTTCAAAAGCACGATAATGCGCCAACTCATCGGTTTGATCGCGCTGCTCTTCACTCAGGGCAGCCACCACCATACCCGCAGCGGCAGTGGCATTGCTCAGACGATCGATCATGATCAGGCTGCCGGTGCCGCGACACTGTGCATAAGGATCAAACACCGCCGGTGCATTCAGATCAATGCGGCACAGCGCGATCTCATTCAACTGCAATTGCTCGCAGGCCAATTGCTGCAGGCTGTTGACATCAATACGATGGCGAATCGCGCTGATACGACCGGTGACATATTTGCCAGCCAATTTAAAGCCATACTCCTTGCCCAGTTGCAGCGGTGCCTCTTGCATCCATACCAGATAGGCTTCTAGGCTGCGTGACACCGCCGGACGCACATCGGCAGCACGTACGATCATATCGCCACGTGAAATATCAATCTCATCTTCCAACGTGACAGTAATAGCTTGCCCGGCATGGGCAACAGCCAACTCACCCTCATAAATTAATACCTGTTTGATGCGGCTGCTTTTGCCAGAAGGCAACGCAAGCACTTCTTCTCCAGCGCGAATCTCCCCGGCAGCAATGGTGCCGCAGAAACCGCGGAAATCCAGATTTGGGCGATTAACGTACTGCACCGGTAAACGAAACGCTTGCAAGCTGACGTCGTGATTAATCGGTACCGACTCCAGCTGTGCCATTAAGGTAGGCCCCTGATACCAGCTACTATGCTGGCTGGGATGAATCACATTATCGCCACGCAGTGCCGAGATCGGCACAAAACGGATATCGGCAATATTCAGATGCTCGGCAAATGCCAGATAGTCATCACGAATTCGATTGAACACCGCCTCGTCGTAATCCACCAAATCCATCTTGTTCACAGCCACAATCACATGGCGAATACCCAACAGGCTGACGATGAAGCTGTGGCGCCGGGTTTGTGTCTGAACACCGCGCCGCGCATCAATCAGGATAATCGCCAGATTACAGGTTGAGGCGCCGGTAGCCATATTGCGGGTGTATTGTTCGTGACCAGGACAATCGGCGATGATGAATTTACGCTTGTCAGTGCTGAAATAACGATACGCCACATCAATGGTAATACCCTGCTCACGTTCTGCTTGTAAACCATCTACCAGCAAGGCCAGGTCGATATCCTGATCGGTGGTATTGTATTTTTTCGAGTCACGTTCAATGGCGGCGAGTTGATCCTCAAAAATCAGTTTGGAGTCATGCAGCAAGCGACCTATCAACGTGGATTTGCCATCATCCACATTGCCGCAGGTAATCAATCGCAACATGTCCTTGTTTTCATGCTGCTGCAGATAGCTCAGGATATCGTCGGCAATCAGCTCGGATTGGTGTGTCATCAGAAATAACCTTCCATTTTTTTCTTTTCCATCGAGCCGGCGCTATCGTGATCAATCATCCGCCCTTGCCGTTCCGAGGTTTTGGTCAGCAGCATTTCCTGAATGATTTCCGGCAAGGTTTCGGCCTGGGATTCCACTGCGCCGGTGAGCGGATAACAGCCCAAGGTACGAAAGCGCACTTTTCGGGTTTGGATACTGGCTTTTTCTGCCGGGCTCAGATAGCTGAGAATGCGCTCATCGTCGATCATGATTAAGGTGCCATCCCGCTCAATCACTGGCCGCTCGGCAGCGAAGTACAACGGCACAATTTCGATATTTTCTAAAAAAATATACTGCCAGATATCCAGCTCAGTCCAGTTAGATAGCGGGAACACGCGGATACTCTCGCCCTTGTCAATTTTGCTGTTGTAGATATTCCACAACTCCGGACGCTGATTTTTCGGGTCCCAACGATGGTGACGATCGCGGAAGGAATAGACGCGTTCCTTGGCACGGCTTTTTTCCTCATCGCGCCGCGCCCCACCAAAAGCCGCATCAAACTGGTATTTGTTCAAAGCCTGCTTCAAGCCTTCGGTCTTCATCACATCGGTATGCTTGGCGCTGCCAGCAGTAAACGGGTTAATCCCAGCAGCGACCCCATCCTGATTGACATGCACAATCAAATCCCAGCCATATTCCCGCGCCTGTTTATCACGCAGCGCTATCATCTCTTGGAATTTCCAGGTGGTGTCGACATGCATCAGCGGAAACGGCGGCTTGCCCGGCGCAAAAGCTTTACGCGCCAAGTGCAGCATCACGGCGGAATCCTTACCGATGGAGTACAGCATGACGGGATTATCAAACTCGGCAGCGACTTCACGGATGATATGGATAGACTCGGCTTCCAGTTGCTTCAGATGAGTCAGTTGGTGCGGGTGGATGTTCGTCATGCCAGGCTCAGGGATTTTGAATGCCGGCAAATCTACCTGAAAGCACCGCGTAGCAGCAAACCCAAATAGATATATTCATAGTACTGCTGATCACACAAGCGAAGTACGATTAAGTCACTGCCCCGCTTAACGACTCACCATAGTTGAAACTCTCAAGAAATAACAGTATCTCACCGTGTGCTGCAACCAATACAGAATTCAGAATAAGGTCAAGACACAATACCAAGCGGTATTAGCCGTAATGACACCAATATCTGCCATAAAAATAGGCAGCACGTAGCTGCCTAGCTTAATATCTAATAACTTTATTTTTTCTCTGCTCTGATCTTCGCAATCAATTCATTCAGCACTTGAATCAAGCGCTCTGGTGCTGCTGCCGCCAGCGCATACTTACCATTGACGACGATGGTAGGTGTGCTCTGAATAGCATAATCCCGCGTCATTTTACTGGCGCGTGCTACTTGTGCATTCACAGCAAACGATTTGTAAGCAGCTAACACCTTGGCGGTATCCACCCCTTTTTGCTGCTTCAACCATTTAGTAAACACTGCCTCGTCCGCCATATTTAAGTGCGACTGAAGCATTGCTGTAAAAGCAGGGCGATGCAACTTGTCTATTGTCCCTGTAGCATTGAAAGCGGCAAACATCCGTGCCAAACCTTCCATCTGCTTCTGCCAAACGATTTGTTCTTTACGGAAGTCGACGTCAGCGGGTTTAGTCTTTTCCCAGGCTGCCATAAACGGATCCAGCGTGTAGCAATGTGGACAGTGATAAGAGAAAAACTCGATGACTTCTATCTTTTTAGGATTGGCTACTGGCTGAGGATTAGCCAGAACCGTATAGTCTTTACCAAGCTCAATGGCCGCATTGGCAAACCCGGTCAACGACAACAACAAGATTAACAACCATTTTTTCATTCTGCATTCCTTCATTGATAAAATAAAGCCCTACTCTGCTTTGACTACATTAGCGCTAATATTTTCCTGCTTTAACTGAGCACGCGCCCTATTCATATCTTCTGCGCGGCTATAAGGCCCGGTACGTACTCGGTGAACCAAGCCTTTGCCTTCTATATTCACCGACTGTATTGTTGCTTCTACTCCCAACAGCGCTAACTTGGCCTTGAGATTATCTGCCTCGTCCTGGTTTTGGAAAGCCCCCAATTGCAAATAAGTTTTTTTGGCAAGCGTTGATGTAGAAGGTTCCGCCGGCTTATTAGCCTTCGGCGGTAACGCTGTCGCCTCACCCTGGCCTGGCAGAATCTTGTAAAAATCAAAACGCGGCTCTTCCTTTTCTACTTTTTTACTGGTAGCAGGCGGCTGCACTGGTACGGCTGTGGCGGTACTGTCCAGCGTCACGGGTGTTTCTGTTTTGGGCTCGCTAGGTTTGACGATGACTACCGGTGGAGCACTAGCGGTGGCCGGCTTCACTTCGGTAATATTTGTGCCAGGGGCCAGCAATTCTGTTGGCGGAGCAGAGGCAACGCTGGTCTTACGATCCAGTTTTTCCAGATTACTAAATGGCGTTTTGGACTTGTTCAAATACATTGCCAAAGCAACCACAACGGCCACGCCTACAATCAGGCCAATAATAATGCCCAGCATCACCCCGCCACTGCCACCCTTCGCTGCCGAAGAACCGCTACGCGCTGGGCGCGATGTGTGCTTTAAATCACGATTTGCCATCTACCACTATCACTTTAGCTATCAAATAATTATTACAACTATTTGTATTTATTAATAAAAACCAAATTTCTACGACTTCCCCATCATTACACGCCGTAATTGAATGGCTTGTAATACATGTACTCGCTGTACATTGGGGGCAGACTCTAAATCGGCAATGGTTCGCGAAACCCGCAGTATCCGATGATAACTACGCGCCGACAAGCCAAGTTTATCGATTGTTTGACGCAATAAAGCCAGCGCATCCGGTTCGGCCTGGCAATAAGTGTCCAATTCTGTTCCTGACAGTGCCGCGTTGACCTTCGCTTGTCGCTGCATTTGCCGCTGATATGCCTGCACAACCCTGTCACGCACCTGCGCGGTACTCTCGCCCTGTTCCCCATCAACCAACTCCTCGGCCAATAAAGAAGGAACTTCAATATGCAAATCTATCCGATCCAGCAAAGGGCCAGACACTCTGCCGCGATAGCGGTTAATCTGCTCCGTGGTACAACAGCAACGGGCACTGGCATGCCCCAGATAGCCGCATGGGCAAGGATTCATCGCTGCAATCAATTGGAAACGAGCCGGAAAACTGGCTTGGCGTGCAGCCCTGGAGATATGTATAACACCACTCTCCAACGGCTCCCGTAACACTTCCAATACTCGGCGATCAAATTCGGGCAATTCATCCAAAAACAAAACACCATGATGTGCCAGGCTCACCTCTCCTGGCCTGGGGTCACTACCACCGCCAACCAGTGCCGCGGCAGAGGCCGTATGATGCGGAGCACGGTATGGACGCTTTTGCCAATTTTCTAGCAGAAAGCCTTGTGACCCCAAAGAGGCTAATGCAGCACATTCCAAGGCCTCTGCCTCTGTCATCGGGGGAAGAATACCGGGCAATCGTGCAGCTAGCATTGATTTACCTGTTCCCGGCGGGCCAAGTAATAACAAACTATGGTTACCGGCGGCAGCAATCTCTAACGCTCGTCGAGCACTGCGCTGGCCTTTGACATCAAACAAATCGGGATAGGGCGACAAGCACGTTACCGATTGAGCTTGAAAAGTCGATAATTCGATCAGCCCATTTAGAAATCCACAAACTTCAACCAAAGAAGTCACGGCATAGATACGGGCATGACTGAATACGGAAGCTTCAAGCGCACTGTCGGTAGGTAAAACAAAAGCATGCCCCACTGCTTGAGCTTGGCATACCATCGCCAAAGCGCCTCGAATTGGGCGAATCAATCCAGTTAAAGCTAATTCACCAGCAAACTCAAAATGCTCCAACTGGTCGCTGCGAACCTGACCACTAGCGACCAACAAACCAATGGCAATAGGTAAATCAAAACGACCAGAGTCTTTAGGCAAATCGGCTGGGGCCAGATTGACGGTAATTCTACGCGCCGGGAACTCAAAACCAGAGGTCAAAATAGCGGCACGTACCCGTTCGCGGCTCTCCTTAACCTCAGTATCCGGCAGGCCAACAATGGTAAAAGCGGGTAAACCGTTGGCCAAATGCACTTCAACTGAGACTTTGGGAGCATCTATTCCGGCTAAGGCACGGCTTGTGATAACAGCCAGCGACATATCACTCAGGGATGAGTAGACTCGGTTTGTGCATCGCCAATGGCTGCAGACTCTTCTGGAGGGAAGGCAGCCTGCTCCAAATGCGCTAGGCGCGACTCCAACATCTCTAGCTTTTCACGCGTTCGCAGCAAAACCTCCTGCTGTACATCAAACTCTTCTCTGGTCACCAGATCCATCTTGGTGAATGTCGAGGCCATCATAGCTTTGACATTTTTCTCAATATCTTTGGCAGGGCTAGCGGCAATAGTCTCGCTAATTTTATTACTGATGTCTGAAAACCATTTTTGATTCAACATTGCTTAACTCTCATTCAGTGTTGATAAATAATGCTGACAGAGTGTAACAAAAACACAGGCCGATGATCGCATTGATCTTCATGTCAATCTTCGGCGTTTTCTGCCACGCTACGCCGTATTTTCCTGCCTGCTACGCCCTGTATACCTTAGTTGTATCAGGTTTATTAGTCTGGGCTTATCTCTCATTCTCTAATCATTTCGTTTATAAATGGTTATGTTCTATGTCAAAAAGAGAAGAAAGAAAAGTGCCAGAATGGTCAGTTCTCTATTTTTTTGCATTGCAGCAATATTGAGGGTATCGGTCTCTCCGACCATCTGCCTCATGAAACTATGACTAATTGCTAATTTGTATCAGCCGCCTGTTACTAAGGAAAATCATTCATGAAACTTGTCACTGCCATTATCAAACCCTTCAAACTGGATGACGTTCGTCAAGCGCTCTCTGTGATTGGAGTCCACGGTATCACAGTTACTGAAGTGAAAGGTTTCGGCCGTCAAAAAGGACATACTGAGCTTTATCGTGGGGCCGAATATGTCGTGGATTTTCTACCCAAACTTAAGCTAGAAGTAGCCATTGATGACCACTTATTAGATCAAGTGGTAGAAACTATTGAGGCCGCTGCACACACTGGAAAAATTGGAGATGGAAAAATATTCGTCTACGAGTTGGAGCAAGTGGTTCGAATAAGAACTAGCGAAACCGGGACAGATGCACTGTAACAAATAAAGGTATATCAAAATGAAAAAACAATGGGCAGCTCTCAGCTACTGCCTACTCAGTCTGCTTGCACCATTGGTGGCCTTCGCCGCCGGTGGCCCGACAATAGCAGATGTAAAAACGATCAACTCCGGTGACACCGCATGGATGTTAATGGCAACGGCTTTGGTTCTCTTCATGACGCTACCTGGTCTCGCTTTGTTTTATGGTGGCATGGTCAGGAAAAAAAATATTCTAGCCACCTTGATGCAGAGTTTCGCCATCAGTGCACTGGTCACCATTCTGTGGGTGCTTGTGGGATATAGCCTAGCGTTTACTACTGGTTCACCTTATCTCGGCGATCTTAGTCGCCTCATGTTAAATGGCATGGTTTATTTGAAAGAGGCCGGCCAACTATCAGTTCATCCCTTAGCTAGCAACATCCCTGAGTCAGTCTTCATGATGTTTCAGATGACTTTTGCCATCATTACCCCTGCATTAATTACTGGCGCTTTTGCAGAACGCATGAAGTTCTCCGCTATGTTGCTATTTAGCACGCTGTGGTCGCTACTCGTTTATGTGCCGGTAGCTCACTGGGTGTGGGCTCCAGGTGGTTGGCTGGCAAACAAAGGCGTACTGGATTTTGCCGGCGGCACTGTTGTGCATATCAATGCCGGTGTTGCTGGTTTAGTCACCGCCTTGGTATTAGGCAAGCGTCTTGGCTTTGGCAAAGAAGCCATGCCGCCTCACAATCTCATTCTCACCTTTATGGGGGCGGTCATGTTGTGGGTGGGCTGGTTTGGTTTTAATGCGGGTTCAGCCACGGCCGCCGATGGTCGGGCAGGCATGGCGATGGTGACCACACAAATTGCCGCTGCTGCCGCTGCCTTAGCATGGATGTGTACCGAATGGATAAAGAAAAAGAAGCCCTCTCTTCTTGGCATTGCTTCTGGCACTGTAGCCGGCTTAGTCGCGATTACGCCGGCTGCGGGGTTTGTGGATGCCAAAGGGGCTTTGATCATTGGTATAGCAGCAGGTGTCATATGCTTCTGGGGCGCAACCTCGGCTAAACACGCACTCGGCTATGATGATTCGCTGGATGCTTTTGGCGTTCATGGCATAGGCGGTATATTAGGCGCCCTATTAACCGGTGTTTTTGCAGTAAAAGCCATTGGTGGCAGCGATGGCAGTCTAGCTGTCCAAGCTATGGCAGTATGTATCACCATTGCTTACTGTGGAATCGTAACGCTAGTGCTGCTGAAATTCATCGACCTGATAATCGGCCTACGTGTCAGTGAAGATGATGAACGCGAGGGACTGGATATCTCACTGCATGGTGAACGAGTAGATTAAAAGTAACGGGCGCCATCTGCGCCCGTTACTTTTCACCAAAAACCAATAATATTTATTTCACAATACGCAAACTAGGCCGACCACTAGGCCTCTCTTCACTACCTATATTGGGAGATTTTTCACCTGTCACTCCCACCACTCCGGTTTGACTCTCATCATCAGTAGAAACCGACTTAAGCACTGGCGCTGTTACCGTTTCCTGTTCAACAAGCTCAACCTCAAAACCCATGCCCTCGCCAGTTTCACGAGCAAAGATGGAAATGATGTTACCTATAGGAACCCATAGGTCTCGGGAAACACCACCAAAACGAGCAGAAAACGATAACCAGTCATTAGCTATTTGCAGATTCTTGGTCGCTCTCAAATCAATGTTTAACACAATTTCATTATTTTTGACATATTCATGAGGAACATCCGCCTGCTCGTTCACCCACACCACAATGTGTGGTGTGAGCCCATTATCCGTGCACCACTCATGTAAGGCACGAACCATATATGGTTTAGTGCTAGTAGCCATCGTGTTCCTTTACTTACGCATCGCCTTTTCGGACGGTGTCAGTGAGTCAATGAAAGATTGACGCTGAAAAATTCTTTCCGCATATTTCAGTATAGGCGCTGCACTCTTCCCCAAATCAATATCATAATGCTCCAAACGCCACATTAGAGGAGCAATTGCTACATCAATCATAGAAAAATCTTCCCCTAACATGAATTTCTGTTTAGCGAAGATCGGAGCAATTGTAGTCAGCCCATCACGAATAGCCTCACGTGTTTTACTCGCCTCTTTGCCTGTTACACCAGCTTCCAAAGCTTTAACACTCAGAAACAACTCATTTTCAAAACGATGCAAAAACAGACGGGCACGAGCACGCATGACTGGATCAGCGGGCATTAGTTGCGGGTGGGGAAAGCGTTCATCAATGTATTCATTAATGATATTGGACTCATAAAGAATAAGATCACGTTCCACCAGTACTGGAACTTCATTATAAGGATTCATTATTGCCAAATCTTCTGGCTTATTATGGATATCTACATCAATAATTTCAAAATCCATACCTTTTTCAAATAGAACTATACGACAGCGCTGACTAAATGGGCAGGTAATTCCAGAATAAAGGGTCATCATAGAGGGGGAAATCCTTACAAACGATAAAGTGGGGAGAGTAAGCTGGCTAGTGTAACATTTTTCACCTACCACTTTCCAGAAAAACCGCCTAAAGCCCTGATTACAAAAGAAAAAGGCGAATATTCGCCTTTTTCTTTGAAAGTATGTATGAGCGGATTAATGTATATCGCGCCAGTACTCTTTCTTGAGCAAGTAAATTAACGGGAACAAGAGCAATGCCAAGAACATCAACACCATGTAGCCGATTTGCTGTCGCTTAACCTGAATTGGCTCACCAACAAAAACCAAGAAATTGGTCAAATCCACCATACGCTGGTCAAACTCAACCGTATTTGCCTTACCATTTTCCAACTTGGTAAGACTGCCAGCTTTAACCAGCTCTAAATGATGTTCTTCCTCTCCCTTAGCATTTTTTGAGGTTTTTAGAACCTGCTCACCCTGCCACTCCCAAAAAACATGCGGCATGCCAACCTTGTCGAACACAATATTATTCCAGCCGGTTGGACGACTAGGATCACGATAAAACCCCCGCAAATAGCTATACAGGTAATCGGCACCACGTGAACGAGCAATTAAAGACAAATCGGGAGGAGTGGCACCAAACCACGCCTTAGCATCCTTTTTATCCATCGAAATGTTCATTTGATCACCGATCTTTACCCCAGCAGGTAATAGATTAGCCTTAATCTGCTCCTCACTTAAACCGATATCTGTTAGACGGTTATAGCGCATGAAGCTGGCCGAGTGACACGACAAACAATGATTGACAAAGATCTGCGCCCCACGCTGCAAGCTTTCAGTATCTTGGATATTGATTGGCGCTTTAGGTAGGGCCGAGCCTTCATTAGCTAAACTAGGCGTCACCCAAAACGACACAAACAAAGCCATGGTAGCAAGCAGGTAACGGATTTTCATTTGCTTCATATGTCCTCTCCCCTTTTACACGTTCATGGCGAACAAAACAGCACCGACCAGAGTGATCAGCGAGAGCACCAAAAAGCGAACTTTGCGCTTTGTATTGGTCTCGGTCACGCGAGCAGGTACTGGCTCACTACCCACATCATTTTTGGTGTAGAAAGGCATTGCCAAGAAAAATGCGAAATAGACAAATGAGAAGAGCTGCGCAATGACAGTTCTCGCATTAGTAGACGGTAAAGCACCTAATATACCCAAGCCTATGAAGGAGATAATAAATAACACCAACATAAACTTAAATTTGGGGCCACGATAGCGAATGGACTTAATCGGTGAGCGGTCTAGCCATGGCAAGAATGCAATAATAACGACAGCAGCCCCCATTCCAATCACACCCCATACCTGCGTACCCAGGAAAGACGGAATGGCGCGCAAAATCGCATAAAAAGGAGTGAAATACCAAACCGGTGCAATATGAGGAGGCGTCTTTAATGGATCGGCCTGATCAAAATTGGGGTGCTCTAAAAAGTAACCGCCCATCTCCGGAAGAAAAAATACAATAACGGAGAAGACAATCATGAACACCACAACACCCAGAATATCCTTTACCGTGTAATAAGGATGTGAATAAATCCCGTCCAAATAAATACCGGTAGCAGGGTCTTTTGCCTGTTGTTTAATCTCAACACCGTCTGGATTATTGGAACCCACCTCATGCAAGGCCATCAAATGAGCAGCGACCAAGGCCAGTAAAACTAGCGGCACTGCGATAACATGCAGGGCAAAAAAGCGGTTCAGCGTAACATCAGATACCACATAGTCACCGCGAATCCATAGTGACAAATCGGGGCCAATAACAGGTATTGAGCCAAACAAATTGACAATTACTTGCGCCCCCCAAAATGACATCTGTCCCCATGGCAATAAATAGCCCATAAATGCTTCAGCCATCAAACAGAGGAAAATCAAAGTGCCAAATATCCAAACCAATTCACGGGGCTTTTTATAAGACCCATAAATCAGGCCACGAAACATATGCAGATAGACCACGACAAAGAACATGGACGCCCCGGTGGAATGCATATACCGGATAATCCATCCACCAGGAACATCCCGCATAATATATTCAACAGAGGCAAACGCCACTGGAATACCTGCGCCATTCAATGTACCGTCTGGTTTGTAATTCATCGTCAAGAAAATACCTGTGACAATTTGCAACACCAAAACCAGCATGGCTAAAGAGCCAAAAAAATACCAGAAATTAAAATTCTTAGGGGCAATGTATTTTCCCCACTGACTTTCCCACAAGGCGGTTAACGGAAAACGTGCATCCACCCAGTTGAGAAGCTTTTGTCCTTTAGTCATTGTGCCCTCTCAGCTTATTTGTCATCGCCAATCAGCAGGCGGGTATTGGACAGATACTTGTGCGGCGGAATCTCCAAATTCTTTGGAGCCGGCACCCCTTTAAAAACGCGGGCAGCCAAATCAAACTTGGAGCCATGACAAGGACAATAGAACCCACCCACCCACTCCGGCCCTAAATCTGCTGGTGCAATATCCGGCCGATAAGTTGGAGAACAGCCGAGATGGGTACAAATACCCACCGCAACTAACAACTCCGGTTTAATCGAACGATGTCCATTTTGACAATACACAGGCTGTTGCGGCAGTTCCGATGCAGGATCTACCAATCTAGCGTCTAATGTAGGCAAACTCTTCAACTGCTCAGGAGTACGATTCAATAGCCAAACAGGCTTGCCACGCCACTCCACATTGATTTTCTGACCTGCCTCAATTTTGCTGACATCCACTTCAACAGGGGCACCAGCAGCCTTAGCCCTTTCTGAAGGGAAAAAGCTCAGCACAAACGGCGTAGCCATACCCACTACCGCCACCCCCCCAACTGCACTAGTCGCCACCGTCAAAAATCGACGACGCCCCTTATCGACTTGTTGTTCACCCATTACAGTCATCCTCAATCGTGAAAACCGAGCCCAAAACTGCCTGATTTTACCCGATTCCGCCTAGGGACTTGAAGCATCTATGCAAATAAATTGCAGTTGCCTGTACCTAGGCGCTTAAATCGGATTAAAAATATCAATAAATTCAACCTCAATGCCTAAGGCCTTCCCCAAATACTCGCCCAGTGCCTGCACACCAAATCGCTCAGTAGCATGATGTCCGGCAGCAATAAAAGCCACATCACACTCCAATGCCATATGATAATTCTGCTCTGATACTTCACCGGTAATGAACGCATCGACACCAAGCGCTATTGCCTCTGCAAACCAATTTTGGGCTCCACCGGTACACCATGCGACTCGGCCTACTTGCTTGTCAGGTCGACCGAGTAACTGTGCCTGACGCCCTAAACAAGAAGAAACATGCTTGGTAAAATCGACGGCACTACTTTCTTGCCAATCACCGTGCCACAACAGGCCATACTCTCCTGCCTGCATTGGTGAACTTAATCCTAACGCAGCACCCAGGCGAGCATTATTACCTAGATCAAGGTGAGCATCTAAAGGCAGGTGATAAGCTAGCAAACTAATATCATTTTGCAGTAAGGTCTTTATCCTTTTGCCCTTAATACCAGTAATCCTGGCATCTTCACCTTTCCAAAAGTAGCCATGGTGTACCAAAATGGCGTCGGCACCACGTTCGCTTGCCACTTCAATCAACTCTTGTGATGCTGTGACTCCGGTTACCAGTTTGTTTACAACAGGCCGCCCCTCAATCTGTAGGCCGTTTGGGGCATAGTCCTTAAATTTCGATGGCTCTAACAAACTATCCAGCTTAGCCAGCAATTCTGTCAGTTGCATAGTCTTTCTGTCCTTATTCGGGCACCCTATCCCGATCTACGCTGCGAAATAGAAAACCCCGCGTAAACGCGGGGTTCAAACAAACAGAATTAAGAATAGCTAATTACATCATTCCGCCCATACCGCCCATGCCACCCATATCTGGCATAGCAGATGCAGGCTTATCTTCTGGCAACTCTGCCACCATGCAATCAGTTGTCAGCATTAAACCTGCGATCGACGCTGCATGTTGTAGCGCAGAGCGAGTAACTTTAGCTGGGTCCAGAACGCCCATGTCCAGCATATCACCATACTCTCCAGTAGCGGCGTTATAACCGAAATTACCCTTGCCTTCCAACACTTTGTTGACAATAACGGATGGCTCATCCCCGGCATTTTTCACGATTTGACGCAATGGTGCTTCAATTGCCTTCAGAACGATCTTAACACCAGCTTCTTGCTCGACATTGTCGGTTTTCAAGCTATCCAGTGCTGCACGAGCGCGCAATAGCGCAACGCCACCACCAGCAACGACACCTTCCTCTACTGCTGCACGAGTAGCATGCAAAGCATCTTCAACGCGGGCTTTCTTTTCTTTCATCTCCACTTCAGTAGCGGCACCAACCTTGATCACAGCAACGCCACCAGCCAATTTGGCCACGCGCTCTTGCAGCTTCTCGCGATCATAGTCAGAACTAGCTTCTTCAATTTGAGCACGAATTTCAGTAACACGGGCCTGGATAGTTTTTGCTTCGCCCGCACCATCAATAATAATGGTGTTTTCTTTACCAACTTCTACGCGCTTAGCTTGACCCAGCATGTCCAAAGAAGCTTTTTCCAAAGTCAGACCAACTTCTTCGGCAATGACAGTAGCGCCGGTCAATCTGGCGATATCTTCCAGCATTGCCTTACGACGATCACCAAACCCTGGAGCCTTCACTGCCACTACCTTCAGGATCCCACGGATAGTATTGACCACCAAAGTAGCTAGGGCTTCACCTTCAACATCTTCAGCAACGATCAGCAGAGGGCGACCAGCCTTGGCAACTTGTTCCAGAACAGGTAACAGGTCACGAATATTGGAGATTTTTTTATCAAACAGCAGAATGAACGGATTATCCAAAGCTGCAATTTGCTTGTCTTGATTATTAATGAAGTATGGAGACAGATAACCACGGTCAAACTGCATGCCTTCTACAACATCCAGTTCATTGTTCAGGCTCTTGCCATCTTCGACAGTAATCACGCCTTCTTTGCCAACTTTATCCATTGCATCAGCTATGATCTTGCCAATATCAGCGTCTGAGTTAGCAGAAATAGAACCTACCTGAGCGATTTCTTTGGTCGTCGCACATGGCTTGGCGATTTTAGCAATTTCGCTAACCAAGGAGATAACAGCTTTATCAATGCCACGCTTCAAATCCATAGGATTCATACCGGCAGCAACGTATTTCATGCCTTCTTGCACAATTGCCTGGGCCAAAACGGTAGCAGTTGTTGTACCATCGCCAGCAACGTCAGAAGTTTTAGAAGCTACCTCTTTAACCATCTGAGCGCCCATATTTTCGAACTTGTCTTTCAGTTCGATTTCCTTGGCGACCGACACACCATCTTTCGTAATAGTAGGGGAACCAAAAGAGCGATCCAGTACAACATTGCGCCCTTTCGGCCCCAGCGTCACTTTAACTGCATCAGCCAACACATTAACACCGGCTACCATCTTAGCGCGGGCTGAATCACCAAATTTTACGTCTTTAGCTGCCATTCTTTAGCTCTCCAAATTCTTTAGTTAAGTCAGGGAATAAGGGTCGGAGTTACTCTACGATACCCATTACATCTTCTTCACGCATTACAAGCACTTCATCTCCGCTGATTTTCACAGCCTGGCCAGAATACTTACCAAAGATGACTTTATCGCCAACCTTCAATTCAAGCGAGCGGCGCTCACCATTTTCTAGAATCTTGCCATTACCTACAGCAAGCACCTCACCCATGTCTGGCTTCTCAGCAGCAGCACCCGGCAAAACAATACCGGAAGCAGTTTTTTCTTCTGCCTCAAGACGTTTGATAACAACACGGTCGTGCAAAGGACGAATTGCCATTGATCTCTCCTAATTACATTGGCTGTTGAGAGTGAAAACGATTAGTTTTCTTGATTTAGTATGGTAGGTGCTATTAGCACTCAACCATTGTGAGTGCTAATGATAGGGATGGGAGTATTGATTTTCAAGAGGGATGATGACTAATTTTCCTATTGCTTTGAATAAAGCAGTCAATGATTGGCGGTTTTACGAAGCACCAGCCACCGCGGTGCACGGAAGCGTACAATCATTCTGTATAGATAAACATAAGAAACAGCAAATAATGCGCAGAATGCCATAAGAATATATGTGTTTTGCCAAAACAACATTGCAGGAACGACAGAAACCGAGGACAGGGCCCACAAATATGGCGAAGTCAGACTATTACGCATGGTCAAATGCCCTGCCTCTTTCGAGCCAACCATCCATAGCACCATACGCTTATAAATTATCTGATGAAGATGTAAGGCATCAGGATACCCAACGCGGCGGCTCTGTAGAAACTTCCTTCTATATATGGAGAATAAAGTCTCAAATACTGGGTAAATAACTAGTAACAATGGAAACCATGGTGAAACCAGAGGATTACGCACGACCAAAAGTACAGATACTTCTGCAACGATAAAACCGACAAGATAAGCACCACCATCACCGGCAAAAATCAGACCCCGCGGAAAGTTCCAAAACAAGAAACCCGAAATTGCCCCTACCGCAGCAAAGCACACCCCCATCAAGAGATGGTCACCTACTTTGAAGGCAACGTAAGCCAAGGCAAGAAAAATAAAAATAGCAACCATCCCAGATAGCCCGTTATAACCATCAATAATATTGACAGCGTGAGCTACTCCTCCTACTGCAATCACCGTTAACAATAGCGAAAAAATAGTAGACCGTTGCAATAGCTGATCTAGCCCCGGCAAATCCAGGCGATGTAAGCCGGCACCTAGCAACCAATAACCCAGCGCGGCAGCAAACAACGTGGCCAAAAGACGCGGTAAGGGCCCTACACGTTTAGTTAAGTCCTCAAATAAACCAGCTGCAAATGCCGGCATGGCTACCAGAAAAAGCACTAGCGGCAAAACATGACCCTGCTGCCAGACCAAGACTAAAAAACCTGCCAGTAGCCCTACGCCGATAGGAATACCTCCGATGCGTGGCACGGCACCAATATGAAACTTTTGCACACCACTTGTTTCATAATCCGACGAAAAACTTTCATGCAAATGATTGAAATGTATCAACAGCATGGCTAAAACCAAGGACAAGAAAGTCGAAACCAACAATATTTGCAACATAAGCGTGTTACTCTTATTCGAACCGATGCTCAAAGCCTGCAACAGATTTGAGAGATTAAATGACTATGGCTCGCCTTGTAGGTCACAAAATCGTGACCCGAACAGCAAGAGAAGTATATCAAGCAACTTTTTCAATCGCTTTAGCTATTGCCTGAGCCCACGTTTCTGCTAGTGACTTATCATCCGCTTCCACCATCACCCTCACGACTGGCTCGGTACCCGAGGGGCGCAAGACCACCCTACCATGACCTTGCAACGCTTGCTGAGCAGCAAGCAGCGATTTAGCAGATGCGGCCTTCCAATCACAACCATTATGGCGCACGTTGATCAGCGTTTGTGGGAAGGGTTGCCAATCACTGCAGGCCTCCGCCAGCGTCAAACCTAAATCACTCAGTGCTGATAGCACCTGCAGACTGGAAATGATCCCGTCACCAGTAGAATGCCGATCTAAGCATAGAATGTGGCCAGAAGCTTCACCCCCAACTTGCCAACCGTTGCTATTCAGCATTTCCAACACATAACGATCACCAACCTTAGCCCGATCAAACTTGACACCTTGTTTTTGTAAGGCAAGCTCCATAGCCAGATTGGTCATCACAGTGCCAACCACCCCCCCTTTAAGCTCCCCCTTGGCAACCCTGGCTTTAGCAATCACGTAAATCAACTGATCTCCGTCATACACCGTACCGTGCGTGTCAACCATCATCAAACGATCACCATCGCCATCTAATGCAATACC
This sequence comes from Neisseriaceae bacterium TC5R-5, assembly GCA_020830965.2. Taxonomy (GTDB): domain Bacteria; phylum Pseudomonadota; class Gammaproteobacteria; order Burkholderiales; family Chromobacteriaceae; genus Chromobacterium. The sequence goes on from JACCFC020000009.1 coordinate 106,233, forward strand.
ATAATCAGCATGATGCTCTAACACCGCCATTTGCAGCGTTTTAGGGTGAGTGGCCCCTACCTTATCGTTAATATTATATCCATCAGGGGATGCCCCAATCGACACCACCTCTGCCCCTAATTCATGGAAAACTTTAGGGGCGATATGATAAGTTGCACCATTAGCGCAATCCACCACCAGTTTTAAGCTTTTAAGATTGCGATCAAATGGAAAGCTACTTTTACAGAATTCAATATAGCGCTCTGCTGCCCCATCAATCCGCCGTGCTCTGCCTAATTGGACAGAAGCATTCGTTAACATCGGCTGCTCTAGCATGGCTTCAATTTCCAGCTCAATCGCATCATCCAGCTTTTTACCACCTTCGGCAAAAAACTTAATTCCATTATCCTGAAAAGCATTATGCGATGCAGAAATCATCACCCCTGCCTCCAGTCTTAATGCTCTAGTCAAATAGGCTATGCCAGGCGTAGGCAATGGCCCGGTCAACAAAACATTCACTCCTGCAGCAGTAAAACCAGCCTGCAGAGCGGCCTCAAGCATATAGCCGGAAATACGGGTGTCTTTACCTATTAACACAGTAGGACGATGTTGTTTGTCATGATTGACCAGCACGCGACCTGCCGCGTAGCCTAATTTCAGGATAAATTCAGGCGTAATGGGGAACTGCCCCACTTCGCCACGTACACCGTCAGTACCAAAATATTTACGACTCATCATGCATCTCACACTTCTTATATTTTTAACGTCACTGGCTATAAAGTCACTTGTGCTAACTCCCAAGTATTCTACGCTCTAGCAAGTAATTCAAACAGCAGGGTCAGCTAAAGCAGCAAGTATTCGCAAAGCCTGAGTGGTCGCTTTCACATCATGCACCCTAACAATTTTGGCCCCACGCCGTACCGACTCCAACGCTGCAGCAACACTAGCCCCCAAACGCTCGGCAGGTACATCCTCACCGGTTATTTCACCTAGCATAGATTTTCTACTCAGCCCAACCAACAATGGCACTTGTACCCGATCCTGTACATGCGTTAAACCAGCCAACAGTGTCAAATTGTGCGACAAGCTCTTACCGAAACCGAAACCTGGATCAATCAGCAGACGCTGAGGGGCAATACCGGCATCTAAACACCAACGCACGCGGGCTGCCAGATAAGTACTTACCTCGCTTAACACATCCTGATATTGTGGGCTAAGCTGCATATTATCGGGCTCACCTTTTTTATGCATAAGACAAATGGCGCAGGCGTAAGGCGACAACAATTTCGCAGCCCCCTCGTCCTCTAAAGCCGATACATCATTAATTAGATCTACCAGCCCTAAACGTAAAGCTTCCCGCATTACCTCGGTACGTCGAGTATCCAACGATAAAGGTACGCCGCAATCCTGTAAGCCCTCTAGCACCGGCAATACCCTATCCATCTCTTCTTGCGGACTCACATACGCGGCACGTGGCCGCGTGGACTCTCCACCAATATCTAAAATGGCCGCCCCCGCCATCAGCAAAGACTCGGCATGTTGCACAGCTAAATCAACACGCTGAAAACAACCACCATCTGAAAAAGAATCTGGCGTAACGTTTACAATACCCATCACTAAAGGCTCTGATAAATCAAGCACATAACGTCCACACTGCAAGACCGTATTTGTCATATCAAACATTCAATAAAAAACCGGGCAAGCCACATTAAGGCTCGCCCGGTAACACATAACTCTAGCTTCAAACTTCCTGAGCAGGATCAGTCGTTGCTTCTGCACTTGGTGGAACAGGTTTCTCTTCCACTTGTTTTGCAACAAAACCACTACCCGGCTTAGGAGGGCGAGGCGGCTTGCCATCCATAATGTCGTTTATTTGATCAGCATCGATAGTTTCCCACTCCAGCAAAGCTGCTGTCATGGCCTCTACCTTATCGCGATTCTCTTCCAACAAACGACGCGCCAAACCATATTGCTCATCAATAATGCGGCGAATTTCACTATCTACTTGATACAGAGTGGCCTCAGACAAGTTCTTATGCGTCGTGATGGAGCGACCTAAAAATACCTCTCCCTCATTTTCGCCATATACCATTGGCCCCAGCTTGTCGCTCATACCGTAGCGAGTCACCATATCACGTGCCATTTGTGTCGCGCGCTCAAAATCATTTGAGGCGCCAGTGGTCATCTGATTCATGAACAATTCTTCAGCAATACGACCACCGAATAAAATAGCCAAGCGATCCATCAAATAACCACGGTCATAGGCGAAACGATCCTGCTCTGGCAACTGCATCGTTACTCCAAGAGCGCGGCCACGAGGAATAATCGTCACTTTATGTACCGGATCCGACTTAGGCAATAATTTGGCCACCACCGCATGTCCGGATTCGTGATAAGCCGTGTTCCGCTTCTCCTCCTCAGACATAACCATACTACGGCGCTCTGCTCCCATCATAATCTTATCTTTGGCAGATTCCAGATCCTCCATATCCACCAAACGCTTATTACGACGAGCAGCAAACAGTGCAGCTTCATTAATCAGATTGGCTAGGTCAGCGCCGGAAAAACCCGGCGTACCACGAGCAATCGTCTCAGCATTAACATCTGCTGCAATAGGAACCTTACGCATATGCACGCCAAGGATCTGTTCACGACCACGAATATCAGGCAGAGGCACAACCACTTGTCGGTCAAAACGGCCGGGGCGTTGCAAAGCGGGGTCAAGCACATCAGGACGGTTAGTTGCCGCAACAACAATCACTGTTGTGTTGGTTTCAAAGCCATCCATCTCTACTAATAGTTGATTCAGCGTTTGTTCACGCTCATCATTACCACCACCTAAACCTGCCCCACGCTGCCGCCCAACCGCATCAATCTCGTCAATAAAAATGATGCAGGGCGAGTTCTTTTTGGCCTGTTCAAACATATCCCGAACACGTGCAGCACCTACCCCGACAAACATCTCCACAAAATCTGAACCGGAGATACTGAAGAATGGCACTTTGGCTTCGCCAGCAATGGCTTTAGCCAGTAAGGTTTTACCGGTTCCCGGGGAGCCTGCCAACAGAATGCCACGAGGAATACGCCCACCTAAGCTTTGGTAACGAGAAGGGTCGCGCAAATAGTCGACAATTTCCCGCACCTCTTCTTTAGCTTCATCACAACCAGCAACATCTGCAAAGGTGATCGTATTGGTTTCCTGATCCAACATACGCGCCTTACTCTTACCAAACGAGAAAGCCCCACCTTTACCGCCGCCTTGCATCTGACGCATAAAGAATACCCAAACACCAATCAACAACAACATAGGGAACCAACTGATAAAAATATTCATCAGCATGGATGGTTCTTCTTCTGGCTTGGCAGAAAAACGCACATTGTTCTTAATCAGATCATCAACCAATTGCGGGTCATATGGGGCATAAGTACTGAAGGCGGTACCGTCAGTCATTTTGCCTCTTAGCCATTGACCGCGTAGCGGATGTCCCTCAATGGTTAAAGATTGCACTTTTCCCGACTCGACATCGCTAATAAACTGCGAATATTCAAGTTGGTTCTGGGTGTCCGGGCGTTTATTAAATTGATTAAATACTGTCATCAAAACCAAACCGATGATGACCCAGATAGCGATGTTTTTACCGATATTGTTCACGAGTAGCGGACTCCTCTGTGCCCTGACTTTCTTGGTTACTTGTCTAAATGTTTATGGTTATAAGCCTTGAGCAGCGATTAAATGTCAGCGTCGTCTTTTACCCAGCAGGTAAACTTCGCTAGAACGATCCCGCGATGCTTTGGGCTTACGGCTTACTACTTCGTCAAACAACTCGCGCATAGACTGGAGATAGCGCTGAAAATCACTGCCTTGAAACACTTTGACGAGAAAATGGCCACCAGGTTTCAAATAATCGCGAACAAACTCTAAAGCCAGCTCACAAAGTAAAAAACTCCTGGCCTGATCCATGGCACTCAAGCCAGAAATATTGGGTGCCATGTCTGAAATTACAAGATCTAATTCACGCCCCTCTAACTGGTGGACAAACTGCTGCAGCACCTCTTCCTCACGAAAATCACCCTGAATAAAAACCACACCCGGCACAGGGTCCATAGGCAATATATCCAATGCAAATACTTTACCTTTATCGCCGACAATACGCGCCGCCACCTGTGACCAACTGCCCGGCGCCGAGCCCAGATCAGCCAATACTATTCCAGGAATAATCAATTTGTCTTTGTCGTTAATATCCAGCAACTTATAAGCTGCTCGGGCACGATAGCCATCTTTTTGTGCCATTTGCACATAGGAATCGTTGACATGCTCTTTAAGCCAATTGTTACTACTTTTACTTCTAGCCATTCACCAACGCTCTCCGAAACAGAAGCAGTTACCAGCACGTCCATGCAATCACACGCATAGTTTATGCCTTTGTTTTTTACGTAATTTTGTACCAGAGCTTTGGGTTAGTTCTCAAATTCTAGTAGAATCCTGATCTTTATGCTTTGAAATTCGTCTTTACATGAAAATTGAACTCAAGCCGTTCCAACGCAAATATCTGCAAGGACTGGCACACCAAATTAAGCCGGTAGTCATGATCGGTAACAATGGCTTAACCGACTCCGTTATCCGTGAGATTGCAATCAATCTGGACGCTCATGAGCTTATCAAGATTCGGGTGCAAGGCGATGAGCGTGACGTTCGTACCGCCCTGTTTGAACAGATCTGCACCGATTTAACCGCCGCTCCAGTGCAACATATAGGCAAACTACTCGTTATATGGCGGCCGAGTGATAAACAACGTATCACTCTGCCTAAGGACAAAAAGGCGCTCAAACGCTAAAACCGGTAATACAGTAAGCGATGGGTAACCATCGTTTACTCATGACGCCACACATAAACTAAGCCAAGCACACTCTGTAGCAAATAAATCAAGCTGGAAATGGCATGCCATGTGGCAAAACCACCACCAAACAACCCTTCTGCCGCCTGATTCATTTGCAGCTTCACATCGGCAATAATGGGGCTCACCGCAAAATGATTAACCAGTGTACAAAGCAGCATGGCAAACACCAGCCAGAAACTGGTCGTCTGTACACCACGCACCCCATGCCGCCAAACCTGCTCCACCATTAAGAATACCGCACACACCAATCCCACCCAGGCGATACCCGCGAATAACTTACCGGCAACCATACCAGCGATGGCTCTGTCCAGCGTACTAAACAAAACAGGGGTGACTAATATTCCAATCACCCATAAACCACCAACCCAAAAAGTCTTCGCTATCGAGCGCAAGCCGTCCATACAGGGTCTCCGTATCAGAAAAACAGGTCGTGCTTTGGGGTATCAATTCAATTAAAGATAATTCACATCCAGTATTTCATACTCACGTACACCGCCAGGCGCCATCACTTCAGCAACATCACCAGCTTCTTTGCCTATCAACGCTCGTGCGATTGGTGAATTAACTGAAACCCTGCCCTCTTTAATACCTGCCTCATCATCGCCCACAATCTGATAGGTAACTCGGTCTTCTGTTTCCAAATCCATCAAGTCAACGGTTGCCCCAAACACCACGCGCCCATCTGCATCCAGTTCCGCAGGATTCACGATAAAGGCATTAGAAAGCTTTCCTTCCAATTCAGCAATACGGCCTTCGACAAAGCCCTGCCGCTCTTTTGCTGCATCATATTCAGCATTTTCGGATAAGTCCCCGTGCGAGCGCGCCTCGGCAATTGCCTCAATCACCGCAGGCCGTTCCACGCTTTTGAGTCGCTGCAACTCATCCCTGAGTAGGTCAGCACCTCGTACAGTCAATGGAAATTTTGTCATCTTTGTCTATTCTCCAGGGCAAATCTGCCCTCATGAAAAACACAAGCCGCCGTACGAGACGGCGGCTTGCTGTTATAGCGAGTTAATGCCCGGAATTGTAGCGGGAAACCACCCAATTATCCAAGCCCCATAGCATGAACTCGCCAATTTAATTACTTAATGCCGAATCATCGCATGCAACTGTTGTACGCTATACACATCAAATGCCTCTGCATGAGCCATACCAACGCATACTGCTTTCGCGCCAGCCAAGGTGGTGTACTGCGGAATACGCATCTGCAAGGCAGAACGACGAATAGAGTGGCTATCCTGAATCGCCTGGCGCTTTTCGTCCACGGTATTGATCACCAAATCGACCTGGCCATTCTTAATCATATCGACAATGTGCGGGCGGCCTTCGTTGACCTTATTGACCACTTGCACCACCATCCCCGCCGCACTCAGGCTTTTGGCCGTACCTCGTGTAGCACAAATGCCAAAACCCAAACGCTGCAATTCCCGTGCAACTTCCACTATTCCAGCTTTGTCGCTGGCACGTACTGACAAAAACACCTTACCCGTTTGTGGCAAACGATCACCCGCACCCAATTGCGCTTTAACAAAAGCCTCAGCAAAGGTCTTGCCTACGCCCATTACTTCGCCGGTGGACTTCATTTCCGGCCCTAAGATGGTATCCACACCAGGGAATTTGATGAAAGGGAATACTGCTTCTTTCACCGCATAAAATGGCGGTATCACCTCTTTGGAAAACTGCTGCTGAACAAGACTGATTCCCGCCATGGCACGGGCAGCAACCTTGGCCAAAGGCACACTGCTTACTTTAGAAACAAAAGGCACAGTACGACTGGCGCGTGGATTGACCTCCAACACATAAATGGTATCGCCTTGAATCGCAAACTGCACATTCATCAAACCCACCACATTCAGTGCCCGCGCCATAGCCTCGGTCTGTCGACGGATTTCATCTTGCAAAGACGATGACAGACTATACGGCGGCAACGAACAGGCAGAATCACCAGAATGCACGCCAGCTTGCTCTACGTGCTGCATGATACCGCCAATCACCACCGTACTACCGTCAGAGACGCAATCAACATCCACTTCAATCGCATCATTCAAAAAATGATCCAGCAATACCGGGCTATCATTCGACACCTTCACCGCTTCGCGCATATAGCGCTCCAAATCAGCCGGCTCATGCACGATTTCCATCGCTCGACCACCCAACACATAACTAGGCCGCACCACCAGCGGATAGCCAATCTCCTCTGCCAGCAACATCGCCTCGGCAGGTGCCCGGGCGGTGCGATTAGGTGGCTGCTTCAAGCCCAACTCATTTAGCAGAGCCTGGAAACGTTCGCGATCCTCCGCCGCATCAATCATATCTGGGCTGGTACCAATAATCGGCACCCCATTTGCCTCTAATGCTCGCGCCAGTTTCAACGGCGTTTGGCCACCATACTGCACAATTACCCCAAACGGCTTTTCAATACGACAAATTTCCAGCACATCTTCCAAGGTCAACGGCTCAAAGTACAAACGATCAGAAGTGTCGTAATCAGTCGACACCGTCTCCGGATTGCAATTGACCATGATGGTTTCAAAACCCGACTCACGTAGGGCTAAAGCAGCATGCACACAACAGTAGTCAAATTCAATACCTTGGCCGATACGATTAGGCCCACCACCCAGTACCATGATTTTTTGACGGTCAGATGGTTGCGACTCACACTCTTCTTCGTAAGTCGAATACATATAAGCCGTATTCGTTGCGAACTCCGCCGCACAGGTATCCACCCGCTTATACACCGGGTGTAATTGCAAACTCCAACGCTTGGTACGCACCGCAGCCTGATCGGTGCGTAATAGCTCACCTAGGCGCCGATCAGAGAAGCCCTTGCGCTTTAAACGACGCAACTCCGCATAGTCCAATTGCTCAAGTTTGCGATCCGCTAACGCGCACTCCTCTGCGATCAAATCTTCAATCTGCGCCAAGAACCAGGGGTCGATCTTACTCAAGCCATGGATTTCATCACGGCTCAAACCAAGCCGGAACGCATCTGCCACATACAAAATACGCTCTGGCCCTGGCGTGCTCAATTCGTGCCGAATGACCGCTTCATCGCTACTGACTGAATCAAAGCCGGACAAACCCGTTTCTAGGCCACGCAGAGCTTTTTGCAAAGACTCCTGCACGGTACGTCCCATAGCCATCACCTCACCCACCGACTTCATCTGCGTCGTCAGCCTATCATCTGCCTGTGGGAATTTTTCGAAAGCAAAGCGCGGAATTTTGGTGACAACATAATCTATTGTCGGCTCGAAAGAAGCGGGGGTTGCACCGCCGGTAATGTCATTTTTCAGCTCATCTAGCGTAAAACCAACGGCTAACTTGGCGGCAATTTTGGCAATCGGAAAGCCCGTTGCCTTAGATGCCAATGCGGAAGAGCGCGACACCCGTGGATTCATCTCGATCACGATCATCTCGCCGGTGGCAGGATTGGTCGCAAACTGCACATTGGAGCCACCGGTATCCACGCCGATTTCACGCAACACCGCCAAACTGGCATTGCGCATAATCTGATATTCCTTATCCGTCAGCGTTTGCGCTGGCGCTACCGTAATGGAATCGCCAGTATGCACCCCCATGGGGTCAAAATTTTCAATCGAACAGATGATGATGCAGTTATCGTTTTTATCACGCACTACCTCCATTTCGTACTCTTTCCAACCGAGTACAGACTGCTCAATCAGCAACTCATGGGTTGGTGATGCTTCAAAACCGCGCTCACAAATAGCCAGAAACTCTTCTCGGTTATACGCAATACCGCCACCCGAACCCCCCATGGTGAAAGACGGACGTATCAACGTGGGAAAACCCACTTTAACCTGGGCCTCCAGTGCCGCTTCCAGCGTATGACATACAAAAGACAATGGGCAGGACAGGCCAATCTTCGCCATCGCCTCTTTGAAACGCCCACGATCTTCTGCCTTATCAATCGCATCCTCGCTGGCACCAATCAGTTCTACTTTGTATTTTTCCAGCACACCTTCTCTGGCCAAATCCAGCGCACAATTCAATGCTGTTTGCCCACCCATGGTCGGCAGAATGGCGTCGGGGCGCTCTTTAGCGATGATTTTTTCTACTACACGCCACGTAATCGGCTCGATATAAGTCACATCGGCCATCTCCGGGTCAGTCATAATCGTGGCCGGGTTGGAATTCACCAGAATGACTTTATAACCCTCTTCCCGCAAAGCCTTGCAGGCTTGTGCGCCGGAATAATCAAACTCGCAAGCCTGACCAATCACGATCGGCCCGGCGCCAATAATCAGTATGCTTTTAATATCAGTACGCTTTGGCATGATGTTCGCTCTAGTCGAATTTTTAGTAATTGAGTATTGCCACAAAAAACACTCAAGCGGCTAGCCTGCGGCAGCCATGGCGGCAACGAAACGATCAAACAACGCCGCCACATCCTGCGGCCCTGGGCTCGCTTCCGGATGCCCTTGAAACGAAAAAGCCGGTCTATCAGTCAACTCCACCCCTTGTACCGTCCCGTCGAACAAGGAGCGATGCGTCACGCGCACATTATCGGGCAGACTAGCTTCATCCAACTGGAAGCCATGATTCTGGCTGGTGATCATCACCTTGCCACTGCGCAAGTCCTGTACCGGATGATTGGCACCATGGTGACCGAACTTCATCTTGGAAGTTTTCGCGCCGCAAGCCAGGCCCAGCAATTGATGCCCTAGGCAAATACCAAACACCGGCAAACGCGTAGCTAAGATATCGCGGATAGCACGAATGGCGTAATCACACGGCTCTGGATCTCCCGGACCATTCGACAAAAACACACCATCGGGTTGCAATGCCAGCACCTCTTCGGCAGAAGTATTGGCGGGGACTACCGTCAGGCGGCAGCCACGCTGGGCCAGCATGCGCAAAATATTGCGCTTTACGCCGAAATCATATGCCACCACATGAAAACGATGGCGAGCCTGTGACTGATAACCCTGCCCCAGCTGCCACTCCCCCTCACTCCAGGCATAAGACTCCCGACACGTGACCACTCTGGCCAGATCCATACCCGCCATGGAGCCAAAATGGCGGGCCAGTTCAAGCGCGCGCGCCTCATCAATTTCACCTGCCATAATACAACCGGCCTGCGCCCCTTTTTCTCGCAATATACGAGTCAGTCGGCGGGTATCGATATCGGCAATAGCAACAACCTGATGCTTGACCAAGTACTCGGCCAAAGAGCACTCTGCACGGAAATTGCTATGTAATAGAGGTAAATCACGAATAATCAGCCCAGATGCAAAAACGGCGCTGGATTCGGTATCTTCCGAATTTGCGCCGACATTGCCGATATGGGGATAAGTGAGGGTGACGATCTGTCTGCTATAAGAAGGGTCCGTCAGAATTTCTTGATAGCCGGTAATGGCAGTATTGAATACCACCTCACCCACTGATTGCCCAACAGCACCAATGGATTGTCCTTTAAACAGGGTGCCGTCGGCCAAGACAAGAATGGCGGGTACGATTGACACTGGCTGGCTCCTAATTACGTTTACCTATGTGCGCCTACACAAAAACCGGCAGGGCCGGTTTGGTGATTGCTAGCGAATATTGGGGATTGATTCTGATGTGAATAACGGGACTAGCGCTCGGCGTCAGTCCCGTTTGGATAAACCTTGGCATAGTAGCGTTTTCTGGTGCTGCACGCAAAAATATTTAGCCATAAGCGCACAATTATTGAGCATCAGCACAAAAAATAAGCGCGCCGCCAGCCACTACTCAGTAAAGCAGTGCAATCTGAGTTTAATTCCCGCGATAGCTGGAGAAACCATAAGGGCTAATCAGCAGAGGAATGTGATAGTGCGGCAACTTACCGTCTACCTCGAACACAACCGGGATCTCAGGAAAAAACGTCGTTGACTGATGCTCTTTAAACCATTTGCCGGTTTGAAAAGTCACCCGGTATATCCCTTTTTCCAAAGGTTTTCCCTCAGGGTAAAGTGCAGATATACGTCCCTGCTCATTAGTCACACCTTTGTTCAACAAAGTCCATTGCATGTCATCCTGTTTTTCAAGCCGCACTTCCACACCCGCTGAAGGTAAACCATCCTGCAGATTCAATACATGAACACTAAGTGGATTGCTCGCAGCGATGGCCAAGCTGGCAAACAGACTAAGCAATAGGCCCGCTAGTACCGATTTTATTTTTAACATCATCATTTCCTAAGTGAGTTGGAAGGAATCAAACTTATTTAACTGCGTAACACACGGCACGACTATGCGGCCTTACACTCCTGGGCGCACCTGCCAGTTCACACTATTGGGCCCGGATGGCTGCCCCAGCATCAAGAGCAAGGGTTTCAAAGCGTCGTACTGCTCCGGTGTGCTGCTGGCAGTCCCAGCCAGCTTCAATTCTGCCCCCGGCTGCCACTGTCCCTGCCCAGTTAATTGCAAAGGCCCGTCCAAAGTAGCTAGCTGAAAATTCAAACCCGGCCCGCTACCATTGATATGCAATTGATAGCTGCCAAACGGCTGCTGTGTCGTCATCGGCGAACTGGCCCCCAACCAGCTAAGCTGCATCCCACCACTCAGCTGACCTTGCCGACGACTGAACTGCGCAACGTTCAGATGCAAATCACCCCCCAAGCGTGCCGCCTGCCAGGTTTTGGACAAGTTAGCCAACGCTGCCACCGGCAAGGTCAGTGACAAGCCGGAAAGCTGTAGCTGATTCCAACCTAATTCCAGCAAACCCTTCTGCCCATCGCTCTCTAGCTGCCAACGCAAACGCCCTGCCAACACTGCCTTGGGCTGAAACTGCCAGCCTATACGGCTCATTGTCAACACCTGCCCTTGCTCACCCACATACACCAGTTGAGTGTTGCCAGACCATACTGTTCCTTGCGACCCACTAAACTGCCAACGCTCAGCTGTCGCCTGACGCAAAGGCAACGAGAGTAGATTGGCCGGCAAAGCCAGCACCAGCCCCCCCATAAACAACAAACTGCACAATAGTCCCAGCGCAATCTTGCGTCCCATCAAATGGCCCCCGCGTGTACCAATACTGCCTTGATATTCACCTGACCCGGCTGCGGCTGTGCTTCTGCCTGTAAGCTGAGCACCTGTATCTGATGCCGCTCCGCCAACAGCCCTGTCAGTTTGCTCCAGGCATTAAAATTCACCACCCCCTGTAGCTGCACCCCTGAGCTACCCTCCGGCGTCAACTGCCAGCCGGTCTGTGGCAAGCCCTGGTTTTGCGCCAATTGCTGAATCACAGTAATCAGTTCCTTCGCAGGCAGAGCTGTCTGCACGGGTTGTCGTTTCAGCTTCTCTGCCTCCTGCGCCAGGCTCTGGATATAGCGCCGCTCGGCCTGCAGCTTGCTCACCGCCAGGCGATTACGCTCCAGCGAGCTTGTAGCCGGCTCCCATATTCCGCCATACAGTACCCCCACTCCCAATACCAGCGCCATCAGCCATAACAGCACACGCTCACGAGTGCTGCGCTGTGCCCAATAGGTCATCCATCGTTGTCGATACTGTTGCATGCTTAGGGCTCCTGCACCAAGGTCAAGGTTTTTACCCCCGGCTGAGAGGTAGCCACCTCCAGCCGAATCTGTCGATTAGCCAACTGACTGCGCCAACGCTGCACGAGCTCGGCAGGCAGTTCACCCACCTTCAGTTGCAGGCGACCGCCCTCATACTGCAGGCTCTGTACCTGCAAATCCCGTCCACTGACTGCCGCCAACGCCCCCATCAAGGTCAACACATTATCGCGAGCAGGTAAGCCATGCCTCAGTCGCAGCTTATCCACCGCGCGAGTCATCGCCAAAGCACTAGAGCCCGGCACCGCCTGCGCGCCTATCCAGGGCTTGGCCAACTCGCGGATGTCTGCGCTCAAGCTATGCTTCTGCCAGGCAAACCAGCCCGCCTGCCCTAGGGTCAACAACAATTGTGCCAATAACACAGTCAACACAATCACGCCGGTTTTACGTACCGTGGGTGCCCAGGCACGCCAGCGCCGATTGGCTGCCAGATCGCCATTGGCAAAATTAATGTGACCACTAGAACGGGCCTGCCGCCAGTCATGAGCAGCCTGCTGCTGCACCTCGCCCTGCCAACTCGGCAAACAATGACTAAACTGCGCCGCCACGTCCGCCCCGCAAACAATTAAGGTACTGGGCGCCCCTTCCTGCGCTAAGCGCGCCAGCAAGGCCTGCTCAGTTCCTTCCCCCGCCGCAGGCAAGTACACGGCCCGGGCCGCCGACAAACGCAATAGCCAAGCCTGCGCCTGCCGTGCCACACTCCAGCCCTGCTTGGGCGGCAGCGGCAACAGGCACTCTTCCGGGGTAATACGATCACATAAACGCCCCAAACTCTTCAGCATAGCGACGGCACGCTTGAGCCCAAACGCCTCGGTTAACGCCACTGCCCGACTGCCATCTGCCAATATCTCGCCCAAGACGTAGACATTCTGGGCGGGCTCATTCAGCAAACCCTCCTCCAGCGCAAAACCGATTACCGCCTCACTGGCTTGCTTGACCGCAGCGGGTAAGGTCAGCTGTGTAAACAGTGTTCGCCCAGCAGGTAGAATCAACTCGCAATGATCTGCCTTCGGCCAGCTGGAGGGTGCACTATCCCCTTGCGCACTCAACTCACCTCGTGCGCCCAACAAAGCCCAAGGCAAGCCCGGCTCACTATCGGGCCAGCCCGGTCGTAGATACAGTCGTAGTATTGTCATTGCCCCCTCCTGCAAAAGCCGCTGCCAGCAGCGGGTCGATGTCGCCGTCTTGTCGCCATAACATTTTCACCACGTTCATCTGGCTATAAATCAGCGCGCGCATTTCCAGCCGCACACGCGCCAAACTTGCCGAACTCGTCAATAAAAAGTAATTGGATGTGGTAGCAAGGTCGATATCGGCCACGATGCCTGGTGCCGGTGCCCGCATCTTGAAATCAGCCACATCCTTGTAATAATTGGTCTTGCGCTGCTGCATCAGCACCAGCAAATTACCATCACCCACTCCCGGCAACAGTGTTTTCAAAATAGCTTGCGTTGCTGTATTGGCATTGATCTGCGTCACTCCTGCTGGTAGTGCCGTCACATGCGGCAATAATTTGGCCAATACCTCCGGCGTATAATCTGGCACCCAGCGCAGCATCTCCACCCGCACCAGCACTTTACCCGGCGACGCTGCTGGCTGAGTCTGCTGCTTATCTTCATCCTCACGCGCACCCAGGTATTTCAATAAGGGATCAGACAAACGGTTAGGCAAACCCAGCGTTGCCAGCAGACTCTTGTAAAACACCAGTTGGCGAGTATTGATCTGCCCGTTCTGCACCAGTGAATTCACATTGAAACGCCCCTGCAGATCACTCAAGCGCCCACTCACCGTTACCCCTTCGGCCTCAATTGCCGGCAAGGGCTGCGCCCACAACTGTGACAACGCCACCACGCCATTACCGGCCGGGCCATTATTAAAACGCAAAATTTCCATCGCCCAGCCCAGACCACCATCGGCTACCAAGCGCAACTGGGCACGATTATGATCATTATCCAGTTGATGCCACCACAAACCCTGCTGCCACAATACTAAGGCCGCTGCTGTGGTCGCCAGCGCCACAATCAGCAAAGCCATGATCACTGCCATCCCTGCCTGTTTCTTCATGGCAATACCCATACCCGGCGCGCCAGCTCATTGCCTGGCAAATGCACTCGCATTTCCAGCGCCCTAGCGCGTTGGCCGGCACCATCTGCTTGAGCCGGAGGCCAGGTTTCCGACCAGCGTTCGCCACCCAACCACACCCGCCATTGCACCCGCACCACATTCGACAACAAGGGATAAGCCACCGGCTTGGCCGTGGCGCCCACCTCAGCCGCCGACCATGTCAAACCTTGCGCTGATTGCTGATAACGGATTTCTTCCTCACCGCTGGCATAGCTAGCCGACACATTACGCAGAATCAACAGCTGCCCCTGGGCCATGTTTTGCAAACTCAAACCACTCGCTCCCAAACCCCAGCCACCAGCAATTTCCCCCGAATTAGGCTGTGGCGTTTGCGCACTTAAATCTCCCTCTAGTCGGCGAAATGCGCGAGCCACATCCACCCACTGCTGGCTGGTTTGCATCAGGCGCTCACGCGCCAGCAATAACGCGCCAAATGCGCGATAGCCCAGCACTGACAAAATGGCCAGCAAGGTCATCGCCACTAATAGCTCAATCAGGGTAAAGCCACGCACCGCTCTCACTGCGCACCGCCGGCATTGTTACGCAAATAAGCCGTCATCTCCGCCAGCACATAGCCGGGCTGCTCAGCCGCCAATACCTTAATCACCACCTTGCGGAAGTTAGCGTTCGGCGTTTGACTGGTTACCCGCTGCCACTTCCACACCTCGCCCTCATCCTTGCTCTCGCCGGTGGTGGCACCCAATTCCGGCCACTCCTGACGCGCCTGCATCATCGCAATGATGTTCTGCGCCTCCCAGCCGGCCTGCATACGCCGCTTCATTGCGCTACTGTTATCCGCAGCCAGACCCGTTGCACGCAATAAGGCCCCCAGCGCCACAGCAATAATCGCCAGCGCAACCAGCACCTCGACTAGCGTAAAACCTTGCTCACGCGCCATCATTCATTTACCTCGGCTCGTCCCAGCGGCGACAAGGTCACCGTGACGCGACGCTGCTCGGTTTGCAGCGTCAAACTCAATACACTGGCGCGCCCATCCTGCCAAAGCAACACTGGCGTATTCATATTTGTTGGCTCGCCCCCCAGCAGTAAAGCACCACTCTGAATCCCCTCGGGCCAACGGCGATCTGCCAGCAACTCATCAGCAAGCGGCTCCCAATCGCCACTTGGCAAACGTCGCCGCAACGCATAACCCTGCGCTCCCCATTGCAAAGCTAGTGGATCGCCCATCTCCGCGGCATCTACCGCCTGTTCCAGCACACGTGCTAAACGATAAGCCTCATCATTGAGCAGGCGATGGGTATCCGGGCGCAGGCTTAAGGTGACCGTCGTCGCCAGCACACCGATAATCAGCATCACCACCATCACCTCAATCAGGGTGAAACCTCGCACGGCGGAACGAAAACGGAACATGGCAGCAGCGCTTATTGGTTATTCCAGTTGCCGATATCCGCATTTACCCCTTCACCGCCGGGTTCTCCATCTGCCCCTAGGCTCCAGATATCCATCTCACCGTGCGTGCCGGGATTGGCATATTGATAAGGATTACCCCAAGGATCGTTCGGCAAACGCTCCAGATAACCACCGGGCTTCCAGTTCTTCGGCTCCGGTGTGGCGGTCGGTTTCTCGATTAGTGCTTTCAAACCCTGCTCAGTCGTCGGATAACGGCTATTGTCCAGGCGGTATAACTTCAGCGCCTGAGCAACGGAATTAATATCCTGCTTGGCCGCGACCACTCGCGCCTCATCCGGACGGCTCATGATCTTAGGGACGATCAGAGTGGCCAGTACGGCCAGAATGACAATGACCACCATGATTTCAATCAGGGTAAAGCCTTTTTGTAACGATTTTGATAGCGTAGACATAGTAATTTCCTACTTTTTAATCATTGAGGGAACGATTATAGGGTTTTGTTGTGTCAATTACTCGTCACTGAATACACAGCACAATCAGCAATAAGCCAAGCAATAGTTACAGCAGCGCTAGCCAAGGCGCGCAGATGCAGACAGCACAAGCGGTACGTCAAGGAGGTGCAACGCGGAATCAGGGAGTTTTGTTAATGGTGCTAAGCAGAGGTGAGGAGTACTGGACATAGCAACGACCTATGAATGATCTAAATGGTGAGCACGCTTTTATCACATAGTGTTAATTTTGAGCAATGCTTGCCGTTGATTGGCATTTTACGAGGCGGTTTTTAGCCACTATCAGCAGTGGAACAATGACGGGCTCAGGCGGCTGCCAGATGGCTGGAAAGTAGCAAGGACGGGCACGCTATGTATGTGCCGATGCGGGATGCCATAGTGTTGTGCTGGCGTCCCCACGGGGATTCGAACCCCGGTTGCCGCCGTGAAAGGGCAGTGTCCTAGGCCTCTAGACGATAGGGACGTTTTTTAAATATGGTGGAGGTAAGCGGGATCGAACCGCTGACCTCTTGCATGCCATGCAAGCGCTCTCCCAACTGAGCTATACCCCCACAACAGACCTGCCAAGAACTTGGCAGGAGGCGAACTATACCTAGGATTTCGCCCTGCCGCAAGTCACTCGACCCAAGCAGCGCGATCAATACCAAGCTTAACAAAATACAAAAACCAAATCTGCAGCCGTCATAGTAGGATATCGATATATCATGAAAAAAATCACGACAACTGCCAGAGGTGCATATGAAAATCGCTACCATCCGCGAGCAGGCTTTTGCCATGCCCTTCACCAATCCTGCCTTTCCTTGTGGGCCTTATCGTTTTGTTAATCGCGAATTTTTTATCATCAGCTATCGCACCGACCCCGACAAACTGCGTGCGATTGTTCCTGAGCCGCTGGAAATCAGCGCGCCAATTGTCAATTTTGAATTTATTCGTATGCCCGACTCAACCGGGTTTGGTGATTACACCGAAAGCGGGCAAGTGATTCCGGTCACCCTCAATGGCGTAGCCGGTGCTTATACCCACGCAATGTATCTGAATGACCACCCACCGATTGCCGGAGGGCGCGAGCTGTGGGGCTTCCCGAAGAAACTGGCTTATCCAAAGCTGCAAGTCTATACCGACACGCTGGTCGGCGAACTGGACTATGGCCCCATCCGCATTGCTACCGCCAGCATGGGGTATAAACACAAAACGCTGGATAGCGCCGATGCACAGCGTTCTCTAAGCGATACCCCCAACTTTCTGTTGAAAATTATTCCCCACGTCGATGGTAGTGCGCGCATCTGCGAGCTGGTTCGCTATTACTTGCAGGATGTCAAAGTTCATGGCGCCTGGAGCGGCCCTGCTGCCTTAGCACTATTCCCCCATGCCTTGGCACCCGTTGCCGAACTGCCGGTATTAGAAGTGCTGAGCGCACGACATATCGTGGCGGATTTAACCTTAGGTTTAGGTGAAGTTGTTTTCGATTACCTCAAATAGAACGGTTTACCACGGAGGAAACACAATGCAATTAAATGGAAAAGTCGCCCTTATTACCGGTGCAGCTAGCGGAATTGGTAAAGCGATTGCCGAAACCTATGCCAAGGCAGGTGCCGCTGTGGCCATTGCCGATATCAACCTTGCTGCAGCGCAAGCAAGCGCAGACGAAATCAAGGCTAATGGCGGCAAAGCCATTGGAGTGGCCATGGACGTCACCAATGAAGAAGCGGTCAATGCCGGTACTAAAGCAGTGGTAGAGGCTTTTGGTCAATTGGACATCCTGATTTCCAATGCTGGCATTCAGATTGTCAGCCCACTTGTCGATTACAAGTTTTCTGACTGGAAAAAAATGCAAGCCATACACGTCGATGGCGCCTTTCTCACCACCAAGGCTGCCCTGCCTTATATGTATCAAGATAACCGTGGCGGCACCGTCATTTATATGGGCTCGGTACACTCCCACGAAGCCTCCAAGCTCAAATCCGCGTATGTCGCCGCCAAACACGCACTGCTGGGACTATGCCGGGTACTCGCCAAAGAAGGGGGCGAACACAATGTACGCACCCACGTTATCTGCCCAGGCTTTGTACGCACCCCACTGGTAGAAAAACAAATACCGGAACAAGCCAAAGAACTGGGCATTAGCGAAGAGCAGGTCATTAAGAGTGTGATGCTGGGCAATACCGTAGATGGCACCTTCACCACGGTAGAGGATGTCGCACAAACCGCCCTGTTCTTGGCCGCCTTCCCTAGCAATGCCTTAACCGGTCAATCCATTGTTGTCAGCCACGGCTGGTACATGCAGTGAGCGCCTTATGACAGCAAAACTAAACCCGGCATGCCCGCACACGAGCGGCATTTATCAAAGTCGCTCGCTACCCGAAGGGCACCGCTATCAGGTGCTCGCTTTGGTCTTACAAGGCGGCGGGGCACTAGGCTCTTATCAGCCAGGCGTCTATCAGGGCCTGGCCGAGGCAGACCTGCACCCCAACTGGGTGGCAGGTATTTCCATCGGCGCGCTGAACGCTGCCATCATTGCCGGCAATCCACCCGAACGCCGGGTAGAGCAACTGCGAGCCTTTTGGGAAACCATCTGCCAGCCGCCCTTCCTACCTGCCAGCCCGTTCAGTAGCTTGGATGATAGCCATTGGCCAGGCAGCCTGATTAATATGGCTTCCGAATGGCAAGCTTGGCGGGCGATGACCGAGGGCCAGAATGGCTTCTTCACGCCGCGCTCGCCCTGGCACGCTTATGGCGCGCCCTCACCCGGCAATACCAGCTATTACGACACCGCTCCGTTAAAAAGAACGCTGGAGGCTTTTGCGGACTTTGATCGCATCAATGACAGCAGGGAAATGCGCGTCTCTGTTGGTGCTGTCAATGTTCGAACGGGTAACTTCATTTATTTCGACAACACCCATCAAAAGCTGCGTGCCGAGCACTTTATGGCCTCCGGCTCACTGCCGCCAGGCTTCCCTGCGGTGGAAATTGACGGTGAATTTTACTGGGATGGCGGCGTCGTCTCCAACACGCCGTTAAAGCAGATTTTGGCGAGCGAACCCAGAAAACACAGCCTGGTCTTTCAGGTAGACCTATGGAGCGCACAAGGAACGCTCCCCACCAACCTAGCCGACGTGGTAACGCGTCAAAAAGACATTCAGTACTCCAGTCGTACCAGAATGATCACCGATGCCATGCAAGCTGAGCAGCGCTACCGGGCCCTATTGCAGCAACTGATGCAGTTAGTTCCGGCAGAACAGCAGCAGCATGCCAGCTATCATCGGGCTCAGCAGATAGCTTGTGGTCGTCTTCTGAATATCATCCACCTGATTTATCAGGATAAAACCTATGATGGGGATCATCACAAAGACTATCAGTTTGGCCCACAGACGATGCGCGCTCGTTGGGATAAGGGCTATCAAGACATTCACCACAGCTTGCAGCAGCCTCATTGGCTGGCCATGCCGGAGCCGGAGAACCCTTTTGTCACTCACGATATTCACCGTTAAGCGTTAAACAACTTGCTCTACACCATAGCGGCCGCGAATCGCGGCCGCTTTTATCATGGATAGCAGGTATCTCAAAAAACCCATTGTTTTGATAGCCCTGGCCATGCAGCAGAAACAACCCGCCAGCACCTGTTTGGCGGGTAGCTTGGGCATAACGGTTAACCCTGTCCTGCTGGCACATCGGCATGCCAAGTCCAGAGCACTTTGGCCTCTTCTTGTGGCCGCAGGCCATAGGTCGGTATAGGGCGTCCCTCTACTACCCTGGCACGTTTGGCCGGGTTAACCGATGGCGACCATAGCCCGGTTTTAGTGCAGAGTGCGCCTGAGCGGCAGGTGGCCGGGCGGTTGGGTAATAGAATGTTTTTTGTAGGAAAGCTGAAGTTGATCGTGCCACCAAATCCTACCGAAGTGCCGATAGGTAGAATACCAGCCACAAACAGGCGATACTCGGCTTGGTGAACTGGCGCAGCAATTGCAGAAGCGAGGAACTCCAAAGTAACCGATTTACCCGCAGGAACAGTCACACTTCCCTCCGGTGCTTTTAGTAGGTGGCGTCCTCCTAGCCATAAATCCATGCCATCTTCTATCGTTTTGCCTTGTTTTAGGCTAGCAAGCGTACCACCAATAATAACAACTCCCGGTTCACGATACCGTCCAGGCCATTTTGTTGGATTCCTAAATGTGATAGGTTCTGCACCAGTATTTTTAAACGTTACTGCTATCCAAAAACGCCCATCCTCCTGCTGCACCAGATCAAAATCCCCACTTAACTCCACCACCGTTGTACTACGATGCTGGTAAAACGATGCCAGCAAGGTATCGTAGAGAGCAACGAGGCCATAGCCCATCTTCATCGTGCCTTCATCTTGAGCCGTGATGCCCTGGCCGTTTAGTCGGCTCTCACATAGTCGGCCTTGATTATCCGTCACCGTAAAATAAAACGAACCGAGCTGGCTGGTAATCGCCAAGTCAGTAGGCCACTTTCGTTGTGGATCACAGGCTATTTGTGCGAATTGTTCCAGCTTCGCTTGTTGTTCCGCATTGACCTGGCCACGATACAAACCCACGCGCGGGAACTCTTCAGAGGTGCCATTAATCGCTATTTGAAACTGCCCATTCTCGACGGTAAAGGAGGTGGCACGATAGGCATCCCCCCCTCCCGAATTAATTACTCTGATTTTGCTATAAGCCATGCTGCTTGCTGCAATTAGCAAACCCAACCCCAAAAGAAATAGCTGTTTGAAATAATGAAGTTTGTCAGGAATCATCTGCTGAATTCACTTTAAAAAACCCGCCAGCACGTACCTAGCGGGTAGTTTGAGCATAAAAGTTAACCCTGTCCTGGTGGCTCATCTGCGTTCCACGTCCAGACCACTTTGGCTTCTTCTTGTGGCCGCAGGCCATAGGTCGGCATAGCACGCCCCTGTTCTACCCGAGCGCGTTTGGCCGGATTAACCGATGGCGACCATAGCCCGGTTTTAGTGCAGAGTGCGCCTGAGCGACAGGTGGCCGGGCGGTTAGGGAGGTTGATAATGCGATCAGGTATACCAAACCCTACCGTGCCGCCAAAACCAACCGATGTACCAACAGCAATAATGACACCTGCACTTACTCTGTATGGTGCCTGATGAACCGGAAGAAAGCCTTCGGATGCCAGAAACTCTAGTGTGGTTGATTTTCCAGCTTCAATAATTACATCGCCTGCCACCGGCTTTAGTAACTGCTTCCCGCCTAATTTGAAATCGATAGCATCAGAGTCTAACATCGCTTTTTTTAATGAAGCTAATTCTCCGGCAATCACAATAACGCCAGGAGTACCATATTTACCTTTCCACAGCGAGGGTCGCAGCGTAACCGGTTGTTCCCCGCTATTCTTTAACGTTACGGCCACCCAGACGCGCCCGTCCTCCTGCTGCACCAGATCAAAGTCGCCGCTTAACTCCACCACCGTCGTACTGCGATGCAGGTAGAACGATTTCAACAACTCACGGTAGATGGCGGTCAGGTCATGGCCCATCTTCATCGTTCCTTCATCCTGTGTCCTCAGTCCCTGGCCGTTTAGTCGGCTCTCACATAGTCGGCCTTGATTATCCGTCACCGTAAAATAAAACGAACCGAGCTGGCTGGTAATCGCCAAGTCAGTAGGCCACTTTCGTTGTGGATCACAGGCTATTTGTGCGAATTGTTCCAGCTTCGCTTGTTGTTCCGCATTGACCTTGCCGCGATACAAGCCGACACGCGGGAACTCTTCCGATATCCCATTAATCGCCATTTCATATTGCCCGTTCTCGACAGTAAAGGAAGTGGCACGATGTGCATCCGCACCTCCCGAATTAATTACTCTGATTTTGCTATAAGCCATGCTGCTTCCTGTCATCAGTAAAAGAGCCCAAAGAAGTACGTATTGTCTAAAGTTCATCATTTCCCTTTGCTGTGATGTATTAGCCTTGTACCGAAGAGGCATCCTGAGCACTCGGCCTGCTTCGCCGTTCCACTTTCCATTCCTTACCTGTTTTGCGGGTAAACCAGTCTCGAATCAGATACACATAATATTCCGGCGTTTCGGCTACTGTTTCATACACTCCGCCCCCCATCAGCGTGGTCGCAGAGTTAAGCTGCCAGCATAACTGCCCTTGCAGTGCTCTGCCTGCCGCCCAGTCCTCCAGCCCTACACGTTGCAGGTCTGACGGCAAGGGTCCCGGTGCATGCACAATAGGCGGGCCAGAGCGATCACCAAAATCAACCCCTGGGAAGGGCGTGTTGCCGGCCGGCGCACCGACATAATTAAGCACTCTCTCGCGGCCATTGGCATCATATTCCCTATGCCCTCCAGCAATCGCGCCCCCCATAGAAGCATACTCATCCGGGTAGCCTAATAAATGACCAATTTCATGGGTAATGACATGCTCTGGCCGTATTGGCTTACCTGTAAATATATCTATGTTTACCTCCCCCCAGTTTTGCGAGTTTGCACGAGTGGCTTGAGGAAACAGATTGATTGTGTGCTGGGCGCTATTGTCTGTCACGAACTCCACCACAAAGCGCAATGAAATCTTCAGCAGACAGGCACTGCCGCTACGACAGGCGGCGGGAGCAAACTGGTAGTTATGCTGATTGAACGTCGCTTCGGCTTTCTGTTTGATCGCGGCAAAGTTGGCACTACTAGCCGGACGATCCACAATCTCAAAACTGGTAGATGCGTCAGTGGAAACATTGTGCTCAAATGGAAACTCTTTTTCTACGCCGCCTACCAGTAGATAGCGGCTAGTGCTACCATCCGGGCGTATCTGTGGGCTAGTAGCACGTTGCCAGACAGTTTTAGGCACCACCTTGATCTTGACGGTGGCGGTAATCAGCCGTTTAGTCGGGTCGTAGTATAGCCTTCGTCAGGGTTACCCATTTCGATGTAATCGCCGCAGAGAACGCCATTTTGCTCTAATTCCGGCCCATATTGAGGTATCCCGGCGGCACATTCAGCAGCCGATTCGTGCAGCGGTGGCGTCGGTAGCGTACTGGCTGCTGCGGGCGGACTGGTGAGGCTGTTTTGTGGTGATATCCCGGCCTGAGGATGCGGTGCCGTCAGCGTAGGGGCGAAGATTCGCTGTGGTGTGGCAGGTAGCACGCACGGCATTTCTGCCGGGGTGGTGGCTAATAGCAGCAGTGGATTGATCGCGCTTGGCCCTAGCAGCTCATGCTTGGCGGCGTGGACTGTCCAGGGGCCGCTGGTGTGGTGGGTGTATTCGCTGGCGCTGAGGGTGGCGAAGCTCCCCCCGCCGTTGATGGTGGTTTTTGTTTTCGCCGTGATTTGGATCTCATTTGCATCGAGCACAATTTTCTTTTTGGCGCGTATCACAACGTGGCCATTTTGCGCCTCAATATGGATATTGTCGGCCATGGCAATTAGTTTCATCCCCAGCGTTTGTACAAACAAGCTAATCGTGTTTTTTACCGTCGCCACCAGCGAGCGGCCAACGCTGAGGTTGGTGTCGGCAGTGCTGGTCACGCTATGGTGTTCACCACTGACCATATGGGTGCTGCCATCGGTGCTGCTGATGATGCCCGCCGGGCTGGCTAGGCTGAGTACCGGCTTGGTTAACTCTGCCCGTTCCGGCCCGCTGAGGCTGTCGATCAGTTGCTGATTAGGGTCTTCCGCCGCCAGCGCTTCGGCCCCCTGCTGGCTGGCGAGCTGGCTATGGCTATGAATCTGCTGCTGCGCCTGTTGCAAACTCGCCAGCGGTCGGCTCATCTCGGTATGGCTGCCGCTAAGCGGGGTATGCTTCCAGCTACTCAGGTGCAGGCCCTGGTCAGCGTGTAAGCTGCCCCACGCGAGGGTGGATAAGGTAAAACCTTCACCCGCCGGATCGCGTCGGCCCTGATGATTGGGAATATGGGTGAGAGCACCCAAGCCCAAGAGGGTATTTTGATGGTCTGAAGACAATATCGCCTGAATTTGCTGCGCACTGTCATCCAGAATCAGTTGATTGCCCCGCCGGCTACCGCCCAGCTCGCGGCTGCGAATGCCGGTTAACGCTTGTTGGCTGGCCAACTCCCACGGTGCCAGATGTTGGCCGTTATAACATCTGCCGGTAATGATCGGCTTGTCCGGGTCACCGTCAATAAACGTCACTAGCACCTCATCGCCCGCACGCGGTAGGGAGATGCTGCCAAACTGATCTCCCGCCCAGTTCTGACTGACCCGCACCCAGAAACTATCGCCAGCATCATTATTGGCTAACCTGTCCCAGAACAGTCTGATGCGAACTCGCGCCCATTGATCGGTCCAGATTTCTTCGCCTTCAGGTGTAACGACTACCGCGCTTTGTACGCCTTTGATCACCGGCTTGGGCTGGCTGCTCGGGTGCCGATAAAGCACATC
>JACCFC020000090.1 GCA_020830965.2 Neisseriaceae bacterium TC5R-5
CCCTGTTTCAGCGCACCGCCCAGCAGGCCGGGGCGTCTTTTAGCGACACTGGATACCCGCTGCATCGCATCGCTCAGCGCCGAGTAGGCCGCTAAGAAATCAAAGCCGGTTTCCTCGCCTAAGCGCTCCTCGATCACTTGCGACGCCGCCATACCCACGATGCCCGCCTGCCAGAAGCTAGCCTGCTCCGCTGGCGTAGCCAACGGCTTGAGCGAGTTTGCCACCCCGCGTAGCCAATCCGGTATCTCGATGGCTTGGGAGGTTTGTACCAGGTAGTCGATCAGTTCGGTGGCCTGCTTCCAGGTGATGCGATTCTCGAAGGCGCGATAGGGGTCGGCCAACTGGCCGAGTAAACGACTGGCTTCAAAGCTTTGCTCGCTACGTGCCAGTGCCACCCAGCGGCCATCCTGCATTTGCAAAGTCTCACCGGCCTGGGTGATGGTGTCGCCATCCCGGTACACAATGGGGGTGGTTTCCGTGCCATCCAGTGCGGCCCAATTAACACGAGAATCGGGGAATTTTTTAAGCATCTGGCCGATTTCGCCCACACTGGCCTGAGTGATCACCCGGTCAACATCCCGGAATTTGTCGGGGTTTTTAGGGACGAATTCACCTAACACGAATCGCTTACCCTCATCATCAAAATAGCGGCCATGGATGAACGGTTGCCACTGCACATTGGCGGCAATCAAGGTGGCAGGTGCCTGTTCCCGTAGTTCGGCAATCTTGTCCAGGTTGGCCCGACTGTACTTACGAAAAGCGATGACATCTGTCATGGTATCGGCGCTGGCGGTACCAAATACCGCATTGGGCAAACGATATGCCCCCAGGAATTCCGCCAGATAGCTCGCCCGGATGCGTAGCTCTTCCTCCTTACCCCCTTTGCCCGACACACAGCGCGGTGGCGTGATAAACACCGCCAGGCCACCGGGGCGCAGTTTTTCGAGTGAACGCAGGATGAAGTAATTCTGTAAGGGTTCCTTCTGGTAGCGGTTATCGAGTAACTGATTGCCACCTCTATCCGCCACACCGCCAAACGGCACATTGCTGACGAC
>JACCFC020000091.1 GCA_020830965.2 Neisseriaceae bacterium TC5R-5
ACAATGTCCTCCAGCGACCACTTAGCGACGTCTTTCATGTAGTTGACCAGTCGCCCCACTTGTAAAGCAGCATGGTGTAAATAGTGGTCTAGCGCGTGTTCCTGTTCTTTCATCAGAATGTCGATTTTTTCTGGTGCCTTTTGGCCTCTGAACTTCTCAAATGCCGGATAGGCCCCGGCCAGATACGCGCCAGCTTCTAGCAGTATTTCGAACGGGATAATCCTATCGACATTCTTAAACTCGACCTCAACCCGGAACCATGGAGAGGTTTGACAGCCTTGCTCCTTACCCTTCTCATAACCCCGGCAATACTTGCCATTGGCCCGCTTGCCTAGGTATAGAGTGCGCCCGGAACCGTCTGGATTGTCCCAATCACCGCGCCGTTCAATGAAAGGCTGACGACCGCCACGCGTCCCTTTAAACAAACCGGCCTTCAGTTCGTCATTCATCAAATCCACGTTGTATTGGCCTTCAAAATCATCAAACGCCACATCCACCCGCGTTAAGCGAGGATTGACCGCTTCTACTCGCAAAAACTGATATAGCCGTTGCTCCCATCCACTATGGGCCGCTAAGCAACCGGTAGCAGTGAGCTGAACTAGCATTGAATTACGTTGCCCGCCGAAGCTCAGATTCCCGTAGCAAACATCCTCTTGGCCAAGCACCCAAGATTCTTGGTAGTAATTCATGCCCTTGGGGCGTTTATGGGACACACCGAAACCGAAGATTTTTTCTAGCTTGCCCGACATCGCCATCACATAATCTTCATCTGCCACCATGCGATGCCCGGCGATCACGTGGCAGGTATCTTCATGAACGGTAAAAGATACCTGGTCAACGTGGGCCAAATCCCCATTTACCCCGCTAGCGCGAACGGTGACGATTTTCACCTCACCATCATCTAGCACCAACTCGACCTGCTGAACTTCAGAAAAACCGGCGCTTTCCAGTGATTCCGCCTTCGGTGTTAGGTTTCCCCCCATGTTATTAGTGGGGGGAACCGGCTTAGCGCGTGTGCGCTCCTTCGTCGCGTCATCACGCGC
>JACCFC020000092.1 GCA_020830965.2 Neisseriaceae bacterium TC5R-5
TAGTGCAGAACGGTTCAATTCACCTTGTAGTTTTAACGCCGCCGGGATGTGGTAGGCCGCGCCTGCGGCGCTGTCCATCTGGTCAAGAAACCAGAGCCGCTGTTGCGCAAAGGAGAGTAGTAAAGCTTGTTGGCGATCAGCGACAACAATAGCCAATTCACGGGATCGCTCTGCTGTTGCCAACACTCCCGCCAAGTCTTTTAGACAAGGCTGGGCAAATAAGTCGCCAAGGACTAATTCAAGTCCTAAAACCTGACGGATACGGGAGCCCAACTGCACTGTTAATAAAGAGTGACCACCCAATTCAAAGAAATTGTCGTGGCGCCCTACCCGCTCTATACCCAGCAAGTCCTGCCAGATCTCTGCTAGCTGGATTTCCAGTTCGCCCTGTGGTGCCTCGTACTCGCGCGTCACCAAGGCACTGTCATCCGGTGCCGGTAAGGCCTTGCGATCCAACTTGCCATTTGGCGTCAGAGGCAAAACCTCCAACGTCACAAAAGCACTCGGCAGCATATACTCGGCCAGACTTGCACTTAAGTGGCTGCGCAATGCTGCCGGGTCTAGCGTAACGCCCTCATCAGGCACTAGGTACGCCACTAAGCGCTTATCCCCCACCACGTCTTCACGCGCCAGTACCACCGCTTCGCGTACCCCCTCACACTGGGCCAGCTTCGCTTCGATCTCGCCCAGCTCTATCCGGAAACCTCGGATCTTCACCTGGAAGTCATTCCTCCCCAGATACTCAATATTGCCATCTGCCAGCCAACAACCTAGGTCACCCGTCTTGTACATCCGCGCACCCGCTTGCCCGCTGAACGGGTCGGCAATAAAGCGTTCTGCTGTCAGCTCCGGGCGATTCAAATAGCCACGTACTACCTGTACGCCAGCAATATATATTTCCCCTGCAACGCC
>JACCFC020000093.1 GCA_020830965.2 Neisseriaceae bacterium TC5R-5
GCCATTGGCGAGAATGCTCTGTCCAGAATGCCAGCTTTTTAGAGTTAGATGCCATTTTATAACCTCAAGACAATCAAGTCATTGAGTGTGCACCCTATGGAAAACTCATTCCAGGTGGCGCCGTTGAACGCTTACATAATAACTATAGTGGGAAATGGATATTATCTGGCACAACAGCTTGACTGGGAAATGGAGGTACCAAGTTTTCACGAATACTTACCGGGCAGCTAAGACCTCATTAGACGCACACTGGGCTGATTCTGATTGAATAGCGTGCATGCACCGACAAACTAAAATTAATTTTGTTTTTAAGATTATTCCTATATCTAGAGAATACGGATGTATGGATAATTCATTCCATTGCTTATTCTTCTACATATTGCTTTAGCCAAATAGAAACCTAAAAAAGAAAAACTACTCTTGACCATTGCCGATGTAACACCTTCTATCATCTCTATATTATATACAAGGAAATACCATCGGCCTTCAAGGTCAAATAATAACCATAAGAATTTCTGCAGTACTTGTTTGCAGATTAATATCTTGTACTTGTAGTGTTTTTACCGTCGGAAATCATTAAATAGGTTAATGATTAGTGACATTCTTAATTAGTTAATAAGGTATTTGTAATGAAAAAACAAATCGTAGTAGGTGTTTTGAGTGCTTTGGGTCTGGTTGCTGCTGGTTCGACTTTTGCTGCCAATGGTACGGTTAACTTTACCGGTTTGATCACCGCTAATACATGTACTCTTTTGCCCGCTGATGTTAATAAAACTGTTGAGCTGCCAACAGTTAGC
>JACCFC020000094.1 GCA_020830965.2 Neisseriaceae bacterium TC5R-5
ACAATCGCCAGCGGCGCCACTCGCGCCTTGGCAATCTGGCGCCGGCCGTGTTTGCACAAAAATTTAGCAAACAGGCGGTCGGTATTTGAGCAAGGTGTGTCTACGGTTGTCAGGACAGGTCAGGCTGTTGTGGCTGGACTCGCGTAGACAATGGAAGGTAAAAGTAACTGGAAGCTGGTAAAGGCCAATAAGGTTAGCCACTTCAGACATAAGCGTGTCATCACTTCACCTCACATCTTGCCGCCACGTTGCACAGCCATTCAGCCAGCAAACGCGGTGTATGCTCGCGCTCTGCTTTGGTGACTGAAGGCAGACGCGGGTAAGTTTTACGCGGTCTGATGCAATGGGTTGGGCGGCCATCGCGCCGAGGGATAGGCGGCAGACGATCAGGAGGGCAGCCGACGATATACAGCTAGGTCAGCTTTTCGGCACGATGGCCGAAATGAAACTGCTCTATCTCAATAGAATAGCCGCCAAATTCATCCGGAAATTCACTAGGTAGCGGCAAACCACAATGAATAAAAAGCGAGCTGGCAAAAGGATGTTCCAGCACTCCACCAAAACGCCTGACCTGGTCAACCGCCAAAATAGCAAGCTCACGCTCACCTATTGAGGGCTTGGCAAAGTGGCGCAGACGTCCCCGCATCTTGGTTTCCACTAGGCTGCGGCGATGGTAGTCACTCCAGCGTTTCCAGATCGTCCTCCCCAATCGCTTGGTGGCCCGCAGAATCTCGTTCCGAGCGAGCAGGCCCAGTGAAATGCCTTTC
>JACCFC020000095.1 GCA_020830965.2 Neisseriaceae bacterium TC5R-5
AGTTCGCCGGAGACTTGGTTGAGGGCGTCGCGGATAGCGGCATCATTATTATCGTTATTCAAATCGACGATCGCTTGATTAAGGCGATTGGCTCCACCCAAGCTATCGATGGCACGACCCACACTGCGCTGATTGCGGCTGCCGCCTAAATTGTTCATCAGCTCCTCTATGCTAGTATCATTGCGCTGCACGGTGAGGTAGACGTTATTGAGGTCGTAAGTCAGCTTAAAACCCAGCAGAGAATAGGGCTGTGCGTTGTTATCAAACCGACCATTCACTCCCCCATTAGCGGTAAGAATATTGTAGGTGATGGAGCGGTTGTAGTTGCCCATACCCACTTTGACGGCGACTTGTCCCCCTTCCAGGCTGGCACTACCGTTGGCAAACAGGTGGTCGGCGCTGTTGCCGGGGTCGGTTTTAACTTGGTAGATGCCGCCACTGGCAAAGTTGACCGTACCGCCGACTTGCAGAGTGTTGAGGCTACTGGAGGGAATACTGGCCAGCTTGCTAATAGATGGGTTGATATCCGTCTGAGCCAGCAGGAGTGGGGTGGCGGTGCCAGTCAAGGCGATACGAGCACCACTTTGTACGTTGAGGTTGCCGCCAACAACCTCGCCTACATTCATCACGCTGTTACTTTCGACGCCGAGATTACCACCGACACTGCCACCGATATTCACGATGCTATTGCTTTGAGCGCTGAAATTACCGCCAACGTCACCCACTATATTCACGATGCTATTGCTTTGGGCGCTGACATTACC
>JACCFC020000096.1 GCA_020830965.2 Neisseriaceae bacterium TC5R-5
ATCCGGTCAAAGACAGCGCCTTGCTGGAAGCCCACTTTCGCTACCTGATCGACTGCGGCTTTTTACCTCCTATACACACCACTGCCGTCGAGGAACAGAATCGCTGATTGGGTTTGGCCGTATGGTAGGGTATGGCCCGCTTTTAGAGTTATACGCTGTTAATCCCAGTCGCCCAGCCGCTGCTTTGGTTGCTACCGCTGCTTTCGGTCTGGTTCTGGCTCGCCAGCAGATTGATGTCGCCACTGGCGCTGAGGCTGGCGTTATGACTGGCATTCAGTTGGCTGCCTTGTACGGTGAGATCGCCACCGGTGGCATTCAACGTCAGATTGCATCCGGCATTGAGCTGGGAACTGGCGCTCTGATCACGACTGCTTTGGCTGTTACTGAATCCCCCCGGTTTTATAGGAGACCGATTTGTTTGAGTCAGGCCGCTTTGGCGACTTCCTCAAACTGCCTATAATATGCCAGTTCGGCTTCTGCTGGCGGGATGTCACCGATCGGACCGAGCAATCGTTTATTGTTGAACCAATCTACCCATTCTAGGGTAGCTAATTCGACAGCCTGCTGACTATGCTAGGGGCCCTGCCGGTGGATCAGTTTGACCTGTCCTGACAACCGTAGACACACCTTGCTCAAATACCGACCGCCTGTTTGCTAAATTTTTGTGCAAACACGGCCGGCGCCAGATTGCCAAGGCGCGAGTGGCGCCGCTGGCGATTGTAG
>JACCFC020000097.1 GCA_020830965.2 Neisseriaceae bacterium TC5R-5
ACAAGAGAACCTGGCCTTGAAGACTTTCGAGTATTGGCATCGCCAGGTGCTGGCTACTCAGAAATCCAGGAAGGGCTTTGCCCCCAAAGTAACTTTGGCTGCGGTGAGTGTGGCGCCTGATGAAGCGGTGACAACGACTGGTATTTTGCTATATAGCCCCGGAGGATGGCGAGTTGACGTACCCGCTCAGATCAGCCCAAGCATCTTGGGAGCGCTGCTGGCCATGCTGCCATGAGCAATGCGCTTTCTCCCGAGCAGGTGTTTTTGGCCATTGAACCGGTTGATATTCGTCGTGGCATTGATGGCCTGTCCGCGATTTTGCAGGAAAGCCTAGGCCAAGTGCCCACCAATGGGNTAAAGGCCGTTTTGTCTGGCCCCAGAGGGCCGAACCGGTATTTTCGCTCAGTCAGGCGGACTGGCAATGGCTGACGACAGGAGTCGATTGGCAACGACTAAGCGCCCCCCCCATCAGCCTTGTGGCGGGTATAAGACACTTAGGTAAAATATCGCTACAAGCCCGTGATTACAGGGGTTTAGATGGTCTGTTCATGGTAAAATACGGCCATGAATTTCGCCGCTAAACTTACTCGCTCTAACCTCGACCCTGCTGTCACCGCCAGCTTGTTGGAACGACTTGAGCAGGATGCGAATGAGTTGCAAGCGAAAGAGCTGGCGCTCCAGCTAAAAGGCGTG
>JACCFC020000098.1 GCA_020830965.2 Neisseriaceae bacterium TC5R-5
CCATACGGCCAAACCCAATCAGCGATTCTGTTCCTCGACGGCAGTGGTGTGTATAGGAGGTAAAAAGCCGCAGTCGATCAGGTAGCGAAAGTGGGCTTCCAGCAAGGCGCTGTCTTTGACCGGATAGCTCAGACCAATGCGGGAGAGCGCTTGAGCCGTGCGCTGCCAGTGGACGACTCCCGTGTGACCATCATCACCGTCGCTTTCCTTATTACTTTCATTGCTACTTTCAACCAGATAGAGCGAAACGACGTCGAAGAGTGCATTACTCTCATCCAGCTGTAGCAGTTGTCGCTGCCACTGTGCCGGCGTCACCCAGTTAAAGCGGTATCCCAGGCGGCTTAGCGTGTCACAGTAATCGGTCCAGCTCAGCGGCAGCGGGTTGTGCAGATGGTAGATAAGTTCGCCCTTAGGCTGTAGCGACAGGCCAACAAGAGCCTGCGCGACATAGTCGACTGGAGACAGATCGAAGGACGTGGAGTCCCCGCTTGGCATCATCTGCATCTGTAGCGAGCCTTTTACCATGCGTAGCAGTCGGTTGTGATCCGGCAAACAAGTTCCCAGCTGACTGTGGCCAGTGATATTGCCAGGGCGATAGATCGCGGCCGTCATCCCCCGACTAGCAGCCTGCCAAACCAA
>JACCFC020000099.1 GCA_020830965.2 Neisseriaceae bacterium TC5R-5
CCGTCCAGATCAATATCTGAGCCACCTGTGGCAGCGGTCATACCGGCACCGGCACCGGCTACGGTGATGCTGGTTTTGTTATCGCCAGTCACATTCAGGCTACCCGCGGAAGTGATGCCGTCACCGCCTTTGGTGGTAATCGTGGTATTAGCCAGGGTAACGGTAGACGTTTTACCGGTACCCCGCAGGTTGATGGCGCTGCCGGTGTCGGTACTGAGAGTGCTATTGGTCAGCTTGATGATGGAACCATCTTTTGCTGCCGAGATAGCATTACCGCTACCACTTTGAATATTGATGGTGCTACCGGTGTCGGTCAGGTTCAAGGCATCGGCGGAAGTAACACCGTTACCTTTAGCACTGGTGATCTTGTTGCCGCTTAAGGTGATGGTAGAGGCGGTACCGGCTCCTAGTTTGATTGCATTGCCGGCATCGGTACTTATCTCACTATTGGTAAGTGTAATAGTCGAACCGCCTTTGGCGGAGGAGATGGCATCGCCGCTACCGCTTTCAATCTTGATCTTGCTACCGGTGTCGGTCAGGTTCAGCACATCGTCCGAAATAATACCGCTGCCAGCGGTGCTGGTCAGGGTCGTGTTCTTTAGCGTGAGGGTGGAACCGGTGCTGGTACCATCGGTGCC